>JAGGAD010000105.1 GCA_017889625.1 Bacillota bacterium | reverse complement strand
TTGTTATTAAGCATTGCCCGGCGACCGGGTTTACTCGGTCGGGGGCTGACCGGCAAGAATTTTTGCGGCCTCGTCAGGGGAAAGTTCGTAATTAAAAAAAGTCTGATAGAAGTACTGTGTTTCTTCAGCTATGTCGAAATCAGCAAATTTGTCAGGGTGAAAGATTTTAGCGGCCCATTGAATTTGCAGAGCTTCTTCGACCCCGTTGTATTGCCAATGATAATAATATCTGGATTCCATTTAACGATTTGTTCCAGCGAAACTTCCGGTGTATTGGCGGTTGTTTCGGCGGCGTTGGTACCGCCAGCAAGTTCGATCCAGGCATTAATGATGGTATTTTTCCCATCGACAAGAAGCGGTTTGACCGAAGACACATGAATAACTCGTGGCCGTTGGGCCAGAGGAATATCTGCCGTTGCTGCGGTAATAAGATTTATTTTTTCATCAAGATAAGCGATATATTGGTCGGCCCGTTGGCTGCTTTCGCTGCCAAGAATGGTCCCGGTTAGTTTTACGCATTCTTTTAAACTGGTGAAATCATTAAAGCCTACTTGGATAGTTGGTATGCCCATTTTTGTTAATTGCGAAGCATTTTTACCATTGCCGGTCATAAAAACGATGTCTGGTTTAGCTTTCATGAGTTCTTCGATATTGGTGTCATTTCCGCCGAATACCGCGGTTGCCTTGTTAAACTGCGGATTTATTTTGTATAGCCAGGGCACTTGAGCCGCGGTTGTTGTGGCTACAATTTTATTGCCAGCTCCCAGCAGGCATAATACTTCGTTGTGGGCGGGCCAGGCATCAGCAATGCGCTCGATTTTAGCAGGAATCATAATTGCAGCTCCGCTGGCATCGGTGATAGCTGTTTTGCCGATGTTGTCCGGGGTTGCTTGATGAGCGCAGCCCGTTAATATAAAGGCAATTGTCAATATGAGCGGCAATATCGGTTTGTGAGTTTTATTGATCATGGAGCTCACCATCCTTCTTGAAGTACAAAAAAATCAACTTAAGTAGGAGTTGCCTCTTTAAGTTGATACTGCTGTGTATCTTTGTTTAATTAAATTGCGATGATGATTGCTGTAGTTATTTCCAATTATGGTATAAATGTTATTGTATTGGCGTAAAAACATCAAATGTCATTTATCACCATATATGGCGATTTAGGGTGAGTTTTTATCGAAATAAGAGCATAATCATTAACAAATAGGTCTTTTACACGTTTTTTAACATAACATAACCATACATAACATAACAAAAACAAAATAAATATGCTTTTCATGATATAAAATATTGACTTGCGTTTGCAGTAGCTTTATACTAAAAACAAAAATAATTGAGTAAGATGCAGATGAAGTAGAAGAAAGTTGCACCAGGGTACAAAGAAGTATCAATAAAACAGTTAATATCTGTTTTATTGATACTTCTTTGTATGTTGAAATATATGCCGATAATATTAAGCGGCGTTGTAAAGTGGGTGGCAGTTTGGTAAGTAAGGATAAGATACTATCGTCTGATAAGGTAAAATTGCAATTTTTAGGACTGGCATTGGTGGTACTGTTTTTTGGCTCATTTCTTATTGGACGTTATCCGGTGACGCCGGACAACGTGTTCAATATTCTTTTGGCCAAGCTATTTTCATGGCCGCAAACATGGACTGATGATATGGAGACAATAATTATCCAGGTGCGGCTGCCGCGAATTTTGGCGGCGTTGCTTGTCGGAGCCGCCTTAGCTACGTCGGGTGCCGCATACCAGGGGATGTTTCGCAATCCCATGGTTTCTCCTGATATATTGGGAGTTTCGGCTGGAGCAAGTTTTGGTGCTGTCTTAGCAATTATGCTTTCACTGGATTTTTTCTGGATTCAATTATTCGCGTTTGCCTTTGGATTGTTGGCGGTAGCGGTGACCTATCTTGCTAGTACTAAATTGAGTAAAAATAATGACACCATGTTGGTGCTGGTTTTGGCCGGTATTATTGTCAGTATGGTGTTTTCATCGCTGGTTGCATTAGTTAAATATTTAGCTGATCCGTTTAGTAAGTTACCGGCGATTACATTTTGGTTAATGGGAGGGTTGTCAACAATAAGTGTAGAGGAAGTAGTAATGATTGTTGGTCCGATGCTGATCGGACTTATCCCGTTGGTTTTAATGCGTTGGAAGCTTAATGTAATGTCTTTTGGTGATGAAGAGGCTCAAGCTTTAGGAGTGAATACTGGCAGATTGCGTAGCGTTATTGTCTTATGCGCTACCCTTATGACGGCGTCGGCGGTTGCGGTAAGCGGCGTTATTGGTTTGGTTGGTTTGATTGTACCGCACTTAACTAGGTTGGTGGTTGGTCCGAATTATAAGGTGTTGTTGCCGGCTTCGATGATTATTGGCGGTGGATTTTTGTTGATTGTCGATAATGTTTCCCGGACGCTGTGGTCGGTTGAAATCCCACTGGGAATTTTGACCTCAATCATCGGGGCCCCGATTTTTATGTATCTTCTTTTGGCTAGCCGACGCGGCTGGACGAGTTAAGGGGAGGCTTACTGTGGAATTAGAAGTTAAAAATCTAAGCTGCGGTTATTTAAACCGGCCTGTAGTAAGTAATGTATCGTTAAAAATGTCGACCGGGGAGTCGCTTTGTTTATTGGGGCCGAATGGGGTGGGTAAAACAACTTTTTTTAAGACTATTTTAGGCCTTTTGAAACCCCGGTCTGGGCAAATATTTTTGGATGGTGAAGATGTCAGTAAGTGGCCGCGGCGTAAGTTTGCCGCGAAAGTTGGCTATGTTCCCCAATATCATATGCCGCCGTTTGCGTTTGAAGTGTTGGATGTAGTAATTATGGGCAGAAATGCTCATTTGGGGTCGTTTGCTTCACCGGGGAAAAAAGACCGGATTATTGCTGAGCAAGTCTTGGATACGCTTAATATAAGCTATTTAAGCAAGCGAGTGTATACCGAAATCAGCGGCGGTGAACGGCAGCTTGTACTTATTGCCAGAGCGTTGGCTCAGGAACCGGAGTTTCTGGTCATGGATGAGCCAACGGCCAGCCTTGATTTTGGCAATCAGATTAAGGTATTAAATCAAATTAATCAGTTGGCGACAAGCGGCAAAGTTGGGGTAATTATGACTACTCATTATCCGGATCATGCCTTCTACTGCGCATCGAAAGTTGCGGTGATGGGGAAGGGGGATACTTTTGTTTTCGGTACACCGGATGAGGTGATAACCGAAGCGTATTTGCAAGAAGTGTATGATGTAAAAGTAAAAATAATTTTGGTGGAAAACGGTGATGTAAAAAGAAAGGTTTGTGTTTCGGCAGTGTGATAGGTGGCAGGGCTTAAGGAGGCAGTCAGGGTCAAGTGAGGTGGTGAGCATTGTAATGGAGAGCAATAAATTTTTTTGGTTTAAATCCCCCTATGGGAAACCAACCGGGGGTATCGTCGCTTTATTGGGGGGAGGCAGCGATGCCGGAACCGGAAAACCTTGAAGTTGATATTGTCGAGGCCAAGGTGTTGGATATTGGCAATATGACGACAATGATGACGGCAACGGGGGCTACCGCGGAAGAAAAGAAGAGTATAGAGACAATGACCAATGAAGCGTATTCTGCAGCGTCAGAGGAAAAACAAATATCGGCGGTGGCTGAGGTTTCGTCAGAGAGCATGGCGGATGAGACGTCTTCAGCCGCGGTAGTAACTCAATTGGTGGCTGTTAGTTCTGGCGGTACTGGCAATAATGGTATGACTGGTAACGTGGGGGTTGCAGACGGTGGTGGTACTAATGCTAACGGCGAAGGAGCAGCCGGTGGAGGTGATTCGTCGGCAGGGTGTCTTTATGCGCCGAAGCCAAATTATCCGCAGTCGGCTAAAAAAGATGGGGTGGAAGGCTTGGTGGTTGTTCGTATTCTTATTGATGATGGCGGTAATGCCCAAGCGGTATCGGTGCAAGAAAGTTCAGGGCATACGGTTTTGGATGCGGCTGCTTGTCAAGGGGTAAAAAAATGGCGATTCTCACCAGCCAAAAAGAACGGTGTTCCGATAGCCAGTTTTCATAGTGTGAGGGTAAGGTTTATGCTGAATGATGCATGAAAATTTTCTGGGATGTGGGGGATTAAGATGCAGGAGTTGTTTAAAGGCGGCTGGATAATGCTGCCGCTATTGATTTGTTCGATTGTAGCCGTGGGGGTTATTATTGAAAGGTTTTTGTTTTTTAGGCGGATTAAAACAACGGATGCTGCTGAACAAGTGTTGGTGTTGGCTGAGCAGGGACGTATCGCTGAAGTACGAGACATAAGTAATAAGGCGGCGTTGCCTGTAGTCAGGGTGTTGGCAGCCGGTATTGTTTGTCCGGGCAGCTTGTCGCAGGTAATGGAAGCGGCTTCGATTTTAGAACTGGCGGCGATGCGGCGTGGTATGCCGGTGCTGGATACAATTGTTACCTTGTCGCCGCTATTAGGGTTGTTGGGCACAATTGTGGGGATGATTAATTCGTTTCAGATTATGGCGGTGTCGGGGATGGGGCACCCTCACGCTGTTACCGGCGGGGTTGCTGAAGCTCTTATTGCGACAGCTACTGGCATTACCATAGCAGTGATTGCTCTTATTCCCTACAATTATTTTATCGCGCGAATTGAACGGGAAACTGAATTAATTGAGTATTATGCAAGCCAGTTGGAAATAGTGTTGGGAAAATCGGCGAAGGAGCAATCGACATGAAATTGTCGCGTAAGCCAGTCAAGAAAGCGCGGATTGAAATTATCCCAATGATTGATACGATGTTTTTTCTCTTGGTTTTTTTCATGATGGCAACACTTACTATGACGAATGCAGAAAGTATGCCGGTTAATTTACCGCAAGCGTCTGGGGTGCGGGATACGCAACCGCAAGTGGTTACGCTGACGCTGACTAAAGAAAATAATCTATTTTACAATAAAGAACCGCTCGCGTCGGTCGCGGAGGCTGCGTTGAGGCTAATAAATCAGAACCAGACCAATCAAGTGGCGGTGGTCATTAATGCTGATCGAAGTGTTGAACATGGGCGGGTGGTTGAGTTGATGGAGGCTATTCGCCAAAGCGGGATAACGCGAATTGCGGTTGCGGTAGATCCAGCGGGGTCGAAATAGATGGCTTTTTGTAAGGAAAAGTTTAATACGGCTAGTAAAAGAGCTGGTTGAGGTGGTTTAAAATCATCTTGATTGGCTTTTTTGTTATATATTTTCAATAAATCTATTGGGGGGATGTTAAAACTATATTGACTGGGTGTCGGCATATAAGAAACCTGCAAATTATGGAAACTTTGCAGGTTTTTTGTTTTTTTATGAGAAACATTAATTTATTTGCTGTAGATCCACTAATATTGGTGGAGAGATACGGCTTGTTTAGGTGAAAGGAGTGGTAGTTCTATGCGGTTTGATCTGGCTTTTCTTGTTGGAGAATTAGAAAAAAAATTTAGTGTCCAAGTTTATGGCAATATTTCGCGCGATATTATAAAAATCGAACGATTGCCAGCCGATATTTCAGAAGTGATTTGTTCCGAGGCTTTGTATATTGCTACACCTGTGGGATTAGAAAAGATGGGTACAATAGATTCTCTTGCTCCTATTTTATGTGTCGCCGAGCAGTCTTTGTTAATTGACCAAAGCCTTTTTCCTGGTAAATCGGTTGTCGTTGTCCGTAGCGATGACATTAGCAAAGTAATGTTAGACATTGCTGATATTATGTATGAATTGGGCTTGCGTTCTTCTAAGTTATCAGAATTAGCGAAATCGCTACTATGCTGTAATGATTTTAACCAGATGCTGGAGGTGGGGTTTGTTTTTTTGGGCAATCCGATTATTGTCGTCGATTCTCACCAAAAAATAATCGGTTATACGAAGCCGGAAGATATTAAAGATGCGCTGGGGATTAATTTAAGTTCAAGTGAATATAAAGTTGATTCTGTTGTAACCACCGAGCAGATTCAGCAAGAGTACAAGAAAATATTTCGGACATCAGCAGCAGATTCACAAGTTAACTTCGGTGGTGATTCCCCTGGAGCATGCAAAAAGCTTATAGCTGGGGGGAGGGTTGAAGGATATCTGCAAGTTTTGGCTATTATAAAGCCGCTTTCCGATTATGATTATGAGGCAGCGGCGGTACTTGGTAATTTTTTAGTTGTTGAGCTGTTAAGAATCCATGTATCCAATATCAGAGAGACCGAAACGGGGAAGGCAGAGGCGTTTCTCAAAACATTACTTGATTCTAGCTTAGTAAACCGTAAGGCCATTGCTATGAGTATGGAAGCGTTGCAATTAAAGTTTAAAAATTTTTTATACGTACTGACTATCCAGACTCAAGACCGGCCCGAAATGAGCGGTAGTGCGATGCAACGACTAATAGAATTACTAACCTATCAATTAATTGGCACGAAAGGGTTTATTTATGAAAATAGCATGATTCTTTTATATAGTGCCGATCAGCGTATTGCTGACTTTAAAGCTGCTGTTGCGCCGTTAATTCCAATACTAACGGCAAATGGATTGCAAGCAGGCATTAGTAATGCCTTTTTTTCGATTATAGATATTCGGGCCCAGTATTTTCAAGCACGTAAAGCGGTTGAAATAGGAAGCCGCATTGATCCCGGCCGGTATCTTTATACATATGAAGGCTACAGCGTATATCACATGATGGAACTAAGCTCTACATTTGATAACTTAATGTGTTTTTGCCACTCAAGTATTTTTAATTTGCTTGAACATGATGGTGATATCGCTGGAGAACTTATTACTACTTTATATACTTATCTAAAAAGTGGTAGTAATAAAATAAAGACGTCCAAGGAACTTCATGTCCATTTAAATACCATCAAATACCGTCTGACACAAATATCTGAAATACTGGGGGTAAATCTCGCCGACGAGGAAATAGCTTTTTCGCTTTATCATTCCTTGAAAATTGT
>JAGGAD010000012.1 GCA_017889625.1 Bacillota bacterium | reverse complement strand
GGTGTCCACTTCGCCAATAATTTTTAACGCGACTTCCCGCGCATTGATGTTTGTCGCCATTTACCCACCTCTAGTTAATCCATCGCAAAATAATTATTTGATAAAATCATTTATCGCTTTTTCAACTTTAGCAATATCGACAGTGGTATTACAACATGGTCCTTCCGGTCGTTCATTAAGGATTCCTACCGCCGGTAACGGATATATATCCTGAATGCCACTGGTCAAATCCCGTTCACAGGCAATCGCCAATACTGCTTGGGGCCGCAATGTTTTCACGACTTTACGAGCCAGGGTACCACCGGTAACCACCGCTAGGTTAACGCCATACTCTCGCACGAGGGTTACTAAATCTCCGACCGGACATTTACCGCACTGCTTGCAGTTAGCAGCGTCCCTAGTGATCTTATGCGGACAAGCTTCTTGTTGAATGCAATGTGGTGTTAATATTAACAATCGATCCGGTTTTACTTTCATTACTTTTTGCCGGACCAAATGATTGCTTACTTCAATAAATGATCGTTCTATTTGTTCTTTTTCAATATCAAAAACTTTCCCAATTCTTATTGCCAGGGGAAATAAGAGATTGATCGCCGACCACGCCACCCCCAAAAACACCGGGGGAGTAGGCAAACCAACCAGAGCCGTGACAATACCTAAAAAGCCGAAAGCGGTTATCACTAATACAATCAGCAGTATCGTACCAACCACCAGCGGCAAATGTTCACTAATATCAGCCAGCCCAGAAAAGCTGACTTTCCATATCCAATAACCAGACAGACCAGCTATTAGTATGCTTACCAAAATAAGCGCTAAAAACAGTCTTTTTTGCGGACGCGGCACTGCTGCGATAAGCGCTTCGCCTTTAGCCCAATATTTCCCCGACATTCAGACCATACCCCCGTACATACTCGCCTGCACTCATACGTTTTTTGCTTTCCGGCTGTACTTCTAATATTTCGACTACGCCTTTAACTGTTGCTACTTTAAAGCTGTGCTCACCAACGACAACTACCTGTCCCGGTTTACCGGCCACGGTTTGTGCGGATTCTACCCGAGTCCGCCATACTTTAAGGTTTTTGCCGTCATGGTGACAATAAGCCCCCGGCCAAGGATTTAGTCCCCGTACCAGGTTATGTACTTGTTGGGCCGAAGCCTGCCAATTTATGCTTTCGGTTTCCCTGGTAAGCAGTTTGGCATAACTAGCCTGGGAGTTATCTTGAACTGTCCTTGGAGCCTCACCTGTCGCTATTAGTTCTATGGTTTTGGCTAACAATTCGGCACCCAATAGATTTAACTGTTCATAAAGTTCTCCTGTAGTTTGGTCCGCAGAAATCGGAATTTCTTCTTTCAAAATCATATCGCCGGTATCCAGCCCGACATCCATGTACATCGTCGTTACCCCGGTTACTTGTTCACCATTGATGACTGCCCAATGAATAGGCGCGGCTCCGCGATATGCCGGTAACAGCGAGGCATGAACGTTAATGCAGCCCAGTTTGGGCAATTCTAAAATGGCTGAGGATAAAATCTGACCAAACGCAACTACTATAATTATATCCGGGTTAAGGGCTTTTAACTCAGCCACAAATTCCGGCGTTTTTATTTTTTCCGGTTGTAATACCGGCAATTCATGTCGAATCGCCGCTTCTTTCACCGGCGACGGTGCAAGTTTTCGTCCCCGCCCTTTGGGACGATCCGGTTGAGTAACTACAGCTAAAATTTCATGAGCTTCTTGTACTAGCTTGTCCAAGCAAGGCACCGCAAAATCCGGCGTCCCCATATATACTATTTTGAGTTTATTCATCACGGCTGCCCCTGTGTAGAAATAGTTGTGGCCCGGTCAATAAATAATACGCCTTCCAAGTGGTCAATCTCGTGTTGAAACGCTCGCGCCAACAAATCTGTTCCCAATAGCTGAATTTTTTTACCATTACGATCAAGTGCTTCGACTGTAACTTCGGCATACCTCTCTACTTCGCCCATCACACCGGGAATGCTCAGACAACCTTCTTGAGCTTTAACACAACCTTTTGTTTCGGTTATAACCGGGTTGATAAGTTCAACCAGCCCATCGCCTACATCAATAACTACGATCCTGAGCGATAGTCCAACTTGCGGTGCCGCAAGTCCCACCCCGTCTGCAGCATACATCGTCTGCGCCATATCGTCTAACAGACGCCTAATACGTTTATCAATTTTAGCCACTGGCGCGGCTATTTCTTTAAGTATTTTATCTCCGGCTTTCCTAATCTCTAACACGGCCATCAAACATCCTCCCTTTATTCACCATTCTAGCATAAGCACCGTAAAAAATCATCCGTTGCTTTAGTTTTTACTTATAAAACATTCAACGGGTCAACATCTACAACAATACCCGCCTTTTGGTCCAGTTCCGCCGCTCGTACTGCCGCCACGGCGGCTTCAATATCAGTGGTTTTTAGCAAAATATGCATCCGGTATATCTCACTAATCTTGGCCACCGGTGCCGGAAACGGTCCAATAACTGTTCCGTCTAGTTTTAGTGTTCTCAGCTTAGCCGCAGTATCTTCAGCCAAGCGACGCGCCTTGATTTCATCGGTTCCTTGAACGGTAAATTTTACAATCCGGCTATACGGCGGATAGTCAAGTTCACGGCGAAGTTCTATCTCTTGGGCATAAAAAGCGGCATAGTCATGGTTAGACCCGGCGATAATCGCATAATGGTCGGCATTATAGGTCTGGACAACCACCCGTCCCGGCTTATTCCCCCGGCCAGCCCTCCCGGCTGCCTGGGTCAAAAGCGCAAATGTTTTTTCCGCTGCCCGAAAGTCTGGCAGGTTGAGGGCGGTATCGGCAGAAATGATGCCTACCGCGGTAACGTTTTTTATGTCGTGGCCTTTCGCCACCATCTGGGTACCTAACAAAATATCATATTCACCGGTCGCAAACGCAGTTAATATTCGCTGATGAGCGGTCCTCCCACTGGTGGTATCTTGGTCCATACGAACAATTCGTGCGCCAGGCAATATTTCGGCCAGTGCTTCTTCTACTTTTTGTGTACCAGTGCCAAAATATTTGATATACCGGCTACGACACGCCGGACACACATCAGGCACCGGCTGCCGGGCCTGGCAATAGTGACAGCGAAGTACCGATCCGTTACTGGTATGGTGATATACCAGCGACACTTCACAATGGCTGCATTTCATAACATGGCCGCATTCCCGGCATAGGACAAATGTCGAATAGCCGCGGCGATTAAGGAGAATGATGGCTTGTTCTTTGCGCTCAAGCGTGGCGATCAATAGTTCCTTAAGCGGCTGGGATATTACACTGCGTTTGCCGTCTTTTAGTTCATCCCGCATATCGACAACCGTAACTTCCGGTAAAAATGCCCCATCAACCCGTTCCGGCATTGCTAATAGTTTGTGTTTGCCTTGCAATGCATCATAATAAGTTTCCACCGCCGGAGTCGCACTGCCGAGGATTACTTGCGCCCCGGAAAGTTCAGCCCGTTTTAAGGCCACTTCGCGCGCATGGTAATGCGGCGATTCTTCTTGTTTGTAGGTAAATTCATGTTCTTCGTCCAAGATAAACAGACCGGGATCAACCACCGGCGCAAATACTGCCGACCTCGCCCCAATAACAATGCCTGCCTCACCGGATGCCAACCGCTGCCAAGTGTCAAAGCGTTCGCCCGCTGATAATTTGCTATGTAAAACCACGACATCATTACAGAACCGTTGTTTAAAACGCTCGACAATCTGTCCGGTCAGAGCTATTTCTGGCACAAGTACTACTACTTGCCGGCCATCCTGCCTAGTCGCGGTGGCGGCTTCGATATAAACTTGTGTTTTTCCGCTGCCGGTAATTCCGTGGAGTAAATAAGATTTACTTTCACGTTTGGTTATCGCCGGTATAATTTCGTCCAGAACAGCCCGCTGGGTACCAGCAAGCCGAAAGTCCGCTGTCCCCGTTTGCATTTGCTGATAGCTGTCTCTTAGCACTCTCGTCTGGCCAGCATTAATTATGCCGCTCTTCATCAAAGCTTTTACCGTATCCCGGCTGATTTTAAACCGTCTTAGGTCATCAGCGGTAATTCGGCTTTCATTAAGAAGAGTTTCTACCATTCGCTGTTGAGCTGGTTTTTTCTTTAATTTATTGTTAATCATCTGAACCGCCGCTGCAGGATCAACTAGGTACCAGTAAGTCTGGTACTGTGCCTTGGCAGTACGGCTAACAACAGTATCACGGGCCAATAATTCCCCGGCGCAAAGCCGCCGCACCGTTTTTGCTGTAGTTGTCCCAAACTGGCCAGTAAGTTTCGCCAAGGATTGCGGGCCTTTAACTACAAGGTATTCATATATTTGTCCCTCTATGTTTGATCGTTGAGCAAGTTCAGCCCTTTTTTCGGCAATTGCCCGATACACTACCCGAGATTTAATTCCTGTTTTGCCAGGGATAAACAGTCGCATAGCTTCGGCGATTGTGCAAATATAAAAATTACTCACCCACTCTGCAACCGCCAGCATATGCGGCGTAAACCACGTTTCTTCATCAAGGGCACTTAAGATTGGTTTTAAGCCCGAACCATCGCCTTGCCCTACACTAGCAACGAACCCCTCAATTTTACGGCTACCAAAAGGAACCAACACCCGCCAACCGGGGGCTAGTTCGTCGATTTCATCCGGAACCAAATAAGAAAATGGTTTTGTTATATTTTTTGTCGGCAGATTAATAATAACTTCCGCTACACGTTGCATAATAAATATCCACCACGCTACACAAAGAAAAGGGACTTAGCAAAGTCCCTTTCGCTTGAGTTTATATTCGTTTTTAGAACAAATAATCCCTGCTAAATTCAGAATCAGTATAAAAGTTCAACATTTCCCAGTTATAATAATCCAGCCGACCATTTTGAAACCGCCGGACTCGGCGCATGCCCAGCGGAGAAAAGCAAAAGCGCATGCCCACGTGCACCAACCCCTTCTATCTAGTTTACTCCGCAGGGTTAGTATGACCACCTGGGAAAATTTTAATTAAATATTTGCCGCGCGACGAAGAATTTCCGCTTTATCAGTGTGTTCCCACGGCAAGTCAACATCGGTACGACCAAAGTGACCATAAGCTGCAGTCTGACGATAAATAGGTTTTCTCAAATCAAGCATTTTTATGATACCAGCCGGCCGCAGGTCAAAATTGGCTACTACCAATTTAGCAATAAGCGTCTCATCTACTTTAGCAGTTCCAAAGGTTTCTACAAGCACGGAAACCGGTTGAGCAACACCAATAGCATAGGCCAGCTGAATTTCGCATTTGTCTGCAAGACCAGCGGCTACGATGTTTTTCGCCACATACCGAGCCGCATATGCTCCGGAACGATCAACTTTTGTAGGATCTTTCCCCGAAAAAGCGCCACCGCCATGCCGGGCCATACCACCATAGGTATCAACAATAATTTTTCGTCCGGTCAATCCAGCATCACCTTGCGGCCCGCCGACTACAAACCGCCCAGTAGGATTAATGTAATATTTGGTTTTTTCATCCAAAAGTTCTGCCGGAACAATAGGTTTAATTACATATTCAAGCATGTCCCTTTCAATATCTGCCAGCGATACTTCCGGGCCATGCTGGGTTGAAATAACAATGGCATCAACCCGAATCGGTTTATCATTCTCATATTCAACCGTTACCTGAGTTTTTCCATCAGGGCGAAGATATGTAAGGGTATCATCTTTCCGAACGTCAGACAGCCTTTTTGCCAGTTTATGGGCCAACGAAATTGGCAACGGCATATATTCTGGTGTTTCGTTAGTAGCATAGCCAAACATCATGCCCTGGTCGCCAGCGCCAATGGCGTCAATTTCGTCCATCTCGCCTTTTTTCGCTTCCAGCGCCTTGTCAACCCCCATGGCAATATCCGGGGACTGTTCATCAATTGATATTAAAACACCGCAAGTTTCGCCATCGAAACCAAACTTAGCGCGCGTATATCCGATTTCTTTAATAGTCTCGCGGACGATCTTAGGAATTTCAACATAGCACTTTGTGCTGATTTCACCAGCTACATGTACTTGACCGGTAGTAACAAGAGTTTCACAAGCAACCCTTGCCATTGGGTCTTTGGCAATAATAGCGTCAAGTACACTGTCCGAAATTTGATCAGCAATTTTATCCGGATGGCCTTCGGTAACCGATTCGGACGTAAATAATTTACGCATTTCCATAACATTACCTCCTTTAGTAATAAGGTTACGCTAAGCTTAGCCTACCAAAGACCATACACTAAGCTCTATCCCCTTCAGAAAGTATCACCTTTCTGCTGGATATAAAAAAAACCCCACTAGGGAGGGCATAAACCGCTCCCATCTTGCGAGAGACATCCCCCGCAGGAATTGGCACCGTTTCCAGCTAAGCCGGATGGTTGCCGCGGTTTCATCGGGCCATTCCCTCCACCAACTCTTGATGAGCTAACTTTATGTAATTTCAACGTTAACATTCTACTTTATACTGGAAAAAAAATCAATCATTATTTGTTATTAAGGCCGTTATTTTGTCCAGCAGGTGTCCAGCCAGACTCTCTTTCGACATTTGCGGCAACTCTTCGGACCGACCATCACGATACAGCACCCGTACAATATTAGTGTCGGCATCAAAGCCTGCTCCCGGCACAGTAACATCATTAGCGACAATCATATCAAGATTTTTTTTGGTTAGTTTGACAGTTGCGTTAGTCAATAAGTCTTGGGTCTCAGCGGCAAAGCCGATCAATATTTGATGAGTTTTTTCTCGTCCTAATTCCGCCAATATATCTGATGTTTTTTCTAATACCAGCGTTATAGTGCCATCATTTTTTTTGATTTTTTGCTCACTGACCACGCTGGGACGGTAATCAGCTACTGCTGCCGCCTTGATAACAATATCAGCATCATCATATTCAGCAAGCACCGCTTGGCGCATTTCGGCTGCAGTTTCAACTTTCTTCAGCAGCACATTTTCCGGCTGACTCAAACCAGACGGTCCGGAGACCAAAACTACGGTTGCCCCCCGTTTAGCAGCAGCCGCCGCTAATGAATACCCCATTTTCCCGCTAGAGCGATTGCCAATGTACCGAACAGGATCAATTGGCTCTCTCGTTCCCGCAGCCGTAACCAGCACTTTTTTTCCCGCCAGCGTCTGGCGTTCAGTGAACAACTGCGCCGCCTCGGCGACAATAAGTTCCGGTTCCGGCAAACGCCCCGGACCTTCTACCCCGCACGCTAGCATTCCTGTTGCTGGCGGAATAATATAATAACCCAGTTCTGCTAAACGCGACAAGTTAGCACTTACTACCGGATTAGTATACATATTGGTGTTCATCGCCGGCGCCAACATAACCGGCGACTTGGTAGCCATGACAGTGGTGGAAAGCATATCATCAGCAATACCTGACGCCATTTTACCAATAATGTTTGCCGTAGCCGGCACAATCAGAAACAAATCCGCCCAGTTTGCCATGGCTATATGTTCAACATTCCAGGTTTTCGGCTCACGCCACATATCACTCGCAACCGGATTCCCGCTAATCTCCCGAAAGGTCAGCGGAGTGACGAACTCGGTCGCTGACCGGGTCATTATGACCCGGACTTCAGCTTTCGCTTTTTTTAAACGGCTGACAACCTCCACCGCTTTGTAGGCGGCAATTCCGCCGGATACTCCAACAACGACTTTTTTCCCGGTAAGCATATCCAGTGTCTCCTCTATTTGATGCCAGCTTTGGTTCTTTCATAGGCTACTAGGTCCTGAGCTACTTCTTCCAAAGCTACGGTTACTGGTTTTTTCGATTTGCATTCAACTAGTGGCGGATCACCATCCAGAATCTCACGAGCCCGTTTTGCGGCAAGTACCACTAAAGTATATTTACTATCAACCTTTTTCACCAAACGATCTATTGATGGATCAACCATACAAGTCCTCCTTTATGTTCAGTCGATACTGCCGTTTTTGCTAATCGCGGCAATACGATCAGCATTACGCCCGACTCGGCTTTTTTCGGCGCTAATAATTGCCTCTATTTTAGCAGTAGCCTCTGACACCCGGTCATTGATTACTACATAATGGTAATCATACGCCGATGATAATTCATAGCGGACACTTCCCAACCGTCTTTTGATCGACTCTGGAGTTTCAGAACCACGCTTGTTAATTCGCGTAGCTAATTCATCAATCGACGGCGGTACAATATAAATAAACACCCCTTCTGGGAATTTATTTTTCACTTGCATTGCGCCCTGTGTATCAATCTCTAAAACTATATCTTTCCCGTTTGCCAAAAGCTCCTCTACATACCGGCGCGGTGTTCCATAGTAATTTCCATAAACCTCCGCCCATTCCAATAGTGCATCATTTTTAATCATTTCCTGGAATTCAGCTTGAGAAACGAACCAATAATTAACCCCATTGACTTCTCCGGCGCGTGGGGAGCGTGTTGTCGCTGATATTGAATAATTAATATTAGGATAATTGTTTAATAGTTCCTTACATATCGTCCCTTTTCCTGTCCCGGAAGGACCTGAAAGGACGATCAGTATGCCCGGCCGCGCCATAACTCCAGTTCCCCTTTCAACTATTCGACAGGATCCTCCACTACTGCATCCTTATTAACCAGACGGTGAGCAACTGTTTCCGGCTGCACCGCCGACAAAATAACATGATCGCTGTCCGCGATAACCACGGCTCTGGTTCTCCGTCCATAGGTGGCATCAACCAGCATTCCCCGATCACGAGCCTCCTGAATAATTCTCTTAATTGGTGCCGATTCAGGACTGACAATAGCAATAATTCTATTGGCAGAAACAATGTTTCCAAAACCAATATTAATAAGTTTTATATCCATATGTGGCTTTCCTCCTAGCATATAAATTGACTATTGCCGCACTCGCCCCAACAATAGTTTTTCTGACGCTACTCAATATTTTGGATTTGTTCTCTAATTTTTTCAATTTCACTTTTAATTTCTACAACAATAGTCGCCACTGAATAATCATTGGTTTTTGAGCCAATAGTATTGGTCTCTCGATTAACTTCCTGAATAATAAAGTCTAATTTACGGCCTACAGCGGTATCCGACAGCAACGTTTCTTTAAGCTGCATGAGATGGCTGTTAAGCCGGACCAGTTCTTCAGTAATATTAATCTTGTCAGCATAAAGCGCCGCTTCCTGAAGCACTCTTACTTCATCCGGCTGAGCTGAAATAGCTGCCAAAGCTTCCCGCATCCGGCCCAAGAGCTTTTCCTGGTATTCCTCGGCAATTTGGGGAGCCCGTTCTTCAATAAACTTAATATGAGTAGTCAGGGTATCAATCCGCCCCAGCAAGTCCTTTTGGATATTAGTTCCTTCGACCAACCGCATATCCATCAGCTTACTGAGCGCGGCCTTAATAGCTTCTTCCAGCTTAGGCCAAGCCAAAGCTATATCATCCGCTACTTCCTCAACTTTTAAAACATCAGGGTATCTGGCAATTTGCGAAACCGACTCGGCTGCCGGCAGTTCCAGCAATTCCCTTAGTTCTTTCATTGCTTTATGGTAAGCCATTGCCAACTCTTTGTCAACCCTTACCGTACGTTTCTTTTGACCAAAATCATCAACAGTTATATAAACATCAATCCGTCCCCGTGCCAAAACATTAGCGACCATCCTACGAATCTTATCTTCCAATGAAGCTAACATTTTCGGCATGCGGATAACAATTTCATTATAGCGATTATTTACTGCTTTAATCTCAACAATAAAGCGGTGTTCGGCATCTAAGTATTCACCTCGACCAAACCCCGTCATACTCTTTAGCACTACATTATTGCCCCTTCCACAACTCTGGTTATTATTCCAGGAAAAAATGATATTTAATCCCAATTTTTATAAAATACTTCTCGCTTGCGCCCCCTAATTCCTTTTTTCGCCTAATAAAAAGAAATACACGAGCCATAACGAGCCATAATCATTTAAACCCCGCTAAATTAAAATAAAACTTACGTTCATGACGGTCATTAACAATTGTCAGTTCCGCGGGTTTCTTTAAGTCGACCACATTCTTCATAAAATAAATATATAGTTTAGAACAAAGCACGCCATCTACTACTTGTTCCGGCTGTGAAACTTTATAAACCACTACAGCGTTTACCGTCTTAGAACCTTGCCTAAGCATTGCTTCAGCCCCGTCAGCCAAACTTTGCTCTGTCCCGAACAAATTAGCGCTAAACACCACATAGCAGTTATAAGGTTCAAGAACATTTTTGCCATCACTAACCCCGACCGCAGCACCTTCCAAGGTCTTATCTCGAGCATCGGCAGCCAATAATAAGAACGGAGTATAAAAGCAAGCCTGATCCGTTGTATCATTTAACCGCTCGGCATTTTCCTCATACACAGTCCAGGCGCGAAGAAAATCCGCCAAGGCTAACCCCGCATTTTGACGGCCATAATCCTGCGCAAGCCCAATAGTTTCAGCAGTCACTGGCAATACCGCTCCTACCGGCTTAATTAAAAAAGTCATAAGAAGTATAACCATTAAACCGACTCGCATAACAGCCACCCCCTAGTAATCTCTAGGAGATATATATTCTGTTCTGGATCGATTTCTTCATTGGTTTTCCTATTTTTTCTAATTTATTTTACAAACAATAGGGCTGACCAAATTTTCTTTTGGCCAACCCCATCCCCAGTTATCCTTACAAGCTAAGTTTAGTCTTAATTCTGTTGATTGCTTCCACCGTATTTTCCCGGTTACCAAATGCAGTCAACCGGAAATATCCTTCGCCGGCTGGACCAAACCCGGCTCCTGGCGTACCCACAATATTTGCCTCATTCAAAAGTTTATCAAAGAATGTCCAAGAATCCATACCATTAGGTGTCTTTAACCAAATGTATGGGGCATTAACACCGCCGTATACTTCCAAACCAATACTCAGTAGACCTTCGCGAATAATCTTAGCATTAGTCATATAATAGTCTACCGTTGTTTTAACCTGTTCTTTGCCGACCGGAGAATAAACCGCTTCCGCCCCGCGTTGAATAACATAGGGAGCGCCGTTGAATTTGGTAGTCTGCCGCCGGTTCCACAATTTATTTAATGGATGAGCAGTTCCATCTTTAGTAAACGCCATAACTGTTTTAGGCACAACAGTATACGCACAGCGTGTCCCAGTAAACCCGGCAAGTTTAGAGAACGATCTAAATTCAATCGCAACTTCCTTAGCCCCTTCAATTTGATAAATGCTGTGCGGGATTTCCGGTTCGCGGATATAAGCTTCATACGCAGAATCAAATAGGATGATTGCGCCATTATTTTTTGCATAGTCAACCCATTTTTTCAGTTCACTTTTTGGCAACACGGTGCCAGTAGGATTATTGGGACAGCATAAATAAATAAGGTCGACTTTCGTCGTTGGCAATGCCGGTTTAAAATCATTTTCGGCAGTACAAGGAAGATATACAATACCGGAAAATTTGCCGTCAGCGTCTAGCTTTCCCGAGCGACCAGCCATAACATTGGTATCAAGATAAACCGGATATACCGGATCGGTAATTGCCACAGTATTATTGGTACCGAATATTTCCTGTATGTTGCCTACATCACTTTTAGAGCCATCACTAACAAAGATTTCATCTTCCGCTAAATTAATGCCATAAGGAGCATAATCATTTTCAATGATCGTCTTAATTAAAAAGTCATATCCCTGTTCCGGACCGTAACCGCGGAATGTCTCCGCTTTAGCCATTTCATCCACCGCTGTGTGCAGCGCACTAATAACGGCAGGAGCTAACGGCTGAGTAACATCACCAATACCAAGGCGGATAACATCCGCCGCCGGGTTTTGTTCTTTAAATGCAGAGACTCTTCTCGCTATTTCCGCGAACAGATAGCTTCCCGGAAGCTTCAAGTAATTTTCGTTGATCAATGCCATATTAGTACTCCTTTCAAACTTCACCCTTATATTATTATAGTTTTAGCAAGTATTCACCCCGGAAGACTTCTGTCGCCGGACCAGACATATAAATATGCTCATTTTCAGCCAATTCAATTAATAAGTCGCCACCATCTAAATGGATAGTAGCTTTTCGTCCAGTCTTACTATTTAAGACGGCCGCAGTCAGAGTTGCACAAGCCCCAGTACCGCAAGCCAACGTAATTCCTGCGCCGCGTTCCCAGACTCGCATCCTAAGTTCATTATTTTTTAGTACCTGGACGAATTCTACATTAGTTTTGCGAGGAAATACCGAATGTATCTCTAGCTTAGGCCCAACAGCCGACAAATTTACCGCATTAATATCATCAACAAAAATGATAAAGTGGGGATTGCCCATTGACACCGCCGTACCGTAATAAGTGGTTCCATCGACCTGTATCGGCTGATTGACAAATTGTTCATCCGCCACTCCAGTCATTGGTATCTCAGCCCGTTTTAGACGAGGTCGTCCCATATCGACTCTGGCACCAATTATCTGTTTTCCCTCAAAAACCAGTTCAGGCTTTATCGGCCCAGCCAGAGTCTCTAACGTAATCTTAGTTTTGTCCGTCATGCCGGTTTCGTACACATACCTGGCTACGCACCTGGTAACATTGCCACACATTTCGGCTTCACTGCCATCAGAATTAAAAATGCGCATTTTAAAATCTGCTGTTTCTGATGGCAGAACAAAAACCAATCCATCAGCCCCAATGCCAAAGTGACGATCACAAACTTCAATTGCTGCCGTCTTAAAATCAGCTACTTTTTCTTTAAAACCATTGACAATTACAAAGTCATTGCCCAAACCATTCCATTTACTGAATTGCATTTTCAATCCCTCCGTGTTAGACGCCACTTAACCTTTAAACGTCCTGATAAATAATAATTCTTAATGCCTATTATACCCAGCCCGTACGGAACGTACTGCCGGACGTCGCCTGAAAATAAAATGTTTAACAGCCCCGATAATCGTCGTCCAGCCCGCAACCGCCAGAATCAATAACCAATCATTAGGCATTAAAATGGTCGTAGAAAAAACGTTGCGCAAAAACGGCACATAAACAATCACTAATTGCATTATTACAGAACCAACCGTAGCCGCTACCAAATATTTATTAGCAATAAACCCGGCTTCAAAAATAGTCTTGGTTTCCGAACGGCAATCATAGACATGAAACAATTGGCAGAAGACCAACGTAGTGAGCGCCATGGTTCTGGCCAACGGCAAATCACCTTTGCCATAATATACTGCAGCAAATACCAGCACCGTGCTTAAGCCAATTTGGAACCCCCTAGCAACAATCTTGCGGCTTAATCCACGTGAAAATATGCTTTCTGCAGGATTACGCGGTGGTCGATTCATAACCCCAGTTTCGCCGGGATCGACACCGAGTGCCATTGCCGGAAAACCATCGGTAACCAGATTAACCCACAGAATTTGCGCTGGCAATAGTGGCATCGGCATCCCGGCTAGCGATGCAATAAACATGGTCAACACTTCACCCGTATTACCAGCCAAAAGATAGCGGATAAACTTACGGATATTATCATAAATGCCGCGTCCGGATTCCACCGCCGCCACGATTGTCGCAAAATTGTCATCAGCCAGGGTCATCGCCGAAGCTTCTCTGGTTACATCGGTACCAGTCATCCCCATAGCTACACCAATATCGGCTTCCTTAACCGCCGGAGCATCGTTTACTCCATCACCGGTCATAGCCACAATATGTCCTTTTGCCTTAAGCGCCTTTACAATACGCAATTTATGCGCCGGAGATACCCTGGCATATACACTTATTTCGTCAACCGCATCGATTAGCTGTTTTTCATTTAATTTATCTAGTTCTATACCGGTTATAGCCTTATCTTCGCCTTCTTTAAACATATTAAGTTCAGTGGCAATAGCCATCGCCGTATTGCGGTGGTCACCGGTTATCATTACCGTTTTTATTCCGGCCTGATGACAAATGCTAATCGCCTGCCGCGCATCTTCCCGTGGCGGATCAATCATCCCGACGAGCCCGGCAAATACTAGTTCATGTTCGCACGCTTCATTAATATTGCCAACCTCAGCTGGTTCCAGCCGACGGTAAGCCATCGCCAACACTCTTAGTGCGCCTTGAGTGAGGCTGTCATTGACCTTTAGAATACTTTCAATTATCGCTGGTGTCAGCGGCATTTCCCGCGTACCGTCATGATAATAGCGGCACAAATCCAAGATAGTGTCTAATGCGCCCTTGGTATACAGGATATTTCTGCCACCAGTTTCAGCATACGCCACCGACATGCGACGCCGTTGAGCTTCAAAAGGTATTTCCGCTAACCGGCGCTTGGTTTTCTCCAGATCTCTTTTCCAAATTCCTGTTTTACCAGCAACAACAACTAAAGCCCCTTCAGTAGGATCTCCTTCCACTGACCAAACCCGGCTTGACTTTTTTCGCCATAGTCCAGTGAAATTAACGTCATTATGTTTTAACACGCTATTATTACATAAAGTGCATATTTCTAGGCACTGCATTAATGATTTATCTCTTTTAGCATCAAAATCCTGCTTGTTAAGGGAAATTTGTCCTTTTATTTCGTAACCGGCACCACTAACATCATATAATTTATTATTTGTGTATATTTTTCGCACAGTCATTTCGTTTTGCGTAAGCGTCCCCGTTTTATCCGAACAAATAACGGTGGTACAACCAAGGGTTTCAACAGCCGGAAGTTTGCGGACAATGGCATGGTGTTTTATCATTCGTTGAACCCCTAAGGCTAAAGCCACGGTTACAATTGCCGGCAGCCCTTCAGGAATAGCGGCTACTGCTAAACTTATTCCCGCCATGCACATGAGAAATATCGGCTCACCTTTAGATACTCCGGTGATTACGACAATAAGGCAAATGCCTAAACACCCCCAGACCAACCACTTGCCAAGCTTATCCAGCCTCCGTTGAAGCGGGGTATCTTCCGGTTCTGCCTGTTGAATCATGCCATAAATATTTCCCACTTCGGTCTGCATGCCAATACTACACACCGTAGCTTTGCCACGCCCCCTGGTAACAACCGTCCCGGAATAAATCATATTTTTGCGATCACCCAAGGTTACTTCTTCCGAATATATTTTTTCCGCTAATTTTCGTACAGGCAAGGCTTCTCCGGTTAACGCCGCTTCCTCGACTTCTAGGTTAATCGCACCAATAAGCCGCCCATCAGCGGCAATAATATCTCCGGCTTCCAGCATAAGTACATCCCCCGGCACCAATTGCCGAGCCGGAATATGCTGCACAACTCCGTTTCTTACCACCCTGGCAGTTGGAGCCGTTAATTTTTTTAGAGCCTCCATCGAACGTTCCGCCCGATATTCCTGGAAGAAGCCTAACAAAGCATTTATGATCACAATTGCCAATATGGTCACCGCGTCAACATATTCGCCTAAAAATGCCGAAATCAAGGTCGCGGCTAAGAGCACCACCACCATGAAATCTTGAAACTGCGCCAAAAATCGCTTCCACCAGGCGACTTTAGCCTTTCCCCTCATTTCATTATAGCCAAATTGTTCCAGCCTAATCTTTACATCAGCGGTACTTAACCCATCATGCTCATCTGTTCGCCAAAAGTCTAATGTTTCTTCTACCGTACGAGCATACCATTTCTCCACACCGGGCCACCTCGCTAACATGTTCTCTTTACCCATGTTATTCCATTCCAGAAGCAATTAGACCTTATTTGACCAGACCTGGCAAGTAGTGATATACTTGTGGCAAAAATTGTCTTGGAGGCACCATGAATCTAGACGGACTTTCTCTCGCCCCATTAGTAGCTGAACTTGATAATACGCTATCCGGCGGGCGTGTCGATAAAATCTTTCAACCTGACAAATATACGCTTATCATCTGGTTGCACCAAATTGGCGCCGCAACCATTCCGCTTCTTATTTCCGCCAATCCCGAAAACCCGCGACTGCATCTCGCTACCATAATCCCTGAGAATCCCCCCAGTCCACCGGTTTTTACTATGTTACTAAGGAAACACCTTGAAAACGGCCGTATTGCTAAGATAAGCCAACACGGTCTAGACCGGGCCGTATCAATCTATATCGACGTTCGTGGGGAACGCGGTATGATTATCACTAAGGAGTTAGTGTTTGAACTTATGGGAAAACACAGCAACATCATCCTGGTCCAAGACGGAATCATTCTCGACTCTGTCAGACGGGTCAGCGCAAATATGAGTCGTGTCCGCCAAATCTTGCCGGGACGAGACTTTCTCCCCCCGCCACCCCAGTCCGGCGTCAATATTTTAGCCGAACCCCCAATTGAATTTCTAACCGACATGATGAAAATTCTGCCAGAAGGCACCCCGCTCGCTAAAGCGATAGTCCAAGTTACTGTCGGCCTTGGCCCCGTAACCGCCCGGGAAATAGTATGGCGTTCAGGTCTGCCTGCCGATATCACGCTTGGAACGTTAGACCAAGCAGATCTTGCCACCATTAAAGGAACCATCTCTGAACTTGTCGCTCCGTTAAGGCAGGGAGAACACCAACCGACGGTCGTTATCGCCAGTGACAAAAGCCGCATCCTTGGCATGGCTGCCTTCTCCTTAGAACACCTTACCGGCCAAGAACCCCGCCCCTTTGACACAATGAGTGAAGCCGTTGAATTTGCCGCCTATTTCCAAGGTCGCCACGATGCTCCTGAAAAAAGCCTTCTTATTAAGTTAGTTACCGGCGAAATAGCCCGTTTGGAACGAAAAGCTACTACTTTGAGCCAAGAACTTACTACCGCCGAAGAAGCCGATATTTTACGTTGCCAAGCTGATATTCTCATGGCAAATATCTACGCCATTGAACCTCATTCAACAACCGCAACTCTGCCCGACCTATATGCAGCCGACCCCGACACCACCAAGGTAACCATTTCCCTTGATCCACTACTTTCAGCCCTGGAGAATGCTCAACATTACTACACAAAATACAATAAACTCAAACGGGCCCAAGATTCTCTAGCCGTTCAAATCAAAGAATGCCGAAATGAACTAGATTATCTCGATAGTATTCTCGTTACCCTCCATCAAGCCGTAACCTTAGCCGAAATCGGCGAAATTCGCCAAGAGCTTATTCAGGCCGCCTATGTCAAAGAAAAAGCGAAAGGAAAACACCGGCCTGCCCCTCTTAGTGCTCCTCTCGAAGCAACAACCCCAGACGGTTTAACTATTTTAATCGGCAAAAACAACCGACAAAACGATTTGGTAACCTTTAAGCACGCCCGTCCTGATGAACTTTGGTTTCATACCAAAGACATTCCCGGCTCGCATGTCATCTTACGCACCGGCACTCTAGATCCTTCCCCCGAAAACATTACTCTAGCCGCAAGCCTGGCTGCCTACTTCAGCAAGGCCCGCCAATCCGCCAACGTCCCTGTAGATTACACCAAACGCCGCCACGTCAATAAACCCGCTGGCTCTAAACCCGGCTTTGTAATCTATGATCACCAGAAAACGCTCTACGTTACCCCCGATGAAAAAGCGGTTCAAAATCTGCTGAGAAAATAGGGGCGCACCAAGACTGAGCGCCCCATAAACTAATTTCTAAAACGCACCCTATAGGATAGACCGTAAAAAAGTCTACATTATAGGGTATTTCTATGTATAATATAAAAAGCATAAATACTTGGGGCAAAATGGTCACTAATTTTTTTGCCAGTCTAAATAGATGTTATGTTATCATTTATTAAATCCTAAATCCAAACAATTACTTGCATAGAAGGAATTTGTCTGTTTATGTCAAAGTTTATACTAAAATATCAATATTTAGCAAACTCATCGAAAGGTGAGGACGCAAAGCCGTGGGTCTAATGACTAATAAAAAGGTTTACGACTGCCTGGTTGCTTATTTATCGTAAGCAACCAGGCAGTTTTTTATTGGACAAATATTTTGTATTGTAAATACTGGGCTAGCCGATTTTGTTAGCTAATTCCCAAAAAACTATTTTTAATTATGAAAACAACGTTTTAGAATATATGCCTATCGTCAGTAAAAAGGGGACATTTTATAGCTATGTATGAAAATATCACCGAGAATCCCAGAAAGCATGAAGATGAATGGCCACTACATAAACAGCTCGAGCTTTTAGGCAAAATGGCGGCCGAAATAGGACATGAGCTACGAAATCCATTAACTACGGTACGAGGCTACTTGCAAATATTTCGAAGTAAAGAACTATTTGCTGAATACCGCACTCAACTTGATATGATGATTGCGGAACTGGACCAAGCTAATGAGGTCATTATAGAGTTTTTATACCTTGCCAAAAATAAACGAGTTGAACAAAAACTTGGGATTTGAATGAAACGCTATATTCTCTATTCCCAGTATTACAAACTGAGGCTTTTCGTTTAAAATGTGAAATACAAACAAATATCGGGAACATTCCGCTTATCCATTATGACGATAAAGAAATACGACAACTGATCCTCAATCTAGCACGAAATGGTTTTGAAGCCATGGATGCTGGCTGAATCCTAACATTTAAAACCTACCAGGATAACGATACAATAATCCTGGCTATTCATGACACTGGGCCAGGCATACCCGAAAATGTGTTAAGCAAGATAGGTACTCCTTTCCTAAGTACAAAAAAGAACCAACTAGGCTTAGGATTACCAATTTGCTACAGCATCGCCAAAAGGCATAAAGCAAAGATAACAGTACACTCTTCCACTGAAGGGACAACTTTTTCCATCCATTTTAGGGCACTAGAGGATTTTTTACTGCCATCTATTATTTAATATACTTTAATGGACACCCCCAATTAAATCATCTATTTATTCAGTCAGTTTCTTGCATATAACGCCTAATAGACTTTCTTTTTAATATCCATGGTTTTCCGCTATGCAACAAACCCGAAAGTTTTAAATTTTTTATTAAATAAAGGTGCCGCCATCTAACGACACCTTTCCCTCCTAATTTTACCAACTTCAGCTACTTGGTGGTTCGCGCTAATAGCCGCTTGATTGTAAGACAAACCTACAAGATTCACATAGACAAAGTGCTGGTCACATGCGTGTAACCAGCACTTTGTCTACCCGAAAGCGATCCATGTCAACAACTTCAATATGGAGACCATTCGTCTCAAAACTTTCTGACGTTACCGGAATATAACCCAAATACGAGGTAACTAGTCCGCCAACAGTCTGATAATGTTCGCCCTCTTCCCCCGGCAATTCATCCATATCAAAAAAGTCCTTAAAATCATCTATCGATAAAAGGCCATCAACCAACCAGGAACCGTTATCACGCTGAACTATTTGTGGCTCATTTGGTTCGTCTACTTCCGGTATATCACCAACAATCTCTTCCATAATGTCATAAATAGTAGCAAGCCCTACTACCCCGCCAAACTCATCAAGGACAACCGCGTCATGGGTCCCCTTTTTCTGGAACAATGCCAGTATCTCCAGAACTTTCATCGTCTTAGGAATAAACAATGGCGTTTGAACACAATCGCTTAGTGAATACGCTTTACCCGCCATTGTTTTGGAAATTATGTCCTTACTATAAATAATTCCTTCAAAACAATCCAGATTGCCCTTAGCCACCGGAAACCTAGAATGATGACTATCGGCAATAATATTCAAATTAACCTCCAACGGTTCCTCACTATCAAGCCACACCAACTGGGTTCGCGGCGTCATTATGGCATATGCTCGCAAATCTCCTAACCGGAAGACCTGATCTATCATTTCTTGTTCGGCTTTTTCAAACGTTCCTGCTTCAGTCCCTTGCCCGATTAATATCTTAATTTCTTCTTCAGTTACCGGCGGTTCCTCCGATGGTTTTATCCCGAGTAAGCCCAACAGAATGTCTGTTGAAGCACTTAAAAACCGAACAATCGGCGCCGCAATTTTTGAAAAAAACCGCATTGGCCTAGCTAACACCGAAGCTACCCGTTCAGGATTATTCAACGCCAATCTTTTGGGCACTAATTCACCAACAATAAGCGAAAAATACGTAATACTTAAGATCACGACAAACAAACTAATTGCCTCAGCATGCGGGCCAACAAAAGGTATCACTTTAATCTGTTCTGCTATCGGTTTTGATAATGTTGCTCCACCAAAAGTACCGGTGATAATGCCAATCAAAGTAATACCAATTTGAATCGTGGATAAAAGCGGCGTCGGCTCTTCTGCAAGTTCTAAGGCCGCTTTAGCTCCTTTATCGCCTTCGTCAGCCCGCTGTTCAAGTCTGACCTTCCGCGATGAGACAATAGCCATTTCAGTCATCGCAAATATCCCATTAGCAAATATCAGCGCAATAATTACAATAAGCTCTAACCATATAGACACCGGGACATCCAATTTAAATTTCACACTCCCAAAATTTGTTCTTAAATCATTATATCATATCTTATATTGTCAAGAGTTGCCGGATACTATCAATATTTTTCTTTCAAAAACAAATTCGCATTTACAGGATAAACATCGGCCATCACCTAACCTATGCCAGCATTGATTCTTTTACAGAACCTTGGACAAAATAACTGCCTTGAGCCTTAACAAGCAGGCGTTTATTTTCATCTCTAATTTCAGCTTCAGTGACCATTAAATTCTTGCCATTATGAATAACCCGTCCAACGCCAGTAACGGCTGGAGTGGTTTTTGAATTTGAAATGAATTTCATATTAATATCACTTGTAACTACTAATTTTCCCACAGTTAAACAAGCTACCCCCATTACTGAATCTACCAACGTCGAAAAAGATCCTCCGTGAATAAAACCATAAAAATTCGTATGTGTCTCGTTAACTATCGGCATAACCATTGTTACTTCGCCATTATCAAGTAACGATATACTAATATCTAACCTTGATGATAAGGGATTATTATTAAACATTTCTTCCACTTTACTTTTTAACCACGTATCCATAAGATGCCTCCTGAAAAGTTACAATTGTTGTCCTTCCATCATTATACACGGTGCGACAATACTTCGCTATCCTTCAATTAATCATCTCAAGGGCCATTTTGAAAATTGTGTATTACTATTTTTTTGGGGAATACTGATACAAATAACCATAGGAGGCATATGTTATGACAATGATTGACAAGGTTAACGGCGTCGTTCACACTGCCATTCAATCAATAGTTGACAAAGAACCAATAAACTATATCGAAGCTGGATCCCTTTATGGAATTGTCACCCAAGGCCGGCATAATGTCGCTGTCCTATCGGTACTCCACAACCAAGCAAAAGACCATGAATTGAAAACACTAATAGCAGCCGCCATTGATAGTCATTCCGAAAAGACAGTCAAGGTTTGTGAAGATTTCTTAGAAAAGGGCCATAGTGAATTACCCAAAACAAGGTTTTCAATACATCCATTGAAAGACAATCTTGACATTCCTTTTGAAGGCAGACTATCCGATGAAGAAATTGCCATGCTCCTAATAAATATGGCTAAAGCATCCCAACTGGCCACCTTTAGTGCTATACTCAATACCTATCAGCCTGAAATTGCCCTTTCTCTTCGTCGCATAATTGATGATGGTCTTGACTGGAATTATAAACTTGTCCAACTTATGATTCATCGAGGTTGGCTTCCCACGGTTGCAAAAATCGAACATTAGCAATAATAAAAAGCCCATCAGCAACATGATTGATTTGCCGATAGGCTTATTTTTATGTCTGTAAACCTTTTTAACCTTCGCCCCCATCATCTAGTTAATGTCGCCTTTACCTGAGCTTCAATCTTTTGGGCCAGCGACCAGTTAAGTCCATTCGGGGGATTTTTTAGGCTTTGATATGCTAAATACATTTGTCTAGCGGCCTGGGATAATGGGACTTTTCCAGTTGCAGTGCCCAGCCCCGGGCAGAGTACGGTTTTTATCACGTGGTATTTTTGCACCGCTAACAACATCGCGCGCATCGAATTATAAACGACATCGGTATTAGCGATAACCTTCGGCACCCGCATCGTTGGCGTATGGGCCAGATATTTATGCTCGGAGTGGCCGGTTTCAATTACGAAGGAAGTTCCAACCGGCTGCTCACCAGCATATTCTCGTAGAATATATTGCTGGACATTATGCATCAAACCAGCCCCAAAGTAACGAATCAATGCCGCATCAAAACCGCCATCCATCAGACCAAAAGAATTAGCCGGACTGACAATACAATCATAGTCATTGAGCGTTTCAAACGACGCATTGACTATCTCCACATCAGTTTCCGCCCGAAACAACTCCGTCCAAAGGTTACACAACTCTATTTTACGATCACAAAGTATCAATCGCATTATAATCGCCTCCTCGCTAATAATATTATTTTACCACAATCTAGGTGACATATTGTTGTGGGACCAGCCGTCGCTCTTGAATTTTGAAATAAGAACTTTTTATTGGTTGGTTCATAATATATAACATAGTATCTTAACAATTTGCCAAGTATCTTTCTATAAAGAAGGTGAAATAGTGTCAAAAGAGGATATCACCATCAATCCCGAAGAACTGAGGCCTAATTTCAAAATCTCCTCCAGCGCTCAAGAGCCGGTTTATACAACTTCGGCATCTTCCGCCTCTCAGCCGGAATACACCGCGGATGTGACCAATTTAAACTACGCCTCGCAGGGGTTACTATATACCTTAACAACACCGGCGGCTATTATTCAAACCAGTAACTTCATGGCCTTAAACATGTCTAATCCTACAACTTCAGGAAAGACTGCGTATTTAATGCAATGCAGCGCCTATAATTCCGGCAAACCTAATTCCGCCAGCAACTATACCAGAATCGATATTTATAGAAATGCCTCAGTAACCACAACAGGAGCTATCGCAGCAACCGCACAAAATACAAATTTAGGCAGCTCAACTACGAGTTCATGCACCGCCTACTACGTAGCCCTAAGCTCGAACGCCGTATCCGGCACCGCCAGTGCAACACGCGTTGAAAGTATCGGCAATCCCGTTATCTTTGATTTTAACGGAGGTTATGTTGTCCCCGCCGGTAAGAGCTTCACTATTCAGGCTTACAACAACACGAATGGAACAAACGTAATCTCGCTCAATTTGAGTTGGTTAGAAAAATAACCATGATAAAGTAAAACTTTTTATTACGGAGGGAAAACTATGACCGTTCCGACTACAGTCCTGGGGGATGTGCGTTCCACCATCCTCACCCCACTGTTGGGCTGGAAATTCGAATATAATATCAATCCGTCAATTGTTAATACATCAGTAACTAATTCCGGGTCCGTGGCCCAAACAAATAGCATGGCACTTTTGACCGCTCCAGGCGCAACCGCTTCCCTTGCGCAAATAACCTCCCTGCGCAACCTTGCAGTCCTGCCCGGGCTGGGAGTTGTTGTGCGGTTTACCGCCGCCTTTACCGAAGGCGTAGCTGGCACCACTCAGTATATCGGCATCGGCGATGATTATAACGGCTTTTTCTTCGGCTATACCGGAAGTGAGTATGGCATTCTGCAACGCACCGACGGCTCCCTGAGTTGGACAGCGCAGACTAGCTGGACTCAAACCCTCATCGGCGATGGTTTTGCCGATACAATAACGCCAACAAAACTCAATGCCTATCAAATAACCTTCTCCGCCAGCCGGGTCGGACTAATCAGTTTTTATATTCAGGACCCGATCGGCGGCAAATGGATTCTGGTGCATACCATTCAGCATGGCAATAATTCTTCCGCCCCCGCCATCTATCACGTTAACCTGCCCTTAAACGCCCAGGTAGCTAATACCACTACAGCTGCTACTACTGCGGTATCTCTCTATACTTCTTCCGCCGCCGCGTTTACCGAAGGAACAGAATCCGAGTACCTGCTGGAAATTCACGGCCACCGTTCTGCCAGTGTTACTAATTTTACTACTGAAAAACTGATTTTGAGCCTGCAAAATTCAACCACTTTCGCCGGTGTAACCAATGGAAAGGTCTGTATTATGGAAAACCTTTCAGTAGCCACGAGCAGCAGTTCGCCAATAAGTTTGAATTTCTTGAAAAATTCAATCTTGACAAATGCCACTTTTACTGATGTCGATGCTACTTCCAGCGTTGTTAAGTATGATTCATCAACTGTGACCGCGCTTTCTACTAGCGGAACTAGCCTGTATTCCTTCATGTTAGGAAAAGAAGATGCTACATTAATCGACCTATCCTCGATGCAGTTTACAATGAATCCCGGTGATATTATTACCATTTCCGCTAATCCAGTAGAAACTAGTAATACCTCGTCAGTCTACCTTACCGTTGGCTGGGAAGAAGAATAATTGTTGCTACTTATGCTCTTTGGTTCCCACTGAGACAATATAAACCACCGCCGGATTTTCTGGCGGTGGTTTATATTTAGGTTACATTATGGGGCTACCAACACCAAGATTCACGGTAATACTCACCCACTTGTCACAATTGTGGCTATGTAAACATATTATGTATTGTAAGTCTCGGACTTACGGCATAGGGGGTGAATTAGAATTATGGGCGGTAGAATACTTTTAGCCCTGATTATTTTCGGAGTACTCGCAAGTATGATCGCATTGCCATTCGGAAGTCTCATACTAAGTTGTTGGCAGCTTGCTATAGAAACGGCTATCGATATGGCCTACGTTATTGTTGCAAGTATTATCTTTGTTATTGGCTTTGTTGTAATAGCTTTCAAACGAAACAATCAGAAATAACAGCAATAATCATTTAGGCTAATAATTAATCCCGTGCCAAGCGGCACGGGATTAATTTGCTAAGTTAAAATTGTATCGATTATTAACCATATTAAAGATCAAATTGCAATATGATGCCTTGGGAAAAATCATCGGCCATCATTAACGCGGCTTGTTCAATCTTGTTAAAGGTGATGATGCTTTTTTTATAATTTCTTTTAAGAGTATCGACAGCCTCTTCTTTTGTTAACGCTAAGTGTTCATGCCACATTGCCCGGCCATGTTCTATAGTCCAATTGGAATTAATACTGTTTAGAAAGCAGACGATTTCATCGGCGTTTCCATACCACCTTCTTTCCGCAGCCTCTGCCGCTTTACTGTTACCGGCCTTAGCTTCCTTCACAAGTTCTGCGGCAATAACCAAATGATCTTTCAACAAACGGCCAAATTCGTCACTAACCTCCTTTCCATAAAAATGATTAAACACTCGCTCAAAGTCAGGTACATTACGAAGCAGCCGGCTGGTGGTTTGTTCCAAATCAGGCAGGTCAAAGATAATGCCTAATATAACCAGCCTCGTCCAATAAACATGTTGTTCCCAAAGCAGCCGTAAGTTGTCACTTACATACAAGGCTGTTTCGCTTATGCCAGCCACAACACAACCAGACTCGGAGATTTCATCATACGGATCAGGCATTTACGTCCTCCTTTCTTGCGTCCTATATTACATAATATGCAAACGTTTTAATTTAGGTGTTTTTGTCTCGCGGCCCTATCGGCTTCGAATAGCATAAGCTTTTGCCCTAACAGTTAATTGCCGACATTAATCTGTTCCAGCTTATTTTCGCCTAAAATTTTTTTAATTTTTTTTAACAACCGCTGAGCCGCTTTATTATCATATCTTCATCCCGTTGCGCGCCCGTATTGGTTGATATATGAGTCGATCAACGCCGGAAGCGCAAGCTGAGAAATACGTCAAGAAGGTGATAATTCACATGAGCATTCAGCAAAAGCATGGGAGCTGGTATGTGGTTCTATACTATCGGGACCAAACTGACAAAGCAAAATATAAATGGTATCTATCCGGGCCAGTATCAGAAGATAAAAATGGCAAAAAGGCTAAGCAATACGAGCGACAGCTTTTAGTAGACATCGAGCGCGGAGTACTAAAAATCACAGAAAAGACAACCTTGAATACCTTTATCGACAAATGGATAGAACTCGAAATAGAGCCCACGCTTGCACCTAGAACCACATACAATTACCGAAAAAAGATGAATTGCCTTGTAAATAATATAGGCGACATATCCCTTGACAAAATTACCCCAATTAAAATTAAAGGGCATATTAATACTGAGCTTAGAAGAGGATTAAAGCCAAGTTCCATCCATGCTCAAATGACTGTAATTAAATTGGCACTACGTAAAGCAGTACAATGGGGATTACTCACAAGTAACCCGTGTGATTATATGGATCTTCCTAAAGTAGATGAACCAAATAATGCGATATACACCCCTGAACAGGTCGATACCGCAATAATGTGTATGAACGGCACCTATCTCTATCTCCCCTGTATCCTGGGCTTTTTCTGCGGCCTACGCCGTGGCGAGATATGCGGTCTTCGTTGGCAAGATGTCGATCTAGAAAATAAGAAGGCAGCGATTGTTCATAGTTATAATCGAAATCCCCTAACTGGTAAATTAGAACTGCAAAAAGTTAAGACACCCGCAAGCAAGGCAAAAATATCGCTACCGGATATTGCGGTAGCTGCGCTCACGTCTGAAAAAGAGCAACAAAATAAAGACCGCCAGTTGGCCGGAAAAGCTTATCAAGATGAGGATCACGTTTGGGCATGGCCAACTGGCGAGCCACGTCAACCAGATCAATTATATCTCGATTTCACGAATATGCTTATTACTAATAATCTCCCTGTAATTCGTCCCCACGATATGCGGCATACTTTTGCAACCCTGTTATATGAAGCTGGGTTAGATGATAAAAGCGTATCGGCTGCGGTTCGACATGCTCGCGCTAGTTTCACCACAGATTACTATGTCCATATGCGAGAAAAGACGAAAAGCCAAGCAGCGGAAGCAATAAATCGCCGCTACCCTAAACCATTAGACAAACATTAGACAAAACAAAATAACCCCGCGCCATTACTAGGCGTAGGGGGTTATTTTTATTATTGGATATAATAAAAAGCTTCCACAATTTCTAGCAACTAAAGCCGCCAAGCCACAGCCTGTTTGGGTTATCCATATCGTTCAACAGCAGTAACCAGCAAAGCGTTGTTAGATTGTTAGAAAAAGCATTAGATGAAAAACCAATAGTTATTGGACAAGCCTATATTTAAGGCTTCTTCTCCCACCGCTAGAGGGGCTAATTTATTACAACTTATTTATGCTAAATCTAGCTCTATAGTTTCCAAGTTATAAGCACTAACTTTTTGCTGTCTCTGGTTCCGTTCTTCTTCAAAAATATCGCGCATTTCATAAAACCCCCGTTTGCCGCATATAAATTGAGCGGCTTTATAAGCCCCCTGAGCAAAAGCCACTCTAGAAAATGATTCGTGTGAAATTTCAATTTTTTCAATTTCATTACAAATCAATATTTTGTGCTTGCCTATTATATCCCCCGCCCTAACCGAATGTGCAGCTATTTCTCTATAGACAAGCAAAGTATTGCTTATCTTATCTGCAATTTTCCTTGCAGTTCCTGATGGTTGATCCCTTTTATGTTTATGATGTTCTTCAATTATTTCAAAATCATAATCATTCATTAACTCTGCAGCTATTTCCACCATTAACATCAATATATTAACTCCATACGTAATATTAGGAGCCATTACAACACCAATATTGCCTTGTTCTGCTATAGATTTAATTTTTTCAATTTCAGCAGGCTCATAATCAGTTACTGCAGTAACGACGTTCACACCATATTGGGCTAAAAGATTAATATTATCTCGCAAAAAACTTTTGCTCGAAAAGTCGATAAGTACATCCGGGTTTTTACCGAACAATCTTCTTTCAAGGTGATCACTTGATTCAACGATTATCCCTGTGTTCTTACGACCAAGGATGTCACCCAAATCTTTATTAGCACTAAAACTATTTTGTTTGCATAAAACAATACTTAAAACATCTTTTTGCAGTAGATATTCCGCTACAATTTTCCCCGTTCTTCCTAGTCCGACAAGAGCAATTTTCATTCCCTCTTCCACCTATTTTTTTCCAGTTAATTAATACTAAATGATAGTTATCTTTTTGTCAATAAATCTTATTCCTAGCATCTTATTAACCGCTCTATAAGCTTACAGTATGAATTAAAAGCAAGGGCTTCCAGCCCTATATACAAAAATTTCACAAAGTGCTAATATAGGTTTATAGTTAAAGGGAGGGATAAAATGGACATCGCGGCATATTCAGTAGCCAATAGTCAAAACAGTATTCAAACCGCCGCTTCAATGGCAATTTTAAAGAAAGCAATGGATGTTGATGCCAACGGCATTAAAGCACTAGTTGACCAACTCCCGGCTGTTGCATCCCCTGCTCATCTAGGCAAGGCTATCGATATTAAAATCTAATAACTATTTCTCATAACAAACCGGCTTACCTTGCGTCAGTCGGTTTGTCATTTATCTAGCTTCATTGTTTTGTAACAAAATTGTAATAATCATCCTGTATAATTATTATAAGAAATGCTAATTGCTTTAGCAAAATATAACAGAAGAAAGGTGAACGTATGAAAAAGGGACGAATTATCACATTTATTCTCCTAATCATATTTTGTTTTACCAGTTATGCTTTTGCGGCTTATTCCCCTCGTCTTGACGGAAAACCAGAACAGTTAATCGACAAAAATACTACTGGATACTTTTTATGGCAAGATCGAAAAGGGTTGCACATAAGAGCCATAGCAACTGGAACGCCTCATGTTTTTTCCGGCAGCATTAAAACCGATGGTGATTTTGTCGACATTTTCAGTAAAGCGCCAGGCGCTGATGACTATTCTAACGTTAATAATGACAATGATAAAATAACCTTTCAGCTTACTGCCCTTAACCAAGAAGCCGGTATTGACTTGCACGTTAACGGCGGCACCTATGTAACATTCAACCTATCGATCGATGGACAGGATATTGATCCAAACCAAATATTTATTGGCGGCGACAGTTGGCATCCCGCCAGCCACAAGTTTACATTTAGCCAGCGTAATCATCACGGATATCCCGATGATGATCGTACCGTAATTTTTGTTGATCCTGGTTTCTGGTGGCCATTCCTGTGGCTTGATCCGGGCCCCGGTCCTGGAGGGCCCGGTCCGCATGGTCCTCATCATCCCTGGTAATATTCAACATCAAAAAAGTTTTTAAAAAAACATAACTAAAGAGACTGAACTTGAGGTTGTTACTTCAAGCACAGTCTCTTTTTAGTCTAAAGTTATTATTTTTACCTAGCATATTTTTTACTAATGACAGTTAGCAAATTTTTATTTTTCCGGTCTAATTAGGGCAAACATTACCCAACTAAATATAATGCCGATTATTCCTAACATCCAAAGATTTGCCAACACTTTAGCCATCTCCTTTTCTTTATATACTTACTTACCAAAAAATTCTCATTAATAGGTGATTCGCTAGAAATCGACTTCCTCCTTGCGACTTCAGTCACAAATTAGGCCAAATTTACTAAGCCTAAAGTCCTATTTTTTATAGTTCACCAGCGTTATTCCCAGTAAACACTTTTAGCGCATAGATTGCGTATTATAAATGGTCATCAGCGTACCTCTGTGCCGCATCCGTTAGATGAGTGAGGGAATATTATGAGTATCCACCAAAAAGGCAAGACATGGTATGTAGTTATTTATTATCGAGATAATTGGGGAAGAAAAAAGCAAAAGTGGCACCGATCCGGTCCAGTAGCCGACGACAAGAGCGGCAAAAAAGCCATCCAACTTGAGCATGAGCTTTTAACCGATCTGGCGCGCGGTCAAATTGTCGTTGATACAAGATTAACCGTGAAGGATTTTCTTGCCAAATGGCTAGAAGTTGAAATTAAGCCCGCACTTCGCCCACGCACAATCTATCTTTACACTGCCCAAATTAATAACATTTGCAAAAAGATCGGCCAAATTGAACTTCGCTCGCTTACTCCGCTCCAAATCAAAGAACATATGAATTCAGAGTTAACCAGAGGCCTAAGTTCCAGCTCACTTGGCACACAAATAGCTATTTTAAAACGGGCAATGAAAAAAGCGAAAGAGTGGCATCTGGTTATTGATAATCCATGTGAATACCTCCGGTTACCAAAAAGATCCGAGCCGAAAAACGCAGTATACTCACCACAGCAAGTTGAAATATTGCTTAAGGCCGCTAAGTCTACCGTCCTCTATTTACCATGTTTATTAGGGTTTCTTTGCGGTTTACGCCGGGGAGAAATTTGCGGTCTACGGTGGCAAGATGTTGCGTTAGAGAGAGAAATCGCGAATATTTGCCACAATTTTGACCGAAATCCTTTAACCAAGAAAGCCGAACTTGGCCTAGTCAAAACTCCCGCCAGCAAATCTGAAATCTCTCTGCCTAAAATCGTGGTTAATGCGCTCAAATCCGAGCAAGACGCACAAAATCAAAACAAACGGCAGCTTGGCCAGCATTATAACGACCTTGGTTTTATCTGGGCAAAACCGGACGGTTCGCCGCACCTGCCTGATTTTCTTTATACTGAGTTTATAAAACTCATCAAAACAACCAAGTTACCAGTTATCCGTCCCCACGATATGCGCCATACTTTCGCTACCTTGTTGTGGGAAAGCGGTTTAGATGACAAGTCGGTCTCAGCAGCAACCCGCCATGCCAATGCTAGTTTTACCAGCGACTACTATGTCCACTTACGGCAATCAGTGAAACACCGTCCTGCGGAAGCAATCGACAGCTTGTTTAAAGAGCAATTAGAAAAAGATTAGAAAATATTTACAAGCCATTATCAGCCGTCGTAAATCACGTGGTTCTTAGACTTTTTTATTTAGGCGGCTTGATTATTGGATAGAATAAGCGGACGCCCAGTGCTCGCATCGCGAACGACAGCACCAAAGGTTCCGGCGGAAATTTTATAATGACCAATACTTAAGCCAGGTTTAGCCGGCCGCGCACGCCCCGTCCGGTCTTCATTAAAGAAGCGTAAATCACCAACTTCAATAACATCAGTGAGTCGGCCATCAATTTTTTTAGGAATTATTGACTCATTTCTCAATTTGTCTTTAGCCACTTTCTTTTTTACTAGAACAACCGTAGCCTGTTGATCGGTACTTTCTCCTCTAACGATTTTATACCCCTTTCCTACGCCAACTATATTTTCAGCACTGCGCAATTCGCGAAATACGTCCAACGTCGGTCTTCTTACCACTTCAATTACCTCCTTTTGCCATATGGCTTATCTAACTTACAGCCCCGGTTTATACTATGCCTTTATTAGACTACCTATAACTTCACCGTGGTACAATGCTTTTTATTTCATTGACTTTTTCCCAAGTTATTTCTGCCCCGCGGCCAATGCACACCACAATTTGTCTGGCGTCTTTAAATACAATATCATTAGTCATCGGGCGAAGGACAATATCTGCATACTCTTGACCTTTTAACAAAGTCACTTCCCTCCCCATAATATCGATACATTGCAGCAGTATTTCTCCTACCGATTTAATATCTTGATTAGGCTGTCCGGAATATCCCAGATCTACACCAATTACTACGTCAGCTCCCATATAGCGCAATATATCAGTAGGTAAATTGTTCTTAACCGCTCCGTCAACCAGAGTCATGCCCCGATATTTCTTAGGAAAAAAAATCCCTGGAATTGAGATGCTAGCCCGAACTGCATCTGATAATAAGGAATTATGATAAAACCTGGCATTTTTTATCCCACTTCGCCCTACTGATGGCGTAGTGAAAAACACGGTATCACCGGAATTTATATCTACTGCCGTAATTGCTAAGGGGATACAAGTATCATGTACCGTTCGCCACTGCAGCAGATCCTCCAGATATTTTTCTATTTTATCTCCTTTTATCAGGCCGCTAGGTAATACTGACAGTTTAAATTTTCCGCCTAACAGCCAATGAGTCCCATGCTTTACCAGATCACCAACAGTTACTCTCAAATCAATCAAGCTGCTTAAATCTACTTTTTCCGCAATGGCTTGCATAGCGCCGGGAGTATAGCCTGCGGCATACATAGCCGCAATAATCGCACCAGCGCTTGTCCCTGCTATCATATCAATTGGTATGTTATTATCAAGCAAGACTTTCAATACTCCGATATGAGCAAGTCCTCTTAGCCCGCCGCCGCTAAGTGCCAAGCCTACTTTGCCTTTACGACTTATCTCTTTGCCGCCGATACGAATAACTTTTTCTTTCACCGCAGACCCTCCTTATTACTATCCTATGAAGGAGGGGGTTATCTGTGCGCAAAAAAGCCGCCGCTTCGCGCGCGACGGTTTTTTGAATTTATATTTAATTTTCTTTTTTGGCAAGAATAATCATTCTTGGCGAATCTGCGCCATAGCATCTAAAGTCGAAACCGCCGTATGTGTCGATCACCTTTAAACCGCATTTATCGAGAATAGCGGCTAATTCTTCCAATGAATATGACCGCAGGACAAATTCATGCTCCGTTTTCGCTCCGGTAACCTGATTAATTAATATTCGATTCATCGTAACGACACCACGTTTTAATTCAATCTTATACGACAACACACACGCACCGTCCGGATGCCGCCAGTATCGATTAAGATTATTTTGAATCATCCACCCCCGGTTAATCATGTCAATAAGAAATAGCCCACCTGGCTTTAAGGAATCGCTTACCCGTTTAAGTACTTGGCTATTTTCCTCATCACTAAAATAGCCAAAAGCCGCAAACATATTTATGATTGCGTCAAACTCAGAATGATAATCGATTTCACGCATATCGCACAGGCGCAACGTTATATCGATATTCTCATCTGTCGCCTTCTGCTGGGCAATATCTAAAAAAGCCTGCGTAGCATCTACGCCTGTTACGTTATATCCTTTTTTCGCCAATTCAGTAGCATGCCGACCATAGCCGCAGTATAAATCCATTAGGTCAGCACCTTTTTTTAAATTCAAGACGCTAGCAATAAACTGTACTTCTTGTTCAGTTCCGGCAACTGAGCTAATTTTGGTATCATCGGTTATTTCCCGTGTCATTTTTACACCCCATCCAGCGGAATATATTATTACTATTATATGTTATCATTACGTTCTGCAATATGATGTTTTTATTCGCTGAAAAATTTTGGAATTCCTGCATTAGCATCATTATATTAAGACTAGCTTACCATATTTATTTTCTATTACAAAATTATTAATAACCAAACTAGCAACGCCGGGCCTACCCTCCAAATTGCCAATAAATTTCAGTTCTGCATAGAAAAAGCCCCGCATTCATATGCGGGGTCGGTTTTCTTAATATTAAGAAAAAACTATAAATTTATCAGTGAAATAAATCAATATTATAAGGACTGCGGACAAAAACTTCCTTGCCGTATTAGCGAGGTTCAACAATAAAGCGTATTGCTGTTCGCTCTTCCCCATCAATAGTTATCTCAGCGAAAGCCGGCACTGTCACAAGATCAATACCATTTGGCGCTACAAACCCGCGGGCAATAGCAATGGCCTTAATGGCCTGGTTTACCGCCCCCGCCCCGACTGCCTGAACCTCGGCTGTACCTTTTTCCCGTAAAACTGCAGAAAGAGCTCCTGCGACAGATTTAGGACTTGAAGCTGCGGATACTTTAAGTATTTCCATTTTTTAACCCCCTTCGTTGCTAAAGGACTTATGATAATAGCTTATTCTACGTTATTCCTAAAAATTCCTTCTTTGTAAATTTAAGTTAGCAGCATGTATTTATTTATTATCATTGTTAAACCGCAATATTTGATAACTAATTCGCCTTGCCGAACCCCATCAGGTATTAAAAAATATTCTTTTACGGGATAATTTTGTTGCCATACTTTTAAATTACTATTATAAATCCCCCGTAGTTTAGATGTATCTTTAGTATGATGATGAATTATAAGGCGTTCTGAAGCTTTGAGCTCGAGGCCCTCTAGGATACGAATAACCATTAGATTATAAATAAAGGCTTCTACCATTTCACCAAATGCGGGATGGTATGCGCCAGCTAACACATTGCCAGGTTTTGATAACCCTTCTGTTGCCTGCAGCCCCGTACGGATTACCGTTATCCCTTTTTGTTCAAACAATAATTTTAAGTAGGCCGAACGCGTTATTGCTTGCTGAAGATTCAGCGGCTCGTACTTTCTCTGACGATACAGTGCCGCTAATGGCGTATTGGGAATAACCACAGTTGGATAAATACGTACAAACTCAGGCTGAAGCTGTGCCACTTGGCGTCCGGTTCTAATCAAACTAAGCCAATCTTCATTCGGCAACCCCGGCATTAATTGAATTCCGCAGTTTATCGCAAATTTTCTTAAAACCGTTCTGGCAGCCTTTACATCATCAGCACTATGGCCGCGTTTCGCCGCTAGCAGAACTTTATCATCCATCGACTGAGCGCCAAGTTCTACCGTACCTACACTGTGGTTTTTAAGCCTAATAGCAGTTTCATCATCAATGCTATCCGGCCTGGTAGAAAGACGGATGGCCTGGATCTTGCCGTGATCAAAAGCCGCCTTAGCTGGCGCCAAGAGTTCCATTTGAAGTTTCGGTGGCAAAGCAGTAAAACTGCCGCCATAAAAAGCGACTTCAATCCTATAAGGCCGGTTAATACCAGCCAAATGCCGTTCAATAGTCTCCGCAACATCATTTGCTGTTACAGGCCTTCTAACCCCCGTAATAGCCCGCTGATCACAAAAAACACATTGATTTGGACATCCGTAATGAGGAATAAACATCGGTATTATATAAAGTTTCAAATTAAGCATCCTTATCCTATATATCGATAATACAGGGGCAACCGATGGTCACCCCTGTATTATCCAACCAATTTATTTTTTTAAATTTTTCAAAGCCTGTTTAGCAGCACTTTGTTCGGCTTCTTTTTTTGTCTTTCCAGTCCCGGAGCCCCAGGTTTCAGTATTAACTTGGACAATAACTTCAAACATTTTATTATGATCCGGACCGCTTTCAGCAATCACTTGATAAGTGATTTTGGCATCACCGTTTTTTTGAACTTCTTCCTGAAGCAAAGTCTTAAAATCATTAATATATTCGCCAGATTCCAGTGTTGCTAACTCCTGCTCCAAGTTAGCAATAACAAACTGGCGGGTTTTCTCCAAGCCACAATCCACATAGATAGCACCAATGACCGCTTCAAACGCATCTGCCAATATCGAGGTCCGGGTTCTCCCCCCTGATGCAGCTTCACCCTTACCCAAACGAAGATATTTTCCCAACTCAATTTCAGCCGCCACTTTTGCAAGTGACGATTCACATACCACCGAAGCCCGGCCTTTCGTTAGATCCCCTTCCGGCGACTCAGAAAACTTAGTATAGAGATAATCACTAACAATTAAATCCAGTACCGCATCGCCAAGAAATTCTAAACGTTCGTTATGGACCTTATGCCCAGATTTGCACTCATTAGCATAGGACGAATGAGTCAACGCCTGGTTTAATATTTTTGTATTACTAAAGGTCACACCCAACTTACGGCACAAGAGCTCTAATGATGAAGCATACTGTCTATTCATTAGTCGTTATATTTTTTCACAAGGATAGTCGCGTTATGACCGCCAAAGCCCAGTGAGTTGGATATAGCTACATTAACAGTTTGTTTACGCGCTTTTCCTGGTACATAATCAAGATCTAGATCAACATCCGGGTTTTCATAATTAACAGTAGGATGAACCATACCATGATACACCGACAGCGTCGCAACAATACATTCAAGCCCGCCGGCAGCTCCCAAAAGATGGCCTGTCATTGATTTAGTCGAATTTACCACTAGTTTTTTCGCATGTTCACCAAACAACGACTTAATTGCCATTGTCTCATTTTTATCATTGAGCTGCGTTGAGGTGCCATGCGCATTGATATAATCAACATCTTTCGGTTCTAACCCAGCATCTTTGATCGCTAACTCCATACATTTGGCAGCCTGTTTTCCTTCAGGAGCTGGAGCAGTCATATGATAAGCATCAGCATTAGCGCCATAGCCGCCTACTTCGGCGTAAATACGAGCGCCTCGTGCCAGAGCATGTTCTAAACTTTCAAGAATTACAACACCGCAACCTTCGCCCATCACGAACCCATCACGATCACGGTCAAACGGGCGCGACGCTCTTTCTGGATGATCATTGTTAGTCGACAACGCTTTCATTGAAGCAAAACCAGCCAAAGCAGCCTGTGATATGCTGGCTTCAGTTCCGCCTGCTACCATTACATCAGCGTCACCGCGCTGAATAGTTTTAAAAGCTTCCCCAATCGAATTTGTTCCAGTAGCACAAGCAGTTACGACGCACGTGCACGGTCCTTGAAGACCAAAAGTTATCGAAGTAAGGCCAGAAGCCATATTGCCAATCATCATCGGCACGAAGAACGGGCTTATACGACTAGGTCCTTTTTCAAACAAGGTTTTATACTGTTCATGCAAAGTTTCCATGCCGCCAATACCAGTGCCGATTAAGGTTCCGATCCGGCTGCGATCCTCAGTTTCAAGGTCAATACCCGAATCCTCAAAAGCCATGTGGGTACTGGCAATAGCAAACTGAATAAATCGGTCTGTCCGTCTGGCTTCCTTCTTGTCCATATATTTCGTAGGATCAAACTCGTTAACTTCACCCGCAATTTGGGAAGTATACTCACTTGCGTCGAATCGCGTAATCCGCGTAATACCGGAAGTTCCGGCCAAAAGTGCCTTCCAAGTTGCTTCAGTGCCAATACCAACCGGGGTAATAGCCCCCATACCTGTTATTACAACTCGTTTTTTCATTTAGTTCACCTCACGTTATATCTGTATGTCCTCAACTTCTCTGAGAAGTCTCGTAAATATTTCTTTCACCGATAAAATTTCATCTATTTTATGAATGTACTCGCCAGTGAAAACAAGGCCGTTTTCAATATCTCCTTGCTGAGCTCTGATAAGTGCCTTAATTATGCAGAAATTCCGCGAACAGTGTTTTAGGCAAGCATCGCACGAGACAGGAGGCTCGACAGTACCTTCAATAATTTTCGCAGCAAAAGGATTTTTTATCGCTTGGCCAGGAAGCCCTACCGGACTTTGAATATGTACAACATCTTCAGGCTTAGCTTTAAGATAAAATTCCTTGAGGGCCGGAGCGGCATTCGATTCCTCACTAGCCGCAAACCTAGTACCCATTTGAACACCGTCAGCTCCTAATTTTATAGCCTCAGCGATGTCCTTACCGGTTATTATTCCACCTGCGGCAATTACCGGAATCTTAACCGCAGCTTTAATTTTAGGCAATATCGTGCTCATCGGTTGGTCGGTTCCAAGATGACCGCCAGCCTCTTTTCCCTCGACGATTACCGCCGCAGCTCCTAAAGTTTCAGCAATTTTAGCGCCTTTTACCCATGAGGAAATTGGAACGATCGGGGTACCAGATGCTTTGCCCAGAGCAAAAACATCACGAGAAAATCCAGCTCCCGGGACTATAAGATCGATTCCTTCGTCAATTGCAGTTTTTACAATATTCGCAAATTGCCTAGCTGCAACCATGATATTAATACCAATAATACCCTTTGTTAACGAGCGAGCCAAACGTATCTCCTGGCGTAATTCATCAAATGTCATCCCAGAAGCCGCAATCAAACCTATACCGCCTTGCTCAGCAACAGCTGCAGCTAACCTTGCAGTCGACAACCTTACCGCCATCCCACCTTGTATAATGGGCACCTTGGCTACTAGTTGACCAATCCTTAATTCAGGAAGCCTCAAGTAACAACTCCTCCATTCAGTAGAACCATTACCTTTAAGAAAGCCCCGCGAAACGGTGTCCACGGGACTTTCTTTTCAACAGGTACTGTTTAACCTTGCTTCTCTTTGTCTATGTACTCAACAGCATCTTTCACGGTCTTAATCTTTTCAGCAGCTTCATCAGGAATCTCAACGTTGAATTCCTCTTCGAAAGCCATAATCAATTCAACAATATCCAAAGAGTCGGCACCTAAGTCATCGATAAAGGTGGAGTCTATAACTACATCAGCTTCATCAACGCCTAATTGTTCAACAACAATATCTTTTACCTTGTCAAAAGTTGTCACAGTATTTCACCTCCTTCCAAAACCAACTTACATCACCATTCCGCCATCAACATTTAGCACTTGGCCAGTTATATACTTTGCTGAGTCAGATGCTAAAAACAGTACAGCATTAGCTACATCCTCAGGTGCGCCTAACCGGCTTAAGGGGATATGCGCGGCTAATTCAGTCTTCACTTGTTCAGGAAGATTACCCGTCATATCAGTGGCTATATACCCCGGGGCGATGGCATTTACATTGATTCCCCGCGATGCCAGTTCTTTGGCCATTGACTTAGTAAATCCAATAACACCAGCCTTAGCAGCCGCATAATTAGATTGACCAGCGTTACCCATAACACCAACTACTGAAGCCATATTGATTATCTTACCGCTCTTTTGTTTCAACATAATCCTAGAAACAGCTTTAGTTGTGTTATACACACCCTTAAGATTTGTCCCGATTACGGCATCCCACTCATCTTCCTTCATCAACATTAACAGATTATCGCGGGTAATGCCAGCGTTATTAACTAAAATATCAATTCGACCATAGGTGCTCGTAGTATATTTTATTAAAGCATCAATAGACTCCCGGTTTGCAACATCAGCTTGAAAAGCTGTGGCCTGACCGCCGTTTTCTTTTATCATAGCAACAACTTCATCAGCTGCGGCCTGATTACCAGAATAATTAACAACCACTTTTGCCCCAGCTTCAGCCAGCTTCAACGCTGTCGCTCGACCAATCCCCCGGGATGCTCCGGTTATTATTGCCACTTTGTCATCTAAAAGCATTTTAGCGAACCTCCTTGAAATAATCAAGGGTTTTTTGCAATGACGCTACATTTTCTACATTAAATGTGGTACTTTCCTTAGCAATTTTCTTCGTAAAGCCGGTTAAAACCTTTCCTGGACCAACTTCAACAAAGACGTTTGCACCAAATTCAAGCATCTGCGCCACACAATCTTCCCATAAAACTGGACTGGCAGCCTGCCGTACCAGTGATTCACGAATTGCATCGCCTTCAGTAATAATAGTCCCCGTAACGTTTGCCACAACAGCAATTTCTGCATCATTAACCGCAGTCTTCGCAAGTTCCACCGCCAGCTTTTCAGCCGCCGGTTTCATGAGTGAACTATGAAACGGTGCACTAACAGGAAGCGAAATCGCTCTTTTAGCTCCCGCCTTCTTCAGCGCTTCTGCCGCAGTCGCAACCCCTTCAGTATTGCCGGCAATTACAACTTGCCCTGGGCAATTAAAGTTAACTGCCTGCACTGCGCGGCCCTGCTCTTCAATTGAACGGCAAACCTCAATAATTGACGCCCGATCCATTCCCAATATTGCTGCCATACCACCTTCACCAAGGGGGACAGCCTGCTGCATAAATTGTCCTCGTTTATGTACCAGAACAACAGCTTCTTTGAAACTTAGTGCGCCAGCTGCTACAAGAGCTGAATACTCACCCAAACTATGACCTGCCACAATATCAGCGTCTATTCCAGCTTCCTTGAGCACCCGATAACACGCCACACTTACAGTAAGGATGGCAGGCTGGGTATTGTAAGTCTTCATTAACTCTTCTTCCGGACCATTAAAACACATATCAGTTATAGAAAACCCGAGTGCTTCATCGGCTTCTTCAAAAACTGCTTTAGCTACTGCAAAATTATCATATAAGTCCTTACCCATACCAACAGTTTGAGAACCCTGTCCGGGAAACACAAATGCCGTTTTCGACATATCTAAGCATCCCCTTTCTATCGCTATTTATAATTAGCTTAAGAAAAATTATTCAATGCATGAATTTAACCTTGTAATGTTTCCAGGAATACCTTCGACCAATTCAGCCATGATTTCAGCTACCGTTTTAGCCTCATTAATCATACCAGCCACCTGCCCCATCATAACCGAGCCAAGTTTAACCTCGCCCTCACGGACAGCCGCCCTAAGAGTCCCGGCTCCCAATTGTTCAAGTTCTTCAATCGAGGCGCCCTCACGTTCTTTTTTAACATAATCGCGAGCCAATTTATTTTCAAGGATTCGAACCGGATGACCAGTTGTTACACCAGTAACCACTGTCGAACGATCTCTAGCCTTCAGTACAACTTCTTTATAATTAGGATGAGCAATGCATTCCTTAGCAACAACAAATTTAGTGCCAATCTGGACGCCTTGTGCTCCCAGTGCGAACGCTGCAACAATACCTCGCGAATCACCAATACCGCCGGCAGCAATAACCGGAATATCTACTGCATCAACTACTTGCGGTACCAGAGCCATAGTCGTAATTTCCCCGACATGGCCACCGCTCTCCATACCTTCAGCGATTATTGCATCGACACCGACTCGTTCTAAACGTTTAGCCAGGGCCACCGAGGCAACTACAGGAATCACCTTGCTACCAATTTCTTTTAGCGCTCCAATATACTCAGCCGGATTACCAGCTCCAGTAGTAATAACAGGAATCCGCTCTTCTACAACTACGCCCATAACCTCTTTTACGAATGGAGACATAAGCATTATATTGACACCAAATGGTTTAGAAGTCAATCCTTTTGCTTTTTTTATTTCAGCCCTTAATGCTTCAGGCGGCATATGTCCCGCCCCGATTAGGCCTAAACCTCCGGCATTAGATACCGCTGCAGCTAACTCAGCTGTAGCTACCCACGCCATGCCTCCTTGGAATATAGGATACTCAATATCTAACATTTTACAAAGCGGACTATTTAACAACCTAATTAACTCCCTTACCCCATTTTAGCACACAAGATGCCCAAGTTAAGCCAGCGCCAAAGCCGACTAAAACTATGGTGTCACCATCTTTGATTTTGCCGGCATCTATCGACTCTCTAAGTGCCAACGGTATTGAAGCCGCTGACGTATTGCCATATTTATCAACATTAACAGCTACTTTGTCCATCGATAATTTCAAACGTTTGGCTGCTGATTGAATGATTCTGATATTAGCCTGATGCGGTATTAATAAATCTACATCATCAGGCTCAAGACCTGCCGCATGAAGTGATTTCAACGCTGATTCGCCCATTACTTTTACCGCGAATTTAAACACTTCACTACCAGCCATGTGTATATAGTGCATTTTACCTTCGATTGACTCTTTTGAAGCTGGATTTCTAGAACCGCCGCCAGGCATTTTTAGGAACTCACCGCCAGTGCCGTCAGCACCGATATCAGCCCCCAAAATACCAAAACCATTTTCGGTTTCACCCAAAACAGCTGCGCCAGCGCCATCGCCAAACAACACGCAAGTCCCGCGGTCGGTCCAATCAAGGATCCGACTAAGTGTCTCAGCCCCAATTACCAAAACTTTTTTATATAAACCCGACTTAATAAACTGCATTCCGGTTATTAAGCTATAGACAAACCCCGAACAGCCAGCCGCCAAATCAAAGGCCGCTGCATTAACAGCTTTCAAATTAGCCTGTACCAGACAAGCAGTCGACGGAAACAGCATATCCGGAGTAGCGGTCCCGACAATAATTAAATCAAGTTCGTCGGCACTTATGCCAGCCTCAGCAAGGGCCTTCTGCGCCGCAATAGTAGCCATATCAGACGTAGCTATTTCAGGCTCAGCTATCCGGCGTTCGCAAATACCGGTTCGTTCAACAATCCACTCGTGGCTTGTTTCAACAATCTGTTCCATATCTTTATTCGTAAGGATTTTTTCCGGCACATAAGTTCCTAATCCAATAATTCCAACCGATTTTTCATTATTCATTTACAAAGTATCCCTCCTTCACAATATTTTCATGAATATGTTCGAGAACTTTATTTTCGCAAAACTCGTTGGCAACACGCATCGAGTTTTTTATCGCTTTGGCTTTTGAACTGCCATGCGCAATTATAAAAACGCCGTTAACCCCCAAGAGCGGTGCCCCACCATATTCTTGAGGATCAATTTTTTTTCTCAAGCCCCGTACCGCCGGCATAATCAGCCATGCGCCTAGCTTTACCAAAATTCCGGCCTTTTGAATAGTATCAACTAAAAGTTCGAGTATTGTACTAGCAAAACCTTCTCCAGCCTTAAGCACCACATTCCCAATAAAGCCATCACAAACCACCACATCAACCGTTCCTTTTGGCACATCACGGCCTTCCGCGTTACCAATAAAATTAATCGTAGTCAGTTCTTTCAAGAGAGGATATGTTAGCAGCACCTGCTCATTACCTTTTGTTTCCTCTTCGCCTATATTAAGAAGTCCCACTCGCGGTGATTTAATGTTAAGAACATACTCTGCGTAAATCGATCCCATTATGGCGCTTTGCACTAAGTGCTTAGGTTTGGAATCGACATTTGCCCCCGAATCCAAGAGGACTGTTGTTCCCGATATATTAGGTATTGGAGTTGCAATTGTCGGACGTTCAACCCCTTTTATCCGGCCTAAACCAAACAAAGCCGCCGCAACCGCCGCTCCGGTGCTTCCTGCGGCAACTACCGCATCACATTTTCCTTCTTTAACCAAGCGGGTTGCCACAACTATTGAGGCGTCTTTTTTCTTACGTACAGCAGCACTTGGATGCTCATGCATTTCGATAACCTGACAGGTATGGTAAATGCTAATGGGCAACTGTTGCCAATCGGAGCATCTGTGTAAAAGCGGCAGAATTTTGGCTTCGTCTCCTACTAAAACAACTTCACAACCATATTCCCGCGCGCCTTCAACTGCACCTGCCACGATTTCTTCCGGAGCATAATCCCCACCCATGGCATCTATCGCGACCTTCATGATATCTCCCCTTATTGTTCTAACGATACAATAATAAACTTAGACCTAAATATTTCCTGCTGATCATTTCTAGTCTTTACCCAAACAAAATATTTATTGCCTCTTTTTTTTACCACTTCTGCTTTAGCAATTAATTTCTCGCCAAAACGAACAGGAATTTTAAATTTCACATTGGCTACACCAGTAACCGCTGCTTGGGCATCAAGAACAGCTAACGCCAAAGAATTGGCCTGAGCGAAAATATGATGGGCTCGCGCAACTTTGGTTTTTTCCATAACCATATCTTCGGTTATCTTCATTAATGATATCCCTGATCGGCCAAGTTCCAAATCGATCAATTCCCCAATGACATCGCTGGTAGCAATGGCCTTCAGTTTATTCTGAGCGCCCTGAGCCATCAGCCGAGTCCTTTCCCTAAGTTCAGGAATACCAAGTTCAAGTCTATCCAACCGTACAGTCTGCACACTAACCTTAAGAAACTCGGCCAGAGCATCATCTGTAAAAAACGGACTGGATTTCAACTGTTCTTGCAGGGCCGCTTGCCTAACCTTTTTCTGTATACGCGCCAACACAATCACCCAATTTTATAGTAAGTAATAATACCTATTACCATTATGTATTATATATGGAGTGGCAAAGATTTGCAAGAAAAAAACTTTGCCAGAAAAAAACAGTGCAAGATAAAAGTTTCACAACTCTTATCTTGCACACTTCGAGGCACTCTATTCAGCTACTGCCACTACTTCCTTACCATTATACCACCCGCATTCAGGACATACACGGTGAGGCATCTTGGGCTCATGACATTGAGGACACGCAACAAAACCTGGCGCAGTCAATTTCCAGTTTGCCCGACGTTTGTCGCGGCGAGCCTTGGACATTTTTCGCTTTGGAACTGCCATTCTACTAACACCTCCTTGTGATGTGGCCTAACCAGCCACAGACATCGTTAACTTCAGTAAACTGGAGCTAATTATATACCGCTTATTTTTCAAGCAGTTTTTGCAGCGCCGCGAGTCTTGGATCAATTTCATCACGGACGCAATTGCATTTTGCATGGTTCAAATCAGCACCGCAGGTAGGACAAAGTCCCCGGCACATTTCCGAACACAAGTTTTTCAGTGGTTCGGCCAAAACTAAGCTTTCCCGAACTAATTCGCTAATATCAAGTTCATCACCCTGATAACGAATCACTTCCGAATCGCCGTCGGCCTGCTGCCAATTCTCAGAAAATGATGTAACGATAGCAGCGGAAAATTCTTTCAAACAACGGTGACATACTCGATTAGCCTTGGCATGAATCTCTCCGGTTAACGCCAAGCACGCTCCAGTATTGCACACCTTACCTTCTACTTCAACATTGCCTTCAATCCAACTGGCAGTATTATGCTCGTCTATAGTTTCAATTGGGCATGCAAACCGGAATGATTGACAAGCACCAGCTTCTTGGTCTAGCAACGCTATATTAATTTTCATCTTTTTCCACCCCAGCTTTATTAATTATAGCGATACCAGTATAGTTTGTCAAGAAACTACAGTTTAATCAACCTCAAGCCAAAAATTACTATTTTACAAGGCAATCGGCAAAGCGCCGTCCAAGGCACCTTGCCGATTATATCCAAGCTATTAGTGCTTATCAGTTAATTATGCGCCAACAATCGTTTTTGTGTCGCGAGCAATAACCAGTTCTTCGTTCGTGGGAATAGTAAATATTTTAACCTTAGCCCCATCCACACTAATTTCCTGTTCTTTACCGCGAATATTATTTTTTGCAGGATCAATACGAGTTCCGAGGAATTCCAAGCCTTCACAAATTGAAGCCCGTTCAGTCGGCGAATTTTCACCAAGGCCAGCAGTAAACACAATGGCATCAACGCCGCCAAGAGCTGCTACATAACTGCCAATATACTTACGTACTTTATATACGAATATCTGCAGAGCCAATCCGGCCCGTTCATTACCATCACCAGCCGCGTTTTCAATATCGCGGAAATCGCTGGATACGCCGGAAATACCAAGCACCCCAGATTTTTTATTAAGATAATTATCCATTTGGTCAGCACTAAAGCCTTCCTTTTTCATCAAAAAAGGAATTATTGCTGGATCAAGCGCGCCGGAGCGAGTACCCATTACCAAGCCTTCCAATGGAGTAAAGCCCATGCTGGTGTCAATAGATTTGCCATTTTTAATTGCGGCAAGACTAGCGCCATTACCTAAATGACAAGTAACAATCCGCAAATCTTCTAGCGGCTGGCCCATAAGCGCCGCTGCCCGCTGTGACACATATTTGTGTGAAGTCCCGTGGAAACCATAACGGCGAATCCCATATTTTTCATAAGCTTCATAGGGGATACCATACAAGAACGCACGTTTAGGCATAGTTTGATGAAAAGCCGTGTCAAAAACAGCCACTTGCGGCGTTCCTGGCATAAGTTTATTGCATGCAGCAACACCCAAAAGATTAGGCGGATTATGCAGCGGAGCCATTTCTGAACATTCTTCAATGCCTTTGAGTACTTCAGGTGTAATAAGCACGGAATCAGAGAATTTTTCGCCGCCGTGTACAACCCGGTGTCCAACCGCGCCAATTTCTTTCATATCACGGATAACACCATGTTTAGCATCCGCAAGAGCATCCAGTACCATCTTGATGGCAATGCTATGATCGGAAATATTTGCTTTAAGCTCCACTTTATCCTTGTCTGTAGGCTTATGAGTCAGAATTGATCCGTCCATACCAATTCTTTCTACCAAACCTTTTGCCAAAACAGTTTCATCAGTCATGTCAAATAACTGATACTTGAGCGATGAACTACCGCAATTTACAACTAGCACTTTCATTAATCATTTCCCCCAGTTAATATAGTTTATAGGATGGCCTCGTGCCATATATTATCAGAAATTGTTTTCGACACTAATTTTCATTTCCCTGCCAAAATTCGTATTGTTATTATTCTGACAATAAGCAGGAAATACGTTCCAAATAAGCGAACGCCTCATAAATCAATAAATGGATGGTGAAATAATGAAAGCTGTCGGCATAATCGCAGAATACAATCCCTTTCATAACGGACACCAGTGGCATCTCCAAGAAGCCCGTCGTCTATCTAATACCAATTTTTCCATCGCGATAATGAGCGGCAATTTTATGCAACGCGGCGAACCGGCAATTTTTGACAAATGGACTCGAGCCCAAATGGCCGTCACCGCCGGTGTCGATCTAGTCATAGAACTACCAGTAGCTTTCGCGGTTCGCAGCGCCGAATATTTCGCAACTGGCGGCATTCGTCTTTTGAATGCGCTCGGAGTAGTCAGCCACGTTTGTTTTGGCGCTGAACATGCCAACATCTCTATTCTTTACACAATAGCCCATGCTTTAAACAACCCGGCGGTAGTCGCCAGTCTCCATCAACATCTGGAAGCTGGCTATAACTACGCCGCAGCCTGGGGTCAAGCCCTAGAAAAAGTTCTTGGCATCTCCCGCGAAGTAGTGGCTTCCCCAAACAATATTCTCGCCGTTGAATACTTGCGGGCCCTAGACAGCTACGCTCCCGCCCTTACACCTTTGCCCATTTCGCGTCACATGTCCGGCTATCACGATACTGATATCAACGGCACAATCGCCAGTGCCACTGCCATTCGCAAGGCCCTCCCCGTTGATATCGACCAGGCCGGATCAGCTCTGCCAGCGGTAAGTAAAAATATTATTACCGCAAAGTTCGCTGCCGGATATGCCCCCATAACTTTTAACAATTATGACCAAATGGTATTAGCAGTTTTGAGACAGGCATCACTGCAAAGGCTGGCCCTGCTTCCCGATGTCAGCGAGGGTCTGGAACACAAACTAAAAACCGCCGCTTTACGCGTCGGAAACATTGAAGAACTATTAATTAATCTGAAAACAAAACGCTATTCCCGAACCCGTCTGCAGCGGCTTCTTATCCATGTTTTACTCAGCACTACCAAAACAAAGCTTCAGTCCTATGACCAGACCGGCCCGCTTTACGCCCGGGTACTGGCTTTTAACGAACAAGGCCGGGAAATATTACATCACCTAAAAACAACATCCGCCATACCAGTTATAACAAAAACCACCCATTATTTAACAAGCAAAAAACGTGATCTTCACCAGTTAACGTCACTTGAATCCATGCTGGCCCTAGACACCACCGCCACTGACCTTTATGTATTGGGCCACGCTAACCAGAATTTTCGCCGGGGTGGCCAGGATTTTCAAAACCCTGCGCTATTTCTTTCTACTGTAACAGCGCATTGATTTCTGGAAGCATCATTTCTAATGCAGCTTCTCCTAAAGTCACGCACTCATCCACCGCCACAAACGAACTGGGCGAAATATGCCCGACATCAGGCTTAACTATCACGTCACAGCACATCAAGCGGTTTTTGAGCAGTTCCCGTTCCATTATATCAATGGACTGGATTATTACATCAAAAATATTACTCGCTCCAATAGCCCCGCCTTCCGGCAAGAGATCCACCGCCACAACAATATCCGCCCCCATAGCGTGGACAACATCGCAAGGTGTTGGGTTCAGCACCGCTCCGTCAACCAGCAGCATATCTCGCATTGGGTAAGGAACAAATACGCCGGGAACAGATATACTCCCCCTAACCGCTTCAGCAACTGGTCCCTCACGCAAAATCACTTCCTGTCCCCGATTAAGATCAGTGGCCACAACCGCTAAGGGAATGTCCAGTTCCCCGAACTGTTTTGATTTTGTCAGCAGGCGCAACATATCCAAGGTACGATCGCCCGCCACTAACCCTAGTTTTGGAATAATAAAATCCAGCCAGTGTCTGCGCTTTAGATTTTTCGCCAATTTAAACATAGTCGAACTATCCATGCCCGCAGCATAAAGTGCCCCAATCAAACTGCCAATGCTAGATCCGGCAATATAAGATACCGGTATTTTTTCCCGTTCCAAAACGCGCAGTACTCCAATATGCGCTAACCCGCGAAGCCCCCCCGAACCTAATGCCAATCCGATTTTGCGTTTCAACAGTCCCACCTCTTATAATGTTTTTCATAATTACCCAGTGGAGTATATTCACGCGCAAGCGCCAATATATATGTATTGACTCGCCTGGCAATAAGGAGGAAAAACAATGGCGTTTTGGGGTAAAGGTAAACGGTATCGTCATCGCTTGCTAACTTATTTTATGGCCTTTGGCACGGTTTTTATAACCATCGCCATGGTAGAGTATCCAAAAGAAGCCTTCGATTCAGCCATCGTCGGCTTAACCCTGTGGTGGAATGTCGTTTTCCCGGCACTATTACCGTTTTTTATTCTATCAGAAATTCTGATGGGATTAGGCGTAGTACACTTTATCGGAGTACTATTAGAACCTTTAATGCGTCCAGTGTTTAACGTCCCCGGAGTAGGAGCTTT
>JAGGAD010000011.1 GCA_017889625.1 Bacillota bacterium | reverse complement strand
CTTGCCCATGCGGCTTTTTAGGAGATTCATCCCGGGAATGTACATGTTCTGTAGCTGATATTCGCCGTTACATCAAAAAAATTTCCGGGCCGTTGTTAGACCGGATTGACATTACCATTAGTGTGCCACGGCTTGAGTATTCAGAAATTACTGCCAGTGGTGCCAATGAGAGCTCAGCCGTTGTCCGGCAACGAGTCGAAGAAGCTAGGAGCCGGCAATTGTCGCGACTCAGCAAATATGGTTTATTTGCTAACTCGCAAATGGGTCACCGCCAAGTAAAAACAACCTGCAAACTTACCAGTGAAGCCCAAAACTTGCTTGAGCAAGTTTTTGAAAAAATGAATCTGAGCGGACGAGGCTATGATAGGGTGCTCAAAGTTGCCAGAACTATTGCCGACCTTGCCGGAGAAGATAAAATAAAGGCCCAAGCAGTTGCCGAAGCTATACATTTGCGCAACAATATCAAAGAGAATGCGCTGTAGGGTTAAGGGAGCAGTAACAAATATGGTAAAGAAGCTCGAAAAACGCACAGACGTGGTTTTTCAAGCTTCTTTTTTACGATAATGATCTAGATTTTCGAGTTAATGGTCATTATTAATTAATTCTTTTCGAATGTAAAGGCAGTTCTATTTATTTAATGATTATCGTCCAAAGATCACGATTATTTTTTGGGTCGTTATTTGATATGTCTTAAAAAGAATATAAATATCGTACGTCAACCCTTTTTTACAAAATGAGACTTTAGTCCTAAAAATTCTTGACTAATAGATGGATGTAGGTGTAAAATTTAAACATTAAATTTATTCAACAAAAATTGACAAAAAATTAAAATATTTTTGGCAAACTTATTGAAAAATAAGGACGCAAAGCTATGGGTCTAAGGACAGATGTCTACGACTGCCAGGTTGCCGATTCAATGGAGAATTGTATTTGTTGGCACCTGTCTGTCTGTTTTTGACTAGGTGTTTTTTGTTTTTAAAAATAATTTTTCAAGTAAATAGTGATAGGGAGGTATAAGCGTGGATTTTTGGATAGACGTTCTCATTATAGCGTTAAGCTGTACGATTCTTTATTTGATAACATCTTATTTTTACTCAATGTTTCATATTCCCCAAAGTGTTTTTCAGAAGCCGATAAACCATTTCGAAATAAAAACTTAGAGGATAAAATAAACATCATAAATGAATGGCTATTAAGAAAAGTTTCTCAAACGAATTTAGGTGATGAAGTGTGGAATATCTAGTAATAACATTATTGGCAATTTCTTTTACTGCCTTTATCGTATATTTACTAGCCAATAAACTTTTTAAAATTTCATTAAGCTTGAAATCACTGCTTTTATGCGCAGCCTGTGCACTTATTTTATGTATTGGCTTACCACGTCTTGTGGTAAGTTTTGTTGGTTTAGCCGGAACTATTGTTTTTTTAGCGTTATTTGCTGTCATATTTGCCTATATTGTCGCTTATTATGACAACCCCAATTTTGAAAAGAAAACAGATAATGATTCTTTTGAATTAGACTTATCACCTGATACAGCGCCACATACTGGTCTCGCTGGAACAAGGGAGACTGAGATAAGTGATGCTACATTTACTCATAGAGATGATGGTCCATTGGTTACTATCGAATATTCACTTTCCAATTCATTAGATGATTTGCTCGATTTTGCTTTCCAACATAAAGAAACTGGGAATAACCAATTAGCGCTTGATACCTTTAGACAAGCTTATAACCTCTACCATGAGAGCGATGCCGCACCGCACTTGGCGCTGGAGATTTCCAAGCTGTTAATGAATAAGGGAGCATATGATGAAGCTATATCGTTTTTGACTATTAGTCGTAATTTACCTGGTTTAGCGCGTAACTCATTGTTAGAGCGTGAATTAATATCAACGATTGCCTATCTGCGTATTATCAAGAATACCTTAATTCAGCGACGGACCGGCTATCTTCCATTCAATCAAATTCCGGTAGATATTTCTGAAGAAATTAATGTTGAATTTCGGGAATGGCGAATTTTAGCATAAATTAGATAAATAGGGGGTAAAGGTAATGAAAAAAACTGTGGATATTCTTGGCCTTCAGGTCATAAGCATTAAAGAAGGTAGTGAATTAGGGACTGCAAAAGGACTAGTTGTTGATGCGGATAAAGGAACTGTTGCCGCCATTGTGGTAGAAGATGGTAAATGGTATCTGGGAGCTAAGTTACTTCCTTTCACTGCGGTGTCCGGCATTGGTGAAAACGCCATTACTACCGAAAGCAGTACTCATATTATATCTATTCAGAGCGCGCCCGACTTAGAAAAATTCCTGGAAGCTGATGTAAAAGTTATTGGAGCAAAAGTATTAACTAGGAATGGTCGGTATCAAGGTAAAGTCAGTGAAATTGAAATGGATGATACTGGTAGAATTGTTAACTGCGAAATCAGCAATGAAACTGAAACTAAGTCTGTTGCTGGGGAACAAGTCATAACTTTTGGTAAAGATGTTATTATCATAGCCGATGAAGAGATACCGGTTATTCATCATACAGCGTCACTAAGTCGGTCGGTACCATCAACGGAAACAGTCGAAGCTACACAAGTTGTTAAACCTGATGCTGGTGAACGACCCAAAACAGTTCAAGAGTCATCAGAAGATTTATCCAAAAAATTTGATGATAAACAACGTAAATATTTGCTTGGCAAAAAAGCTAATCGGAAAATTGCAACGGACAATGGTGTGTTAATTGTTGAACAAAATGGAGAAATTACCGAAGAAGTCATTCAAAAAGCGAAGTTGGCTGGAAAATTTGTCGAACTTTCAATGAGTATCTAAGATAGCCCCCGCTTTGCGGGGGATTTTCGTATTACAAAAGATAGGAAGGATATCATGTGCAGCTACAGCGTAAGCGCTTATTAAAGACAATGCCGTATTTAGGTGTTATCGTACTATTAAGCATTGTCAGTATGTTATCTATTAATGCTACCGTTGCAATAACAGATTTAGTATATGACGGAGTTAAAGTAGGAAACATTGATGTTGGCGGATTATCTAAGAAAGAAGCTCAAAAAAAACTAGATGCCGCTTTTTATGAACAAACCAAACAAGAGGCTCTTATACTTACATATAAAGATCAAAAATGGAACATTGCCGCACAGGAAATTGACCTTACTATTAATTCAGAAGGCTTAGCAAATAAGGCTTTTGCAGTGGGGCGTTCCGGTAATATACTCAAGCAGCTAAAAGAAAAATTTGTAACACTACATAGCGGCTATTCAATTCCGCTAGACTTGTCTTATAACAATGATAAATTATTAGACATTATTTTACAGATTGCTGCCTCCATTAATCAAGATCCCCAAAAAGCCACTCTATTACGATCCAATCACGATTTTACAATAATCTCGGAACGGATTGGACTGGCTGTCGACATTGAGGCTACTATGGCTGCTGTTTCAACGAAATTATTACAGAAATTGCCTACAACTATATCCTTGCCGGTAAATGAAACTGTTCCCGAAGTAACACGGCGAGACCTCGAAGGTATTGAAGGCATAATTGGTTCATATTCTACTCAATTTGATGCTACAAACCCAAATTGTACAACGAACATCAAGTTAGCTACCCAGAGTATTACTGATATACTTGTTAGAAAAAATGCGGTTTTTTCCTTTAATCAGTTGGTCGGTCTACGGCTAGCCGATTATGGGTATAAAGAGACACCTGTTTTTATTAATGGTAAGCTTGTTCCTGAATGGGATGGGGGAGTATGCCAGGTATCTAGTACCCTATACAATGCTGTTTTACTTGCTGATTTAGGAATAGAAGAGCGGACGTCTCATTTTAGACCACCAGGGTATGTGCCCCTTGGACAAGATGCAGCCGTAGCTGATAATCAACTGGATTTTAAATTTAAAAATACTTCTTCTAACAATATTTATATCACCGCCGAAGTGAAGTATGGGCAACTTACTGTGTATATTTATGGCAAATGCCAGCTCAACGCACCGGCTATTGAGATTGATTCTAGTGACCAAAAAATACTTCAACCAAATAATATTATTAAGCAAGACTCTAATATTGAACTTGGCCAAGAAGTAGTGGAAGAGAAAGGACAAAACGGATTTATCGTTAGCACATATCGAATAAAATATCGTAATGGAAAAGAAATTGATCGTGAATTTCTTGCTACTGACGAATTTTCTTCGGAAGACCGGGTAGTTATAGTTGGGACGAAAGTACCTGACTCAACTATAAGCAAATGATAACATATCGGGATTATTCTCAAATATTAAAAAGCGCCTAATGGATCTTTTCAGGCTGTAGACAAAAGGCATTGTACGCAAGCGTACGGTGCCTTTCGTGTTCGAGATATTCAAAAAAATAGCTGTTTTTTAGCAAGATAGTGAAGAACAGGAGGTAATATCCCATAACTGCGTTTTCTAGTTGTTTAGCTTTTCAAATTGATGCAAGCAAAAGTAAACGTCACCTGGATTCTGACTTTTGCAGACCACGCAGTTGTGTATACCTTATAGAATGCTTTTCCTTAGCATCAGTAAATACCTGCGTGTACCTTTTTTGCTTGAGTTGTTACCGGCCTAGACTTATAATAATTACACCCGAATGAATGTTTGGAAGGCGGGTGTAAATTGAGTCGTACAATCCTGCACGTAGGCCTAAACAATTTTTACACCAGTGTTGAGTGCAGAAATCTGTAATTCAGCTGTGGCGGCACTAATTTCCTGTGATAATTATTAGGTTAGTACAATCTTGTTGGTGATGGCAGGTTTTTAAGTTATTTGCTACAATAAGCATGGCAATAGTAATTTTTTTTATATTGGATATGTCGGGAGGGGCGGTTCAGTGGAGTTTGAATATTTGAGAAATGTTCCTGCGTTTGAAGATTTGCCGCCAGAAGATTTGGCGATTATCAACCGGGTGACGATTGAACGGATATATATAAAAAATGAGACTATCTTTATGGAGGGAGAAAATGGAGTAGGATTTCATTACGTAAAGAGCGGTAAAATTAAGATAGTAAAATTATCGGCGGACGGACGGGAACATATCATTAATATTTTGGGACCTGGCGAGGTCTTTGCCGAAGTGCTGCTGTTTAATAAGGAGCCTTATCCAGCTACAGCCATTGCAGTAGAAGAATCATGTGTAGGCATAATACGCAATAATGACCTTGAACCGGTAATTATCAATCATCCTCGAGTTGCTATGAACATCATCCAGGTTATGAGCAAAAAATTATTGTTCATTCAGAGAAAGGTGAAATTGCTTGCATTCTCTGATAGTTACGCAAAAATAGCGCAGACCATAGAGAATTTAGCGCGTCGTCATGGTAGAAGAACCTGTCATGGTTTAGAAATTGATATTGATATTACTAGGCAGGATATTGCTAATCTAGTGGGAACCACGAGGGAGACTGTAAGTCGAGTGTTCAGTGTTATGAAAAAAGACAAAATCTTGGAAGGGGATGAACGGCGAATAATTATCCTTGATCTAAATGGATTGCGCCGATATTATGAGTACAAAATGTAGAAAGCAGTTAATGTAAATTATAAGATAAAGCTTATTTTTCAACTGTGTTTGGTTGGAAAATAGGCTTTTTGTTTTATAAGCGAATAGTGGCGGAGTCAAATTTGTATGAAATTTATGGAGTGGTATAAGTTACCTTGCTTTGTGATGTAGATCATAGTATGACAAGAAAAATACGGGTAATATATAGTTAAAAGCTAGCTATAGCGTGGTGCAAGGAGGAAGAGTGGGATGTTACCTAAAGGAGCCAACTTACAGAAAATCCATAATGGCAAAAAAACGTATGCGATAACACCGCATTTGCCGGGAGGTTTTATTAAGCCTGAGGTATTGGATAAATTTGCTCATGTTTCGAGGATGTATGGCGGTACAATGAAACTGACCTCAGCCCAGCGTATTATGATTACTGGATTGAAAGCAGAGGATATTGATAATATCTGGGATGAGTTGGGGATGCAGCCAGCCATGGGATTTGCTAACTGTGTTCGTAGCGTAAAAATTTGTCCGGGAATCGCTTTTTGTAAGCGAGGTAAGCAGGACAGCATAAAACTTGGTCTCGAATTAGACACTCGGTACATTAAGAAAGAAATGCCTTCGCGAATGAAAATGGGGGTCTCTGGATGTCCTAATTCTTGTGCGGAAGCTATTGTCAAGGATATAGGCGTTATCGGCACAGATGAAGGCTGGGATATTTATGTTGGCGGAAGCGCTGGGGCACATCCTAGGCTTGGCGATAAGCTTATAAATAATTTGAATTACGAAGATACCATAAGAATCATTGATATTATTGTAAGGTACTACCAAAAAAATGCTGACATAGAACGGGTTGGCCAGTTTATAGAGCGGATTGGTTTTCAAAAATTTGCGAATGACATTCTGGGAGAGTTTAATAATAATACTGTCACTGAGCTATTAACTAAGCCGTATTCAGAGGGGGAACAAATTATACCAAAACCGGGGGGATTGACTGAAGGAAATCTGGTAGTTGGAGATAGCATTAATGAAGATAGTCTCATTGCCGATATCATTAGGGTATATCCTCAGACTATACCAGTATTACGATCGTTTGGTTTGGGCTGTCTCGGCTGTCCATCGGCTACTGGTGAGGCGCTGAGAAAAGCAGCTGATATTCATGGGCTTGACGTTAACGAACTGGCTGAAGCATTAAATAAATCTATACTGAGTGGAGAAAAGTAATGAGCGCATTTATTGGTCAGATTCATTATTGGCTATACGGGAAAATTCAGTTGGTCAGCCAGCGGGAAGAATATATTTACGGAAAAGCATATGAAATGTGCGGGGCAACGGCTGAAGAACTGCGGGAACAAGTTATGCAAACGTATGGTGAGCCGTTACCGGACGTTGACCTAAGTGAAATCATTGACCATGACAATATACATGGATGGTTGCAGCGCCAGATTAATATTGTTGAAACCAGGGAAGCTGCTTTCATTAAAGAGTTGCTCGATACGTGCGGCGGCGTTGCAAAGGAAATGCTCGAACAAGCTTTTTTGGAACATGGAAAAATGACGGGTGATAATGCAAAGATACGAGGCAAATATGATATGAATATAGCACCAGGCATATATAAGGCGTTAAATGACTACTATCTCAACGGAATGCCTTGCGATCAAGCCGATATGGTTGTGACATCGCAGCCGGACAGTGTTGTTTGGGAAACAGGTACGTGTTTGCAGGAACCAAATTGGAAACGAGTCGGGGGCGACATCGGGACAATGATAAAGCTCTACCGGAGTTGGCTTAAAGGATTTGTGGGCGGAATCAACGCAGATTATTGTTTTCGGCAAGTGCCTGATCGGCTTGATGGCGCTAGCGTCAACCGGTATGAGATTTACCGGGTATAACATCAATAGCATCCAACGAGAGAGCTTTTTTGGAGGATGAGGCTAGAATGGAAAAAAAATATATCAAAAATATTGAATTTAGCAAGGCTTTGGAATTGGAAAAAACTGGTTGAATACCAGGCCGGCAAGGTTATCAGTATTACTCTTGCGCAGAATGACGCAATTAGTATCACGCTGTTTGCCTTTGCGCAAGGTGAGGGCATAAGCACTCATGCGGCATCAGGCGACGCCATGATTTATATTATCGATGGGGCGGCAGAAATCACTATAGGGGAAGAAAAAACAAATGCGGAAAAGGGGCAGGTAGTAGTAATGCCCGCCAATATTCCGCATGGTCTGGATGCAATAGATAATTTTAAAATGCTACTTATTGTTGTTAGAAAGTGATATAGAATTAACTGAGAATATAAAGAATGGCTGGATTCACGCCATTAGCGGTATATTATAACCAGTGAATTGTATTCTCTTTTGCGATGAACGATATACTAGCAAAAACGGTTTGCATTGTAAGCGTAGAATCTTGATATATAAAATAAAATGATTCGAAAGTATCGATGTTTTGCGATGAATTTATTAAATAGTATGGCAAATACAACCAATATAACACTGCCGCTAAGTATCGGAGTGATTAAGATATCCCAAGAAATTGTCCCTTGCATTATCAGTAAAAGCGGATCGGCAGCCGCTGGGGGATGCAACACCCGTAATATTTGCATTACCGCAATAGCCATACTTACCGCCACTGCGTATGACCACCACTCTACCCCGAAGAAATAAGCGCAAAGCATTCCAATTATACTAGATAGAAGATGTCCGCCGATAATATTTCGCGGTTGGGCAAAAGCACTATCAGGAATGACAAACGCAATAAAACAAGTTGCTCCAAGCGGAGGCATTAGAAACGCTATGCCTGTAATTGATGAGAGGTAAGCTACTGCACCAATGCTTAGCATTGCTCCCACTGAAGAGCTAAAAATGTGTTTGATATTAAGTCGCCGGTGACGCCAGCTTTGCGGTGAAGTTGTAGTTTCATGCCTATGTGCCATAAACCACCTACCTCCTTTTATTGTAACGTTGGTTTAGCGTTGTTGTACCAGGATTATACTATCTTTCCAGATCATTTAATGTGATGTGTATCACAGCTAAGTGAATAAGAGTATTTCAATGATACATACTACTAGTTGAATGCATATGGCATATTTAAAAGAATCGAAACGATCGGAGGAAGATAGTTTTAATATGGATAATACAATGTTTTGTTACCAATGTGAACAGACCGCAGGTGGTAAAGGCTGTGTAAAGATGGGCGTATGCGGCAAAACACCTGAAGTTGCAGCTTTGCATGATGTTCTCATTCACTCGCTGAAAGGAATTGGTTATTATGGTTGGCAAATTATACAGGATGGCGGTGAGATTAACACTCCAACCTACAAGTTTATTATGGATGCGATGTTTGCTACCCTTACCAATGTGAACTTTGACCCTGAGCGTTTTGTGAGCTATATACAAGAAGCCAACAAAATAAAATCTCAGCTAAAAGAGCAGCTAAGTGGTAAAGTGCAGTCTGCACCACGTGAGGCAGAATATATCGCTCCGGCTACTAAGAAAGAAATGCTGCGAGATGCCCCAAAGTTTGGTATTATGACGGACCAATCAATGGATATGAATATCCGGTCGCTGCAACAAACGTTAATTTATGGCTTTAAAGGCATGGCTGCCTATGCCCACCATGCCCTAGTACTTGGTAAGAAAGATGAGCAAGTAGGAAATTTTTTTTTCAAGGGACTGGCTGCTACATTAGACGAATCATTAGGTGTGCCTGAATTGCTAGGTCTATGCATGGAACTAGGCAGGACCAATCTTAAATGCATGGAAATGCTTGATGCAGCTAACACCGGTGAATATGGTAATCCCGAACCAACAGAAATACTCATATCCAAAAAGGCTGGGCCGTTCATCGTTGTGTCCGGACACGACATGAAAGACCTTAAGCAACTGTTGGAGCAAACCGAAGGTAAAGGTATCAACATTTATACGCACAGCGAAATGATTCCCAGTCATGGCTATCCTGAATTGAAAAAGCATAAGCATCTCATTGGTAACTTTGGCACTGCATGGCAGAATCAACAAAAGGAATTTGACAATTTACCAGGTTGCGTCCTTATGACGACAAACTGCTTAATGACGCCGCGTGACAGCTACAGTGACAGAATATTCGCAACCAGTATTGTTGGTTTCTCTGATATGCCTTATATCGAGGAACACAATGGTCGTAAAGATTTTACCCCCATTATCAATAAGGCTTTGGCGCTAGGGGGATTCAAAGAAGATGAACCTGAACGCAAGATTACTGTAGGCTTTGGGCACCATGCAGTACTTAGTAATGCAGGTAAGATTGTAGAGGCTGTAAAGTCAGGGGAAATTAAACACTTCTTCTTAATTGGCGGTTGTGACGGTGCCCGTCCAGGTAGAAGCTATTACACTGAATTTGCTGATAAAACTCCCCACAATACCGTGATACTTACGTTAGCCTGCGGCAAATATCGATTTAATTATAAAGACTTTGGTATGGTGGCTGGCTTTCCCCGACTGCTGGATGTGGGGCAGTGCAATGATTCGTTTTCAGCAATTCGTATCGCCGTTGCTTTAGCAGAAGCGTTCAACTGTGGCGTAAATGAGTTGCCACTTACGCTAGTACTATCGTGGTATGAGCAGAAGGCCGTTGCTATACTGCTTACCCTACTAGCTCTCGATATTCACAATATCTACATCGGTCCCACACTTCCCGCTTTCTTTACCCCTGCCGTACTGCAAACCTTGGTAGAACAGTTTAAAATCAAACTTGTTTCAACTGCTGAAAAAGATCTTGAAGCAATTTTAGGGCCGAATGCTATAAAAGTATAACACAAATATAAATAACGCCTTGTATAATAGCTATTTGTCTGAAAAAAGACAAATAGCTATTTTTGGTTGCTGAACCTATGAAAAAGTAATCAGCCCTCCATACGCCCTATAGCGTGGTTACCGTTAAGGCTTTACTACATGATATCTAAGACTAACCGACTGATCGGAGAAAATGGAGAAATTAGATAAAAAAATTTCATACTGTGATTGCGGTCACATTAAATAGGTAAATCTTTTGTTAGAATTGTATTAAACAGTTTTAATAAGATCACAAATATGAGGGGGAGAAAAATATGTCAATGTTTTGTTACCAATGTCAAGAAACCGCGAAAGGTACTGGCTGCACCATGCGTGGTGTTTGCGGGAAAACGGCTGATGTTGCAAATCTTCAGGACTTGTTGATTTACACTCTTAAAGGAATATCGGTATATACACTTGAGGCTCGTCAGGCTGGTATTGCCACGCCGGAAGCAGATAAGTTCATAATGAAAGGATTATTTGCCACCATTACCAATGCAAATTTTGATAAAGAGTACTTTGTCGCCCTTATTAAGCAAGCGTTGACCGTGAGAGACAACGTGAAAGATGCTTTGAAAAAAGCGGGGGTAGTGATAGAAGCTGCAAATGATAGTACGAAATCTATTTGGCAAAAATTAACTGAATGGTTTACCGCTGATGGGTCGAAGCAAGATTGCCATGATGGCACCCGGTGGTTTGCTGATAATTCCGAAGCTTTTAAAGAAAAGGCGGCTACGGTAGGAATTTTGGCGACTGAAAACGAAGATATTCGTTCATTGCGTGAACTGCTTACCTATGGCGTAAAAGGAATGGCTGCTTATGCTGAACACGCCTACACATTAGGCTATAACGATGATGCCATTTCAGCCTTTATACAAAAAGCGTTAGTTGCTACTACCAACAATAAACTGAATGCTGATGAATTAGTTGCATTGGTGATGGAATGTGGCAAATACGGTGTCGATGTTATGGCTTTGCTTGATAAAGCTAATACCAGTAGCTATGGCAATCCAGAGATTACCAAGGTTAATATTGGTGTGAGAAACAACCCGGGTATCCTTATCAGCGGCCATGATTTAAAAGATTTGGAAGAACTACTTGAGCAAACCCAGGGAACTGGTGTCGATGTATATACGCACGGCGAGATGCTGCCAGCGCATTATTATCCTGCCTTTAAAAAATATGCCAATTTTGCTGGTAATTACGGTAATGCTTGGTGGTTGCAGGACAAAGAATTTGAAACCTTTAACGGACCAATCTTGATGACTACGAATTGTTTGGTGCCGCCGAAGACAAGCTATAAAGACCGCGTATATGTAACTGGTGTAGTCGGTTTTGAAGGTTTAAAAGAAATCGGTGAGCGGAAAAATGGTAAGCCGAAAGATTTTACGGCGCTAATCGCTCACGCTAAAAAATGTTCATCGCCCAAGGCTATTGAACAAGGGGAGATAGTCGGTGGTTTTGCGCACAATCAAGTATTAGCTCTGGCTGATAAGGTAGTGGACGCAGTGAAAAGCGGAGCTATTAAACGTTTCTTCGTTATGGCTGGCTGCGATGGACGCATGAAGAGCAGAGATTACTATGCTGAATTTGCTAAAACATTGCCCCAAGATACGGTAATATTGACAGCTGGCTGCGCAAAATACCGCTACAATAAGCTTCAGTTAGGTGATATTGGAGGAATTCCCCGTGTACTGGATGCTGGTCAATGTAACGATTCCTACTCGCTAGCTGTTATTGCCCTGAAACTTAAAGAGGTATTTGGCTTAGATGATATTAATAAACTGCCGATATCGTATAATATCGCCTGGTATGAACAGAAAGCGGTCATTGTACTCTTGGCCCTGTTATATCTTGGTGTAAAAAATATTCACCTCGGACCAACCTTGCCTGGGTTCCTTTCGCCGAATGTAGCCAAGGTGCTTGTTGAGACATTCGGTATTAGCGGCATTACCAATCCCGAAGATGATATCAAAATTTTCATGGACTAAGTAGCTGTCGCATTCAATATAGTAGGCTGTTGAAATGCATTTGAAATCTTTTCATTTTTAGTAGGCATATGTTATATTCGCCTAGACTATGGTTTAGGCGAATAATTTTCTGGCCGGCATATCACTAACAAGATAGAGGTGGACTATGAAGATAGCAATTATAGTGCGCAAAGAAACGATGATGCGTTGTACAGGAGGCGGTTGTATGAACGCATTTTTTGAACGGAAAGATTCTTTTGCCCGCTATGCTAACCGAGAAGACGTAGAGTTGGTTGGTTTTACGCATAACGGTGGAGATATCGAGAAAAAGATCACTACACTGCAGAAAAAGGGGGTGGAAGTTGTACATTTATCATCTTGCATAAGGAGAAAAGACGAAAATTATGAGCCATTAGCCAAGCGTCTGTCAGAACACTTTGCGGTTGTTGGCTATACCCATGGCGATGAGTTTGGGAATATAGGACAAGCTATTATCCTGGCAAAAGGAGCAGCAAGTTGCCAATAAAATGTATCTGCCAAAAAAACTATATTGTTGGCAGCCGAATATTTACAATATTTACAAAGTATATAAATCCTTGCAAAGTAGATACTATTAGGGTAAAGGTTCGTAATAGTTGAGCCAAGACTTCTGCTGGATCGTGAGGTTCGGTATAAGTCGGCCAAAGAGTATTATCGGGTCAAAAGGCTCGGTAATAGTCGGCGGGCAGATTGTTATATGTCTTGTAAGGCTGTACGGCAGCCCAAGCGTTGTCGTGTGGTCAAAAGGGATGTATAATGGTCGAGCTAAGACTATCAAGGGTACTGAAATAGAGGGTCTACTGTAGTCGGGAGATTGCAATAGGTTCGGTAGGTATCGTTGGTAGTCGAGCAAAGGCTGGTGTTGGTTGTGTAATGCTTGTGCGTAGTCGAAAGATTGCGTATAGGTATGTAATGATCAACATTGGCTGTAGCGTAGATTATTACGGGCTCTTTTGGCCGGTATGGGATAAAATCCATACCGGTTTTAATGTTGGCAGTTGGTAATTCTTCTAGCTCATAACCCGTCGGTTGTAGGAGTGAGTCAATTCCTAAATTAGCTATTAAAATAGTACGGTTTATAGATCAATGGGATGAAGAAGCCAGGGGCCGCGAGGCTCCTGGCTTTGGTATTAAAAATGTGGATCGGGTTGTGGTGCTGGTGCTGGTGGTGCAGGTTTCTTGTGATGATGATGCTTTTTTGGTGCTGGTGGTTGGTCGACCGGGGGCGGTCCGTCATGAGCCGCAAGCATTTGCGCTTGCGGGGCTGCTAAATCTTGATCAATACTGTGCGCGCTAACCGAAGCCGCTAAACTCATAACTATTAGAAATAACAGTAACATTGATAGTGTTTTTTTCATTGGGTATAACCTCCTTTGTTTATGGTTCTATAATACTGAACCAATGTTACGTGAAAGTTACAAATTTCTTGCTGTTTATAGACAAATCAGACTAAGTTTGTTGGATGAAGCCGTGAGTTTATTTGGATAGTGTGTTTTCAAAAAAAATTCCAATAATTGTATACGATAATTAACAGGCTATATTACGGATAAAAGACTAGCTTCAAATTTAATACGGAGGATAGACGAAATAATGTTTTTAGCTAAGCAAGTTTTAAAATTTGTATCAAACAACAAGTTGCTCTTTAGTATCCTTCTGTTATTTACCACTTATTGTATAACAAATGTTCATGAACAAAATGCGGAAGATCAAACCGTAGTGCCAACCAATGCGACGGTTATCACGGGTGATAATGAGACAATGGATAATCAGCCACGGGTAGCGCCAGTAAATGAGGAATCAACCGTTGCGACAATCAATCTGTCGGTTAAAACTATCGCTAAACCTGTAACCGAAAATAATGTTATTATTGCGGCACAGACAGAATATTTAACTGCAGCCATTAAAGTTGATAAGCCGTTGGTAGGAGCGTCAGCGGCTACGGTTAATACTGATATCTATCAAGATCAAACTAATAAAGAAAAAGCGTTGACCCTTACGAATACCATTTTGGCGAATTATATTGCCAAGGAAAAGAAAAACGGGCCAAAATGGCTTCAAACTACCGATATAAACTTAAAAATTTCTAATGATAACCAGCCTTTATATTCCACAGAAACGCTGCAGCCATTTAGAAATGCGACAAAGAACAACCAAGTATGGTTTTGGCAGGGACGCTATGATCGTTCCAGCGATACGGAAAATACGACGAACATGGGGCTTGGTTGGAGAAAATTATCAAAAGATAAAACCAAAATGGTTGGCCTTAATGCGTTTTATGATTATACCTTTCAATACGATTTAGCCCGCCTTGGCGTCGGCGCTGAATTTGTCGGAAAAATAGCCGAATATCGGGTTAATTGGTATCACCCGATATTCGGAGAAAATGAGACTGCTAGTACTTTGCAGTCCGATGATAGTATTGAAGCTGTAAAAGGGTACAAGGTACTAAGTAAGATCAAGTTAACCCCCCGTGTAAATGTGGAAGTGGGCTACCGCAATTCGAATTTGCAACACGGTACATATGGGATGCTAACCTATCAGCTCGGAAAAGTTGTGGGTGGCGGCATGTTAAGTGGTCCAGCTCAGGCTCCGAAACACACAGAAATTGATCTAACTTCATATCTCACAAAAAAAGTTGAACGGGAAAATACTGTCACGACCCAAACGATGACGGTGTCGCCTTAGTGATAAACGTTAATCGTTAAAAGATTGACGATATGAAAAAGCCAGGAGTCGCGATGTTGCGTTGCTCCTGGCTTTGGTATTAAAAATGTGGATATGGATCAAGTAGTGGCGCCCCCTCATGAACACGGGGCTGCCAAATCTTGATCCATGCGGTGCGCGCTAACCGTAGCGGTTAAAATTATAATTACGAAAAACATTAGCATTGACTGAGACATATCCGTCTACTAGCTATAAAGTTGGATGATGATCGTAAGCTATTTCCTTAAAGCTAGTAGTTTTTGGCTATAATATACTTTCAAAATTGTTGGCAACATGCGTAGCTGTTGATGCTGCTAGTAAGTGGTTTATGGAGACGTGATATTGAGTATTGTCGTTGAAAGTTTTACAGTGGAACAAATCGGGGTGTGAAAGTTGATAAAGTTGAACAACTAGACTATCTATTTTATTACTAATCTCAACGACTTCAGGGTCATTTAATGATCGGTACTGTACTAACATATTGAGTCGTTCCCGAATAATTTCGATTTTTTTGGATAAAAGAAAAATTTTCATAAATAAATTACAATCCTTTCGATAAACCTTGCAGCAAATTATATTAACCCATCACGTTTCAATATTGTGAAAAAATCGATAAAAAATTACAACTGTAGACGATTGGTAGTATAAATAAGTCAGGAGATGCGGTAATACGTACATCCTGGCCTTTTATTAAAAATGTGGATTTGGCTGTGGCACTGGTGGCGCAGGTTTTTTGTGATGATGTTTTGCGGGAGCTGGTGGTTGGTCGACCGGGGGAGGCCCGTCATGAGCAGCCAGCATTTGCTCCTGTGGGGCTACCTGAGCTTGATCAATACTGTGAGCACTAACCGAAGCGGCTAAACTCATAACTACTAGAAACATCAGTATGGTTGATAGTGTTTTTTTCATGGTGTATAACCTCCTTTGTATAGTTCTATAATATCGAACAAATGTTACAACAAGATTACAACTTTTTTGCTATTTATAGGCAAATGAGACCAAATTTATTAGATAAATAATGTCGATCTATAGTACAATGACTCAAATCATAGCGGTAGCTATGATTGAAGCCATTGATCCAAGCATAATTACAGGAAACTAAAATATAATGAAGTATTCATCTTGGGTATTAATCAACAACCTTCCCTGTAACCAAATCAATAGTTACATTGTTATCAGCGGGATATAAATCAGTCCGGAACGATTGTACAAATTTCCCAATAGTTCTTAGCTCTGAATAATTTTTCATATTATTGCAAATGGCTAATGTTTGGGGATCAATAGCCTCATCTCCAAAATAGTGAGCTTCCGCTGCCTTAACTAGTAAATCGCTAACCGTAATTTGCAACGGAGGAGCTACTTGTTTATTTACAAAGACTGTCGCTTGGGCTTTCGTATAGCCATGATCCATCATAAATCCAGCTAACCGAAAGGGAACTTGTTTCGTTAAATCTATTTCGAAAATATTTTTGGCATAGGTCTGAAAATCTAGTCCATTTGTATTGTAGTCAATACTTTTTATTGTCTTAGTCGAAATTTTTATTTTATTATCCGCCGTTAATTCAACATACCTTATTGGACTCGGCGGGCTTACTAATGAACCTGTTTCAATATCCAACATAAAACTATTTTTGTGGTTAAAAATGGTTTGTTTCTCGGTAATATCCTGGGCATGAAAATGTCCAGTGAAAACAATTTTTAATCCCAAAGCAGAAAACTCGTTAGCAATTTGGTTAGCATTAGGTATAATATATTCTGGGAAAAAAGTAGCCTGGCCCCAAAAGTGTTCGGTAATGCCATGATGCATCATACCAATTATGGTCTTTTTATGTAGCGAGGCATCTTTAATTTGGTCTTTTATCCACGCTAATCTGCTTGCAGAGAATCCACCGGCAGTCTGTTGTGGTTCATATAAACAAGAATCCATAGCAATAATTCGTAACCCATTAAAGGGCTCAACGACATAGCTTGTTGAAGTAGGGTCTTTAGCTATAGCCTGATCATAACCAAAATTATGATATAGTTGTTTAAAATCGCTTGATGATATGGTCGGTACTCGTGTTTTGGAAGAGCCGCTATAACTATATGCGTCAGGATTGTTAATATCATGATTGCCATTAATCACAAATACCTTTTTGCCTGCTTGCTGTAATTCTTCTAAATACCCAATTAACTGTTGATGGCAAAGCAGTTCACCATCCTTAGTAAGATCACCGGTTATGAGAACAATTTCGGCATCGCTGCGCTTAATTGCATTAACTACACTTCGTAGAATCGCAGCACTTTCCTTAAGCATCTTTCGATCATTAGCTAAATAATTTTCAAACTCTGATCCTGTAGTACCTAATTCTGGGGCATAATAATGAACATCTGAAATGACAGCAATTTTGGTATTATCTATGGCAGCGAACGAACTATTTGTGGTAAAATATAAAAATGAGACCCAAACTAAAATCAAAATGCCAACATTCCTCAGTCTTTTATTGCCCATTCTTAATCTCCTCGTTAATATTTTTACCGTTTAACTTTGAATCTTATCACCAGTTGGAGAAATGATGAATTGTAATCATATTATATTATTGTAACTTGACATGTGTAAACAAAATTCGACATTTTAACTGATTCCTTTATTGTCCAGAAGCAGAGAAAACTAATTTTGGTTATCTCGAAAATGTCCGTCTGATTAAAGCTGCCATAAAAAATAGTAACTGGATATAAATAAAATATTATAAATTTTTATTGAAAGAAAAGTTAAAGTTTTGTATCATTACTATGATGTAGTTGTCGTTATTCAATCCATTTAAAGGGGAGAGATTCGCTTGTTATCTAACACTGAAATTCAAAATATACTTGCTCACAGATACCCTTTTCTTCTAGTTGATCGAATTATTGAACTCGAACCGCTGAAATATGCTGTAGGAATAAAAAATGTTACTATTAATGAGCCTTTTTTCGAAGGGCATTTCCCAGGTAAGCCGATAATGCCTGGAGCACTACTGTTAGAGGCAATGTCCCAAGTTGGCGGAGTTGCAGTGCTTTATGAAGAAAATAACCGAGGTGTTTTAGCATATACTGCTGGTTTTAATAAGGTTAAATTTAGAAAAAATGTAGTTCCTGGGGATCAATTAAAAATTATCGCAAAAGTAATTCGTTTACGTACTAGTATTGGGAAAGTACGTGCAGAAGCGTTTGTTGATGGTGAAAAAGCTGTAGAAGCAGAGATTATTTTTAAATATCGTGTTGAAAAGTAAAAAGAAACACGGTAAAGTTTATGATCAAAATTGCGATAGTTACATTTAATATAACTTCCGAAATTAAATAAGAGTATAGCATTAAAGGTCCGTTATTACAGCACAGACATGTGCTAAATAGCGGGCCTTTTTATTTTGTTCAAAGCAAGCTATTGGAGAATGTAATTCACAGCTAAGTGTAGTTTCATATAAAGGTTTGAGAGCACTGTAACAAATGATAAAATGTATGTTTTCCTAGTAGGTTTACTAAATCCGTTGAACTCTTATATTTTATAAATTTTGACAAAAAAACATCTCCTTTTAATAGTCTGATGGACTTCTATTAAAGGAGAAGCCTTTAATAGAAAAGATGCTTACCCAAGCAAAGCAGGTGTAGCGTATGGCGATGATAGCCAGTAGCTTACAAAAAAGATGTAAAGAGTGACGTTTTTGTGAACTAATACATATTTTATTGAAGATATGTATTAACATTGTTATAATGGCAATGAAGTATATAAACCAGGAAAGAGGTAAGCTAATGCTTAAAGTTAATAAAAAGCAAATTATGTCAACGATCATAGCAGTTTTCTTTGTATTAGGTGTTGCTGGTGTTGTTGCGATGCAGAGTGGGATAACCTTTGCTGCAGCACCAGCGAAAATTGGAATTGTAGATTTTGAATTACTAATGTCGCAACATCCTGATACTGCTGCAGCACAAACAACGATGCAGGCCGCAGTGGATCAAGCTAAACAAGACTTTGATGCAAAATCAGCTACAATGACCGAGCAAGAAAAAAAGGATTATTATAATCAGCTACAGCAACAATTGAATGCTAAACAACAAGAATTGTTAACACCTATTCATGATAAAGTATTAGCGGCAATAAAAGAAATTGCTGATGGTAAAGGGTTGGCTGTTGTGGTTAATAAAGGTTCATCAGTTTATGGCGGTGAAGATATTACTGTTGAAGTAGGTAAGAAGATAACGGGTCAATAAATTTGAATAACAAAAAATAATCACCAGTTCATCATAAATTTTGCAATGATTGACTGGTGTTTATTTTTTGTAAATTGATGTGAATATTGGAATTAATGATATTAAGTCAAACTGTTGATCGCAGTTAACTACCCATGCGAAAAGAGAAGATTAGTTGTGAAAAATAATTTACAAAAACGACGCTGGAATGAGTATATTATTAGAAATTGGCCATTCATCATATGCCAAAGTGTTGTTCTTATATTTTGGCTTGTTATAAATAGATACCTTGCATATATGAAAGTAGCTGATTCGGATTACTTTGATGCGTGGGATCCTTACCCATTTATATTACTCAATTTGGTGTTGAGTTTTCAGGCTGCTTACCCTGGTCCAGCAGTTATGACGTCTCGTTGCCATCGTTAGAGTGCAAGTTTATATGAACCGGATAAATAAAAATTGCTTTGCATTTTTGAGCAAAATTAATATGGTTAGTTAAAGTTTCTATAACATCATTTAATTGTTCAGAGGATAATTTTGATAAACGAGTGCTTTTGACATTGCCGTCCATGATGTTATGAATTTGATAGCGATAATAACCCAAGGCAAATAATTGTTTTTTTAACTCTTCAATATAAGCTATATCTTTATGCAAAACATTTCACTCCATATACTAATTATTTTATTACATATATTTACATATTTGTAATAAAATACCTCTATACGTTGAAAAAAAAACCACCCTTAAGTGGCAATTGTATTTTCTAATCTTCACGATAAAGACTATTACGTTTTAATATCAATCAATCGGCCATGATCAGTCCCATAGGGCTTTAAGATAACTTGCATGGTTTGTAGCATTCCGCCAAAAGTAAAAGGTATAGGGTCAGAAAAAACGCTGGCGCCTACTGGCTTAAATACAGTTATGGTATGGGTAGGGCTATTTATAAAATTTCTGTAATCTTCGATATACTTTGATAATCCAGTGAATGGAGGTGCAGCAAATTTTACAGTATCCATAATTAATACCCTCTTATTGAGTCATATTCGTATAGAATTAGGTTATAAAAGATTGATCAAATAAATCTACACTTATGTTTCGATTTATAAAACCAAATTATTCATAATACAACTCTAAGTGTTCCCAATAACGCTAGAACAACATAGTGTAAGTTCCAGCAAACGCGATATTCTCTTTGCCTTTTTATTAATAATTCGACAAAAAAAGTAATTTTCCTGCTATTAGAAAAGTGCACCAAAGGATGTTTGTAAATTAATATTTATTATTGAATATTACTCAGCGCTTTTATCGGAAATGTTGTTGGCACGGACAATTTTGGCGTGATCGCTTCTTCTCTTGACCAAAGTCCAGTTCTTATTGCGAACGCAATGAAAATTATGACGGCTTATTTGGTCCTAAAGGCGCTAAATGCTTTTTAGACGATCTTTTAGATAAGATATGTAATATGTCATTATTATGGTTGGTTAATCTCGTAATAGATAAGCACCCATTTTGCTTTAAACTCATAATCTAAAGTAGCTACATTTGTAGAAGTTGTCTATTTTAAAAATGCGGGGGGATTGTAGTTTACAAGTAAAAGGGTGGTAATATTGCAAGAAGAACAAGTTGTTCAAATTGTTCCACTGAACTCGTTGCTAAAATCAAGTGAAATCAAAGGAAAAGCCAAAGGCTTTCTCAAGTACCTCGGACCGGCGTTTATTGTCAGTGTTGCATATATGGACCCTGGTAATTTCGGTACTAATATCTCCGGCGGCACACAATTTGCTTACAACCTTATTTGGGTTATCCTGTGGAGCAATATTATGGCAATCTTCGTCCAGATATTGTCGGCGAAGCTGGGAATTGCAACCGGGGTCAATTTACCGGACCATTGCGGACGAATTTTCTCACGGCCGATAAACTGGGGATTTTGGTCGATAGCTACCGTGGCAGCGATGGCTACAGACCTTGCGGAATTTCTTGGGGGAGTATTGGGCTTTTACCTTTTGTTTGGGATACCGCTGATTTGGGCTGCACTACTTACCGGAATCATTACCTACGGAATTTGTCACATGCAAAAATATGGGCAGGTTATTGTTGAACGGATTATTACAGTGATGGTAGCGGTTATCAGCATAGCGTATGTCTGGGAAATGTTTATGTCTAAACCGGATTGGGCGCAGGTTGCTTATCATGTTACGGTTCCCATGCTTTCACCCGCCAGCGTGTTAGTGGCCGTCGGCATGTTGGGAGCAACGGTAATGCCACATGTCATCTACTTGCATTCTCAATTAGTACAATCAAGACGTACGGAAGGACTGGAAGATTGTAAGCATCATTTAAAGATGGCAAAGGTGGATGTATTTGTGGCAATGAATATGGCGCTTATTGTCAATGCGGCAATGGTTATTGTAGCGGCGGCGGTATTTAATGGCAACGGGCTTGATGTCGACAGCATTGAAGCAGCCTATATGACCCTGCAGCCGTTGATGGGAAATATGGCGGCGGGGGCCTTTGGCTTAGCCCTGTTGGCTTCTGGTCTGTCATCAGCGACGGTTGGGACCATGGCGGGAGAAGTTATTTTAAAGGGCTTTGTGGGATTTGATATACCAGCAAGTGTTCGGCGGTTAATCACGATGGTTCCTGGCTTAGCTATTCTAATGGTTGGCGTTAATCCGATGGAGGCCTTGGTTTATAGTCAAGTGGCGCTGAGTTTTGCCTTACCAGCGGCAATTATACCGTTGATGATCGTTACCAATAAGAAAAATATTATGGGAAGATTCAAGAATAGTTTACTTACAAATTGTTTTGGTTGGCTTATTGTTGGAATGATTCTGGCCATGAACGTCGTTTTAATGTATCTTACCTTTAACGGTCAAGGCTAAAGTCCAAAGTACTGAACTGGTTCCGCAAGGTTTGAAATAGGTGACAGCCTACTTCAAACCTTGCGGAATTTATTGAAAAAAATTAAAAGAGACCTTTATTTCCGCAGAATTTGCGGAAATAAAGGTCTCGCTATGACAGAATTCACTGTCTGTAGAACCGGGCTTGCGCCAGCATGTCGATTCTACTCACGAACACAATGGTTCGTTAGCTACTCCCCTTTATAAGGTTAAACTGAGTTTTGCTCAGATGGTCAAAATTGCTACAATAACCGATTTTGATAACCGTTATCGATTGTTAAGCTAATGTATAATATGCGGTAAAATAGCCAGTGTGCTACTATGAAAAAAAATTTTTACGAGGCATTTCATAAAATCTTTGGGCCTAGTAGTTGTATGGGGGAGGCATTCGCTTCATTAGGTGTTCGGCTCGGTGACTCGTAACCTATTATTAACTTAATGCTACAATAAGTGAGCCAACGGCAATTAGTCCTACCCCTAACGCATTTAATAGATTAATCTTTTCCCCCAAAAATGCAACTGCTAAAACCGTGGCGATGACAACACTTAATTTATCAATTGGAGCTACTTGTGATACTTTGCCGAACTTTAAGGCCCAGAAATAAAACAGCCAAGATAGTGCTCCGGCGATACCACTTAAAGCTATAAAAAGAATGGTTTTTTTGTCGACTATAAGTGCTGGAATTTGGTTGAGATTTCCCTGAGCGGCAGTAACTAAAATTAAAAATATCGCCATAATAACGGACCGGACAGCCGTCGCAGTATTGGGATCAGCGCCTTGCAGGCCAACTTTTCCGAGAACTCCGACAAGTGCAGCGGTAATTGCTGATAAAAGCCCAAAAATAAGCCAAAGATGATTCACGCTAAATTTCTCCTTTAAAATTATGTATAGTTTTCAAACATAAAAGAAAACTGTAGGTAAAATACAGATTAATAATAGTACAAAAGTGTGACAGAAATGTGACAAAATATAAATTCATATTGAAGTATTGGTGTTGATCGGCTGACGGCGGAATAAACCGGCAAATCTTTAAACCGAATATTTTAATATATCGCTTGGTAAAATATATTGAGAAATAAGTATGGGAGGCGATGCTCTTGCCAGACGTCGAGGAGTTAATAAAAGATCGATTTGTTCCATTTCGACAAAAGGTGATTCAAACCTTAAAGACAAAATATCCTTTCATATTAACTGCCATTGAAGGAGTTCTTTCAACTAAAAATAATAGTATCGGTCTTCAAGTTGTTGACAATGGGGCTGTTGTCGGCGAATTTACTTTCCATTTAAGTGGGTTAAATATTGAAACTACTGAATGCGGTAGTATAACGCCTGAATTTCATCATCCGTTTTTGGGGGTAATTAAACCTTATATTGTAGTAGAAAAAACTGCACTTGAAATTGCGATTAGCGATGATGGTTTCTCCCGTGAACCATTAGCGACATTAAGTCGGTATTTACCCAATATGACCTTTAAGTTTATGAGCTAGTATGGCAGCAAATAAGTGCCCCAGACAGGCTTGAAACTATTACCGCTTTAATTCGGCCAAAGAATATTATCGGGTCAAAAGGCTCGGTAATATTCGGCGGGCAGATTATTATATTGTATGGTAGCCCAACTGTTGTCGTGTGGTCAAAAGGGATGTATAGTGGTCGAGCAAAGGTGTTGGTTGTGTAATGCTTGTGCGTAGTCGAAAGATTGCGTATAGGTAGTAATGAGCAGTATTGGCTGTAGCGTAGATTATTACGGGTTCTTTTAGCCGGTGTGTAATAAAATCCAGACCGGTTTTAATGTGGGGAAGTTGGTAACTCTTCGGGCTAATACAAAACCCGCATATGAGGCGATAAGATTATGTTAAAAAAATAAACCTCATGCCTAGCGAAGCATCTCACTGGTAGGCATGGGGTTTTATAATTCGCAGAATAGTTCCCTGCTAAAGGGCTTCGGCTAAGTTGGCTCAACTGGTACTATGTCTAAATAATTTCACCTATTTAATTGGTTAACCCAAAAAAAATGGAAGGTAATTGTTAAATAATACTGAACATATAAAAATAGGCATATCATTGGCAGTAAAGGATATATTTATCAACCAGAAAGCGTAAGGGGGAGTTTATATAGTCAGTGAAAATCAAAGTCAAGATGCAGTAGAAGATGTTAAATATGCGGGGTTTTGGATAAGAGCGGCAGCGGTGTTGATTGATGGGGTAATTCTATGGCCGATTACTTGGGTATTGCGCCAAAGTATTCCTCCTGGTTGGTTCGACGTTGTATTATGGATATTCGATGCCGTATTTTACATAGGGTTTGTTGGCTCAATATATCAGGGGACACCGGGAAAAATATTGCTAAGGTTAAAAGTAACGGATTTGGAAGGGAAACGAATTTCTTTATTTAGATCAATAAAACGATATATGTTCTATCAAGTATGTTTTTTATTTGCTTATTTATTCCTTTATTTAGTTAACATTTCTTACGCTGAGGCAAACTTTGAACTAATTGATGTGATAATAGGTTTGTCTGGTGTATTATTGGGTATAGTTCTTGGAATCGCACCATTTATAGGGTATTTAATGGTTGCCTATACTGAACGTAGTCAAGGATTACATGACAAGATCGCGTCGACACTAGTTGTAGTACAGGACAAGAAGGTCAATAAATAATCTTATTATTGGGTTGCATTAAAAGCATGGACAGACATTTTTTTAGTAAATGCATCGAAACATTCTTTAAATTTTTAATATCGGTGGATAATCCCATTAGTTTATACAGCGATTAGGCAAATCATTTGGGAGGAAATTAATTTGAAAATCAGATTAGCGAAAGATGATGATATTAAATCAATTGCGAAAATACATATAAATAATTGGAAAAATACTTACAGAGGCAGTTTTCCTTCTGACTATTTAGATGGTCTTAAATATAATGACGCGGAAAAGGAATGGATGAAATATCTTGAGCAGGAAGACGCTTTTATCTATCTTGCTGTTTCTGAAGAAAATATTATCTTTGGATTTGCGGCTTGTAAGATGAATACGGAAACACCTTGCAGTAGTAAATTAGATTCTCTACATGTAAACGAGCTCAACAGAGGGCAGGGAATTGCTAAGCAACTTATTTTAGCTATAGCAAAACACTTTCAAGCAAGGCAAATCAATTCGATGACTCTTTGGGCAGTTGAAACAAATGAACACGCGATTTCTATTTACAAACATTTAGGAGCTAAGATTTATAACCATGAAATACGTCATTTTGATTGGGTCAAAGTACGCCAGGTTGGTTTAATATGGAATGATATCTCTTGTTTATGCAAAAAAATGGGATAGGTGCCAAGTAAAAACAAGTTCCATGACCATGTATTCCAGGCGAAAAAGAACAGTAGGATAATGTATTACCAAAAAGTTAAATTTCCATTAATAAACTGACGTGGCTCGCATTTACATGTCAGTTTATTAATTATTTTGAGCAGATTATTTATGAAAAATACTTCGAATCGTCTCATTAACGAAAATCCTATAGTTGTTCCAACCTGCCTATAATCATGTTGAGTGGTATACCGTGAGGTGAAGAAGCTTTACCAAAGCAAAACAGGAAGATAAGCCTATGTTTTTGAGTGTCGGCTATAGGTACATGACATTGATGCCACTTCAGTAAACCGGTATAAGACCAATAAAGCTAGAAAACAGAAGGACTGTAAATTCTATCAGCATAAATATAGATGAAAATAAACCAGCATTTAGTATGTTGGTTTATTTTCATCTATATTTAGGAACAACTAAATTTGTTTATAATGGTATAGGGAGTGGATAAACTTATTTAATTTGCAGCCCTGCAACAATATACTATACGTACTTATTTCTTTGATGTATCATTCATGATAATAACAGGAGAAGGAGCACATATCATGGACATTACAGCTTTTTTAATATACTGCGTTATTATAACCTTTACACCTGGACCTACCAATATTGTTATATTGTCTACGGTACAGGGGTTTGGGATAAAAAAAGCTATGGAATACACATATGGAGCTACGATTGCCTTTGGTGCCTTACTTTCCATCTCCGCTATACTAAATACCGTGCTTATAGTCGTAATACCCAAAATTTTGATTATAATGCAGATAATCGGAAGCCTTTATATTTTGTATTTGGCTTATCAGATATATAATATGGATACACCAGGGGCAACTGTAGAAAAAGTTGCTACCTATAGGTATGGTTTTATTATGCAGTTTGTAAATCCCAAGGTAGTGTTGTTTACAATGACGGTAATCCCAAGTTTTGTTATGCCGTACTACACTGAACCATATATAATAGCAATATTTGTTGCAATTATTACTGCTATTGGCTTTTTAGCATTTATCACTTGGGTGCTTTTTGGGGCGATTTTCAAGGAATTCCTGCTGAAGTATCAAAAGCCAGTTAATGTAGGTATGTCACTTTTTTTAATATATTCTGCTATAATGGGTTCGGGATTAGTTGAGATTCTTAGGAGATGATGGATATGGAAAAATTCATATATAAGAAATCATCAAATATTACTGCGCTATCAGCTAGTTTTACTGATTTCACATATAAAAAGCATTGCCATAAGGAATACGCATTAGGTGTAACTCTGCGCGGCATTCAACAGTATAATTTAGAGGGCAGTTTACATTTATCATATAAAAATGGGGTTATGCTCTTTAATCCTGAACAGATACATGACGGTATGGCACATGATAGTACGGGTCTTGATTATGTTATGCTATATATTGAGCCAATGCTCTTTTTGAAGATACTTGGGAAAAGGGATATGGTTCGCTTTGCATCCCCAATTGTGTATAATCAATTTCTTAGAAATAGTATCTTAAATCTTTCAAAAGCAATTCTAAGTGAAAAAGATGAAGCCTTGTGTAGTGAGTTGCTCCTATCCCTCGTAGATAATTTTAATCCAAATAATATTTGTACAGATTACAAAAAAGATAATAAACTAATTAAAAAATCAAAGGAAATAATTTATTCCAAATTAGAAAATGTACTGAGTCTTGATGAAATTAGCAAAGAGCTTGCCATGTCAAAGTTTCAGTTTATCAGGTTATTTAAATCTAATACTGGAATTTCACCATATCAATATTTTATATTTTGCAAGGTAAATCGTGCAAAGCAGTTACTAGAAAAAAACAAAGATATTTACGCGGCTATAGCAGAATGTGGTTTTGTTGATTTATCTCATTTAAATAAGCATTTTAAAAGGATCTATGGAATAACAGCATTTGAATATAAAGCACATTTAAACTAGAGAAGAGGTATAAAATGGAGTCTGATACTAAGTTTGTTGAATTGCATACTCTCAATGGAGGCGCTAGAAAATAGAAAAAAGTATCTGCGTAATGCCGATGTTTTTTTTGTACATACTAATTAGAAACGTGCTATGTAATGTAACTTGTTTTTAGGTGTGATTTCGTGGACAAAGAGCCTAATAGGATGATAAAGGAGAGAAACCTATATTTTCTCCAACCTGCCTATAATCATGTTGAGTGGTATATCGTGCAAATTCAAAGCACACAAACAAAGTTAATCTAATATTCAATAAATTAATATTCAAAAATAGAAAGCTGGTTGGTTGTTCATTCCAACCGGCTTTTGCTACAATGTTTTTTGGGCGATGGTCAAGCTCTCTCAAACTGAATAAGAGGAAGTGCTTTGTAATCTTGAAAAAATGTCTGATTTTTGATATAGTAATATTACTAGTTATTAGTATCTGATACTAATAACTAGTAATATTAGCATTGGAGGGGTAAATGTGAATAGTAAGTCAAAAATAGTAGGGTTAGGTACCTACTTGCCGCATAGAAAGCTGACTAATTATGATCTTGAAAAGATGGTTGATACAAGTGACGAATGGATAGTTCGTCGTACGGGGGTAAGAGAAAGAAGATTAGCAGAAAAAGAAGAGTTCGCAAGTGATTTGGCAATAAAAGCCGTTAAAAACTTAATAGAAAGACCTAATATTCGGGTTGATGATGTAGATATGGTCATAGTAGCAACGTTTACCCCTGACTATTTTACTCCTACTGTTTCAGCGTTAGTGCAAGGCTATTTTGGTATGGAAGCAGCAGGAACTATGGATATAAATTCTGGATGTACAGGATTTGTATATGCCTTATGCGTAGCTGACTCTTTAATAACAGCTGGACATAGCAAAAAGGTGTTAGTTGTTTCATCAGAAGTGGCATCCAAAGTTCTGGATTATTCTGATAGAAATACATGTGTGCTGTTTGGGGATGCTGCGGTAGCCACACTCATCGAAAGAACTAATGATAAAGGGAGCTTTATTGCGTCATATTTTACTTCAGATGGAAAGTTGGCGCAAAATGTTGCGTGTAGCAATTTATCAGCAAAAGTAAATGGACAAGAAGTGAGGAAAGAACGAATATTCCAGCAGGAAGGGAAGCTTTTATACGAATATGTGGTTAAAAATATTCCAGACGGTGTTTGTAATTTATTAAAAAGAAGTAATATGACTCTTGGTGACATTAATTGGTTTGTTCCGCATAGTGCCAATCTGCGTATGATAAAAGTTATTTGTGAAAGACTTAATTTTCCGATGGAAAAAACTTTAGTAAGTAATGAGTTTTATGGAAATACGTCATCGGCATCAATTCCGCTTGCCATTTGGATGGCATTAGAAGAATCTCAAATTAAATCAGGCGATAAAATGATATTGTATGGATTTGGTGCTGGATTGACTCATGGTGGAGTTGTAATTGAATGGCCATAATAGGATAGTATTGTGCTAAATAGACCTTGGTTAAATTATTGACTAAGGTCTATTTTATAATATTTACTAAATTAATACTTAATTTTCATTACGGCCAATTCCTTAGAGCACGAGGGTCATATCAAACCATTCAGCGCCACCATGAGTTGATTTTGATACTCCGTCATTTACGTAACCGAATGACGCATAATAATGAATCAACTTAGCTTTGCACGTCAAAATGATACTTTTTTTACCGGCAATTTTAGCTTCCTGAATAAAATGCTTCATTAACTGAGCGGCAATACCTTGGTTTCGGTATTCTGGAATTACATCTAGTCCAAAAACGGATGCATTTACACCATTTGGCACATGATGTTGCGTATTAGCAAATAGCTCATCATAGATAACTGAACTGTTGGTGACGCATCCGTTGATAAAACCAACTAGAGTATCATTTATTTCAGCTACCAAAAAGTATTCAGGGAAAGCGGCGATTCTCTGCTGGAAGGCTTCCTGCGATGCTGCTTCGGCGGCAGGAAAACAGATTGCTTCGATTTCAGCTACGCGGTTCAAATCTGTTGGCGTAACTTTTCTAATTCTTACTTCTATCATACCTTATCCTCTCATTCTATGGCCTGATGTGTTGTAACCTTGGAAGTCATAGCTGTTTTGTCTTTTTCCTGGAATCTAATACATTAAAAATAGATTCCACACAATTACAGATTGACCTTCTAATTAATTGTTTTATCAAGGACTTTAGGTTAGAGGTTGAAAAGAATAGATGATCAATTAAAAAAATTAGAGGGTAATGACCAAATTGTTACAATATTGTCATATTTATGTTACGATATTGTAACAATTACCCAATATACTGGAAGTATTAGAATAATAGAGGTATAGTAATAATTTAAGTCAATATAAATTTATAGTTATAAACTAATAACAAAAGGTGGGAATACACATGAAAAGAGGAATGATTTTATTCCTGGTATTATTTGTGCTTCTCAGTACTACAGGATACGCTTTTGCGGCTAATTCGCCTAGTCTTGACGGAAGACCAACTGACTTTATGCCAGGGAAAAGCACTGGATACTTTGTTTGGCAAGATAACAATGGGTTGCATATACGAACCACTGCTTCTGGTACTAAACATGTATTCAGTGGAACCATTTATACAGATGGCAGTTTTGAAAATACTTTTGGAAAAACGGAAAGTGCTGATGATCATTTTTCTATTTCTGAAGACAGGAATAAAATTAACTTTCAATTTACGAATAATGGAGGTGTCACAGGGATAGATTTACACCTTAAAAAAGGAACCTATGTAACGTTTAACTTATCTGTGGACGAAAATGAAATTAATCCTTCGCAAATATTTCTCGGCGAAAGCGGTTGGCATCCGATGAAAAATAAAATTACTTTACGACATGATGGCGATGGGAAATATGACAATGGGGATTGTACGGTAATTATTGTTGGTGAAATTTCCTGGTGGTATCAGGAACAAGAAATACGAAACTGGACATACACCCAGGAGCTTGGGCCAGGCCCAATGTCCGGTCAAGGGAGTTCGATGTACTCAAATCTGTAAGTAGCTAAAAAATCTAATATATCACAAGGTAAAGCACGGCCAGATTATTATTCTGTGCCGTGTTTTTTAGTGTAAGCCAAAGCCCATAAATTAACTGTATCCCTTCAGTAAATAGAGTTATAAATTAATCATATTCTAATTTTAGTCTAATAATAGTGTAATGTTAAAAAGCTATTATATTATTAAGCTAATGTCAATGATTTGGTGTAAGTGCAACCAAAATGATAATTAAAATGGCAAATTTAATTATTAATACTAAGCAAGCGAGGAATATAAATGACAATATTTCAGACAATAGTTTTTGCGATAGTTCAGGGAATAAGCGAACTTTTTCCCATTAGCAGCGTGGCTCACGGAGTTTTGACACCGTACTTTTTTCAATGGAATTTAAGCCCGGATTTTTTAAAAGAGAACTTTTTACCATTTTTGGTTATGCTGCATTTAGGCACAGCGGTAGCATTGCTGCTATTTTTTGGATCGGAATGGCTACAAATAATTGGTTCCTTGTTCAATAAGGACAAGGCGGCACGAAAACTGCTTTGGATAATTATTGCTGGAACTTTTCCCGCAGCCATTATCGGTCTTGTTCTTGAATCACCGCTACGACATATGTTCAGTAATATTACCAGCGCCGCTATATTTCTCACCGTAAATGGGTTTATTCTATATTGGGGCGAAAAAATAAAAACACGCGGTCATAAGGATATTAAGGAGCTAACTTACCAACAAGCTCTTATCATTGGCCTATTTCAAGCGCTTGCCCTCGTGCCTGGGTTTTCCCGTTCCGGCGCAACCATAACCGCCGGATTTTGGCTGGGGCTAAAGCACGGCGCGGCAGCTCGCCTGTCAATGTTGTTAGCCACTCCCATAATAATCGGGGCAGGAATTATCGAAGTGCCTAAATTATTCCATACCGGCGCAACTGGGGTTCTAGAAATTTCCCTCATGGGAGGGGTAGTTGCTGGAATTGCGGCATATGTCAGTGTATGGGCGCTTATGAAATGGTTTAACACCAATGAAGTTACAGCTATGCGGCCCTTTGCTTGGTATTGTTGGCTGGTTGGAATAGGAGTTCTGGTAAGCCGGTTTATATAATTAGTCTATAGAGGTTTTATCAAATATTAATCTTACGATAACATGGCTATAACATCTATTAGATATAATGGACTTGGAAATAAAATAGTGAAATTGGCGGAGACCTCCATACACAGATTGCAAAATTCAGAGTCTAGTGACATTACTTCAAATTAAATTAGAAGGAGTGAACACTCTTGACTAGACAACGCAGGCAAGAAAGTACATTATCTAAAGAAAATCGTCAGTATATTGATCAATATGCAGAATCGGCTTTCGAACAGAAATCGCTTATATCGATGTATGTGTCTCCAGAACCGAAAACATTTAATCACCACAGGTATCATAATTTATGCAATGACGCTACTAAGAACATTGTTCTATGTAAAGGCTGGGCTGGTACAGGTAAGACGATTGTAATGTGTTACTATGCAGCCAAGGAGCTAAAACGTGGAAAAATTGATCGCATTGTCATTACTCGTAGCTTAGAAGGGGTAGGAAAAGACCCAGGAGCTTATAGAGGCGATGCTTATGAAAAAAATGAGCCTAAGCTTCGCGGCTTAATGAACTACATTTCCTGTTTTGCCGGCCAGAGTATTGAATCATTAATTCAGCAAGGAAAATTAGTAGTACAAGGCCTAGCTGATATTCAAGGGCAAGATTTTACCGGCGCATGGTTATTAGTTACTGAGTGTCAAACCCTAACGGATGAACAAATGTATCAAGTTATAACACGAGGTGCTGAAAAAGTGATTTTAGAGGGTGACACTTGTCCGGCACAATTGACTAACCATAAAATTGCCATTGGAGAAGACGGATTGACCTTTCTTATGGAGACAATCGGCGATTTAGACTTTGTAGGCATTGTCGATATGTGCAATGACGAAGATATTGTACGTAAAGAATACATGAAGCAAATAATCAAACGCATGATGCCGGCCTTAGAAGAGCGACGTATAAAACGGAAAAGTACCTGTATAGTTAAATAACAGCGTGACACTAGAGGTTTTGTACAAATAAAATATAAATTGAATAATGATTGTTGTTAAAGACAAAACTCCTGTCGAATCATTGGAATAATTCGGCAGGGATTTTGTCTTATTATGTGAATAGTACAAGTAGGGAAGAACCATAGGTACCTAACCATGCTATTTTATACATTCAATAAAAATGGTATAAACTCGTGAAAGCATTATGTGGAATCTTGGTTTTTAATAAAGGTCTTTAATAAAGTATACTCGGCGTAAAAAACGCGAAAATGAAGTAATTTCGATTTAGTACAGGAGGTTGCAATGAAGCTTTCCTTTTCTACCATGGGTTGTCCCGATTTCAGTTGGACTGATATTTATTCCATGGCCAAAGATCTTGGGTTTGACGGCATCGAAATTTGCGGCCTGGGCAGTGAAATATTCGTCGTCAAAACCCAGCCGTTTACTGCCGCTCAGATCCCGAATATAATCAAAAAACTCGCTGAACTACATATCGAAGTTCCTTGTCTATCTTCTGGCTGTTGCTTGAAGTTCCTGGATAAAGCAAAAGAAAACCACGAAACGCTTTTACAATACATTTCCTTGGCCGCTAAAATTGGTACGCCCTATGTCCGTGTTTTGGCCGACCTTCCGCCGCAGCCTAACGGTGAGGTCGATGACGAGGTTGTGCTTGCTGCGTTGAAGCGTCTGGTTCCGTTTGCCGAAGCAAACCGTGTGACGCTTCTAGTGGAAACGAATGGTGTCTATTCCGATACTGCCCGTCTGTGCCGCCTGCTTGATCAGGTGGCAAGCGATGCGGTGGCCGCTTTGTGGGATATACATCATCCCTATCGGTTTGCTGGTGAGCCCCCCGGACAGACGGTGCAAAATCTTGGCACCTACATCAAGCACGTACATATTAAAGATTCAATTATTAAAGATGGCACTGTTCAATATCGTTTCATGGGCGAAGGAGACTTGCCCATTGACTACATAATGCTTGCGCTAAGCTCGATTAAATACGACGGCTATGTTTCCTTTGAGTGGGTTAAATGCTGGGCAGCCGACGTTAATGATGCCGGCGTCGTGTTTCCCAATTTTATAAACTATATGGACCGTTTCATTGAAAAAAATTCGGCAAAAGGTTTTCTGCTTGACAACAACACCAAAACCGGTAAATATGTCTGGGAAAAGGACACGCTCATTGATCTGACCTTTCCCCAGGTGCTTGACCGAATGGTGAATGAGTTTCCCGATCAATATGCTTTTAGGTATACCACTATGGATTATACCCGAACCTATTCGGAATTCCGCGATGATGTCGATACCTTTGCCAGGGCACTGATTGCCTTAGGCGTCAAACATGGTGACCATGTCGCTATCTGGGCAACGAATGTTCCTCAGTGGTTTATTACCTTTTGGGCAACAACCAAAATTGGTGCGGTACTCGTTACAGTAAACACAGCCTACAAATTAGGCGAAGCAGAGTATCTGCTCCGCCAGTCGGATACGCATACCCTTGTGATGATAGACGGTTATAAAGATTCAGACTATGTCGGTATTATGAAGGAACTTTGTCCGGAACTCGAAACCGCTGAAATGGAAAAACCGCTGTACATAAAACGTCTGCCGTTTCTTCGCAATATAATTACGATCGATTCAAGGCAGAAAGGCTGCCTAACATGGAAAGATGCCGTAGCCACGGGCAACAAAGTCCCCAGTGAAGATGTTTACCGCCGCGAACGCTCCCTCAGTAAACACGATGTATGTAATATGCAGTATACTTCAGGAACCACCGGCTTTCCCAAAGGTGTCATGCTCACCCACTACAACGTGATCAATAATGGAAAAAGCATTGGCGACTGTATGGATCTTTCCACGGCCGACCGCATGATGATTCAAGTGCCAATGTTCCACTGCTTTGGCATGGTGCTTGCAATGACGGCCTCGATGACGCATGGCGTCACCATGTCTCCACTCCCTTACTTCTCTCCGAAACCAGCGCTGGACTGTATCAACCGGGAAAAGATCACATGCTTTCACGGGGTTCCCACCATGTTTATCGCGATGCTGGAGCATGAAAACTTTTCGAAGACGGACTTTGCCTCAATGAGGACAGGCATTATGGCCGGTAGCCCATGCCCAGCTAAGGTAATGCAAGATGTTGTGGACAAAATGCATATGAACGAAATTACCATTGTCTTTGGCCAGACTGAATCTGCGCCTGGTTGCACCCAGAGCCGCGTTGATGATTCCGTTGCTTTGCGCGTTAATACCGTAGGCCGGGCGCTGCCTGGCGTGGAGTGCAAGATTGTCGATCGCGAAACCGGCAAAGATTTGCCCGACAATGTGGATGGTGAATTTGTCGCTCGCGGCTACAACATCATGAAAGGTTACTACAAAATGCCCGAAGCGACGGCTGCCGCTATTGATAAAGATGAGTGGCTTCACACCGGTGATCTGGCAAGGCGGGATAAAAATGGCTATTACAAAATTACCGGGCGCATCAAGGATATGATCATTCGAGGCGGTGAAAACATCTATCCTAAGGAAATCGAAGATTTTATCTATACCCATCCAAAAATCAAGGACGTTCAAGTCATTGGCGTGCCCAGCAAGCAACTCGGCGAAGAAGTGATGGCGTGCGTGATTCTCAAAGAAGGGATGAGCATGACTTCCGACGAGCTCAGAGATTATATCCGATCTCATATGGCCAGACATAAAACTCCGCGCTACATTGGTTTCGTTACTGAATTTCCGATGAATGCTGCCGGAAAAATCATGAAATACAAAATGCGCGAACAGGCGATTGAAAAGTTGGGTCTGTAGGCGAACCACGGAATTGAGACTGAGTAATAAACGGTAAAAAACCAGCAAAGAGAAACATTGATTTGCTACGACTTAACAAGTCGCTCTTTACAGCGAGAAAAATACAAAAGAACGGCTTTTTTACATATCATTATGTAATTAACATATTAGCTGTAGTCTTATATGGAATATTTATTAAGTCTACTAGGGGGGATGCACCTTTAAATTTGGAAATAAATGTTCATAGATGGCAGAAATTTATTATAAATTTCAGTGGTTTGTTTGTGAAATCATAGGTTTTGATGGGGGCAGTTTTCACCCCGGGTTGGATGTTGCAACCAGTTTTTGCTATAATGATTCTTGAGAGAGAGACAATCTTACTAAGACCAGAACATAGCACGATCTTCTTAAAAATAGTATTTTGGGAGGTAGTTTTTTAAAATGAAGTATCCACATATTTTTTCTCCAATAAAAATAGGAAATGTAACGTTTAAGAATCGAATATTTACAGCCCCGGCTACAGCACATCTACTGCAAGCCCAAGAGGAATATCCAACAGAGCCGGTTATCGCTTATTACAGTAAGAAAGCAAAGGGCGGTTCTGCATGTATTAATTTTGGTGCTCAAAATATGGATCGGCTTGCGCCGTTTGACTTAGTTCACTCAAATACGAATGTATATAAAACTCAATATCACAGATACTGGAACCAACTTACAAGTGCTATTCACTTTTATGGGGCAAAGGCATCCTTGGAACTTCTTGCCTTTGTATTTCATGGCTATGATGATAAAGGGAAGCTTGTACCCTTGTCCCCAAGTGGAGGAAGAGATTACACAGGAGCTTACGTTCCGCAAATTTCGGTGGAAGAAATGTCACGGATTGCGGACGAACATGCCGAAGCGGCTGAAAAAGCAATAATGTGCGGGTTTGACATGATTACAATCCATGGTGGACATGGACTTTTCTTGAGTAACTTTATTTCTCCGTTGTTTAATAACCGAGAAGATGAGTATGGCGGAAGTCTTGAAAATCGCGCAAAATTTCCCATAATGATTCTTGATAGAATTAGAGAACGCGTTGGACGGGAAATTCTAATTGAATATCGCGTAAGTGGTTCCGAACTTGCCCCGGCAGGTGGGATTGTAATTGAAGATTGCATTAAATTTATCAAAATGATAGAAGATAAGATTGATATTGCTCACATATCTGTAGGAAATATGAATATACCACTTACAGAAGGGATAATGCATCCGACAAACTTCCTTAAACCTGGCTGCAATGTAGAATTTGCAAATGCAGTAAAACAATCCGGGGTTAAAATACCTGTTTTGACTTTGGGGGCATTCCAAGACCCGGAGCTTATTGAAAAGGTATTGGCGGAGGGCAAGGCTGATATTGTTGCAATGGCAAGAGGGACAATTTCCGATCCTGAACTTGTAAATAAAGTGTATGAAGATAAAGCGGATGAAATTATACCGTGTATAAAATGCTTCCATTGTCTTAATTATTCACAAGCTTCCGAATTTGGGTGCTCAGTTAACCCTACCGTCGGGCGTGAATTTCGTTTACCATTTTTGATCCCGTCTGTAGGCGAAAAAAAGAAAGTGATAATAATTGGTGGTGGGCCTGCGGGTATGAAAGCTGCTATTGTTGCTAAAAGGCGCGGCCATGATGTAAAAATCATTGAGAAAAGCCAACGACTGGGGGGAAAACTTGTTTTTTCAGAGCATACCGATTTCAAGTATGATCTTGAAAAGTTTATGAACTATCTGATACATATGGTTGACAAACTTGGTATAGAAGTAAAAACAAATACAGAAGCCACCCCTGAAATGGTAAAAGCTGAAAATGCGGATGCTGTTTTAGTTGCCATTGGCGCAGACGCAATAATTCCTTCGATACCTGGAGTGGAAAACGAAAATGTAATGACGGCTGAATATGCCCATGCAAATATTCAAAGTGTCGGGAAAAAAGTTGCGATAATTGGTGGAGGGCAAGTAGGGTGTGAAATTGCGCTTCATCTTGCAATGAACGGAAAAGATGTTTCGTTGGTTGAAATGGGTGGGGCATTAGCTCAAGATGCTATGTTCTTGCCAAGAGAAGCACTCATTGATCGATTGAAAAAAAATGTTCAATACTATACACATACACGTTGTGTAAGTATTCATGATAATAGCATTAGTTGTAAAAAGGCCAATGGAAATGAATTAATTATTGAAGCCGATACTGTCGTTTTGGCTGCTGGAATGGTAGCACGATCAGATATTTCAGAACTGTTCCGGGAAACTGCACATACCGTTTATCCGATAGGGGATTGTGTTCAAGCAAATAATGTAAGAACTGCCTTGCGTACCGCATTTGATGCAGCGAGTCAGATTTAAAAAACGGTTGACGATTATAGTAACGTGTGGTACTATAAGGGAAATTGATGCTGACTGGATATCCAGAGGCGTGAAGGATTTTAATCCTTCACGCCTCTTTTTGTTTACCCGTACAGCTTAATCATTTCATTATGATAGGAGGAACAGTATTTGAAAGCGATACGTGTTTCAGAAACTTGGCAAAGAGCAGCTGTATATTATATAAGAATTAATGTTCTTGTAAAAGGACAAGGCATTCCTTTGGAAATGGAGTTTGATAAAGCGGATGGCGAAAAAGCAAAGTATATTTTACTTCTCGATAATAAAACGCCAATTGCCACTGCGAGGTTAAATATTATTGATGAACAAACCGCGAAGATAGAACGAGTTTGCGTTGCAAAAGAGTATCAAAGCCAAGGGTTTGGCCGGGAGTTAATTAAAGCAACGGAAGAATGGGCCAAAGAATACGGTGCTAAAAAAATTATTATTACCAGCCAAGTTAAGGCGCGGGGCTTTTACGAAAGTTTAAATTATCAAGTAAATCCCAATATACAAATTGAATCAACTATCCCGATTGTATATACAGAAAAGAATCTATAAAGGAAGGATTAGTGCCATGACAAAGAAATCTAAAATAGCTACTTCAGAATCTATCCATGAAATTAGTAAAGATGGAGCTTTTGTACGGCAAAATAATTATTTTACAACTCCATTTGGGGATGGAAAGAACGAGCTTCCGGTTGAAGCCAATCGCTACCGGCTTTTGTGGGCGCCGATTTGTCCGTGGGCCCATCGGCAAGTAATCGCAATAAATTTATTAGGACTAGAAAATGTCATTAGTATAGGAACGGCTAATCCGGTGCGGACAGAAAAAGGCTGGGAATTTTCTTTAGATGAAGGCGGCGTAGATCCGGTATTAGGCATTAGGTATTTGCCGGAAATTTACGAAAGAACAGAGCCTAATTATACTGGCCGTGCTACCGTACCCACCGTAGTTGATGTAAAAACCGGTAAAGTGGTTAATAACGATTACTTTAAATTGACTAATTATTGGGAGACCGCGTGGGTGAAATTTCATAAAAAAGATGCGCCTGATTTGTATCCTGTCGAGTTAAGAAAAGAAATTGATAAGCTGAATGATGTTATTTTTAATGATGTAAATAATGGCGTATATAAAGCCGGATTTGCTCAATCACAACAAGAGTATGAAAAAGCATATGATGCGTTATTTGCAAGGCTGGATGCCTTGGAGCAACGGTTAGCGAAGCAGCGGTATTTATTTGGCAATTACATTACAGATTCGGATATTCGCTTATATGTGACATTAGTTCGTTTTGATATCGCTTATTATCTTGTATTTCGCACTAACCGCAATCGAATCATTGATTTCCCGAATTTATGGGGTTATGCAAGAGATTTATATCAAACGCCAGGCTTTGGAAATACCACAGATTTTACCGCAATCAAGCGAGGGTATCATTTAGGAAATCATGCTGAAAATCCCTATCAAATCCTAGCTAAAGGACCTGATTTAACTATCTGGAATAAACCGCATAATAGAAAAAATTTATGAAATTAAGGAGACGTATGTTATGTCGAACATCAATACAGCAAGACCTCGTCCCAAAGAAACAGAAAATGAAATTGATACAAAGGGAGCCTTTGTAAGACAAGAAAATCGTTTTACTACTCCTTTTGGCACAGGGAAAAAGGAAAATCCGGTTGAGGCCAATCGTTATCGTTTAATTTGGGCCAAGGGGTGCAATTGGTCAAATAGAGCCGCTATTGTAAGAGAATTATTGGGAATAGACGCTGTAAGCGTTAATTTGGTAGGAAGAACAAAACGAGAAGTAGACTTGGGCTGGGAGTTTATTTATGACGAAAATAATACTGACCCTATACTGGGGGAACAATTTTTAAGTCAATTGTATGCAAATGCTGATCCGGAGTATCAAGGCCGGGCAACCGTACCGGCCTTAGTTGACATTAAAACTAAAAAAGTAGTTAATAATGATTATCATAAGTTAACCAATTACTTTGAGGTTGACTTTGCACCTTTTCACAAAAAAAATGCGCCGGACTTATATCCGAAAAACTTAAGACAGGACATTGATGCTCTAAATGATTGGCTGTTTCATAACATCAATAACGGGGTGTATAAGGCGGCTTTTGCGCAATCAATTGAAGCATATACAGCTGCGTTTGATAACTTTTATAAAGGCTTGGATGAACTAGAAAAACGGTTGGAAACACGCCGCTTTTTATTCGGAGATTATGTAACAGATAGCGACGTCCGGTTTTTCGTGACGTTGGCAAGGTTTGATATTTCTTATTATAAACATTTAGGACCGGTCCGAAATCGTATTGTTGATTTCAAAAATATATGGGGCTATGCTCGGGACTTGTATCAAATAACCGCTTTTAAGAATAATACCTATCTTCGGGATCTTGCTGAAGCGCATGGGGACACCGATACGAATTTTGTTGATTACAATACCCGCTTTTGGAATCAGATTGATTTTGATGCGTTATGGGGAGAACCGCATAATCGAGAAGCGTTAAGTAATGATCCCAAACATAAATTTTTGTCACGATAATACATAAGTCTATAAATAGGGGGAGATAAAATGAAAAACAACGGAAAGAGTAAGTTAGTAATACTTATAACCGTTTTAATGGCAGTAATTATGGCGGTTGCAGGGTGCGCTTCCGATAGTTCGACTCAAAGTAATGGGAGCACTTCAAAAAAGAAAATTATAGTAGCAACCGGTGGTCAGCCTAAGCCTTTTTCTTATGTGGATGAGAAAAATGAAATAACTGGATATGATATTGAGATTGTCAAAGCCGTCTTTGCCAAATTACCTCAATATGAAGTCTCTTTTGAGAAAACAGAATTTCCTTCTATTTTTGCCGGATTAGATTCTGATCGTTACCAAATAGGCGCCAATAATTTTGGGATGAACAAGGAACGAAAAGAAAAGTATATTTATTCGAATCCGATCTTCAAAAACCAATATGTGATTGCTGTAGCAGCTAATAATACCAGTATCCATTCGTTTAACGATCTTCAGGGAAAGACCTCAGAAGTAAATGCCGGAACAAACTTTACGACCGCTCTTGAAAATTATAATAAAGAACACCCCAATAAACCCGTGCTGCTTAGTTATACCGAAGGGGATTTAGTACCGGTAATGCAAAATGTAGAAAGTGGAAAGTTTGATTTCCAATTGATTGATGCAGCCATGCTTCAGGAATATATTAATCAGTATGGACTAAAATTAAAAGCAATTCCGTTAACCCAAGAAGAGTCGGAGGAGATTGGTGCTCCTTATAGTTATTTAATCATTAGTAAAGGGCAAAACGGAGAACAACTGGCGAACGAGATCAATACTGTATTGGCAGAACTAATTAAGGATGGTACCATCATAAACATTAGCCAGAAATACTTCAATGCGGATTATGCACCTAAATAAGGTACGTGAAAAACCTGCAATTGGGTTTCGGGTTTAAGAGGTGTTGAGCGAGTCGGCAATCTATATTTGCTACCAGTCTGGTGGCTAAGATTGCCGTTCTTCGTTACCCTTTGAGTTAAACACATTTTATGTAATGTTTCTTCAGTTAGGAAAGGAGTTGCGAAATGCCAAATATTTTTGATTTTAAACTGGTGTTTACTCAAATACCGAAATTATTAAGCTATCTGCCAGTAACTTTAGAAATTACGGTTTTGTCAATGTTTTTTGGTTTGCTGCTTGGACTTATTTTGGCCATAGTAAAGATAAAACGCTTGCCATTTTTTACTCAGGTTGTTAGTATATTTGTTTCCTTTACCAGAGGAACACCAATTTTGGTGCAATTGTATCTTACCTATTATGGTATTCCAATCTTTTTGCGGTACTATAATTATTACAATGAGACAAATTATAATCTGAATAGTATTCCTTCCTTGTTTTTTGTGTTAGTCACGTTTTCACTAAATGAAGCAGCCTATAATTCTGAAAGCATTCGTGCTGCTATTCAATCGATTGAGAAAGGGCAAATCGAGGCAGCTCATTCGCTGGGAATGACCTTCTTTCAAGTATTAAGAAGAATTATAATTCCGGAAGCTTTCGTGGTTGCATTACCAACGTTAGGCAATGCGCTAATTAGTTTACTAAAGGGGACCTCTTTAGCATTTGTATGCTCAGTTGTGGAAATAACGGCCCAAGGCAAAATATTAGCCGGAGCTAATTATCGTTATTTTGAAGTATATGTTTCATTAGCCATTATCTATTGGGTAATGACGATTATAATTGAGCAATTTATAAAATTTGTTGAAAAAAAGGTAATTATTCCAGACTGAAAGTTTGCATGATTAATCAAGGAGGAAACTCTTTTATGATAGAAATTAACGGCTTATCGAAAAAATTTAAAAAAAATGTAGTGCTTGACAATATTGATTTAAAAATAGAAAAAGGTGACGTTGTAGCGATTATTGGTCCTTCGGGAGCAGGAAAATCAACATTTTTAAGATGCATCAATTTATTAGAAGAAGCAGATACGGGAACTATAAAAATAGATGATTTACAAGTAGATGTAAATAAGAAAACAAAAAAGGATTTAATAAATCTCAGGCAAAGTACAGCCATGGTTTTTCAACAATTTAATTTGTTTCGCCGGAAAACGGCTTTGGAAAATGTGATGGAAGGGTTAGTGGTAGTGAAGAACATACCCAAAAATAAAGCTGAAGAAATCGCGCTAGTCCAACTTCAAAAAGTCGGCCTGGCGGAACGGGTTCATTACTATCCAAAACAATTGTCAGGAGGCCAGCAACAACGAGTCGCTATTGCAAGGGCCTTGGCAATGAGTCCTAAAATATTATTGTTTGATGAACCTACATCGGCTTTAGACCCGGAACTGGTGGGCGAAGTACTTGATACAATCAAGGCAACTGCATTAGAAGGAAATACAATGATTATTGTTTCACATGAAATGAATTTCGTTAAAAAAGTGGCAAATCGGGTTCTTTTTTTATACAATGGAAAAATTATTGAAGACGGAACGCCCCAGGAAGTATTTGGAAACCCTAAAAACGAGCGAACAAAAGAATTCATTTCCAAATTAGCCTATTCAATAGCACCTGAATACCAGATTTAACTAGTAATAATAACTTGTTGTGTCAAATCATTATTGGATTTGGAATCAGCCGCATCAGCGGGAGCAATTTGCAGAATCGGTGAGGTAAATAAAATGGCGTTAACATTGAACTCAACAGAGATGAAAAAGGATGGCGCATTTAAGCGACAAAATAATCAATTTTTAACCCCTTTCGGGGATAGTGACGACGAGTTGCCAGTTGAAGCAGGCCGGTACCGCATATTATGGTCTCCGGTTTGTCCTTGGGCGCACCGCGCGATCATTGTGAGAAAACTGCTTGGTTTAGAAAAAGTGATTAGTGTGGGAACCGCAGATCCAATTAGGCCGAACCTTCCCCGAACAGATTGGGCCTTTACCTTGGATAAAGATAACGTCGATCCAGTATTGCAGATTCATTATATTAGTGAAGTGTATCATAATGCGGAGCCCAACTATGAAGGAAGACCTACCGTTCCGGCCGTTGTAGACATTACGACCAAGAAGGTAGTTAATAACGATTATTTCCGATTGACCAATTATTTTGAAACGGCATGGAAGAAGTTCCATAAAGAAGGGGCTCCTGATTTATATCCGGAGTCATTGCGAGACGAGATTGACAAGCTCAATGATATTATTTTTCATGATGTAAATAACGGAGTGTATAAAGCAGGATTTGCCCAAACACAAGTAGCTTATGAAGCGGCCTATGAAACTATTTTTAAGCGGTTAGACGCTTTCGAAACTCGCTTATCAAAACAGCGTTATCTTTTTGGAAATAACATCACGGATTCCGATGTGAGATTATATGTGACCCTGGCGCGATTTGATGTAGCTTACTATAATGGGTTTCGCGTAAACCGAAATCGCCTTGTGGAATTTCCTAACTTATGGGGCTATGCACGGGATTTATATCAGACCCCTGGTTTCGGCGACACTACCGATTTTGATAGTATCAAGAAGCATTATCATCTATCCACGATTCAGGGAAACCTTTACGGTATCCTCCCCAAAGGGCCTGACCTAAGTGGGTGGAACAAACCTCATGGCAGAGAAAAAATGGCGTGATAAATATGGATAATTGCTGAACCGGATAAAACTAGAAAGTAAAAAAACTGCTTTGTTTAAGCACATAACAGAAAAGCGAGGAAAGCAAATGACCTACCGCATTCAGACCAATACCGAATTTGTCGACTGGGCAAGGGTAGCTTGGCTGTTAGCCCATTTTGGCTTGAGTGATCTTGATGCCAAGACGCAACAAAAAGTTTTTCAAAATAGTTATGCCGTTGTCTTTGTCTTTGATCAAGAGAAATTAATCGGTTTTGGCAGAGCTATCTCCGATGGTATCTGCCAGGCTGCTATCTATAATATTGCGCTCGATGAGGGCTATCATGGTCAAGGATTAGGAAAAAAAATAATTAATGTCCTTGTTAGTCAAGTCAGTCAGTGTAATATTATTCTCTATACCCATCCGAATACAGTTAGCCTGTATGAACATCTTGGCTTTCGCAAAATGAAAACCGGGATGGCCATGTATAATAAAGATAATTTGGATGAACTTGAAAAAATGAATTTTATCTAAAAATAGCACTTATTATAGTCTCGATATAGTGGAAGAAAAGTGGTACATAACTAAAGTGTCCTTATAATAACTGGGGGTGCCTTGATGAATTTGGAGCAGCAATTAATACAATACCGCCGGGAATTGCACCGCTTTCCCGAACTTTCGATGCAGGAATATCAAACCACCCAACGCATCAGAACGTGGTTATCTGAAGCAGGGATCACTATTCTGGATTTGCCATTGAAAACCGGAGTAGTCGCGGAAGTAAGGGGCAGTTTACCAGGAGCAACAATTGCCTTGCGGGCCGATATTGATGCTCTGCCGATTGTCGAACAGTCGGGGGTGGAGTTTTCTTCGGAGAATCCTGGGGTTATGCACGCCTGCGGACATGATTTTCATACTGCAGTTATGGTGGGGGCTGCCATTTTGTTGCAGCAAGAACGAGAACAAATGAGAGGCACAGTCCGGTTCTTATTTCAACCGGCAGAAGAAGACGCCAACGGTGCAAAATGGTTGACCGAGCAGGGGGCAATGGAGGCAATTCAGGCAGTATTTGGGTTCCATAATCGGCCTAACTTACCGGTGGGCGTTATTGGTGTGCGCGAGGGGGCACTGATGGCTAGTGTCGACCGTTTTGAACTTACGATTACCGGGATAAGTGGACATGCCGGTATGCCGGAAAATTGTATTGATCCCATTGCCATAGGCAGCCAGATCGTGATGGCGTTGCAAACTATTGTCAGCCGTAGAATCAGTTCCTTGGATAACGCTGTAATCAGTGTCACTCGCTTTTCCGCCGGAAATACCTGGAATGTTATCCCCGGCGAGGCACATTTGGAAGGAACGGTACGTACCTTTCAAAAAGATGTCAGGGCGAGGATTTCTGAATTGATGCGGGAACTTATTGAGAATATTGCTGCTGCCAATGGTGCGAAAGTCCAGTTCAAGTGGAATGAATGTTTGCCGATGGTGAATAATTCGTCGCTTTTTACATCAATAATTAAGCAGGTGGCCAACGAGGCTGGTTTGCGGGTGGTTGAAGCAGAACGCAGCCTGGGCGGGGAAGATTTTGCCTATTTTCAGGCGCTGGTTCCCGGATTTTTCTTATGGATTGGTGTAGATGGTGACCAGGAATGGCATCACCCAGCTTATCGGTTGTCTGAAGCTGCTTTAGAAATTTCCGCACGTTATTGGGCACTATTGGCGAGGGCGGTATTGGAGAAGGGCATATAAGTTTACTTTTTTACATTATTCTATAAAACTGAATAAACGTTGTTAGCCATTAGATAAAACACCTTGTTGTTTATAGCGGTACTATCACAAGTTAAACGGCAAGCCTCGGCAATCTGCCACGGCAAACTAAGCACATTAAATTAAAAAAATTATGTTGACATAAAGGTGAGAACAATATAAAATATAAGCAATTTAATATGCGACTCTTATCCAGAGTGGTCGAGGGACTGGCCCGATGACACCCGGCAACCGGCGCTGACAGCGCAAGGTGCTAATTCCAGCAGGAGTAATCCTGAAAGATGAGAGGAAGGTACTACAAGTCCTTTCCTTGGAAAGGGCTTTTTTAATTAGTAAAATTACTTTAGCGAAGGTGATCACGATGAAATTAGAATCAGAAATTGTTCACATTGGAGTACGAACGGATGAAAAAACCGGTGCCATCAGTACACCAATTTATCAAACCGCATCTTTTCAGCATCCGGCGTTGGGAGAGAGCACCGGATTTGATTATACCAGAACCAAAAACCCAACGCGGCAAGTAGTGGAAGAAGGCTTGGCTCGTTTGGAAAATGGAGCGGCCGGTTTTGTTTTTGCTTCTGGTATGGCGGCTATAACCGCTGTTCTGATGCTGTACCAAGCTGGTGACCATATTGTTGTGGTGGAAGACTGTTATGGGGGCACTTACCGAGTTCTGGATAAAATATTTTCCAGGTTTGGTATTACGGTGTCTCCGGTGGACGAAACCAATATTTCCGAAATTGAGCAAGCGATTACGCCAGCTACCAAGGCGGTATTCATAGAAACGCCAACCAACCCGCTAATGAAGATTGCCGATATTCGGCGTATTGCGCAACTGTGTAGAAAGTGTAAGGTCCATTTCATTGTCGACAATACTTTTTTAACGCCTTATCTTCAGCGACCGTTGGAATTAGGCGCTGATATTGTCATTCATAGTGGTACGAAATATTTGGCTGGGCATAACGACTTACTGTGTGGTGTCGTTGTTGTCCGCGATACCGCATTGGGCGAGCAGATTGGTTTTATTCAAAATTCAACCGGAAGTATGCTCAGTCCCAATGACAGTTGGTTATTGATTCGTGGCTTGAAAACCTTGGCGCTTCGCATGGAAAAACATAATGAAAATGCGCAAAAGGTGGCAAATTGGCTGATACAGCATCCACGGGTTAAAAAAGTGTACTACCCAGGCTTAAACGGACATCCTGGCAAAGAAATTCATGAATCTCAGACGTCCGGTTATGGCGGTATGCTGTCTTTCGCTGTCGATGACTCCTCCCTAGTACCTGTTATTCTGCGCAGGGTCAAACTGCTGCAATTTGCCGAGAGTTTAGGTGGCGTTGAAAGCTTAATTACTTTTCCAGCGCGTCAGACCCATATGGATATTCCTGTAGAAGTTAGGGAAAGAGCAGGGATTACGGACTGTCTGTTGCGACTTTCGATTGGTATTGAAAGCTCTGAAGATATTATTCAAGATTTGGCGCAGGCTTTGGAAGGAGATTAATGATGAAGTTTGATGCAGTAATAGATAGAAAAAGCAACTTTTCCGCTAAATATGATGAAGTGGGGAAAAAATTTGGCCGTGAAGATCTCATTCCACTATGGATTGCTGATATGGATTTTAAAACCGCAGACCCAATTATTGAAGCAATTCAAAAGCGAGCCGAACAAGGAATATTTGGCTATACCTCAAGGCCTGATTCTTATTTTGAAGCAGTAAGCCAATGGCTCGAAAAGCGGCATGGTTGGAAAGCTGACCCCGGGTTGATGATTCATAGTCCTGGTGTTGTCCCATCATTAAGTATGATTATTCAAAACTTCACGCAACCGGGCGACAAAATCATTATTCAACCACCGGTGTATTATCCTTTCTTTGATGTGGTTAGAAGCAACGGAAGGACACTAGTGGAAAATCCGTTAAAAATTGTCGAAGGCCGTTATGAAATGGATTACGACCAATTAGAACAAATCGCCCAAAAGGGGGCCAAGCTGCTGCTATTGTGCAGTCCCCATAATCCTGTTGGCCGGGTATGGACAAAAAATGAATTATTACGGTTGGGAGAAATCTGTATCAGCTACGGAATCTGTGTGGTTGCCGACGAAATTCATTCTGATTTGGTATTCTCGGGACATAAGCATATTCCGTTTGCGATGATTTCTGAAGCCTTCCGTCAAAATACGATTACCTGTATTGCTCCCAGCAAAACATTTAATTTGGCAGGGTTACAAGCTTCTATCGTCATTTTTTCGAAGGAGACAGACAAAACGCGCTTTGATGATGCGCTGGGTACTTTGGATATAAGAAGAAATAACTGTTTTAGTCTTGTGGCCAGCGAAGCGGCTTATCGTTATGGAGCTGAGTGGTTGGCGGGAGTACTTAAATACATCGAAGGTAATTTTGCTTTTATCCAAGATTTTTGTCAAAAACATATGCCCCAGATTCAGCCTAACTACCCGGAAGGTACTTATTTGGTTTGGTTTGACTGCCGAGGTTTAGGAATGAATAAGGAAAAACTTCATGATTTTATGGTAAATGAAGCAAAATTGGCCTTGGACGACGGTTATTGGTTTAGCGATGCTTACGCAGGATTTATGCGTCTCAATGCGGCTTGTCCGCGCAGCATCATTGCTGCGGCGTTACAACAATGGGAGAATGCGGTGAATAAATTGCTTCTTGCTGCTAGAAAAGATAGCTAGAGGAGTATGTCAATAACTTGAGAAAATGTCACGTAGTAGGATAGCGATAATTTAAAACTAAGCGTATTTGGAGAGAAAGATAGTTTCAAGCATAGAGAGAATAGCA
>JAGGAD010000067.1 GCA_017889625.1 Bacillota bacterium | reverse complement strand
CCCGGACTAGCCGAGCGAATGCTGCACCTGTTTTCGTATCGGCAAAGTCAAACCGGAGAGGAATTCCTGCAAGCCTTGACCAAACGTCAAGTTGACATACTGACCATGCTGACTTTGGGCTATAGGTATAAAGAAATTGCCAGCAGACTGAAGATAAAAGAAGGAACAGTAAAGTATCATGTAAGAGAGATTATGGATAAGCTGCATGTAGGCAGCCGGGCGCAGATGATCGACTATGTATCGAATCAAAGTCACGTATCTTCAAAATGATGACTAATAATATAGAAGGACCGCAATTAAGTAAAGCGAAAAAGCGAGAAATGGTTGGTGCTCTTACGAAAGCAGCTAGCGGTGTTATCCAAATTCCAGAAGAAGGTTTCACGGTTATAATTAGAGAGAATAATCCTGATAATGTTGGTATTGGTGGCAGTCTATTATCAGAAATAAAAATTAAATAATAATATTAAAAATAGCCCCGGCGTGTGCAGGGGCTATTTTTGTTTTGCCTAATTATTACCAGTAAGTTTATCCACCTGGATAAACAAAGGGCCATATTTTTATCCATGTGGATAATTAACAAATTGGGATGATTATGGTACAATGTCAATTGTTGTCGAAAAAAATAATGACTGTTGGAAAATAAAACAAATAGAGCTGTAAAAATAATAGTCGCTCCAGTAATTTTATAATAATATGCAGCGATTTTTTATATAGTAACAGAGAACTTGATGTCAGGTTATAGCTATTCAAAGAAATATAATCCTGATACTACATTTACTCTTGGACTTGGAAATAAATTTGCAGTGCAGTATAATTGTTTTAATCCTCGTACACCTAATATAGCATCATATTCAAGTGTTGATATACATTTAGAATCAAAAGTGAGCCAATTTAATATTTTATATAAGTTAAATAATAATTTTTCGGCATTTATGGGATATAATACAGCATCGTTTTCAGAGGTTGTGGATATTCATAGTTATGGTAGTTATAAACAAACTTATGAGTTTAGTACACAATGTTTTAACATTGGACTTCAGGGGATCACACAAATTGCTCCTAAAACTACTCTATGGGGAAGCGTAAATGGTGGAAAAAATGTTATGGATTACAAAATTGGTGTTGGCTATCAAATTAGGCCCGATTTAGACTTTAACGTGGATTATCGTAACTACAAGATAAAGAATCTGTATGATGGTTCTGTAGAAGCAGACTCTAAAGGCCTAGGCTTTGGTCTTACCTATAAATATTAACGCTAATAAAAAAGGAGCTACCCATTGCGGGCGGCTCCTTTTGCCATAATAAACATGTATCATTTTATCAAAATATGCGGTATAATCAAATCCAGCTGATCAGCGCGTCTATCTGTTCGTGCATCGCGCTAATCGTTAAAATATACCTTATACACCCTGCCCCTTGGCGGGGTTATTTTTTATATATTGAAAAAGCCAGCAATCGAATTGATTGCTGGCTTTTGTATGTTATTAGAAGTTATAGGAAGCGCTGAACCCGACACCTTTTAGCGAAAACCCATCTTCACTATAGTCGCGATAATTTAAGTTCAAAGAAAACTCTTTGCTTACTTGGTAGTTTACCCCCACCTGGGAATCATCAGCAATATCACTATGCAAAATACTTGCATAAGCAGTAGTTTTATCGTTTAAATTGGTAAATGCACCAAGGCCATACATGAATTTACTAGTTGAGTAAGAGTAAGATCCATAAGAATCATCATAAGAACGGTTACCAACAATGAATTGAAAATTTTTACCTATCTTACTTTTTAAAGTAACGTCGGTAAATCTAACGTCCATACCATAAATACTTCCGCTTGTGGTTTCAACGCCAACAATTGCGTTCTCGGTAAGTCCCGTTTCAGCATAAAACCCATTAGCGTTAGTATTGCCTAGGTCATATGAAGACGATGTAACATCGGGATTCCAGTAAGTATAGCCTACTGTAGTTTGGCCTTTCTGCAAATCTGTTACAGGGGCAGCCATTGCCGCGCTAGTCATGATAGCCAATGCCACCATGGTTAGTAATACTTTTTTCATTTTTTAACATCCCTTTACAATTAGTTTACTTAATACATTTACTACAAACAACATAATTTCCCTGCAAGGGATGACAAAATATTTAAATAGTTAAGTATTTTGTATGGTCGCTATTCTAAACCGTGGGTCGTGGGGGCGAATACCGCCGGAACACCAGTAAAATCAATGGTTCTAGCAATTAACTAGAACTTTTTTGTTGTCAGGAAGGCAATATGATATTTTCTATGGTGAGTATTAGGTGAGAAGAGTAGCGATGGAGCATTTTTATTTGCAGGGTGCGTGAAGTCTACAAAGAAAAAGCCGATCAGGCCAATAATACCAGTAAGTACCAGGGATACTAGCTCCTTGAACGACCCACTTTATTGTTGAAGGGAGCTGGTTAGCCTGGGAGATTTAAAGGAAATACTAAATGTTATTGAAGAGTTAAGGGAAAAGCTAAGTAAAATGTCTCGAGAAAAAGCATTAACTGATCCAGAAGTAGTATCTGCTAGTCAAATGTTGGATGCTGCGCTTAATGAATATCAAAAGCTTATGAAAGAAAGGGCAAATTGTTCATGAATATGGGAGGGATTCGAAGCGTGAGAGGATTAATATGACAGAACTAAAGGAAATAATAAAACTAATTGAAAATTTAAGGGAAAAGCTGAATAAAATGTCTGAAGACAAGACTTTAACTGATTCGGAAATAATAGCTGCTAGCCAAATGTTTGATGCGGTTCTTAATGAATATCATAAAATTATGAAAGAAAGGTTAGATCGCGAGTGAATATAAAACATTCGAAATGTAATAAGATAGGACCGCGATAAATTGCGGACCGAAGCCTGTAGACCAAAGAAAGGTTTAAGATTAGCTTTATTAATTTAATGTATCTCTCCGCGCAAAAATCGCTTTTAAGCGAGCTTTGTGCGGAGGGATAATTATACCTTAAAATCAAGGCTAATAAAAATTAGAAGATAAAATTATGGCTACATTATATTACTGTGATAAAAAATACATATTTTCGACACTATCTTGTAAAAACTGCGTGCTATTATAATAATGTGATAATCAGATTGACCCGCAAAATGGTTACCATGAAATCTTTTCATAATGTCTCCTAATACAGGGCCTTAGGGCCCGAAAACTACAGCCTGACAGCTTATGTTGTCAGGCTTTTGTAAGTGCAGAAGAATAAACATTTTCTTGAATGACATAAAAAATGGTAGGAAGCGACGTTCCTGAAAAAGAATTTTAATTTAATCGGTATATTAGTTTTTACTTTGTGTTTTCTCTATAAATGATAAAATTGAATCCAGCAAGTGGGGAAGTCCCGTAGTTCCTAGGTTTGGCAGCGCACATAGTATACTTCTATTAAATTTAAGTTTGTTTGAAGATTGAAGATTGAAGATAATATCATGATGTGTCATAATATACCATATAAATTCTAAATATTTAATAAATGGGGAGGAAAAACAATGAACGCTGTAAATATTCATGACACGAACCCTAAGGAGCAGGGTGCTTATGTGAAATGGCATGCACTTTTTGGTGGCTTTATGAGCTATATCCTAGATGCATTAGATTTTATGCTGTTGGCTATGGCACTCCCTTTTATAATGAAGGAACTTAACCTTTCTATGGCTGAGGCGGGACTTTTAGGTACAGCAACTCTAATTGGAGTTGGTTTTAGTAGTGTTGTTATGGGATGGTACTCAGATAATTATGGACGAAAAAATGCTTTAATGGGTAGTCTATTAGCCTTTGGCTTATTAACGGCAGCAATTGGATTCTCACGAGGATTTTACGATGTGATGATTTTAAGATTCTTAGCCGGATTAGGCTTGGGCGGTGTATGGGGTGTAGCGGCTGCTTATATAAATGAAACTTGGCCGGCGCATCAGCGTGGACGGGCCGCATCATTTGTTTTGAGTTCTTGGCCGATTGGTTTTGGCTTAGCGGCATTGCTTGCCGGATATGTTTTACCAAGATACGGTTGGCGAGTGTTATTTTTTTGCGGCGTGATATCTGTTGTTGTTGTTGCCTACATATATTTCTTTATACCGGAATCAGAATCTTGGAAAGAACAAAAAAGACTAAGAATGAGTAACGGTGAAAAAAATAGCAAAATATCAATATCCGAAGTCTTCGCCCCTGAAGTACTTCGCTATACTATTTTTGGAACATTATCGGCAAGTTGTGCGCTTATTGCTTATTGGGGTGTTAACACTTGGATTCCGACTTTTTTAATAAAAGAACGCGGCATGAGTATGACTGATATGTCGATGTTTATCGTGATGTTAAATGTAGGAATGTTTATTGGCTATCAAGTATTCGGCTATTTAGCGGATAAAATTGGCCGAAAGAAATCACTGATCATTAGCTTCATCGGTGCGACGATCATGGTTCCTATTTATTCGGTGGCTGAAAGCACAACCTTGTTATTTTGGCTGGGGCCAGTTATGGCGTTGTTTTTTTCTTATGCCGGAATGTTTGGGTCGTATTTTGCAGAACTCTATCCTCTAAGAATTCGTAGCCTTGGCGCAGGATTTTGTTTTAATGTTGGTCGAGGGTTATCAGCATTTGCTCCGTTTGTTCTTGGGCAAATCGCCGCAACATATAGTTTGAGCATTGGTATCGGCTTATGTGGGTTAAGTTTCTTAGTAGCGGGAATAATGATGATGTTTTTGCCTGAAACAAAACAAGCGGCGGCTTAATTTTGCCTTAACGTGCTACTAACTTATAGATACTATGGGACCTTCGTTGATGGTTGTTTTTAACCTGCCATTTAAATGCTTTATAGAAAAACTAAAGTGATCTAAGTCTGCTAGTAACCCATTCCGTCAACCTAAAAACCCTAGGATTTCCGCTGTTACGGTATCCTAGGGTTTGCTATAGCCAAACATACAACTTATGCAGTGGACCTGTGTTAAATTAAACCTAATCACATTTCAAGTTGAACTAAAGGTGTAAAAAGAGAAATCTCTTTCTTAGGACCGTATTCTAGGAGCAATTCGGCAATGTCACCATGAACATCGGTTATGTAAAAAGTATAGGTGGAGTCACCTTTTACCGGTCTAGTAGTTAGTTGATCACCTTTGTTAACCGAGCCGGGAATGATTTTAGCACGGTAAATATTCATTCTGTAATTGGAATTGGGGTTGTCGGTTGGAACATAGTAAATTTGGAATGGTTTTGCTTTTGCATAGTTTTCTTTTTCAGCAGAGGGCTGAGCCGAAACAATTGAAGATATTTGCATGATTAAAAGAAATAAAATTGCTGTTGCTATTTTTTTCATGTAGTTGCTCCTCTCTTTTATTATTATCTTCGCTACTTGCATAAAATGTCCTGTATTTAAAGGAATATGTAAGGAAATAGGAGGGGAGTTTATGTATTATGCGTTTAAGCCTAGTTTGCTTGGAACAAAGGGACAAGCAATAGTTGGTGTTGATGATTAGTAAAAAAATGAAGTGGACATTTTCAAACGACGGCACAAACTAGACAGAGCGGTGTGGAAAGCCGCCGGATGGAATAATAACATGGACATGGAAAGAGGCGTTAGGTTAATATGAATAGAGTATTGGAACCGTGTCGCTATTAAGCTAATATTTTGATGTTGATTTTGAGGAAGGTGAAATATGAATTTACAAGGTCCGGCCGCACGTTACAAACATGATGATCATGACATACAAAATGTCAATGAAGCATTTCACGCCAAAATTACGCGAGGTCAGAAAATTGCTGATACTATCGCGAGAGTGGTAGGAAGTTGGCCGTTCATCATTATTCAAAGCATTATACTAATTTCATGGATGGCTTTTAACAGTTTTTTAGCCTATGAATATGCGACAAATGGCAGTTACTTTGACGCGTGGGACCCCTACCCATTTATCTTGCTCAATTTGGTGCTTAGTTTCCAGGCGGCTTATACTGGTCCTATCGTGATGATGAGCCAAAACAGGCAGACAGCTAAAGACCGTTTAACTGCTGAACTCGACTCTAGACTCAACAAGAAAGCGGAGGAAGAAATTCGAATTATCATGGAACATTTGGTGTACCAGGACGAATTAATTTGGAAAATTATAAGAGAGCACGAGGCGAGCAAATAAAATAATGTGGTAATGCCATATGAGCGATGCACTAGAACCAGTACTAATGGTTGACGAAGACGGTAGTCGTTTGACTACCGTCTTCTGATGATATGCATAAATAGGGAAGGCCATTGTTCTATCCAACTGAGCTACTAGGACAAAAATAAACCATATCGCCTATTTACCCCAGGAGCTTAGCACGTATTCTTTGGTGGTAAAAAGTAGAATATTTTTAAAATGTAGGAATATCGCGATAATGTGTTGAAACTTATTATGGAAATGTATTCCTATCAGTTGCTTGCTGGGGAGGGGCTGGGGTGAATAAACTAAAAATTAAGAATGAACTGCCTTACTCGATGAGGATGGTTAAGTATCTACGCATAAAATCAGATACCTTTGATATGTTAGAACATAATACTGGATTGAGCATTTTCGGCAAAGCATTTCACTTTTTTATGATAATCTTGATTATTCTTAACGTGGTTGCAGTGATGGCTGAAACAGTACAAAATTTCGAGGACAATTATTCGGTTCTATTTGATGACTTTGAAATTTTTTCTGTGACGATATTTACTGGTGAATATTTTTTACGGTTATGGTCATGTAATATTCACAATAAGTATAAAGGACATCTTTGGGGGAGAATACGTTTTTTGATTGCTCCGATGTCGGTTATTGATTTAATCGCAATTGTACCTTTTTATCTGCCCTTGCTGTTGCCGATAGATTTACGTTTTTTGCGAGTTCTTCGGTTGTTTCGTATATTTAGGATATTTAAATTAGGACGCTATTCTGATGCGTACCGCCTTATTTCTAGAGTCGTGAGGGAGAAGGCAGAGTATCTTGGTGTAAGTATGGTCTTTGTGTTATCTTTGTTAATAATTGCTTCTAGTATTATGTATTATATCGAACACGATGCGCAACCAGAGACTTTTTCGAGTATACCGGCTACGATGTGGTGGGCGGTTATTACATTGACAACTGTTGGCTATGGGGATATATACCCGATTACACCACTAGGTAAAATTTTAAGTGGTTTCATTGCTTTTCTAGGCATAGGTCTGTTTGCATTACCGGCGGGAATTTTGGCGTCAGGTTTTTCGGAAGAGTTAAACAGAGAAAAGAGTTGCCCTATATACTGCCCGCATTGTGGCAAAGAAATTAAATAATGCCTACTGAACAGCTGCCAGCTTGTCATGACCATTTATTTATAAGTAAAGAAACAATTGGATTATCAATATAATATGAGGTATACTTTCTTTCAAACAGATGATGTAGAAAGTATTTTATTGTGTGTCAGTAACAAGGAGGACACTATGAATATTAAATTTATAAATGCAAAAATCATTACAATGGAAGAGCCAGTTCAGGTTTTGGAAGGGGAGTTATGGGTAGAAGGCGATAAGGTTTCCTATGTTGGGCCGATGAAAGATGATAAGAACATAAAATGGGATAGAGAAATTGATGCAGCTGGGAATATTATCATGCCGGGCTTTAAAAATGCACATACCCATTCTGCTATGACCTTCTTACGTTCCTTTGTCGATGACCTGCCACTACAGGAATGGCTATATGAAAGGGCGTTCCCAATGGAAGCTAAGCTTACCGGGGAATATATTTATCATTTTTCAAAACTGGCCATTATGGAATATCTAACCAGCGGAATCACCGCCAATTTTGATATGTATATGCAGAATGAGTTAAATGCAAAAGCGTCAATTGAATGTGGGTTCCGTACAGTTCTTTGTGGAAGCATCAATGATTTTGGTGGAACCCTAGAAGAAATAGAAGAAGAGTATACGCGTTTTAATCACTATCATCCGTTGCTATCATATATGATTGGATTTCATGCAGAGTATACTACAAAGCGAGAAACGCTGGAAGGAATGGCTGCACTGGGACAGAAGTACAAAGCACCGATTTATACTCATAATTCGGAATCACGGAATGAGGTAGCTGGATGTATTGAGCGTTATGGTAAAACACCGACCGTGTTCCTGGATTCTTTGGGAATGTTTGAGTATGGTGGAGGTGGATTTCATTGTGTACATATGAGCGAGGCTGACCTTGCTATTTGTAAGGAGAAACAACTCCATGTAGTAACCAATCCTGCATCAAACCTGAAACTGGCAAGTGGTATCGCACCTATAAGCAAGATGCTGGATATGGGGATTAACCTGGGAATCGGCACGGATGGGGCAGCAAGCAATAACTGTCTGGATATGTTCCGAGAGATGTTCTTGGTAACTGGACTAGCAAAATACCGAGACATGGACGCATCTTCTGTCGATGCCGTGAATGTCCTGAAGATGGCAACGGTAGGTGGAGCAAAAGCAATGGGACTAAAAGAGTGTGATACCATTGCTGAGGGCAAAAAAGCAGACCTTATTATGCTAGATATGCATCAACCGAATATGCAGCCGATGAACAATATTATAAAAAATATAGTTTATGCAGGCAGTAAGCAGAACGTAGTTCTTACCATGGTAGCTGGAAAGATTCTATATGATTTTCTGGATGGTAAACAGAAATTTAACGTAGGTGTGGAGCCGGAAGAAGTTTATACGAAGGTAAATGAAATAATGATAAACATGAAAAACTAGTGGAAATTTGTAAATTATTTGAGCATAACCTTCGCACGTATAGAAATCCAACCAGGTTTTTCAGTGGCCGACGCAAGGCCTAGGGTGCCTTTGGCGTTCCAGATATTCAAAAGACATTAACCGAGTAAAAAAGAGGAAAATTTAGGTATATGCTTTTATGATAATACCTGATAAAATCAAAATATAATACTTACTAAGGGGGATAAATATGCAAAATCAATATAAACAAGAAAAACAAATGCAAATAAACGATAAGCCATTAATTAAAGGTGATAATAAAATATACCGTGTTCAGAACCCTATACGTGCCGAACTATCGTTAGCTATATTTTTTCTGCTTAAAGTTCATATTTCTAACAGCGTGAAAAAGACAGTGAAATCGTACCCCAAAACTAACATTATTTTTGGTAAGGTCGCTGGATCCTGGTGGAAACCAGAATACCGTATCATCGTTGGCGGAAAGACGAAGAAAGATGTTCAGGCTGCCGCCGAAAGGTTACAAAAGAATTTAAATGGCGGAAAAACAAAAAACAAGTAAAATTTCCGGGAAATTATTCGTTGTCAGGTCTTAGCTATTATGAAAATTAAATTATTGATAGATACAAACAAATCAATTTTAGATAATGCAAGCTTGCTCTAAGCTTGTTTCACAGATAACGGCGAAAGCAGTAGAACTCCTGTTAGATCTATGTGGATTTGGCAGGAGTTTTACTGCTTTTTCAAGGAATAGACATGGATTGAAAACACTTTATCGGCCTCTGGTGAAATGTCAGAATTCGATTGACGTTGAATAGTTAAGTGAACTATGAACTCTAACATTACTGAACCAATTAACATAGCTGGCTAGTTTGCTCTATACCGTTCGGTGGCTATGATACAGAAACAAGTACATGCCAAGGAAAAGCAATCTATAAAAGGGGGGAATCTAGCATGAATAATGAAGCAAAACTTCAAATCGTAAAAAAAGAAGAACAAACTATGTCCGGAATCGACATTGCCCTGCTTTGGATTGGCGCTGGTATCAGTATGGCCGCTGTCTTTGCAGGAGAAGCGTTAGCTGGTCTGGGAATGAAGTGGGGTCTGCTGGTTATTATTCTAGGGAACCTTATCGGCGGAATCCCCATGTATTTCCTTTCCGTGATTGGAACCAAAGAAGGCATACCGGGAATGGTAAGCACTCGTCCATCATTTGGTATCCGAGGCTCATTCTTTGCCAGCCTTGTCAACGTTTTTCAATTGATCGGCTGGATTGCCGTGATGCTTCTCTTGGCAGCTGAAGCCTGTGTCAGTGCTGCGGAATCCTTGCATATTGGCGATAACATTTATTTTTGGGTGATAATGCTCGGGGTTATTATTACTATTTTTGCTGTCATCGGGCATAAGCATTGGAAATGGTTTCAGTGGATTATTATCGGCACTACGGTACTTTTGTCCATCGTAATGACTTACGCGGTATTAACTCAATATTCTTTTGCCGAGCTTTGGGTAAAAGAACCTTCCGGGGGGATCAGTTTCGGATTGGGACTTGACAGCGTTATAGCGATGTGCCTTTCCTGGGTGCCGCTGGTGCCGGATTACACGCGTTATGCAAGAAGCGTAAAAGGCGCTGCCAACGGAACCTATTGGGGCAATTTCGTTGCGAGTGTCTGGATGTTTTTCGTAGGCCTTCTCTGCGCAATAGCTACGGGGCTTTTAAATGAGAGTCCTGTGCCAATTTTGAGCTCACTTGGCCTTGGCCTTGGCGGTCTGCTTATCATACTATTCTCCACCATAGCAACTACTTTCTTGGCGGTGTTCTCTTCCGGCGTATCAGCAAATAATATACTGCCCAAAGCAGGAGAAAAGCCGCTGATCGTTATTGCTGGTATCCTGGGGACGTTGCTGGCGCTGATTTTTCCCATGACCGAATACCAAAGCTTTTTGATCATTATCGGCGCTGTTTTTATTCCGCTGGAAGGAGTCGTGATGACCGATTATTTCTTGGTGAGAAAAAAATTCATTCCGACGGAATTATTTAAAAAAGGTGGGAGCTATTGGTACAGCAAAGGATTTAATATTAAGGGGTTTGTCGCATTCGGAATTGGATTTGCAGTATATCTTACAGCCTATTTTCAAGAATGGATGATTGGTTCCTCCTGTATTAGTTTCGTTGCCACCATGATTGCCTATTATAGTATCGCGAAAATATTTGTGCCGCAAAAACGGTCATAAGCTTCTAAAGATCAAGGCTGATTATTTTTGGTAGATTTACAAGCTAAGGGCAACATCGATGAAAAGAGAAGTATAGCCGTTAGCGGTGGCGGCGTGAAAGAAAAGAAAGACCGGGGTAATTGCCCTGGTCTTTCTTTATATCGTTAGAAGGAGGCTAAACGGGGGAAGGGGTAGGTGGGGTTAGATAGAGGCAAAATATATTCGGACCAACAGGGACTATGGGGTTAAAGCGACACTGAATTTTCGTTCCCTGTAAATAACAGGAGAAGGATGATTATAATGATAACAACTACAATCGGGCTACGTCCGCCGCCGCCACAGCCGCCGAAATTATTGAATCCCATATAAAACCCTCCTTTCATCTTGCGTATCATATGCAGGAAGGTAGGTGTTGTGCTATTGGGATTTATTCGACCTATTCAATAATCTTGGAGTCCGTTTATTTTAAACTAAGAACAAAAGCTAGGGACTAACCTGGAGTAAGATTAGTCCCTAGCTTTCTTTTGTTTACTGCTTAGTATGTACTTAAAAATAAAAATTCTTCTACCAGAACCTATCTGGCGGCGGTGGTGGATCATCGGGAGGAGGTGGTGGCGGCAATGGTCTACGATGTTTATGCGGCGGCGGAGGTGGAGGTGGTGGGTCATCGGGCGGCGGCGGATTATCAAAACTAAGTTGGACTGTTGACGTTGACCATGGGGGCTGTTGACTAGCGTACGCATTTGCAGTTGTAAAAAGCCCCAGTGAAAACAGCATAACCATAAGGCACAATACTTTTTTCATAAGAGTCACCTCCTTTCATAACATATTTTATCATAATAAGCCGTAGTCGAATATCAGGAATGGGTTGAATTGTGAGATTAAAGGGCTTGATCAAGCAGTGGCACATATTACACAAAACGTAACACCTCGGCAACAGAAACATTCGGGGTGCGTTCTAAATCTACGGTTACACCGTTAGAAGTTATGACAGTCGGCTTTAATGACATAAAATAATCAAAGCGTACTACTTTTGCCTGCCAACCATTGCTAAGCAAAACAGTTGAGCCGATAAGATTTTTCATTACCTGATTAATAAAAATTTTACAGTATTTCATTTCAAAAGAGCCGAACATTTCGTTCACTAGAATTTCTAACGCTTTAAAAGGGGTCACACTTTTTTGATAAAGCTTGTCGGTAGTAAGGGCATCATACATATCAGCAATAGCTATTATTTTAGCAGCGGGATGAATCTCAGGGCCAGGCAATTTAGACGGATAACCTTCGCCGTTCTCGCGTTCATGATGTTGCAACACGGCATAGAGCACTTCCTCCGGAATACTGAAAATGCTCTTCGTCATATAGTATCCGTATTCTGGGTGAAGATTCATTATTTGCTTTTCTTTGGCGGTCAACTTGTCCGGTTTGTCTAGAATAGCCAAGGGTATTTGTGACTTTCCTATATCATGCATAACCCCACATAAAATCAACGTCTGAACCTTTTCTCTACCTAAACCGCACCAGCGGCCAATTGCACCGGCAATAATTCCTACGTCGATGGAGTGCAAAAAAGTATAATCGGCGTAAGGCTTTAACTTATACAAATTTCCGATTACACTCCTACTATGTAAAAGTTGGTAAAGGTCATTTCTGGCCAAACAATTTATTTCATCAAACGGCAATTTTTCATTTTCTCTCATAATTTGAAAAAGCTCGCTGGCCTGAAGCATAGCCTTTTTGTACTGGTTAAAAAAGACTGTATCATCGATAATGATGGCCGCTTCCATAGTTGCTGTTTGCTGACTTTGCCCGGATTTATACAATTGAGGAATAGCTTCTTTCACCTTTAATGTATTAATTTCCCATGTAGATAAAAGTCGAATAATACTACTTGTAAGGACGACATTCTTTTCAAGGATTAGTCTATTATTATCTTCAACTTTTTCAGCAGTTATCATCCCCGGCTTAAGTTCCTTGGTAGACATTGCT
>JAGGAD010000066.1 GCA_017889625.1 Bacillota bacterium | reverse complement strand
ACGCCGAAAGTACTTGGTTGGAAACGGCCTGGGAGGATAGGTAGCCGCCAGTTAAAAACCACTCATTTTATGAGTGGTTTTTTGTGTTTGTCGGGTCTTTAGTTTATTATTAATGACTTTTACCGCTATCAGTACAACTAGGCTGATTTTATATGGCAGTATGAAACAGGGGATAAAGTCTATACTATTCTGTAGAGAATAGACAAGGAGGCGGGATGATGATTGACAACGATAATCCAGTCGTTGCACCACCTGATACCGAGCAACCACAAATACCTGTTGAGGCTCCTAAACAGCGGAAATCTAAAAAAAGTACTGCGGCTGAGAACGTGGAAGAATTGGGGACGCCTGAAGTTCCTACCGCAAAAAGCAATATTCACGTCATGACAATTATCGGACAAATTGAAGGACATATGGTACTTCCACCTCAAAATAAAACTACGAAATACGAGCATATTATGCCCCAACTGGTGGCAATTGAACAGAATCCGGAAATTGAAGGCTTGCTGTTGTTACTTAATACAGTTGGCGGGGATGTTGAGGCCGGGTTGGCAATAGCTGAAATGGTGTCGACAATGGCTAAGCCCTCGGTATCGGTGGTGCTTGGTGGCGGGCACAGTATTGGGGTGCCGATAGCCACATCGGCGACGTATTCTTTTATTGTGGAAAGTGCCACGATGACAATACATCCGATTCGTCTTACCGGGATGGTGATTGGGGCGCAAAGCTCTTTTGATTATTTGGAAAAAATGCAAGAGCGGGTTAATAAATTCGTGGTAACGCATTCGAAAATTAACGAGAATAAATGGAAGGAAATGTTGTATCGAACTGGTGAATTGTCAAGAGATATTGGAACGTCGGTTATTGGCCGGGACGCTGTGGAATATGGCCTGATTGATGCTATTGGCGGGGTATCACAGGCACTTGGTAAGTTGCGGGAATTGATAAAGGTGCAAAATGAGTCTGAAAAGGTAAAACACTAAATGCTTTTTTGGTCAATTGTACCGTTAGAGATGGTGATGTCCGGAACGGAAACGCCGCCAGTTTATGAGGAATTAGATTATGATGGGGTCAAGGTTGTGGTGGAAAAGTTTTCACCGACCCAGTGCCGGATTGTGCGGGTTATATCGACTGAACCTAATGATTATTTACGGCCGGATATTCAGCCGGGGATAATGCTGACGTATCGGCCTTCAATAGTTTAGAAAAATTGGCAGGGGTTATTTTGAACCAGCCGGGTTCAAGATAACCCCTTTATCGTTCTTGGCAAATAGACTATGTTTTTTGCATAGGCCGCCGGCAAAGGTTAGAAAAAATGATAATTATTATTAAACCAGCTGATTCATTTATTTCCAGGGAATAGCTATTATCTTTAGAGGATAACAAATGATGGGATTAGCTGTAAATAATTTGGCAGTCTTAGATAATAGCAGTTTGCGGTATTTATGGTTATAATTGTAGGCGGAGATAAAATGTAGTAAATAATTTAAATGAAAAACTATGTGGAGTAGATCGCCGGATAAGAGGAATTTACTCGTTTTTGTAGAAATTTCTTTTGAGGTGGTATATCTTGCCTAAGTTTTTCAAAAAGCTTCCGGCGGAAATAAAGTATGAGTTGCTAGGGATTATCCTTGTTATGTTTTCCCTATTGTTATTTGCCAGCCTAGTCGAGATGAATACTGGGCCGGCGGGGTTAATTCTTGCCAAAATTTGCCGCTATACCCTTGGCACGGGAGCGTTTGTGTCCCCCGTGGTCATTTTGGTCATCGGCAGTTTTTATGTTTGGACAAGGCGGCCAATTGTCTATACGATTAAGTTTTGGGGCTGGCTGTTGACTTATGTATTTATATTAGCTATTTATCATCATTTTTCGGTTCCCGTTGGTGAAGAAATTTTGCCGGAGCGGCTGGCTGAAGGCGGCGGTTTCGTTGGCGGAATTTTGCTGTTGGGGTTGCGCAATATGCTTGGGGTTTCTGGGAGTATGATTGTTCTGGTGTCGCTGGCAATTTGTTCTGCGGTGTTGTCGACTACCTGGTCACTGACCAAAACGCTGGTGTTTGCTAAGGATAAGGCCACAACTGGGCTGGCGAGCGCTGGTGAAGCGCTGGCTTGTACCTGGGAGAATATGAGTGAGTCGTTGCCGCATTTGAAGGAGAAGGCGGCTAACTTTTATAATCAGGAGGCTGATGAAGTAAAGGCGGAGCCGCCAGCACCAGTGGTCCATCGAGCTGAAAAAACTTTAGGTGATAAGGTGCAGCAAGAGGTTTTGCCGCTTGACAATTTAGTTGCTAATACGCTTGCCAACGAACATGACACTATGGTGAAAGCGGCTATGCCGCCAATGGTCTCACCGTCGGCGGGGTTAAATTATAAGTTACCGTCGTTGGCACTGTTGAAAAAAACGACTAAATCTAAATCCTTAAAATCAACGAAAGAATTGTCGGATAATGCCAGATTATTGGAGCAAACCCTGGAAAATTTCAATGTGGGAGCCAAAGTTGTCAATACTTGCCAGGGACCAGCGGTTACCAGGTATGAGTTAGAACCGTCACCGGGGGTCAAGGTAAGCCGAATTGTCAGTTTAGCCGATGATATTGCGCTGAATATGGCGGCCTCGGGCGTCCGGATTGAAGCGCCGATTCCTGGTAAAGCCGCCGTTGGAATCGAAGTTCCGAATAAGGAAGTTTCCAGTGTGCCGCTCCGGGATGTATTAGAAAGCAAGGAATTTCAAGGGGCCACTTCGCGCCTGTCGGTAGCGCTTGGTAAGGATATCAGCGGTCAGGCAATTATTGCGGATCTTTCCAAAATGCCGCATCTGTTGGTAGCGGGCGCTACCGGGTCGGGGAAAAGCGTTTGTGTTAATACGTTAATTGTCAGTATTTTGTTTAAAGCCCGCCCGGATGAGGTTAAGTTTATGCTTATTGATCCCAAGGTGGTAGAGCTTTCTAATTATAATGGGGTGCCGCATTTGTTGACGCCGGTGGTTACTGATCCGAAAAAGGCGGCTTCGTCGTTAAGATGGGCGGTTCAGGAGATGGAACGGCGGTACGGGCTGTTTGCCAGTGCCGGGGTTCGTGATGTTGGCCGGTATAATGAGAGCCACAGTGATAGTCCGTTGCCGTTAATTGTAATTATTATTGATGAATTAGCTGATTTGATGATGGTTGCCCCGGTGGATGTTGAGGATGCGATTTGCCGGCTGGCTCAAATGGCCAGGGCGGCAGGGCTGCATTTGGTGTTGGCGACGCAGCGGCCTTCGGTTGATGTTTTGACCGGTACGATTAAAGCCAATGTTCCTTCCCGGATTTCGTTTGCGGTATCGTCGCAAATTGATTCCCGGACGATTCTTGATATGGCTGGGGCGGAAAAATTACTGGGCAAGGGCGATATGTTGTTTTATCCGGTTGGTGCGGCCAAGCCGTCCCGGGTGCAAGGGGCGTTTATCGCCGATAATGAAGTAGAAGAATTGGTTAATTATTTAAAAACTCAATCTGAACCGGAGTATACTGAAGGTGTGACTGCGTATACTGAAACTGTTGAGAAGCGGAATAATGAAACATTCGAGGATGAACTTTTGAAAGATGCGGTTACGATGGTTATGGAAACGGGACAGGCGTCAGTGTCGATGCTGCAACGAAAGTTTAGAATCGGGTATACTCGTGCGGCCCGGCTTATTGATACGATGGAAGAAATGAAAATTGTCGGCCCGAATGCCGGCAGTAAAGCCCGGGAAATTATAATGACCTCGGACCAAGTTCATGCTCAATATTTTAATGCGGATTAATAAAAAAATAACCTCTGAAAAGAATGTTGGGAAATAGGGTAAAATATAAGTTATAGTAGTTGGATTAGAAAACTGAAGAAGGACGTTTGGCGAATTATAGATTATCAAACGACTTAGGGAGGTAACTGGTTTGCAGACAGTAGGCGAAATATTACGCAGTGAACGGGAAAAAAAGGGTTTGACTATAAAGGATATTGAAAAGGGTACCAGTATTCGGGGACTGTATATTCAAGCGCTTGAAGATGGTGATTATAAGGTATTGCCTGGAGAGGTCTATCTAAAGGGATTTCTGCGGAATTATGCTACGTTTATTGGGCTGGATCCGCAGGAGATGCTGAAATTATATCATCAGAGCCAGAATCCTGAGCCGCCTGTTCCTGAACCGGTTCCAGAACAAAAACAAAAACCGGTTAAAGAACCAAAGCCGGTTCCAGAACAAAAATTGGCGAAAGAACCGACCTCGGTTACAGAACCAGCGGCGGAAAGTCAAGCTGAGCATATGGAACCAAGGCGGTCGACTTCGGCTTCACGTTGGCCGGTTGTAGCGGTAGCGGTTGTGGCGGTTATAATCGTGGGCTGGGGGGCAGTAAGTTATTTTGGTACATCAACTCCGCCTGAAAATAAGGCTAAGGTAGAGCAGCCGGCAGTGCCGCCGGCGACGCAACAAGTTGCCCCTAATGTGGCGAAGACGCCAGCTCCAGGAACTCCAGCGGCCCCAGGGGTCAAAGCACCGGGAGCAGCTGATGGCAAGCCGGTTGCTGTTTCGGCAAAATTCACCGCGGAGTGCTGGGTAAGAGCAACGGTGGATGGTAAGGAAGTCTATCTAGGGACGCCTAAAGTCGGTGAAACTTTGAGTTGGAGTGCGGACAAGGATGTAACACTCAAGTTAGGTAACGCCGGCGGGGTTGAAATGACTTATAATGGTCAGTCTCAGGGCAGGGCTGGTTATGATGGTGAAGTTGCCGTTAAGACATTTTCGGCCAATACCCCGGCCCCGACAACTACTCCGGCTCCTGCCGCCAGATAGGATAGAGTAATTAGAAAAATGTATCGGTAAAGATAAAGCAAGGCTGCCGAAAAAGTTTCATTTGAGCTTTTCGAAGCAGTCTTGCTGTTTTAAGCTTGCAGATGTAAGGTTAGGAGCAGATTATGACGAACGGTTTTCTACCAATAAGTAAAGCGGATATGGCGGAACGTGGCTGGGACAGATTGGATTTTTTGCTGATCAGCGGTGATGCGTATGTTGATCATCCGAGTTTTGGCCCGGCGATTATCAGCCGGGTTTTAGAAAAAAACGGCTGGCGGGTCGGAATTATTGCTCAGCCGGATTGGCGCACGGTGGCTGATTTTAAAAAGCTGGGTAAGCCGCGGCTGGGGGTAATGGTAACTGCCGGTAATTTAGATTCGATGTTAAATAAGTTTACGGCGGCTAAGAAGTATCGCAGCAGCGATAATTATTCCCCCGGCGGTGAGGCGGGGTTACGGCCTGACCGGGCGACGATAGTATATTGCAACCGGGTACGGGAGGTTTGGAAGGATATTCCGCTGATTATTGGCGGGATTGAGGCCAGTCTGCGGCGGTTTGCCCATTACGACTACTGGACGGATAATGTCCGGCGGTCGATTATGATTGACAGCCGTGCCGATTTATTAGTTTACGGTATGGGTGAACGGCAAATAAAAGAAATTGCCGACGAACTGGCGGCGGGGATAAAAGTCGAGGATATTCGAAGTGTGGGCGGTACTTGTTACCGGGCCACTGAGCTGGAACATTTGTGGGATTATATCGAGGTCCCTGATTATACGGCGGTTAGTTCTGATAAAAAAGCGTTTGCCGACGCGTTTAAAGATGAGTATTTAGAGCAGGATCCGATTCGCGGCAAAACTATTGTACAAAATCATGGCGAGTATTTTGTGGTGCAGAATCCACCGGCGCTGCCGCTTACTACGGAAGAAATGGATGAGGTTTATGATTTACCTTATCAACGGACGTATCATCCGTCGTATGAAGCTGCCGGGGGGGTGCCGGCAATCCAGGAAGTAAAGTTTAGTTTGGTAAGCCATCGGGGCTGTTATGGCGGGTGTTCGTTTTGCGCTATTGTGTCGCATCAGGGCCGGATTATTCAAGCGCGCAGCCAGGAGTCTATTTTGCGGGAAGCGAATATTCTGATCGGCCAGAGCGATTTTAAGGGCTATATTCATGATGTGGGCGGACCAACGGCTAATTTTCGCACTCCGGCCTGTTCGGAGCAACAGGAACGCGGCGCTTGCCGGGGCCGGCAGTGTTTGTATCCAAGCCCCTGTAAGAATTTGAAGGCTGATCATACCGAGTATTTGGAATTGTTGCGGGAATTAAGAAGTTTGCCGAAAGTAAAAAAGGTATTCATCAGGTCCGGGATTAGGTATGATTATCTGTTGGCGGATGCTAAGGATGACTTCATCCAGGAATTATGCCGACACCATGTCAGCGGACAGTTGAAGGTAGCCCCGGAGCATATTGCGCCGAAAGTAACTAATTTGATGGGGAAATCGGGCAAGAATGTTTATTTGAAGTTTTCCCAGGCATTTAAGAAAATCAATGCGGCGATTGGCAAAGAGCAATATTTGGTGCCGTATTTCATGTCCAGTCATCCCGGGAGCGGGCTTAAAGAAGCCGTTGAGTTGGCGGAATTTCTCCGTGATCAGAAATATCAGCCGGAACAGGTGCAGGACTTTATTCCGTCGCCGGGAAGTTTATCAACCTGCATGTATTATACGGGTATTCATCCCTTAACCGGGGAGAAGGTCTATACAGCTAAAGACCCCCATGAAAAACGGCTGCAACGGGCGCTGCTGCAGTATCGTAATCCGAAAAATTATTTGTTGGTGTTAGAGGCTTTGACTAAGGCCGGACGGCAGGATTTAATTGGTTATGAGCCTAAGTGCTTAGTCCGACCGCCAAAAAATGCGGCGGTAAGGGCTACAGGGCGAAAACCGGTAAAGCCAGCGATTGCCACCCCGGCCCGAGGCGGTTCCGCCGTACCGCGGGGACGCCGCCAGAGCGGCAAGCAGGCCGGTCGACGCAAGTAACGCCGGTGGTTTTCTCTACATAGATTTTAAGTGAAGGGAAACTACTAGCGTGAATGAATTTTTTGCTGTGAAATTTTTGGAGAAAATTTAGCTTGCGCAACGAACCAATAAACTGTATAGTAGTATAGGTTGTCAGTTATACTTTTTTTAACTGTGCCTTGATTGGTTTCTTTAGTTTGGAGGGGATGTTATGCGTCGCTATCTTCCGTTACTCCTGCTATCGTTCTTTTTAGTGATAATCACGGTGATTGGCACTAATTTACTTGCTGATGCGGGTAAAGAAAATCCCGACACCAAGAAGCATATAGTTGTATATTCTACGTTGCCGGTTGAACAGGTGGCAGTTTTAGCTCAAGAATATGAGAAAGCATCAGGAATTGTCGTTGATGTGGCTCCGTTATCCTCGGCCGATCTTGTGTCACGGCTGATAATGGAGGCGGCTGAGCCACACGCTGATATTGTGTTGGCTGACAGTGAGACATTAAAGCAGGTTGCCAAGCTTAAATTGTTGGCTGCTTATAGCTCTGAAACAACTGAGGTTGTTCCGGAACGGTTTTGCGGTAAGGATAATGAGTGGCTTGGGGTTTGGTATGATCCGATTGTGTTCGCGGCTAACAATGATTTTCTCAAGAAACTGCCGCATCCGCCGCAGAAATGGGAAGATTTAGTCGCAAATAACAACCAATACCGGCTAGTTATTACCGATTTTTTGGCCTCGTCTGCTTCCGTAAATATTTTAAATACTTTGACTGGCGTCAAAGGGGAATCGGAGGCGTTAGCCTATTTGGCGAAGCTGCATCCGAAGATTGTTCAATATGCCAAGTTTTTATCTACTCCGCCGCGGATGGTGGGGCTAGGTGAGGCCGATATTGCGATTGCGGTTCAAAGCGAAACTTTACGGTATATTAAGGACAAGTTTCCGATAACGATTATTCATCCGGAAGACGGAACGGCCTATATTTTAACCGCCGCCGGGGTTTTAAAAAATTCGCCGGAGGGCGCAACGGCTAGGCTGTTTGTTGATTGGCTGGTGCAGAATCAAGCGCAGGAAGCCCTGTATGACAATCGTTTTTATATGGTCCCAACCAATGCCGATACGGCAGTTTATAAACGGCTGGTGGGTAAAGAACCGATTCCTTTGTTTGAATATGAGGACAAGCTTACTGCTGTTGATAAGGCTAAACTTCTTGATAAGTGGGTTCAAACCGTGCGGCTGAGCCCGCGATGACAGACCGAAAGGAAGATTCCATAGTGAAAGCCGGATTTATTAGTCTTGGGTGCGCCAAGAACCTGGTAGATACTGAGGTGATGCTGGGTCTCTTGGCATCTAACGGTATTCAGCTGATTGACGAGCCTAAGGATGCTGAGATACTTATTATAAATACTTGCACTTTTATTGATGCTGCTAAGGAAGAATCAGTAAATACGATTCTTGAAACCGCTAAGTATAAACAGTCCGGTAAATGCCGGGCCTTAATTGTCGCTGGCTGTCTTGGACAGCGGTATCAGCAAGGACTGTTGGACGAGTTGCCTGAGGTTGACGCGGTTTTAGGAACCGGTTCCTGGCATCGGATTAATGAAGCGATTGCGCAGGTTTTAGCGGGTGAACGGGTTATTTTTATCGGCAAAACTGACACTATTTATGATGAAAATATGCCGCGGATAAAAACTACCCCGGTTTATTCCAGCTATGTGAAGGTTGCTGAAGGTTGCAGCAATAACTGTTCTTATTGTGTGATTCCGCTGGTGCGGGGGGCTTTCCGCAGCCGGACCGTTGAGTCGGTGGTTAATGAGGTTAAACAGTTAGTGGCCGAGGGAACGAAAGAAATAAATCTGATTGCTCAGGATACTACTAGTTTCGGCCGGGATCTATCGGGCGGGCCGCAGTTAGCTGCGCTCCTCAGGGAATTGGTTAAAATTGAGGGCCTGGTTTGGATTCGATTGTTATATTGTTATCCGCAATATTTTACTGATGAAGTTATTGAACTTATAGCTGAGGAACCGAAGCTTTGCAAGTATGTCGATTTGCCGCTGCAGCATATTCATGATGATATTCTTGCGGCGATGAATCGGCGCGACCGGCGGGCGGATATTGAGAAGCTCTTAAAGAAAATCCGGGCGACGATAAAAAATGTCGCGATTCGTACTTCGTTTATTGTCGGATTCCCCGGCGAAACTGAGGAGCAGTTTCAGGCTTTGGAAGAGTTTGTTGCCAAAACAAAGTTTGATCATGTTGGGGTCTTTACTTATTCCCGGGAAGAAGATACGGTGGCGGCGAAAATGCCTAATCAAATTGCCGAAGACGTAAAAGAGGACCGTTATCACCGGCTGATGGCTTTGCAGTCGGCAATTTCCGAAGAAATCAATACCGCGCTTGAAGGGCAGGCAGTTGGTATTTTGGTTGAAGGAAGACGAAGCGATGATAATGGTGTCGTGGTGTTTGGCCGTGCCGAACGCCAAGCGCCGGAGATTGACGGGATAGTTTATCTCGAAAATGCGGCGGCGGTAAAAACGGGCGATTTTGTCAAAGCTAAGATTGTTCAGGGGTTTACATATGACCTGTTGGCAGAAATAATATAACGACACCTTACTAGTAACAGTACGGGACAAACGGCTTATTTAGTCTAGTCTCGTGGAATAGTAGTGTTGATGCACTACTATTTTTGTCTACCTAGTGGAATTACTATAATTAGCGCAGATTAATTCTTTGGTAACTTGGAATGGAATTTTTTAGAGGATTTATGATCCTTTATAGCGAAATTCATGTTACGGGGGTAATCCGAGATGATTGTGGAACTTGTAAGTACTGGAACTGAATTACTGTTAGGACAGATTCTAAATTCTAATGCGGCTTATTTGGCTAAACACTTAAATGAACTAGGTTTTGATGTTTTATTTCAGTCGACGGTGGGTGACAATCGGGTTCGTATGGCTCAGGTCTTTGAAACGGCTTTACAGCGCGCTGATTTGGTGATTACTACGGGGGGGTTGGGCCCCACTCAAGGTGATATAACTAAGGAAGTGGCAGCGGGACTTTTGGGGCGGCCTTTAGTGCTCCATAAACCCAGTGAGAAGCGGATAAACGAATTTTTTGTTTCGCGAAACTTAATGATGACTGAAAATAATCTCCGCCAGGCTATGATTCCGGAAGGGGCGGTAGTGCTTGATAATATGTGCGGCACTGCACCTGGCGTTGCTATTGAGATTGATGATAAAACGATTATTCATTTACCGGGGCCGCCGTTTGAGGTGGAAGCGATGTTTGAAGCGTCGGTTGTGCCGTATCTTAATAATCGGTTCGGCGGTCAGGGTGTTATTAAGTCCAAAGTGCTGCGTACTAGCGGTATTGGTGAGTCGACCTTGGAGGATGAGATTATCGACCTTATCAAGGGCCAAAGCAACCCTACCTTAGCGTTATTAGCACGCAGCGGTGAGATACATATTCGGTTGACGGCAAAAGCAGACTCGAACCAAGCGGCTGAGGCGCTTATCGGCACCTTGGAACAGGAAATCCGCCGACGGGTTGGCAGGTATATTTTTGGAACTGACGCTCAGTCTCTCGAACTGGTTGTCGGGCAGTTGCTTCAGGAAAATAAACTAACCTTGGCGTTGGCTGAGTCGTGTACCGGCGGGCTGGTATCCAGCAAGATTACTGATATTCCCGGCAGTTCAAATTATCTGCTGGGGTCGGTGGTGTCCTATAGTAATGAAATTAAATCGGGCGTTGTTGGCGTTAGTGCCGGCAGCCTCGATTCTTATGGCGCGGTTAGCCCGCAAGTGGCGGAGGAAATGGCCGCTGGGGTTCGGTCCAGGTGTAAAAGTGATATCGGAATTGGTATAACCGGCATCGCCGGGCCGGGAGGAGCTACTCCCGATAAGCCGGTGGGCCTTGTATATATCGCAGTTTCGGGGAATAAGGGCATTGAGTGTCATGAACATCGCTTTAATGGTCCACGGTCAGCTATAAAAATGCGTACTGCAAATACTGCGCTAGATCATCTCAGACAATACATTATAAAATCATAGGAGGTAATATATATTGAAAACAACTAATACTGCTGCGTCCGGATTTTTCGGCGAACTTTCGCTTAGTAAAAAAGTTCTGGCCTCAATTATGGAGATGGGGTTTGAGGAACCATCACCAATACAGGCTAAAACTATCCCATTGGTGCTTGAGGGACGTGACGTAATCGGTCAGGCTCAGACTGGTACCGGTAAGACGGCGGCTTTTGGTATTCCAATTATGGAACGGATCAATGAAACCCGCCAGATCCAGGCATTGGTGCTTACGCCTACTCGCGAGTTGGCGATCCAAGTCTCAGAAGAGCTTACTAAGATTGGTAAGGTCAAGCGCATTAAAACTTTGCCGGTTTATGGCGGACAGCCGATTGACCGTCAGATCCGGGCGCTTAATTACGGGGTCCAGGTGGTTATTGGTACGCCAGGCCGTTTGTTGGATCATATTCGCCGTAATACTATAAAGCTGAGTCATGTTACGATGTTGGTTATGGATGAAGCTGATGAAATGTTGGATATGGGCTTTGTGGACGATATCGAGCAGATTTTGCAGAGTTTATCGAAGGAACGGCAAACCCTGTTATTTTCGGCGACGATGCCGGGGCAAATTCGGGCGTTGGCTAATCGTTATATGAATAATCCGGCGGAAGTAGCTATCAGTCGGGAACAAATAACGGTGCCGCTGATTGATCAGTGTTATTATGAGACCCGCGACAAGCTTGAGGGCTTATGCCGGGTATTGGATATTGAGACTAACGACAAGGCGATTATTTTCTGCCGGACCAAGCGCGGCGTTGATGACTTGGTGGCTTCCTTGCAAGCCCGGGGCTTTTTGGGAGATGGGCTGCATGGCGATCTTAGCCAGTCGCAGCGGGATCGGGTAATGAAAAAGTTCCGTGATGGTAAGCTGGAAATTTTGGTAGCGACGGATGTTGCGGCCCGCGGCCTTGATATCGACAGCGTTACTCATGTTATAAATTATGATATTCCGCAAGATCCGGAATCTTATGTCCACCGCATTGGTCGTACCGGCCGGGCCGGGCGTAAGGGGATTGCGATTACTTTTATTGAACCGAAGGAATATCGTCAGCTTAAACTTATCGAAAAGCAGACTAAAACCCGTATTGTTCGCAATCAGCTGCCTTCGGCGGCAGATATTCTGGAACGTCAGAAGGATTTGATTGCCAAGCGGCTTAGTGCTACGATAGATCAAGGCAATTTTAATGATTATCATAGCATCGTGGCCGACCTGGTGCCGGAATATGATGCTATGGACATCGCTGCGGCGGCGTTAAAGCTGCTTCAGGAAGGGTATAAGGAAAAAGCGGATGAAAATCCGGCGTTTGCTAATACCGGGGCCGAAAAAGGCATGGTCCGGTTATTCGTTAATGTTGGCCGTGCCCAAAGAATCCGGCCGGAGGATATTGTCCGCACTTTCGCGGAAGAATCGGGAATCCAGGGCAATATGATTGGGCAGATAAATATTTATGAAAAGTTTACTTTCGTTGAGGTTCCTGAGGAGCATGCGGAACGGGT
>JAGGAD010000104.1 GCA_017889625.1 Bacillota bacterium | reverse complement strand
CGTTTGATTCACAACCTCGGCGTTGGCGCCTTGGTAACTCGTGCTGACCGATACCGTTGGCGGCGAAATCTGTGGATATTGCGCAATCGGCAAGGTAAAGGCGGCAACTACCCCAACAAGCGTAATAATAATCGATAACACAATCGCAAAGATGGGACGTTCAATAAAAAATTTTGCCATACAAACATCCCCTATTGCTGAACCGGATTAGTTGATGCATCCGGTTCAATCATATTTACGTTTAATAGTGAGCCCGTTGTTCGGCCTTATTATCGGCGTTAATTACAAAGACAAAGGTATTGTCCAGTAATTCTTTTACCGCCCGCTGCGGAATTAAGAGCGCGTTAGGACGAACTTCCCCGGCGGCCACAATCCGGGCAAACATACCGGGAACAAGAAATTTTTGCGGATTGCTAAACATCGCTTTGATGGTAATTGTACCAGTGGTCGTGCTAATCCCCTTATCAATCTGTTCGACATGGCCGGAAAGGGGATATTCCGAGCCATCGCTCAGCGTAAGCTTGAGATTATCCTTAAAGCTGGCTGGTAACGTACCATTGCCTAGCTGGATAAATTTTATATATTCATTTTCACTCATACTGAATTGAACAACAACCGGATCAGTTGTCGATACATTAGCAAGAGTTGTTGATCCTGCCACCACATAATCCCCAATATTCAAATCATTCACATCGATCCGTCCGTCAACCGGTGAAACAATCAATGTGTCCTGCTCATCTTCTTCCGCCTGACGCAGGCTAGCTCGGTTAGCTTCAACCGAAGCAGCATCTTCTTCCGCTTGCGACACTTGCGTGTCTAATTTTTGCTGAGCAATCGCGTCCTGAGCCGCTAAGTTCTGATATCTTGCCACATCTTTTTGGCTATTGTTCAAGGTCGCTTGCGATTTATTTAAAGCAGCCTGAGCAGAGCGAATTGCGGACCGGTATTGCTTATTATCAATGCGAAATAACGGCTGACCCTTATAAACCGTATCGCCGCCTTTGACCATTTTTTCCACAATATTACCGGAAACCTTCGCCATTATTTTTACTTCGTTTTTAGCTTGAACCTTTCCCACAAACTCGTAGTTAATAGGCGTATCCTGATTTACTACCTGCATGGCTTTCACGGTTACTGCTTGTGCTTTAGCATCTTGCTTTTTTACCAATACCCCACTACGGACAACAGTAAAAGCCACTATAAGAGCTACTGCAATTAGTCCAACATACAAAGTTTTACGACGTTTAATGCTCATTTGTGCTCCCTCCTGATAGAAAATTGAAAATTAGTACATATAGATATGCCTCCAACTATCATATTTCCAAAGTATATCAACAAAAAGCGACAAATACAATTCATTTTTGTTACATTTACATTACATTTTTAAGTATAAATGTTTACACTAAATTACAAAAAAAATGGTGAGACTGAACTTCCAGTCTCACCATTTTTTTTAGATAACTTTAATAAGTTCCCCTTATCGGGCTTTTGCTCCGGCAAAGCAAACTTGAATTCCGGTTCCTGTTGGCGCATCTCGCCTGCCTTTTCCCCGGTTATCACTTGAAACCAGACGCCTTCAACTCGGCGACCATTAAAAGTCGGGCCAAACCGGACAAATATTTGATCATCCCAATCATAAATTTCTTGCAAGGAAGGCTCCAAGACCCTTAGCTTCAACTGACCATAAGAATAGCGCGTATGTTCCAGCGACAATTCCTGCATCAGCTCAGGGATGCTATATTCAATCACCCCGCCCGCTCTCCCAGCCCAGATAATTTCAAAAATAGCCATGGTATGCTTGCCTTTATACTGGATTCCCCGCGCCAGTTGATATTCAATATCTTCCGGCGCAAGCGTTACTACTAAAGCCCGTACTTTTTCGGTGAACTGAAAAACTATTTCGCGGTCAGTATACTCAATAGCCTGAAACCACGGGGTTCTAGTTAATCGCTGCGTTTTATCTGCCCATAACCACAGCCCTTTTTGCGCTATTTTTTCAAGTTCCTTGGCTAAATAAACCGCCCCCTCAGCTTGGCTAATCCCACATTTATGGATAAAATTATTCAAATTCATTGCGTAAGCAGTTCGTGCTTGGTCTGGACTTGCCTCACCATGAACCAGCGCAAGCGCTGCCGTCAATATTTTTTGCTGAAACTCCGTAAGTGAATCACGGTAACCAATTATTCCGTCAACGCGAATCAGTTGGTTACGGTTTATCTTTTTCTCCTGCGGACTAAAAACAGCCGTCATCAGCTGTTGTACCGACCAAACACCAGTTATTATCGGATTACTGTCCATTTTCCCACCTCATTCCAATTATACTGGGAAATTGGTTCCGGTTGCAACGCGAGTTTGTTTTGCAATCAACGCGGATTTTTATAGAGCTCAATTTACAAAAAACTCTCACCACTTATCGGTAAGAGCTAAGTAAATAATAGATTTGCATTTTTAATATACATTGACAATGTCACAGAAATGTTACATCACCAAAAAATCTTAGTCTTTATTTACACTTATTACAATATCCGTACAATTCCAGATTATGATCAACGATATTAAACTCGGTTTGTTGTTCGACGTTACGTTCAAACTCAGTTAACGGACAACCCTTAAGCGCTACTGTTTTTTTACACTTTAAACATATCAAATGATGGTTATGTTCTAACCGTTTAAGTGAAAATACCCCTTTATTGTTGCCAGGAATGATTGATTTGACCACCAAGCCTTTAGCAAGGAATAACTCCATAATTCGATATATTGTCGATAAACTTATTACAACGCCTTGTTTACTAAGCTCTAAATAAATTTCTTCGACCGTCATAATATTTTCTGCCTGACTTAGAATATTCAAAATCAAAATTCGCTGCTTTGTTTTTTTTATACCATGTTGATCTAAATATTCTTTATGATCGGTCATAAAGCCACTTCCTTTAGAATTAAGATTTTACTTGGCGACTACTAAATTTATAAACATGTAGTTTTTTTAATAAAATAGTCAACAATAACAAACATACTGAAATAAGTGCGGTTACCCCGCCAGGAGCTGCATTAATCCAGTAGGAAATTATAAGACCCAGGATTATATCGACAAAGCTAACCACAATCGAAAAAATCATCGTTATTTTAAACCCTTTTTGCAATTGAAGAGCCGTTGCCACTGGGAGCGCGATAAGCGAACTTATGACCAAAACACCAACAATTCTTATCGCCACCGAAATGGTCGCCGCAACCAACACCGCAAAAATATAATTGATAAATTTAGTTTTAATCCCGGCAAGCTTCGCGCCTTCTTCATCAAATGTTAGAAACACTAATTGCTGATATAACCCCACAATTGTTCCTATCGAAATTACGCTTAAGACTAATACCGTATAAAGATCACCGCGAGTTACTGTCAAAATACTGCCAAATAGAAATGATTCGACATTAGTATGCACAGCACCTGCACTTATAATGGTAATTGCAATGCCGACAGATAATGATAATGTAATCGCCAAGATTAATTCAGCGTAGCGTTTAAAATTTTCCCGTAAGACTTCTATTATAATACCGAATGCCGAGGTTACAAAAAAAGCACTTATTATCGGATTAATATTGGTAACTAATCCAACCGCCACTCCGGCTAATGAGGCGTGCGCTAAGGTATCGCCAATCATTGAGTAACGCCTTAACACCAGGAACATTCCGATAAGCGGACACAATATTGAAATAAGAATAGAAATCATAAAGGCATTTTGCATAAAACTATAATGAAGCATAACGGTCACCTCCTGTATTGATTGGTAAAGATTCGTTAATATAAACGTCGGGCGTACAAAGATGCCCACTTCCCTGAGTGATGTGATAAATCAGGGTAGAATTTTCCATTGCCGCTTTAATATTATGTTCTACAGAAATAACCGTCATTTTATTGCCTCGGTTTATTTTTTTTATTAACTGATAAATTTCAGTTTGGCTCATTTGATCAATGCCATTCGATGGTTCATCCAAGATAAGTACATCGGGATTCCCCATCAGAGCGCGGGCAATAAATATCTTTTGACACTGACCGCCGGATAAGGTTCCAATTAAAGCCTGACTGAAATCACTCATTTTTACTAACGCCAAACTGTTAGAAATACAATTCTTGTCTTTAATTTTTAACGTTTTCCGATAGCAATTCAAGACTTCATATACAGTTATCGGAAATTGGCTATTTAAATTTTCAAAGCGTTGGGAAACGTAGGCCGGTTTGGTAAAGTCATTTACAATCGTCCCCTTAACCGGAGTCAACGAATTTAATAGCAATTTTATCAGCGTACTTTTGCCTGAGCCATTTTCTCCTAAAACGGAAATATAATCACCGTCCTTAATGGTCAAGTTTAAATTTCTCAGCAAATATGCCCCGCCGGGCGTATATGAAAACCACAAATTTTTTACCGCAATCATTTCTATCCTCCGTTAATATCCTTGGATGGTATTGACATCTATCTTTTATAATTATATCCTATTTGCAGATGCGAATGCAAATTATTAGCATTCGCAATCAGGAAGGACGTGCACAAATGGTAAAAAAATTACTAATCGGGGTTCTCTTATTATTAATGACGGTAAGCTTATCCGCTTGCGGCTCAGCTACCAATACTTCACCCACCGCCCAAGAACCTCAACCTAAACTAAAGGTGGTAGTTTCCTTTAATGCCGTACGAGAATTTGCTCAAGCGATCGGTAAAGATAAAGTGGATATTCAAACCATAATTCCCGACGGCACCGAACCACATGATTTTGAACCAAAAACCAATGATTTAGAAGCATTAAGTTCCGCTAAAGTATTTATTATTAATGGGTTAGGCATGGAAACAGCTTGGAGTGATAAGGCCTTGCAAGCAGTCGACAATAAAGGCTTACTTATCGTTGATGCGTCTAAAGGAGCAATTCCGATCACTAACACCGATCCTGATGAAATCAAAGAACATGGTCAATTTGATCCTCATTTATAAAGAGGCTTTTGTAACTGCCGATCCAGCCAATAAAGCTTATTACGAAAAAAATTATACAGAGTTCTATGATCAGCTAGAGCAACTTTACACTGAGTATAATAAACAGTTTAAAGCTGTTCAAAATAAGAACTTTGTTACCGGTCATGCGGCTTTTGCTTATTTAGCCAGAGATTTTGGTCTAACCCAAAATAGCGTAGAAGATGTTTTCGCCGAAGGTGAACCAAGTGCCAAGAAGCTTAAAGAACTAACCGAATATTGCAAGGAAAATAAGATTAAAACTATTTTTGTTGAAGATATGGTAAGCCCCAAAGTTTCTGAAGCCTTAGCCAAGGAAGTCGGTGCTACAGCCGAAAAAATTTATACCCTTGAAAGCAAGGAAGAGGGACAAGATTATCTACAAACTATGCGGGCTAATCTGACAAAGATTGCTAATAGTTTA
>JAGGAD010000065.1 GCA_017889625.1 Bacillota bacterium | reverse complement strand
AGCGTTATTATTGGATATTGTGAGGCATACAGCCATGGTTGATAACATTGTCTTTAAGCTATACCGCTCAGCTAAAAATATCCTTGGTTACCAGCCTCCGTCCACGCCCTCTCCTTTTGTCCTAGACGAACGTCGCCCCTACGATAGTCAGCCTAGTGCTGAACCACAGCCAAACAATGAAAAATCTTTAACGGATTTAACCACCTTATTACGGTATGCCAATCGACTTAAAGACTTCGCCGGACGACTAGATACTGTGTTGCGCTCCGACAGTTGGACCGAACATGCTAAGGAAATCAAACTTGAATTTACTGCTCTTGATAAACAACTCTGCCAGCTGACCCCTGTTCTTTTGCGCTATGATCAAAGCAATACTACGCCCAAACTCCAGCGATTATCTACCAGCATCGAGGAAAATAGGCTAACGTTGGAAATTATTTACCATCTGCCCCGCAATAACGATATAAGAATTCGCGATTTTAGTGTTGCCGGAAATCCTCGTGTAAAGGCCTTCGCGGTGTTTATCGCGGGGATGGTTGATGACAAACTTTTAAATAGCTCGGTGCTCAAACCATTAATGCTTTTTGATTATTCTCGTGAACTTTATGACAACGACTTTACTGGACGCATCATCAGAGAATGTCTACCGAGTACCCAAGTTAAACGTAGTAATACGTTTGCTAGTCTAGAGGATTCTGTTAACAGCGGGGCTACCGCCATCATCTTCGACGGTATTGATGAAGCGATTATCGTTGGTACCAGCGGCTGGGAACACCGCGGGATTGACCGGCCGCAAATTGAACAGTCCGTCCAAGGGTCACAGGCCGCCTTTAGTGAAAACTTCCAGGTAAATACCGGACTCATTCGCTCGATGTTACGCACTAGTGATCTTATAATCGAGACGGTTAAGGTCGGAACCCGCAGCCAGATTAACTGCGCGATTATGTATATCGATTCCATCGCCAACACCACCCTGGTCGACGAAGCCCGTCGTCGAATTCAAGGAATAGCAACAGACTATATAGGCGATACCGGGGAGCTTATGCAGTTCATCGAAGACCATCCCTCCATCCCCTTTCCCCAATCGTTGTCTACCGAGCGTCCCGACAGAGTGGCCGGACACCTGGCGGAAGGGCGAATTGCCATCCTGTTGGAAGGTAACCCTTTTGTCCATATCATTCCCGTTAGTTTTTTTTCCTTCTTCCACTCCGCGGAAGACTTTAGCCTGAACCCTAGTATTGTCAACTTTATGCGAATACTCCGGTTGCTCGGAGCACTTCTATCCATCTTACTTCCTTCTCTATATGTTGCTATTTCTTACTTTCATCAAGAGGCCTTACCCACCGAACTTTTGCTGGCCATCGCCGGTTCCAGAGAAAACGTGGCTTTCCCAACATGGTTTGAAATTTTAATAATGGAATTTTCGTTTGAACTTATTCGTGAAGCGGGCATAAGGGTTCCTGGGTTCCTCGGATCCTCAATCGGCATTGTTGGTGCGCTGATTCTGGGCCAGGCCGCAGTCTACGCCCATATCGTTAGTCCAATTATTGTTGTCATTGTTGCCAGTACGGGGTTAGCCTCGTTCAGCATTCCCGAGTACCGAATGGCGGCATCCATTCGGATAATTCGGTTCATTCTATTGGCTTTCTCGACAGCTTTTGGTCTGATTGGATTAGCAACCATTTTCCTTGGGATGGCAGTTTTGCTCTGCCGAATAAAATCATTTGGCGTACCTTATATGTCTCCGGTATCACCGAAGACAATCGCTGGCTATGATGTTGTTTTGCGTGGCCCGATATTTCAGCAAAAGGGCCGTCCTGAGGTCTTAAATGTTAAAGACCAACGGCGACAGCCAATTATCAGCCGTATCTGGGAAAAAATCAACCGAAGGATGATGGATAAACCATGAAATATGAACCTGGGCGAATGGGAACGTCCGAAGGAATCGGCTTAGCCGTTATCATGACAATTACCTCAATATTTGTAAGTTCTCCGGCCTTTATTTTAGAAAAAATGGGTCCCTTGGCTTGGGTGTTGCCCCTTATCGCCGGAACGATAATTATTAGTTCAATATTTTTACTGGCCCACATATTTAGCCGATTTCCCGGAAATTTAATTTCGATAACCGAACAGCTGCTTGGCAAGGCCGCGGCAAATGTAATCTGCCTATATTACATTTTTGTGTTCTTTTCCCTGGCCTTTATGGGGCTTCGGGAATTTTCCGAAAATACATTGCTAATCGCCTTACCCTTGGTTGATTTTAATACTGCTATTCTCTGGTATGGTTTGGGAGCGGCAGTAATTGTTTATGCGGGAATCGAAACAATCGGCCGAGTAATCTATCTGGCGTTGCCGTTTATCATTGGCTTAATCCTCATCTCATTAATTGCTACCTATCCGCTGTGGGAGGTTAACTATCTCTTTCCCTGGCAAGGTTACGGTATTAACCAAATAGCGGAAAATAGCGTTGGCTTAGTCGGCATGCAAGTCGGAGTAATTATTCTTGCGATTTTCGCGTCCTCGTTTCAAACGGCCCGGACCATAAAAACGGCTGCCATATTTGGGGTTGGCGGAATTTGTATATTACATTCGGTTTTTTTTATTGTCTTTATAATGGTGTTCGGAACTAAGGTAGGAATGGAAAGGTTTCTTCCCTTATTTGAACTAGCCCGCCTAGTTTATTTGAACCACTATATTCAGCATATTGAAGCAATATTTATCTTTTTATGGGTAATTGTCGGGATCGTAAGCATCGCGGCAAGCCTGTTCGCCAGTCTATTTCTAATATCCCGACTGGCTAATCTCGCCACCATCCGTCCGCTAATTCCCGCGATTACTTTCATTATCGTAGAGCTTTCCTGTCTTCCTCCTGATGTAACAACGATCATTAAACTAGCGGCTAAAATATATTTGTCGAACTTCTTTGGCGCATTTATTTTACCAATACTATTATTTATTGCGGCAATAATAAAGGATAGGCGAAAAAAGTCATGTACCTGCGAGCAATAACCTTACTGATATTCACCGTTTTTGCGCTAATAACCACCGGCTGTAACGGTGCCAAGGAGACCGATGAAGTTGCTTATATTTTATCCGTGGGGCTAGATGCAGCCCCGAACAACCAATTTTCCATAACCTATCGGATCGCAGTCCCCCGTACCTTGGCCGGAATCGACCCTAGTCAAGGCCAAAACAAAAATTCCTCGATCTTGGTTAACGTAACCGCACCGTCCTTAACCGAGGGGCGCAATCTCCTTAAATCAATTATTTCCCGCGAACCAATGATCTCCCACATTAGGATTTTTGTCATCAGCGAGGAATTAGCCCGCAAAGGACTGGGTGACATTTTGGGCTCGTTGATGCGCTACCGGGAATATCGGGGAACGATATTTCTCGCCATAGTGCGGGGATCCGTCAGAGAGGTGCTCGAGAAAAACCGTCCCGACCTCGAGGTGCTGCCCTCCCGTTGGATCGAAAGCATGTTTCAATTACATTCTGAATCCTCCTATTATTTGCGAGCCGATGTTCATCAGTTCTATAAGCGGCTTAAGAATGAAAGCGGAGCCCCATATGCTGTAGTTATCGGCATCAATCCGCTAACCGGAGAAGATCAGGGCAGACAGGCGGTCGACAAAGATAAGGGTAAAGAATATCTCGCGTCTCAAATTCCCCGCCAAAGCGCAAATCCACTGGATATGTGCGGAACAGCAGTTTTTAAAGGGGATAAACTGGTCGGGTTTCTTAATAATAAGGAAACAAGAGCCGTATCCATACTACTAGGCGACTTAACTCGTGGCTTTATGTCGATAGAAGATCCGCTAGTACCAAACAAATCGGTTCACATAAATGTCCATCTTGCCCGCAAACCAAATATTATAGTGGATATTTCATCAGCTATTCCAGTAATAACGATTAGTGTCTTCTTGGAAGGAGAGTTCATCGGTATTCCAAGCGGTACCAATTATGAGTCTGATGAATATATGGTGTTATTTGAAAATCAGATTTCCAATACCATATTCGACCAAATCACCAGCATGTTGAAGGTTACCCAGGATTTAGGAACTGATGTGATTAACTTCGGCTACTTTATCCGCCCACAATTCAACACGGTTCAGGAACTTGAAGATTATCATTGGGATAGCAAATACTCCGAAGCCGTAATCAAGGTAAACGTCCAAACCAAGTTACGGCGAAACGGTCTCATGCGAAAAACTACGCCAATCAGAAAGGATTGATTGCCTAATGCTCTATATTCATTTATTGATCGGCGCACTAGCCGCTATTCATGCTTTCGCCTATGGCCGCTGGCTGATGAATAATGGCAATCGCTGGGGCGGAGGTATTATCTACATAATTGTCCTTATCTGTATAGCTTTACCGGTATACCGCATTATGACCTCCCCCTGAGAAAACCACAAGCATTAACAAACAAGGCCAGTGCAACCGCACCGGCCTTGTTTATCGATAAGTGATATTATTAACGTTCAGGTTTAGAATAAGTTAAGTAGGATTGGTATTTTTTCAACCGTTCCGGCAGTTCATGCTGCTTGGGGTTTGGTTTCAGGGAGACTTCTTTTAGTTCAGCAGCATGCTCGAACTTGCCTGATACCAGGACATGGGAACCGCAGGTACCGCAGATTGCCGGGAAGGTTTTATTATCATCCCGTACTTCAACCAGCTTAGAATGGCAAAGTGGGCAAAGACCTTCTTCACCAATGTATTTTGCTTCTTCGATCGGTTTCTTTAACGTTTCGGCAACATGACGGCCTGACCGTCTGGCGTTTGCCAACGCATCTTCTTTGAAAACTATTGCACCAGGCAAGCCAACCCAGTTAATTAACGTTTTGTCAACAACGTTAATTTGCATTGACAAGGCAAACAGATGCATCATTGGCAACGCAAGGGTATCCCATTCACTACCGCCAACAGCGATCAATGAAGCGGCTCTTGGTTTAAAGGAGCGTTCATCCGGGCCTTTACCGGTAGTAATCCCGCGTTCTTCCCGCATTTTTTTAGCAATCATCCGAAACGCAATATCATGGGAAGGTCCCATCCGGTCATTTAGTATCTTTAACTGTCCGCTGGGGCTTTTTTCATAAATTGGCGATCCAAGAATCAAACCATCGCACTCTAATATTTTTTCGTCGATGAATTTAAAGTCATCATCTTTAATGGTGCACTCGCCAGGGCCGCATTTTTCAAACAAATTTACAACACAAGCGTTACAACCGGTACAGGGCTTAAGTTTCAGATCATGCAAGCGTATAAGTTCTACTTCTGCGCCAGCTTCTTCAGCCCCCATCAATGCTTCTTTAACAAGTATTTCAGTGTTGCTCATTTTTCTGCCACAGCTAATACCTAGAATTTTCACAATATCACGCCTTCCTTATTCTCTATCTTATATTTTATCGCATTCTTGCCGCGAGTCAACAACGCTGATTATCGAAAATATTGATTATTCAATCCGTATAGAAGCAGAATAAAGCGGCAGATGCTAGCATCTGCCGCTTTATTCTGTGCCTTTAAAAGTATTCTATTCGAATAATACTGTTGACAAGTAACGTTCGCCAGTATCAGGCAGCAGCAATTGGCTGCCAGCAAATATAGCTGCGCCGCTTGATATCCCAACAAGTAAACCTTCTTTATTAGCTACGGCCTTAGCTGTGGCAAAGGCGTCTTCGGATCTCACCGGGATGATTTCGTCAAGAATTTCCGCATTCAGAACGGCCGGTACAAATCCGGCACCAATACCTTGAATTTTATGCGGACCTGGTTTACCTCCCGACAGCACCGGGGAATCGGCTGGTTCTACCGCTATAATTTTCACGCCGGGATTACGGGCTTTAAGCACTTCGCCGACCCCGGTTATGGTACCGCCGGTCCCTACTCCGCTTACAAAGAAGTCGACTTTACCATCGGTATCCGCCCAGATTTCTTCAGCGGTAGTTTTGCGGTGAATTTCTGGGTTAGACGGATTATTGAATTGTTGGGGGATATAGGAATTAGGGGTTTGAGCCGCTAGTTCTTCAGCTTTTTTGATGGACCCTTTCATGCCTTCAGAACCCGGAGTCAGTACTAGTTCAGCGCCCAACGCTTTTAGCAGGTTACGCCGTTCCAGGCTCATGGTTTCCGGCATGGTCAGAATCAGCCGATAACCCCGGGCAGTCCCTTATCTTCAGCATCCTTAATCATCGCATAGCCAATGCGGTCTTTTACACTGCTTAACGGATTAAAGTACTCCAGTTTTGCAATAACTTTAGCTTTCAATCCGGCGCTGGCGTTATAATTTTTCAGCTCCAGCAAGGGGGTGTTACCAATTAGGTCAGTTAGGTTTTGGGCAATTTTAGCCATTTTTATCATCCTCTCCGCTTATTTAGATTTATTGGTTATTATCACCATTTAGCAAGGTTTATACTTTAAGCCTAACAACAAAAAGCTAAGGCACACCGTCACGATGTTGTCCTTAGCCTTCAGATTTCTGATCAGCTTTTGTATTTGATTGGTTTATTTATCTGAAGGATACCATATATTTTTTTTGTCGTCAAGGAAATTTTTTGAAGGGTATTCGCTGTTTAGTAAATAATATTATTAAAGGTTAAAATGAACCGGTTTGGGAAATGCTGTTAATGACCTGACCGAGTATCCGAAGGAGGCCAAACTAATGTTAAAGATAGGCTGGATTGGTCTGGGGAATATGGGAACCCCGATGGCCAACAATTTACTTAAGGCCGGGTTTTCCTTGTATGTATTCAATCGGACTAATAATAAAACCAAGGAATTAGTCCAGAAAGGGGCAATCAGCTGCCCCACGCCCCGCGACGTTGCCGCGAATGCCGATATTGTTTTTACGATGCTGACCGACGCGGCGGCAGTCAGACAGGTTTTGACTCAGCCCGACGGCGTCTTAGCCGGGTTACGATCCGGAAAAATCGTGGTGGATATGAGTACCGTAGGGCCTGACGATTCACGCAGTTTTGCCGGTCTAGTAGCGAAAGCCAGCGGGCGGTTCGTTGACGCGCCGGTGTCGGGGTCGATAAAACCAGCCACCGACGGAACGCTGATTATTCTTGCCGGCGGTCAGGCGGAGGATATTGCCCGCTGTCAGCCATGTTTTGACGCTTTGGGTAAAGACACTATCAATTTTGGCGGTAACGGTTCCGGAAGTTCGGCAAAATTGGTTATCAATCTCTTGTTGGGCATCACGGTTCAAGGCATTTCTGAGGTACTGCTCTTAGCCGAGCGGTCAGGTTTAGAGCGCGAAAAGGTCTTAGGTATGATTGCCCAGTCGCAGGTAGGTACGCCGCTTGTCCAAGCCAAGAAAGGTATGTTCTTGGAAGAAAATTTCCCTGCCGCCTTCATGCTTAAGCTAATGTCCAAGGATTTAGGGTTAGCGGCCGCTGAGGCTGAACAAAAGTCCATCCGGCTGCCCCTGGCAACGGCGGCCAATACTACCTTCCGGGCGGCAAAAGATGCTGGCAAGGGCGACATGGATTTAGCGGCAGTTCTGTTGCAGCTAAAAGATTTAAGTCAATAATTGACCACGTAAGAATCACGAAGGAGAGTACCGATGACCAACTTAACGTATTACGGGCACTCCAATTTTCAGCTTACTAATGGAGCGACAACAATATTATTTGACCCCTTTTTCACCGACAACCCCTGTACTACTACAAAGGCTGAGCAAATAGCTTGTAATTACATTCTGGTGTCTCACGCCCACAGCGACCACATCGGGGATGCACTGAGTATTGCCAAGCGTACCGGAGCAACTATTATCACCACCGCAGAAATTGCAGCGATGGCCCAAGAAGATGGCTGCACCGCGCACGGGCTTAGTATCGGCGGCAAATATCAATTTGAGTTTGGTTTTGTCAAGCTTACCCCGGCGCTTCATGGGGCGGGGATTGCCGGCGGCGTTGCTTGCGGCTTTGTGGTAAACTTTTTTGACAAAATGCTTTATTTCGCCGGCGACACCGGGTTATTTAGCGATATGAAACTTATCGGCGGTCTGAACAAGCTCGATTATGCCTTGTTGCCGATCGGCGGTAATTATACGATGGGGATTGATGATGCCGTCGAAGCGGTTGGCTTCTTACAACCCCAGGCCGTAATTCCGATGCACTACAATACTTGGCCGATAATTGCCGCCTCGCCGGAAGCGTTTAAGCAGCAAACCCAAGCTAAATATGACACGGCGGTCCATATCGTAAACCCCGGCGAGGCTTTTCAGCTATAAGATTTCTTATAGCTGTCTTTTTTTTTGCGGTTATTTTTGTTTGCCGGTAGTAAGTTCTTGAGCCGTAATTTTCGGATGGCGGTAGCGTACCCGGCCGACGGTCCGGGAACCAAATTCAATGCAGCCAGCCGGACAAATATGAAGACAGGCTAAACATTCCTGGCAGTTTTTCCCCCACTGGGGTTTACCGGAAGCTAAGCTGATATTATGTACCGGACACACCTGCCGGCACAATCCGCAGGAGGTACACTCAGCGGTGCTGGAAAATTTGTGATAAGTCTTAGGGCGAAGATTTTTCCGCCAATATTGGTTAACTAGCCGGCAAGGCAGATAGAGATATTCGGCTTCAACATTATGGACCTGTCCGGCAATATTGGCGGTTATTTGCTGAAGTTTTTCATCGGCTTGGGCTAATTTTGCCGCTAGTTTAGCTGGCGCCGGCATATCCGACAGCGGAATGTAGTTCGAGACCATTTCTAAATAAAACCCGGCATCTAAGGCCCGATTTTTCGCTGACAGTTCTCGATTTAGTTGGTGCAGGGAACTGCTTAAGAACTGACTGCCGCAAGTTACTACCGCGAAGATGTATTTTACTGCCGTTAGGTCGATTTGGTCAATGAAGGCACTGACAACCGGCGGTAACCCGAAATAATGCATCGGAAAAACCAAACCCAGGCTTCCTTCCGGGGCTACAACGTCTTTCCCGCCAAGTGCTGCCGCCATCGGGGCGACTTTTTGGCTGCCGATATTGGCGGCAAGGGTTTTAGCCGCATATAGGGAGTTCCCGGTCGCAGAGTAATAATAGATAGCCGACATTTTACATTTCCCCCTTCATTTTATACATTTTTTTGTTAGGCGTTTAGATTATAACCGCATCGCGGTGCGGCGTGATAACCAGTGATGGTTCGGTAATTTGCGGGCTGGGCAGGCCTTTGGTTTGATTAACACTACCGTATTTTTGCTGTAATTCTTCCAGCAGCCCGTAGTCTAAGGCCCGCATCGGGCACGCCGCAACGCAGACCGGCTGTTTTCCTGCCGCTAATAAATCGCGGCAAAAATCGCATTTACCAACTTTTCCGGTTAGCGGATTGTAGGCAAGGGCGTCATACGGACAGGTTTTTATACACTGCTGACAGCCGCTGCACTTTTCCTGGTCAACTATTACGATGCCGTCTTCGCCGCGTTTTTCCAGCGCTCCGGTTGGGCAGTTAGCGGCACATACCGGCTTAGCGCAGTGATTACAGCTAACCGACAGCCAGAAGGCATAGATGTGCGGTACAAGCCCCGCTCCTTGGCTGGTGTAGCTTCCGCCGGCTACTTCCTTGACTTTGCGGAAGCATTGACCAGCCGCCAGATTATTTTTATCTTTGCAGGCTACTTGGCAGGTCATGCAGCCGACACAATGTTGTTGTTCAAAATAAAAGGCCAGTTGTTTGGGCATCGACTTTTCCCCCGTTCTTCAGGCTTTTATCATTTGTACTAGGTTGGTATGGGTGGGATTGCCAAACGCCAGCGGGGTGGGCTGATATTTGGTCAGGGTGTTGATACAGCCTCGTTTGTCTACGCCGTCGGCATCCGGCATCCACCACGCGCCTTGGGGAATGGATATGACCCCCGGCATAATCCGCGGGGTAACTTTTGCTGGCAGTTCTACTTCGCCGCGGTCATTAAAGACCCGGACCAACGACCCATTACTTACGCCGCGCACCGCGGCATCACTTGGGCTAACCCATACTTCCTGGGGCCCGGCTTCTTCCATCCAGCTGGTGTTATCGAAGGTGGAATGGACTCGGCGTTTATAATGATGACCAATGCACTGCAAGGGATATTGGTCTTTGAGGGTTGCTTCCGGGCCTTCCCAGGCGGGAAGATATTTGGGAATGGCCGGAATCTCTTCCGGTTTATTCATTGCCCACAGCCGCGGGGAAAAGATTTCAATTTTACCGGACGGGGTGGGAAAGGGATGGTTCGCAAAGTCATTAATTTGTTCGGCAAAGGCAATGGACGGTTGGTCATACTGCCAGCGATACACGCCTTTGGCTTTAAATTCTTCAAACGAGGGAAAGCCGGGATTATGTTCGGCGGTTTTAGCTACAAGATACCGCAGCCAATCTTCACGGGAGCGGCCTTCGGTGAACTCGGCTTTAAGTCCCAGCCGCTCTGCCAAATCGCTTATCCAAGCGTAGCCGTTACGGCATTCGCCGATGGTATCGACAACTTTATTCATGTATAGAATATAATCGCCGTAGCCCCAGGGGGTAACGATATTATCGCGTTCCAGCATGTTATCCGCGGGCAATATAATATCAGCATATTTTGCGCTGGGAGTAATGTAGTGATCGCTGACGACTATTAGTTCAACCAGGCTTTCGTCGGCAATGATTTTCGCGGTGGCATTGTTATCGGCGTGTTGGTTTACTAAGCAGTTGCCCCCTAAGTTGAACATCAGTTTGATGTTGGCGGTTAACGCTTTTACGCCGCGCACGCTTAGGTCAGGTCCCATGCCGCGGCCCCGGATAATGGCATCAGGCCAGCAGAATACCGAAATTTTCGCTGGATTGGGGTTAAAGCGGGGCAGTTCAGCGATATAGGGACTGCGGGCCGGATACCCGGCCCCGGCAGCCCAGCCGCCAGCTACGCCGATATTGCCGGTCATGGCCGCGAGTACGGTGGCACTGCGCACGGCTTGTTCACCATAGGCGTGACGCTGGGGGCCATAGCCTTGGATCAAGGCCCCTGGCCGGTTGGTGGCATATTTGCGGGCTAAGCGAATAATCGTGGCTTGGGGCACACCGGTGATGGCTTCCGCCCAAGCCGGAGTTTTGGCGGTATAATCTTGGCTATCACCAAGGATATAGCTTTTATAGGCGTTGCCGGCGGGCACGCCCGGCGGCATATGAGCTTCATCAAAGCCTAAGCAATATTTATCTAAGAACGCCTGGTCCTGCAGGTTTTCGGTGATCATAGTATAGGCCATTGCGTCCAGCAGGGCGCTGTCGGTGGTGGGACGAAGCGCAATCCATTCATCGGCCAGCCCAATTGCGGTATTGGTATAGAGGGGATCTATACAGATAATTTCTGCGCCCGCCTGTTTCGCGAGTTTGAGATAATAAGCGGTGTTAGTGCCATGAATGGTTTCCGCCGGATTCCAGCCTAGAAGGATAATTAATTTGGAGTTAACCCAAGTTTCACGGCTATTGCCGGTTTGGTTGGTACCATAGGTATAGGGCGTAGCTATTTGAGTGCAGGCGGTACTATAGCTGCCATAGTAGCCCAGATAGCCGCCGTACAGCCCCATGAGCCGCCGCAGCCATTGTTGTTCGGACACTAAGCCTTCGTTGCCGGTAGCATATTGAAAGTAGATGGCATCGGGGCCGTAGTCAGCCATTACTCGCTTGGTTTTAGCGGCAATGTTGTCTAAGGCTTCATCCCAGGTAATGCGGGTAAATTTTCCTTGACCACGTTTACCAATGCGTTTCTGGGGGTAGGTGATCCGATCCGGATGATATAGTTTATCTTTATACGACCGGCACCGCAAGCAGCCTCGCAGCTGCGGCACGGTAACGGTATCGGCGATATCGTCATCGGTGGAGATGCGCACAATACGATTTCCTTTAACATGGGCTTTAATTATGCAGCGGCCGCCACAATTATGCGAACCTGAAGTACGAACAATTTTTTCCGTCAGGTCAACGTTATCGATGTCTACCATGTACTCTTCCTCTCATCTGTAGCTAAGTAAAAAACTTGCGCCAATTTTGACTGGCTGACGGTTGATTTTTTGGTGTTTAATTTCTTGCCACTTATGAAATTTGCCATAATTTCCTTGCCACCGATTTTCAGTAATCCCGCGGGGTTGCGGGCATTTTTCTTGCCAAGAATTGTCGCGGACCCCCGGCAAGGGGTTTTTTTTAGTAATTTTATCGGCTATTTATTGATATTGCTATATTCCCGCCAAGTTGCCAACTTCCTGCCACCACCTTTTTAATAAACTTATACTTAATTATACTACAAGAAACCTGGAGAACTCTTTGGTTCCCCAGGCTTTATCTGCCGGTGATGGTTTTCTCTATAGTTAACGAAGTTTTAGGTACCGCAACAATGGTTTGCGATTAAGGCCGATATGTACCAAGCCTGCGCCAAGGAAGATGAAACCAGCTAATTCATGCGCTTTTTTAGGAGAAAACGAAGTTTCTTGTTTCGTATTGCCGGTAGTGCTGATTTCTTGTCCTTGTTGAGCTATCGGCGAATTTTCTTTCGTGGGTAACCCAATTTTAAAGGTCAGTTGCAGGCCGGTTACGGATACAATAATAAATGCTATTGTCAGGATTATCGATATAAAGCGCCGCATGTGCTTCCTCCTAGGATGATATTTATTTCTTCTATTGTGCTGGAAAATCTTGATTATATACCCTGGTAAAATGCTGCTCCGGCATGGCTACGCCTATTATAACATATATCTTGCTCCACACATTATATCTAGACTACATAAATACACATTTTTTGTTCACCTACCATAATATATATTGACTTCATTATACAGGAGGAACGCATATGCCCAGACCAAATTATTACCCGCCACAATACCCTTCTTATTGGTGTCCAACATCCTGTAAATCTGATATAGATGAATGTCCCAGTCATCCTGATCTTTGTTTGCTCCGGGACGCGGCCACGGATGAGCGGGGAGCAATTCTCGATTATTTGACCTGCGCTATTAATACTTGCGGTTTTGACACGCTTTTCTTAGATGTTGCCGAAGATGAGATGCAGCACTTTATTAAGATCATGCAGTTCGTGACTAGGTTCGATCCGGTTCAAGCCGCCGAATTGGAAAAGGAAAACCTCGGATTTATGGTAATGAAACCCCACCGGGCTAAAGCTAAACCCCCAAGCCCCGAAGCAGTCCAACCGGACCAAGATGTTGAAGTTACGCCACCCAATAAAAACGACCTTCCGGCAATTTGCTGTCTTACCAAAGCGCTGAAGGATGAGCTCCATGCCATCAATAAGTATCAGCGGTATATGAATTCGGCGCAGGATTGCCAAGTAAAAGACCTGTTTTGCGAACTTATGAATGATGAAAAAGAGCATGTCGCCGAATTTACCGCGACCTTATTTACCTTAACCCATGAACCGCTCCCCCAAGAAACTGACTAAGTTCTCTTCCTTATGGCTATCTTATAGCCTGAATATTATTAAGCAGGTCACGGCATACTACCCTTAGGGGTGATGTAGTATGGCATTAATCAGCAATCCTTTTGTTGCCAATGTTAGTAAACAACTTTCTCCGGACGAGCTTATCCAGGCGCTGCGGGCTGATATTGTGGGAGAATACGAAGCCGTAATTGGTTACGAGGCTCATGCGATGTCTACTCAGGATCAACGGGTAAAACAAGCTCTGTTTAAAATTGCCGATGAGGAAAAGAAACATGTCGGTCAATTGGAAGAGTTGCTGGCGACGCTGCTTCCTAAAGAGGGACAGATGCTAGAACAAGGTAAACAGGTAATAAAATCCCAGTTAGCCCAGCCGCAAAATCAAGCTTACCCTAACCAAAATGCCCCTAACCAAATTCCCCATTAACCTGGTTTCTCGATACGCTTACCTACAGCCCTTGCTGCTGCCAATCGGCAGCAGCAAGGGCTGTAGTGTGGCTTCCGGCCAATCATATTTACTACAGAAACGAGGACTTGATATGATACAAGATATTGCTTTTGCTGAGGTTAAGGTTGGTGAAACCGCCAGCATGACTAAAACAATTTCCGAGCATGATATCTATACTTACGCCGGGCTAACGGGCGACTTTAATCCGATTCATGTAAATAGTGAATTTGCTAAGCAAAGTTCGTTCGGCGAGCGCATTGCCCATGGCTTGCTTGTTGCCGGGCTATTTTCGGCGATCATTGGGACTAGACTGCCGGGAGCAAATACCGTTTACCTGAAACAAGAATTGAAGTTCAAAAACCCGGTTAAGATCGGCGACACGGTCACCGCGAGGGTTGAAGTTCTGGAAAAAATCGAACGGGCTAACTGGCTGATTATGCGCACCTTGGCCACTAATCAGAACGGCGTAGTACTGCTTGACGGCAAAGCGACGATAATGAAAAAGTAATATAAAATGCAGAAAACTGACTATAATTTATATTAAGCAGGAAAAAAACGGTAATTTGAGGAATGTTTTATTTAAATTCTTTTGTGGAGGGGTTTTATTGAATATTTTATGGATGGATAAAAACAGTTTCATTGTCCGAAATTTCAGTATTATATTGTCCATCACCGTTTTGCTGTTTATAGCTATCCCGTCGATGACCAAAGCTGAAGCGCTGACAACAGATGATACCGTCAAGGCAACCGAGTTTTACAACAGCGGCTTGGCTAATTTCAAATTAAAACAATTCGAGCAGGCTATCTTAGCTTTGGACAAGGCCATTGCCCTTAACCAAAATTACGAAGACGCCTATGGGTTACGTGGCTTAGCTCATGATGAATTACAGCATTATGAGCAAGCAATTGCTGATTTTAGCAAGTCAATCGACTTTGATCCACGACCAGCCGGCAAATATTATTTACGCGGAAAAAGTTATTTTTCTTCCAACCAGCTTGAACGGGCTATTGCCGACTTTAGTAAGGCGCTCTCTATTAATCCTGAGTTAGGAGAAGCTTATTTATGTCGCGGTTTCGCCTACCTTGATTTAAAACAATTTCAACCGGCCATTGCTGATTTTGATAAAGCCCTTGCCATTAATCCGAAGCATGCTGCCTCTTATTTCAACCGCGGCAAAGCATATTATGGACTAAATAATTCTCAGCAAGCAATTGCCGATTTTAATCAGGCACTTTCCCTTAATTATCAAAACGCAGAAATATATTTTTACCGTAGTCTTGCCTATGCGCAGTTAGAGCAATATGACAACGTCCTGGCTGACTGCGACAAAGCCATTGCCATTAATCCGAATTATATAAAAGCCTACGGGGCTAAGGGAATCACTTACGCATTGCTTGGCCGCAACCAAGAGGCAATCGCGGCGTTCAGGCAATGTATCCGAATTGGCAACAATCCCACCGTTGTCAGCCTCGCCAAACAATCACTTATTAAACTTGGCGACACGACTGCTATTCCGGCAGCGGCAGCAACAACTACCACTTCACTTCCCGCGGAAGATTATCTCAGAGACGGAATGAACAATTTTAAAGCTCAACAATACGAGCAGGCTATCGCCAACTTTGATAAAGCAATTGCTACTAACCCGAAGAGCGATATTGCAGCAGTTAGTTATTTGGGCCGGGGTAATGCTTATTATTCGCTGAAACAATATGACCTCGCCATTAACGACTTTGAGCAAGCGATTAAAAATCAACCTGATTTTGGCTTTGCCTATGCTCGCCGCGGCTCTGCTTATTACGCACTAAAAAAATATGATCAGGCTCTTAACGACTTTGATCAGGCGATTTCTATTAGTAATACGGATGCAATCACTTATTCCTTCCGTGGCCTAACCTATATGGAGCTAAAACGATATAATGAGGCCATCGCTGACTTTAATCAAGCAGCAGCCCTAGACCCCCAGCACGCAGTATCGTATTATACTAACTCCGCCTTTGCTCACCTTTTTGCAAAACAATATGAAGAAGCGGCAGCTGACTTTGACAAAATAATTGCGGTTAATCCCCAGCAAGAACAGGCCTATTACTTTAAAGCCAAAGCATTAATGGATAACTTAAAGCGCCCCCAGGACGCTATTGATGCCTTTCGCCAATATCTTGAGCATGGAACTAATCCCACATGGATTAGCGATGCTAAAACCCAGTTGAGCGCCCTTGGCGTCGAATCTTGATGGTTATTTAATAGGAACCGTGAAGACCATTGAAGCCTTGTATTAGTACGAAAACACCGTACTAATACAAGGCTTCAATGGTCTTTATAAATTGGACCTAATACACAAGATCCGAGATTTAAGATAACCGTTCCAAACATTTACGCAGTCGTTTGTTTATCGCTACCCCAATAATTGTCGCTGAAAAAGCCTTAAATAAATCTCCTGGTATGAAAGGAAGTGCCCCCGCCATAAACGCCTTCTGTATTCCCATGCCGGTAATAAAACTCAGCCACAGTATACCGAACAGGTAAACAAAAATAATGCCGCCGATACTATTTGCCAAAGCTAAACGCCATGGATTATTGTTCGTTCCTTTTAACAATGCAATAACAACGGTTCCTATTAAAAATCCGAAATAATATCCGCCTCTCGGGCCCAAAACAACTCCTACACCTCCGGCAAATCCTGAAAAAACCGGTATTCCTATAGCCCCAATCAAAATGAACGTTAACACACTAAAGCCTGCTTGCCTTGCCGTTAGCATACTTCCCGCCAGCATTATTCCCATACTTTGTCCAGAGACAGGAACAGGACTGAAAGGCAGTGGTATCGAAACAAATCCTAACACCGCCGTTAAGGCAGCAAAAAAAGCTGCGTAAATAAAATCAATTAATTTTCCTTTTGTATTCATTCTATTGCTCCCTTAAGCCAGTATAATTACCAAGCTATCCTCCTTTCTATAGTCGCGGTTTATATTGATAATAATTAGAATACTAGCGGGCTTAATCGCTTATGATAAAAGATACTATTGATTATAATCAATAGTATCTTTTATCATACTTATAATTAATTTGTCTATATTAATTATACTAGCGTATTGGGATAAACGGGTAATATTTTGTATAATTATTGTCATCAGTTATATCCGTTAGAAACAGGCTGACAATTTCAAATTCCGGTTTTAACTCGAAAATAGTCAAATAGTTACCAGCCCTATTTGATTTTATCTTTCCGGCATTGAGGCCGTAATAAATTCTTTGTATTCCGCTAGACGCGTTTTAAACGCATCGGTCTTCATCTTTTCTAACGCTTTAGCAGTATTTACCTTAATATCATTGGCATGAATAAATTTACCTTCCATGGTATCGTGAGCATGCTCCAATTGTTCCTGAGGAAATTCAAACTTAACCTGGTTATTAGCGATGACAATATTTCCTTCTATCCCGCATAGGCAGCAAACAGCTTTTGTATTTTCGCTGGTAATATAAAAGTTTCGGCTATGACAATGCGGGCAAATACCTTTATCACCTTTATATTCCGCATGTTCTATATCGGCTGCCGCTTTGGCTATATTTACGCCAATTTCATGCGCTTTTGCTATTTTTTGGTCATCCGCCGCTATTCCTAACGACCAGCTAAATACTTCGTTATCAATAATTTTCCACATCGGCGTTAACGCGTGGATACCAAAGTCACATTGTACGCCAGTACACCATTCCGAACCGCCAACTGCCATAAATGATACTACTTTATCCGTTAGGTATCTAGGGTCGACCGGTTTCCCACCTTTTTTAGCAAGTTCAGTCGCCAAAATCTGATGTCCTCTATCCATTCTTGGTCCAAACCGATCCATAAGTGTTCTAAAGCTTCCCGTAGCACCTTTTTCAAAAATGGGAATCGAATATATAATTCCGTCTGCACCATATATTTTGTCTAATAGCCAGTCAAAATCATCTTTCAGCACACACATATTGCCTCGACCACTTTGGATAGCTTGCACACATGCGGTACAGCCAGTACAAGGTTTAATGTTCAAATCTAATAGACGGATAAATTCAATTTCTGCGCCCTGCTCTTTTGCTCCTTTAAGCGCTTCTTTACACATGGCATCATTGCCGCCATTTTTGGTTCCGCCTGAAATCGCCAGAATTTTCATGCTATTTCCTCCATATAGTTATTACAGCTAGCATTACTAGCTTATTTTAATCTTCAAAAATAATACTACCACTTTATTTCAAAGATTTTAAATACATTATTAGCATAGAACATTTAGCCACTTTGATTAATTTTTTTTTAGAAACCCAGCTATCATCGGCATACTAAGCCCTAACGGAAATGCAAATACGCTTTATATAAATTATTAGTTATAACGAAATGATTATTATAGCTATGATTAATTAGTTAATTAAATTGGAAGGATTAATCTGGAAAGTATTGAATATTTTGAATATATAGATTGTTAAAAATAAAAAAGTTAGGAGGGAGTACTTATGACTAGTTCTACCAACCAGGCTACTGTTACGAAGGATTCTTTAGCTAATTTGATTGATCTATTTACGGAGTGGAGTTTAAATTGGATTCCCGATTCTATGGTGTTTGTTTGCGATGCAATTATGTTTACTGATTATTACCGGCTTTGTTATTGCTGATTCGAAACCGGTACACTTCCTGATTGTGAAGTTGGTGGATTGGCCGAAGACGGTGAATCAAACTATCGTGATGTATATTTTAGTGGCCGGTTTTGTGAGCTGGCTTCACTGGGGAATCGGAATAATGCTTGGTATTGTTATGGGCCGGGAAATTGCGGTACGCAAACGCGGCTTAGGGTTACATTATCCATTTTTGGTCGGTGTCATTTATAGTATGGGAGTTTTATCAAATGGACCTTCCCAAGCAGCCCAACTGCTTGTCGCCACGCCCGGCCATGTTATGGAAAAGGTTACTGGGGTTATTCCTTTAACGCAAACTACCTTTAGTCCCCATCTTTTGGTTACAGTGCTGATACTTTATATAGGGCTGCCTATTATTATGCTGATGGTTAAGCCGCATCAGAAAGATTCAGTGGAAATTTCTGATGCAACCGCAAAAGAGTTTAGTATGGTAGAGGTCGAAACCGACGTGGAAAGTTTACGCCCGGCCGAACGTCTGGAACGGTCCAAGCTTTTGCTGCCAATAATAGCACTTGGAATATTGGTTTC
>JAGGAD010000010.1 GCA_017889625.1 Bacillota bacterium | reverse complement strand
TTTTTTACCTACATTGTTTAGTTTTCAAGGAACACTTCGTTCGGTTACTAGAACCTCACTTTGGCGTTTTTGCCGTTCGCGCCCCGCTTGAGGCGACTTATTTATATTAACACAATCATTATGTTTTGTCAACATACTTTTCGTTTTGTTTTTGAAGCTCGCCGCCGTTTTCGACAGCTTTTACATATTATCATGCTATTTTTATTATGTCAACCACTAGTGTATAAAAAAAGGCCAGGCAAGCGTATAAACGCTTTACCTGGCAAGCATGGTATCTAATATATACACATTGAAGTTATTATACTCTTGGGCTATGTTTTACAAACCAAGCTTCAATTGTATCCGCATAGTTTGGTGCTGCACAAGGTTTACCGGGAGCTGCGGTTTCATCCGCCGCCTTACCGGCTTCGCCTACAGCTTTGCCTACTTGGCCGATAATTTCGGTATTGGTTTTGCCGTTTTGGCTAGCCATAGCCGCATTAAGTTGTTGTATACGCTTTTCGCTATTGGTGTAAGTACCGCTGGTTTCAGCAAAAGTAGCCAGTGGCAATACAACGTCAGCCAATTTAGCAGTTTCAGTCAGGAATACATCGGCGACTAGCGTAAACGAGCTTTCCTTGATAAGTTGAGCCGCGTTTTCTACTGCACAGCCCACCGGATCTTCACCGAAGATAACAACGGCATCCTTAGCGCCAGCACAAGCTGGACTAAAGCCCAAATCAAGTGCACCCTGGGTATTTGCTCTACCGTGCATAACAAGAATGGATTTAGCAGTTTTTCCGTTAGCAAGCGCCAGTTTAGCAACCGCTTCGGCTTGATGCGCATCAACGTCGCCACCAATAATAAACACCGGATTAGCGGCACCGCTTAAGAGTTCTACCAAACGATCTCTTTGAGCGTGCTTATCGCCACCACAATCACAAGTTTTCGCATTTTTACTAGCTACAGCGTCAATGAAGCAAACAATATTGGCTTTTTCTACTGCAATAACTTCTGTAGCATAACGCGCCATTTTGCTTTCTTCGTCGCTGACAATGACCAGTTTTGCCCCACGTTCAGCGGCTTGTTTTACTAGTAAAGCTGCTACCGGGTTGGTTGTCTTAATATCAAAGCCTACGCTAACGATAACATCAGCTGTTTTCAAAGCGTCATAAGTTGCCAATTCAGCTTTAGCGCCACAAGCTTTAGCTACGCCAAAAGCAGCAGTTCTAAGACCAAAGCTGGCTGGCTTAACTTTAAAGCCCTTCTCGGCCAGTTGTTTTACTACGGCTAATTCTTCATTAGTAAGACGCTGTGAGCCATAGACTCCTACTTTACCCGAGAACTTAGCCAGTTTTTCAGCAATTAGTTTGTAAGCTTCATCCCATGAAGCCGTTACTAATTTACCATTCTTTTTAACCATTGGCTGGGTCAGGCGATCCGCGGAGTTAATAAAGTCGTTACCAAATTTACCACGAACGCAAAGATTACCATTATTTACACCCTTACCAACTTTAGCGGTAGTCCGAACATATTGACCGGCAATAGTAGCTAAGTCAATGGAGCAACCGGTGCCGCAGTAGTTACAAATCGTCGAAGTGGTTTTTTCATTAAACGGACCTGGTTGAGGAAGTTGTACTTTCTCAGTAAGTGCGCCAACCGGACAGCTGGATACGCACTGGCCGCATGATTCGCAGCGAGATTCTTCGGCGAAATCTTGTTGGAACGACGGTGCGATAACGGTGTTGTAACCGCGGGAAATGAAGCCTAATGCTCCGGCACCTTGAAGTTCGTGACAAATTCTCACGCAGCGTCCGCACATGATACATTTATTCTGGTCGCGAGTAATAAACGGATGGGTAGTATCCATCGGATGTTTGCTGATAGCCCCAGCCAATCTATCTTGTTCTACATTATATTTAGAAGAGTACTCGCGAAGTTTACATTCATTAACATCCTGACAGCCGCAAGACAAGCAGCGTTGCGCTTCCCGCCGGGCCTGTTCTTCGCTGAAGCCAAGTTCAACTTCTTTGAAGTTATGCTCACGAGCCTTTTTATCAATCATCGGCATTTTTTCTTTGGTCTTTTTCGGGAATTGTTCAAAGTCAGCTTTGTCCAATTCATTAAGTTTACCGCGAGAATGATTGTAAGGCTGAGCAATCTTCGTCATCTTTTCGCCACGAACATATTGATCGATAGCAAAGGCCGCCTGCCTACCAGCCGCAATAGCCGCAATAGCCGTCTTCGGTCCGGTAACAGCATCACCGCCGGCAAACACGCCGTCAATATTGGTTGTGAGAAGATCTTTGTCAACTGTAATCCGGTTTCTTTCCGCTTTTAGCTGGAAGTCGGCATTAGTGAACGACAAATCCTGGGTTTGGCCGATAGCCGCAATAATATAGTCGCATTCGTCGTCATATTCCGAACCTTCAACCCGAACCGGGGTTCTCCGTCCGGAAGCATCCATTTCGCCAAGGGCCATCCGGTAGAAAGTTACGCCTACCCGGCCATTCTTTTCCCTAACACTGTCCGTAGCAATAAGTTCGGAAATATGAACGCCTTCAAATTCTGCTTCTTCAATTTCCAGGTCATGGGCCGGCATTTCGGCTTTAGTCCGGCGATAAGCCATTTCCACCGTGCTGGCACCAAGCCGCAAGGCCGTACGAGCAGCATCAACTGCGGTGTTACCGCCGCCAACGACAATGACTTTTTTACCAGTCATATCCATAGCTTCGTTTAAGCCAACTTTACCAAGGAATTCTACCCCGGATAAAATATTGGCAATGCCTTCTTCCCCATCGCAGCCCAGCTTAGTTCCAAGTTGTGAACCAACGCCCATGAAGATGGCCGCGTAACCATCTTTTTTCAGACTGTTATAGGTAACATCCTTACCAAAGGTGGTGTTGTATTTAATTTCAACGCCAAGTTCTTTGATAAGGTCAATTTCTTTATCAAGAACTGCTTTCGGCAAACGATATTCAGGAATACCGTAGCGCAGCATACCGCCGCCTCTCGGCCACCGTTCAAAAATCGTTACCGCATGGCCTTCTCGAGCCAGGTAGTTGGCACAAGACAGACCGGCAGGACCGGCACCGATAACCGCAACTTTTTTACCTGAAGCGGCTTTGCGTTCAGGAACATACGGTTTACCGCTGTTTAAGTCATAATCAGAGGCAAAACGTTTAAGATAGTCAATACCAACCCGACCGTCAACCAGGTTGCGGCGGCATTCGTCTTCGCAAGGACGGGTACATACGCGACCGCACACTAACGGCAACGGATTTTTTTCTTTGATGAGTTTAACGGCTTCTTGATATTCACCGTCGGCAACCAGCGCTATATAGCCCTGAACGTCAATGCCTGCCGGACAGGTTCTGCTGCATGGTGCGGTGCAGTCGCCGGTATGTTGGGATACCAATAATTCCAGACAAGTTTTTCTCGACTGGTTAACGGCATCAGTTTCGGTACGAATCACCATGCCATTAGATACTTCGGTTGCGCAGGCCAACATATTACCGCGAGCGCCCTCAACTTCGACCCGGCATAGGAGACATGAGCCAAAAGGCTTCAACCGGTCATCATGACACAGCGTCGGTATTGCTATAGCTTGTTCACGTGCCACGTCCAGGATGGTCTGTCCTTGGTTGGCAGTTACTTCAATCCCATTTATCGTTACTTTAATTTTTTCCATGTTGGATTATCACCTCTCCTCACCCATTAGTCTATTTCAATGGCGCCGAACCGGCATTTTTCTTTACAAGCACCGCATTTTGAACAAATGCTGCTGTCAATACTATGAACTTTCTTAGGTTCACCGCTAATAGCCTTAACTGGGCATACCCGGCTACAGGCGGTACAGCCGATACATTTATCTTCAAGAATATGGTACTTAATCAATGGACGGCACTGTTTAGCCGGACATTTCTTATCTTTGATATGCGCTTCGTATTCGTGCCGGAAATATTTCAGAGTGGTAAGCACCGGGTTAGGAGCAGTCTGTCCCAGGCCACAAAGTGCATTGCGTTTAATTTGGTCAGATAATTCTTCTAATCGTTCAATATCGCCTTCTCGGCCTTCGCCCTGGGTAAGACGAGTAAGGATTTCCAGCATCCGGTTGGTACCGATTTTGCAGAAGGTACATTTACCGCAGGATTCAGATTGGGTAAAGGACAGGAAGTATCTGGCAATGTCAACCATACAGTTGTCTTCGTCCATTACAATCATACCGCCTGAACCCATGATCGCGCCGGTCTTATTCAATGAGTCATAGTCGATAATGGTATCCAAAAGGTTGGCTGGAATACAGCCGCCGGACGGTCCGCCCATTTGTACTGCTTTAAACGGTTTACCCGAAGAGGTACCGCCACCAATTTCATAAATAATGTCTTTTAACGGAACCCCCATTGGCACTTCTACAAGGCCGCCTCTGGCAATTTTGCCAGCAAGGGCGAATACTTTGGTTCCTTTACTTTTTTCCGTGCCATATTTATTGTAGCTTTCGGCACCGTTCAATATGATGTAAGCCACATTGGCATAGGTTTCAACATTGTTAATGTTGGTCGGTTTTCTAAATAAACCCGATTGAGCCGGAAACGGCGGACGAATCCGCGGCATGCCGCGTTTACCTTCAATCGAAGAAATAAGTGCAGTTTCTTCACCACAAACAAACGCACCGGCACCTTCTTTAATTTTAATTTTGAAATTAAAACCGGTACCAAGAATATTTTTACCCAATAAACCTTTTTCTTCAGCGGCTTTAATCGCAATCTTCAGCCGTTTTATCGCAATAGGATACTCGGCTCGGGCATAAATGTAAGCTTCATCAGCCCCAATAGCATAGCCACCAATCATCATCCCTTCAAGCAGGGCATGAGGGTCGCCTTCTAGCACGCTACGGTCCATGAATGCACCCGGATCGCCTTCGTCGGCATTACAGATAATATATTTTTTAGGGCCTTTTGAAGCTGCGGCAAATTTCCATTTCATGCCGGTAGGGAAACCTGCACCACCACGACCACGCAGTCCAGATGCCAGCATTTCTTCAATAACTTGTTCCGGAGTCATTGTTTTCAGTGCTTTTTCAATGGCTTTATACGCATCCATTGCCATCGCTTCTTCAATTGATTCCGGATTAATTTTACCACAGCGTCTTAATACAATGCGCTGTTGCTTAGCAAAGAAGCTGTCTTCTGTGGTCGCTAAGTCCTGTCCCTTAACGATCAAATCAGTAACAGGTTTGCCTTGTCCGATATGACTCTCAAAAATTTGATCAACTTTATCCGGAGTAACATTACCATAGATATAGTTTTTACCATCCGGATTTATAATCTCAACAAGTACTTCTTTATAGCACATACCCATACAGCCGGTTTCATCTAATTTAACTTGTACCGGCATTGTCGCCAATTTGGTTTTAATGGCCTCCATAACTTTAAGACCGCCGGCAGCAATACCACAACTGCCTAAACCAACGACTACTTTATACTGGTTTTCCATGCTTACGCCCTCCCTGTCGCATAATAATCGCGAATAATATTGCGCGCTGAGTCAGGGGTTAAGCGGCCATGGGTTTCTTCATCAATCATCATAACCGGCGCCAAACTACAGCACCCCAGGCAGGCCACTGTTTCCAGTGTGAATTTTCCATCTTCAGTTGTTTCACCAATTTTAACTTTGAGTTCGTCAGCCAACGCATCGGCAACTTTTTCCGAGCCATTAACATGACAAGCAGTACCAAAACAAACTTTGATAACATGTTCGCCAGTAGGTACCAAGCGGAATTGGGAATAGAAGGTTGCTACCCCCATAACTTCAGTCGGATACATGCCAGTTTTTTCACACATTTTGTTTAATACGTCTTTGGGCAAATACCCATAGGCGGCTTGAATGTCTTGGAGGATTGGAATCAAATCAGCCTCATTACCTGCGTAATTTTTCAAGATTGCTTCAAGCTTATCAAAGTACTTATTGTCTTGGCTGCAACAGCAGTTGCAGTTGCTCATACCTTATCCCTCCCAGTTTGTGCATAAAATTACAATGTCGAAAACAGCCGCACATTTTAATGCCACGACCCCTATTTCAACAATTTTGCATTCTCATTCCAATCATACCTTATTTAAAAAATAAGTCAATCCTTGTAGACACGTATACAGGATAACCAATTTATCCAAATAATTTTTACAATCAATGCCAAAGCTATTCATATTACAACATATAGTTGTATATTACTGCTTATTCACCAGATGTTGTATTTATTTTGCATTTTTCTACATAAAGCCGCAGTATGAACGGTCTCATTCTATTATTAAACTTTTGTTATTCAAATTATCGTACTATTATTAAAATAATGCAGTTTTTTGTCTATTTTTATCATTTTTCCAATTTTAGCCCCCGTTGCTGAACTTCAGAATATATCCGTTCTTCATCAATCGTTGTTAACTTACGGTTGGACAGTAACACTTTACCCGCTACCAACACCGTATCAACGTCAGCCGAGTTTGCGGCATAGGTTAAGAGGGAAACACGGTTATGGCGCGGATACCAATGCGGTTCTTTCATCGAAAATATTGCAATATCCGCCTGGTAACCAGCCGCAATTTTACCAGTTACTTTACCTAAACCAACCGCCGCCGCCCCGTTTGCTGTCGCCATCGCCAAAGCTTCTTTCGCCGGAATAGCTACCGGATTCAAGGTATTTACTTTATGGAGAAGTGCTGCCAGCCGCAATTCTTCTAACATGTCTAAGTTATTATTGCTTGAGGCTCCATCCGTTCCAAGCCCTACCACCAGCCCGGCTTCAAGCATCGCCGGCACTGGAGCTACTCCGCTAGCCAGTTTCATGTTGCTGCCTGGATTATGCGCAACCCGCACCATTTTTTTCTGCATTATGGAGATATCTTCTGCCGAGACATGCACACAATGTGCCGCCAGCACGCCGCAATCCAGTAAGCCAACTTCATTCATCAGGGCGATCGGTGACTTGCCATATTGCTTGATGCATTCTTCTACTTCACCAGCCGTCTCGGATAAGTGGATATGGATTTCAGCACCTAGTTGTTCTGCCAACGCCGAAACTGTTTTAAGATAATCCGGCGGACAGGTATATGGCGCATGCGGCCCTAGCATAACAGTAATTCTCCCCTCCGCCCCATTATGCCAATCGGTATACAAGGACTTACTTTCCGCCAAAGCCAAGGCAGCGTTAGGACCAACACCGATCATGCCACGCGACAGTACCGCTCTGATGCCGGTTTCTTCCACCGCTTTAGCCACATCATCCATAAAAGAATACATATCCGCAAACGTAGTCGTACCGGTTTTTAACATTTCAGCGATTGCCAGCTGTGTACCCCAGTATACATCATCGCTAGTAAGCTTGTCCTCGGCTGGCCAAATTTTATTCTGCAACCAGTCCATTAGTGCCATATCATCAGCATAGCTGCGAAACAGCGTCATGGCTGCATGGGTATGCGTATTGACTAAGCCCGGCATTATCAATTTATCGGTGCAATCAATTACTTGATCGGCCTGCCAGTCATCTAGTGCTGTTCCTACCTGATCAATAACGGCATCAACAATAGCAAGGTCCGCCTTGTTTACTTGCCCATCCGGCCCCAGAACTTCGCCATTTTTTAGCAGAATTTTTCCCATTACTCACTACCTCCTTGCCGTTTCTGATAACAATCAAGATAAAACTGCCGCATAACGGTCACATCTTTTTCACTCAATAGTTGTGGCCCTCCCAGCATCTTGGCGTAGATATAAATCTGCGCCGCTTTCTCGGCCAATTCGGCCACCAACATGGCCTGGCTCAGCGTTTTACCGCAGGCAACAACCCCATGATTAGCCATTAGTACTGCTTGCCTGTCACCAAGAGCTGCCACTGTATTACCGGCTAGTTCTTTTGTCCCCGGCAACGCATATTCGGCCACCGCAACTTCCCCGCCAACAACCTGAATCAAGTCCTCAATTATCGGCGGAATACTGCATCGCGCCACCGCGCAGGCACTGGCAAACACGCTATGAGTATGAACAATCGCCCCAACATCTTTCCTGGCGGCATATATCGCTAAATGGAGCGGCAGCTCCGACGAAGGAATTAGGTTTTCTTCGTCGGTTATGCCGCACGAACTGACCGTTACGATATCTGCCGGTGTGAGCAAGCGATAGTCACCCCCTGATGGTGTTATTGCAACAAAACCGTTGGGCAAAAGGGCGCTGATATTACCCCACGTTCCTGTTACCAGCCCCTTGGCAAGCATCGCACAGCCTACTTCAACTATGTTAGCCTTTATGTCAGCTATACTTTTACTCACTTTGTTTGCACTCCTTTACAGGAAGCTCCACTATGCTTGGTTTAAATACGCGGCTTGTTCAGGTGAGAGTTTATCAATGGTAAGCCCCAAGGCTTTGAGTTTAAGTTCCCCAACCCGGCAATCAAGTTCATATGGTACGGTGTAGACTTGGTTGTTCATCTTTTCATGGTTTTCTAAGATATGAAGGACCGCGGTTACTTGGGTTGCAAATGACAAGTCCATAATTTCAACTGGATGTCCATCACCAGCTGCCAGGTTTACCAACCGACCTTCAGCCAGAAGATACAGTTTGCGCCCATCTTTCATTGCATACTCTTCAATATTTTTCCGGACAGTCCGTTTAGCTACTGACAGCTCCGCCAAATGATTTTTGTTAATTTCTACATCAAAGTGTCCGGCATTTGCCATAACCGCATTAGGTTTCATAACCGCTAAGTGTTTGCTAGTGATAACATCTTTGCAGCCGGTAACGGTAACAAAGAAATCACCCAGCGGGGCCGCATCCAGCATTGTCATTACTCTAAAGCCATCAAAGGCGGCTTCGGCGGCTCTAATCGGATCAACTTCGGTAACAATTACGTTAGCGCCAAGTCCCTTAGCTCGCATTGATACCCCTTTGCCGCACCAGCCATAGCCAGCTACAACTACGGTTTTACTGCTAACCGCAAGATTAGTGGTGCGCATAATTCCGTCCCAGGTCGACTGCCCGGTGCCGTAACGATTATCAAACAGGTATTTCGAGTAAGCGTCATTAACCGCCATCATTGGGAATTTAAGTTTTCCGGACGCTGCCAGCGCCTTCAGCCGGTGTACACCCGTGGTGGTTTCTTCGGAACCGCCCAAAATATTTGCTGCTAAATCGGAACGTTCACCGTGCAGGAGTGAAACCAAGTCCCCGCCGTCGTCAATTATTATATCCGGTTTGGTGTCCAGCGCGTTATGAAGAAATTTTTCATATTCTTCATCGGTTGCGCCATACCAGGCAAACACGGTGACTCCCTGAGAAGCCAGCCCCGCCGCAACATCATCCTGGGTTGATAACGGGTTGCTGCCGGTAACTGTAACACGGGCTCCGGCATTTTTTAGGACTAATGCCAAATAGGCGGTTTTTGCTTCTAAATGCATGGTTACAACCATTTTTTTACCGGTTAGCGGTTTAGTTTTCACTAGTTCTTCGTTTAAAACATTGAGTACTGACATATGCTGTTTTACCCAATTTATTTTATCCATGCCTTGAGGTGCTAAGTTTTTATCTCTGATAATCGATTCCACTTATTCTCCACCCTTCAATTCTTTTAATTTATTTATAGCCTCAATATAGGAAGGCTTTATGACTCCATATTCGGTGATAATCGCCGTCACCAGCGAATTCGGCGTGACATCAAAAGCGGGATTAAACACCTCTACGCCGCGCGGTGCGGTATTTATTCCCGCAAACGAAGTAACTTCCCTACTGCTGCGTTCCTCGATAATGATATCGTCCCCACTCCTGAGGGAAAAATCAAAGGTTGAGACCGGAGCCGCTACATAAAACGGAATGTTGTGTTCCTTGGCCAAAACTGCCACACTGTAGGTGCCGATTTTATTCGCTACATCACCGTTCAGTGTGATCCGGTCCGCCCCTACAATAACCGCATCTACCATCCGTTTTTTCATGACCCAGCCCGCCATATTATCAGTAATCAAAGTGGTAGGAATACCTTCCTGCAATAGCTCCCAGGCCGTAAGACGGGCTCCTTGCAGCAACGGTCTGGTTTCATCGGCAAATACCCGGCTTATTTTTCCTTCACTCCAGGCCTGGCGAATTACCCCCAGCGCGGTCCCTAAAGCAACTGTTGCCAATGCTCCGGCGTTGCAGTGCGTAAGAATACTTAGTTTATCAGTAAACAGAGCTGTTCCATTTATGGAAATTCGCTGGTTTACTTCGGCATCTTCGCGGGAAATAGCCACTGCTTCAGTTTCGAGCGCTGACAGCATTGCTATTTTATCCAAGGGATCTTTATATCGGCTGGCCACCGCCAGCATTCGGTCAATTGCCCAAAACAGGTTTACTGCCGTCGGTCTGGTTCCTCTAAGTTCCGCCGCCATGGCCCAGAGCATGTTCCAAAATTCTCCGGCTTCGGCTGCCGCTTCTCTAGCCCCCAGCACCAAACCAAAAGCCGCCGCTGCGCCGATAGCCGGAGCACCCCGTACTTCTAGCCGCCGAATAGCCTCAGCAACCCGGCGATATTCGGTACAGGTAATATATTCAGTCTGATCCGGCAGCTTAGTTTGATCCAGAAGCCGCAGGCAGTCATCCGCCCAGATGAGCGTCTTTTGCATCAACGAATCACTTCTTTTCTACATTTTAAAGCCACCATACTCAGCTAGAGCGTGACGGCACGAACAATCTTCTTCCAAGTCAATAAGATCAATCGTAGCCATAATCAGACGTTTTATGTTTTCGGTATTAGCCGCCATAGTTTCCACTACTTCAGCATGGGTTAACGAATGTGGCGAAATTCCGGCGGCAAAATTAGTTACCATTGAAACGGTTGCATAGCACATTTCGGCTTCACGCGCCAACACCACTTCTGGAACATTAGTCATCCCAACCAAATCGCCCCCCAGCATCGCATAGGCCTTAATTTCAGCTGGAGTTTCAAACCTCGGTCCTTCGGTACAAACGTAAGTGCCTGTTGCATGAGCTTTTATTCCCAAGACTTTAGACGCTTTAATCAAGGCCGCCCGTAAGGTCGGACAATAGGGCTGGGTGACATCGGCGTGAACAACCTGACGGCCAGCGCCATTATAGAAAGAAGTAATCCGACTTTTTGTAAAATCAAGAAATTGATCAACAAACACAAAGTCGCCGCCACCCATGGCCGGATTTAGCGATCCAACCGCGGTGGAAGCAATAATATTGGTAACACCAAGTTTTTTTAGCGCCCAGATATTCGCCCGATAGTTGATAAGGTGGGGTGGAATTGAGTGTTCACTGCCATGGCGAGGAATAAAAGCCACCGACTTGCCTTTATACTCCCCTACTTTATAGTTGACTTCGCCATATGGAGTAACCACCTTGTCTTCTCTCACATTATCCAAAATGCGGGGATCATAAAGTCCGGTTCCACCAATAATTGCAATTTTTATCATAATTCTCACCTTGCTCCTATTAGTTATAAATTCTTACCAAACATAACCATTTTACTACATTTTACTATATCCAGCCAGATTAATTCCAGATAAAAACCAAAACAGCTCACTTACAAGAGCGTAGCCACCTACAGCATTCTACCAAATGATGCCCATTATACAAGATAGTCCAAACGAATAAATTACAAAGCTCCCCTGACAGAAGAAGCCGGAAATTCATGTAAAACAGGAATTTCCGGCTTCTTTAGCTTTTCTTTCACACCATCTATTTTATTGATTTTAAAGTTTCCCCGTTATTCCTCAAACATCGCAGAATCATTCAGCAACTTTAATTTTCGCAGATGCCCAGCAAATCCGTTATGCTTTCTAATATATAATCAGGATTTTCAGCCTCTAACACTGCCCATGGCAGATCGGTCCATCTCACCGCCGCCGTTTTTACCCCAGCTCCTTTGCCACTGGCTAAATCAAAAGGGCTATCGCCAACCATTAAGCATTCATCAGCGGTCAGTTTTAAAGTTTTGACCGCAAACTCGACTGGCTCAGGATGTGGCTTATAGTTGCTGCAGCTGTCACAACCGACAATAACACTAAAATATTGTCGAATATCAAATAATTCCAATCCAAGCTTGGCCCTAAGCCCCTTCTTGGAGGTGACTACCCCTAATTTTACATTATTATCGGCTAATGTCTTTATTGTATCCGCCACTTTGGGAAAAATTTTCGTCAATCGCTTATGATTAGCCTCACTAAATTCTCGGTAGGTAGCGGTTAATTCTTCAATTTTATCTGGACCCAAATACTCTAATGCCGCCCGCAACGGTTTTCCAAAATATGCCCGAACAACGTCAACGTCTATTTCCCGGTTATAATGAACTTTAAAGGTATGTTGAAAGGATTTGATAATTAATTCATTAGTGTCTAGCAACGTTCCATCTAAATCAAAAAGTATTCCTTTATATCTCATTTTGTACCTCCATATTTCAGTAATTATGCTCTTTTTAGCAGCAAGTATTGTTACGATTGTTGTACCAGCTTGTCCACTTTTAACCACTCTAAATATCAGCCCTATCATTTAATTGATAGGGCTGTAGCACAATCAAATGCTACAGCCCTATTATCGGTCTTTCTCTTTCATAGATTGACTCCAACCAATCCACCCAAAGCCCCTGCGGCCACCCCGGCCATAAGGCGGTTAATCATTACCAACAGTAACGGCGAGTCATGATCCAATTCCAAACCGATGGCAACTGAAATTAGAACATAGATAACTCCAACCGAAATTCCGATAATTACGCCCTGACAGCCTGCCTTTTTTGCGGCATAAGCGCTGCCAAGAAAGATGCTGATCACAGTGATAGCAACTACAATATAACGGTTATATTCTTCTAGTAAATCGTTATCAGTTGTAATAGTAGCCAGCGCAAACAGTACTGCTGCAATTATCGAGACTATAAACCCAACTACAACGCCTTTGAAAATTAATACCATAATACCGGCTGGTCGCTGCGGTTTTGCGTTGTAGCGCGAATTTTTTGCACTCCTAACCACAGTATTACCTCCTAAGAAGTTTTACTGTAATTTATGCTAGGTCGATAATTTCCATTCCTCAATTAACGGCATTATATTATAATTAGTCAAATCAAAATGAATCGGTGTCACTGATATTTTTCCTTGCTTAAGTGCCGCAACATCGCTTCCTTCACTATTATCGACAGCAACCGGTTTGCCACCCATCCAATAATAACTCCGGCCCCGTGGGTCTTTTCGTTGTTCAAAGATATTTTCATATTCAATTACCCCTAGCCGGGTAACTTCCACGCCACTGATTTCTTCCTTTTTTAACGGAGGAACATTTACATTTAACAGGGTATTCGGCGGCAAAGTTTTTGCCAGCGTTGTAAGTACTAAGTTACTGGTGAATTTAGCCGCCACGGTAAAATCACTGACTTGCCAACTATTTAATGAGACCGCAAGCGCCGGAATCCCTAATAAGGCTCCCTCTATCGCGGCACTAACTGTCCCCGAGTATAACACATCAGTACCAAGGTTCGGCCCTTGATTTATTCCGGAAACAACAATATCGGGTTTTTCATCAAGCAACGCTTCCACCGCTATTTTTACACAGTCGGTAGGAGTCCCGCCGATGCGCCAACCTGAAACCCGCTCATTGTCAAAACAATGTTGGTCAACCCGTATTGGTTGATGAACCGTAATGGCCTGACTGGTAGCACTGCGTTCTGAATCCGGCGCAACAACAGTTATTTCACCGATTTTAGCTAATTCCTGCCACAGCGCCTGGATTCCGGGCGCAAAAATACCGTCATCATTAGTTAGCAGAATACGCAATAAAACTCCCCCCTATATTTGACCCATAAATTTATGGGTTTGCGGTATAACTCTCACATCGCTCAGGCTCTTCATTGCTTCCGCCTGAAGTTCCAGCATTTTTTCCGGCAATACTCCGGCCACATTATTTATCGGGGTTACCGGCTGGATAACTAGCAAAATCTCTGGGTCTACTTCCGCGACCACCTGGATTGCCTTAGAAAATTCTCTTGGCATGGTATCTTTTGTTACTACGACTTTGACGAAAACATCTTTAACTGCGGCTAGTCGCAAAAATTCATAGTGTTCGCGCCAGTACTCCCGCCCAGAAATGCTTGGCAGCTTAATGTCCATGCTTATTATATCGGTATATGGCAATACTGCCTTTAGTTTTTCCGGCAGCGTCCCATTTGTTTCAAGGAAACAACGCCCTTTTACGGTTGCCATTAATTCAGCAAGCGCTTCAGCCTGGCAGAGCGGTTCGCCGCCGGTAAAGCTTACGGAGTGATGGGGTGATGTTAATAGATGATTAATATGACCGGCAATATCCTGCAGCGAAGCCGGATTGGAAATTTTGGCAAAATCGCGCTTACCCGGCGTTAATTCTATTGTCCCGGCTAACCCAGTGTTCCTTGAATCGGGAGTATCACAGTAGCTACAGGTAAGATTACATCCTGCCAACCGCACAAAAACTTGACGGCAGCCGGCATATTTTCCTTCTCCCTGAATGGAAGAGAATATTTCTACTACATTAACAGCCTTCACGCTTTAATCCTCCCGATAAGTTACTGCCGAACGCGGTGACTCCCATACTTTTACCTGACACAATTTTATATTTGGGATAAACTTATTTTTTAAAGTCTGATAAATATATTGAGAAATGTTTTCAGCCGATGGGTTATTTTCACGAAAAGCTTCCAATTCATTTAGATAGTAATGATCCAAACCTTCAATGACTTGATTCACTTTTTGTTTAAGGACCTTAAAGTCAATAAGCATTCCCATTTCATCCAGTTTATTTCCGGCTACGGTTACTTCCACTTGCCAATTATGTCCGTGGAGGCGAGCGCATTTTCCCGGATAATTTCTCAGTTGGTGAGCCGCTTCAAAGTCTACTATCGTTGTCAACTCGTACATTGTAATATTCCCTCCTCGGTGATTGCTTATAAAAATAGATGAGTGTTAACTCATCTATTTACCAGCTATTTGAAAATTTTCTTTCGGAAATTCCTCTGATTCAGCCGCCAGTACAACTTCTTGATAGCTAATACTTCTGGTGTGCTGAGTATGACTCCACACCCGTTCTTTACGATGCAGGAAGCCTAACATACTGATTGGTATTTGGCTATAAACAAATACCGGATAAACAATAAGGTAGAGCCAAGATTTTGGCCGAGCTCGAATAATTGCCAGCACCAAAATCGGAAAAGCATACTGACCTACTGCAATTATTGACCACACTTGGTACGGAATAATAGTAACCAATATATCGGTATACAAGTGGAACATCGGATTAAAATAACTCATTATGACAAAAAAGGTCGACATCAGCAAAAAATGATTTTGCAACAACTGCAAGACTCCATCCAACAGCCGCCAATCATGCCGTTTTATTCCTTGATATAATAACTGTGGAATATAACGCCCAGCCACATCAAAATGACCTTGTGACCAACGTCGGCGCTGGTTCCAAGACTGTTTAAATGTAAGCGGCTTCTCATCGTAAACAATAGCCTCATGAGCCCAGGTAGTCCTGATCCCTTTTAGCAGAACCTTCATCGTAAATTCTAAATCCTCGGTCAAACAAGTGGCACCCCAACCGAATTCTTGCAATACTTTGGTGGAAATACACATTCCAGTCCCACCCAAAGCGCTAGACAAACCTAAGTTATATTTCGCTAAATGCCAAATATGATTAATCAACCAAAAGGAAATGGCAAAGGTTCCTGAAACCCAAGTGTCATTAGGATTCTTTGCATCAAGGTATCCCTGAATTACTTGTTCGCCTTTACACAGACGGTTATTCATTTCCAGCAAAAAGTTAGGATGGACTAAATTATCCGCATCAAAAATAACAACGGCAGCATATTTTCGCTTCATCCTGAATAGCTTGGCAAACATCCACTCCATTGCGTAGCCTTTGCCTTTATCTTCGTCATTAAACCGCTCATGAACGATTGCTCCGGCCTTTCTCGACAATTGCGCTGTACTATCAGTACAATTATCAGCCACAACAAAAATGTCGTAAAGTTCCCGCGGATAATTTAAAACATGAAGATTTTCAATAAGTTGGACAATTACATTTTCTTCGTTGTGCGCCGCTACTATAACCGCAAAGGTCTTTTCCGGTATTAGTATTTTGTTCTCTTTTCGACGCCACAAACCAAAAAAAGCAAGAATAAAATAATACAGCGTAAAGAATATAATTATCAATTGTATGGGGATCATAATATAGTCAAAAATATGGTTCATGGATTAAATATCTCCTTTTTTAGGAACAGCGTTAAAGCTACTCTCAACTAAGGTCAAATCGCTGAATATCTGTCTCCAATACATATTTACCAGCAGTCGGTTTTTTATAGATACTGGAAACTACTTTATTATTGGCATATTCGCTATTCACTTAGCAATTCCTGCCCTAGATCTAATTCACATTTTAATATAACCCTTACAAAAACTATGTATCCAATTCTGCCGCTCCCACTTATTACATGATACATAACCAAATTATTTAAAGACTAAGCATCAAATAAACCAAAGGCTGTATTAAGAATACCAAAAACAGCATAAGCAAAAAAGATAACAAATATAATCGCCTGTACAGAGAACCAAAGTATTCCCCCCGCCATAATGAGCGACACGATTGCCGGAATCAGGCGAATTTTTTCACCTTTTCCTTTAAAATCCGGATATTTGATGGTGCTAACCATCAAATACGCAAAAATAGCGACAAATACCAGAAACATCCACGCCGGCGGTTTTATGCCCAGCATAACAAAAGTAGCTACTACACAGCCCGCAGCCGGAATGGGCAAACCCATAAAGTATCCTTTCACGATTCCGACATTAACATTGAATCTCGCCAACCGCAAAGCGCCGCACACGGCAAATGCCGCACCAACGGCGGCACCAGCATACCCCATATCTTTTAATAAGTAACTGTAAGCAAGTAATGCTGGAGCAACCCCAAAGGATACTAAATCGCACAAAGAATCTAATTCTTTGCCAAATTCACTGCTTACCTTAAAATACCGTGCAACTCGGCCATCCATCCCGTCAGCTAACATCGCTATTACTACCAGCACTGCCGCTAGAATATAACTTTCATGTATTGTAGCGATAATGGAAAGAAAACCAAAAACAAGATTCAATGACGTTATTAAATTAGGAATGAAAGTTTTCATTCGCACAACCTCCCAATAACTGTCTCGCCCCCCCGGACTTTATCACCTTTTTTAACTAAAACTTCTACATTCTTCGGCACAACAATTTCCGTACAAGAACCAAATTTAATCATACCATAGCGTTCGCCCCGGTCTAACACCGTCCCTAGCGTTACCCAGGACACAATACACCGGGCTAAAATACCAGCGATTTGCGTAACTAAAATGCGCACCTCTTCATTTTCAATACCAACTGTGTGGCGCTCGTTTTCACAGCCAACCGATTCTTTATAAGCAGGACGAAACCGCCCGCAGGTATACTGCTGATATTTGATTTCACCAGCAATAGGACTACGATTAATATGTACATTGAACACCGAAAGAAATATCGTTACTTTGATTGCCATTTCTTCTAGAAATTGGTCCTCGTATACATCACTAACCCCCATCACTACCCCGTCCGCCGGCGACACAATCAGCCGCACATCTTCTGGAATCGTCCGATTGGGATTACGAAAAAAAAACGACACAAAAAGGAATAATACGCCCGGAATAATGCTCCAATATATGTCAACGGTCAAGCCAACAACCACTGTCATAAACGCCAATATACTAATATACAAATAGCCTTCCTTAACAATTGGAGCTTTAACCATCCATCCACCCCCCTTAGCACCGTGTACACTGCAACTGCCGCATACTACTAATCTTCAAATTTTTATTATGGAAAAAGACGAACCAAACCGGCCCATTTTTCCTCACTCATTATAATATACCAACTTTGTTTTTGTCTAATGTTTTTTAGCGGTGATAACCGCTACGACAAAGCGCGGCAAAGCTAGCATTCTCAAAGCTCGCTGTGGCTGCATCACTAGGCGGAACAGCCATTCTAAGCTTATGCGACGCATCCATAGCGGCGCTCGTTTAACATTACCGGCCATGACATCAAAACTACCACCTACCCCGATGGACACCGGCACATTAAGTTCAGTTAAGTGCTTCGCCAGCCACTTCTCTTGTTTAGGGACGCCCAGTGCAGCCAACAATATATCCGGTTTGCTTGCCCGGATATCCTCGATTATTCCCGGCTCGTCTGCGTCAGTAAAAAAACCATTGCGTATTCCGACTACATCCAGCCCAGAATACCATTCTTTAGCTGTTTTACAAGCTTGTTCCGCAATTCCCGGTGCTCCGCCAAAGAAATACACCCGATAGCCGCATACTGCTGCTCTGGCCAATAGTTGTTGAACCATATCGTACCCGGCAACTCGTTCCGGTACTTGATTACCTTGATAGCGAGCCGCCCAAACGACTCCCGCTCCGTCAGGCACCACCAAATCAGCTTGGTCTAAAACTTCAGCCAAGTGACTATCATTTTGAGCAGTCATAACCATTTCGGCATTAGCAGTTGCAACTAAACGGTTCTTTTTTTCGGCTATAAAGGTTTCAAGCATCTCTACTGCCTTGTCCATCGTCACAACATCAACTTTAACACCTAATACTCTTGTTTGCACAGACAGTCCCAATCCCCTCACAACTGTAACATATTTCTAATCAACTCGTTACATTCTATCACATTATCCCCACCCCGGCAATTATAGCCAAGGCAGTTTCCAGCGAGGTTTAGGTTTAGGATCTGGAGTTATTGGCGTTTTTTGCGGATTGAGCGGATCATATGCGTTTTGTTGGTCAGGTTTTCGTCCTTCTTGTGTTGGTTCACTGCCTCTGATAAATGCGCTATATTCAATCTCTTTACAGCCAGCCGTCGCCAATTTTCCAGTAGTGGCGCAGACCGGAACATTAGCAATTATATGGTTGGGAATGACAAAATCCGTTGCTTTGGTCCCGGCCAAGATTTTTTTCATTAATACGCTCCACAAACCGGCGACTTGACTTCCAGATATTCCAACCGTGGTACGATCATCGTTGCCAATATAAATTCCCGCCAAAAGTTCCGGAGTATAGCCGATAAACCAGGCTGTTTCATAGTTATCGGTTGTTCCAGTTTTACCGGCGGCTGGCCGGCCAATATTAGCTGCGGTACCAGTACCATCCTGAATTACGCCTTTTAACATATCCGTGACAATGTAGGCGATTTCCGCGCTGATTACCGCCCGTTGTTCAAACCGCGTTTCTTCCAATACCTTACCATCATCATCGACTACTTTCATTATTGCCGTCGGTTTCGATACTATACCGGAATTAGCAAAGCCAGTATACGCCGAACACAGTTCCAATAAACTTGTCCCTTGCCTAAGCCCGCCTATTGCTGCCGCTAAATTATTATCTTCGGGTCCGACGGTAGTAATTCCCATATTTCTTGCTAATAATAAAACATTCATCATTCCTACTTGCTGGCCAAGTTTTACTGCCGCCACATTAACCGACCATCTAAGCGCCTTTTTCAGCGTAATCGGCCCCCGGTATTTCTGATCATAATTATTAGGGGAATACCCGCTGATATTAATCGGTTCATCCACCAAAATTCCATTAGCGGTCAGACCCTGACTAAGCGCGGCAGCATAAACAAATGGTTTAAAGGCTGAGCCTGGCTGACGCACTTCTGCTATCGCCCGATTAAGCTGGCTTTCATTATAGTTACGACCACCAACAAGTGCTCTTATTTCCCCATTTCTCGGATCTAAAATCACTACCGCCCCCTGGTACTCGCCAAGCGCTTCTTCTGCAGCTTTTTGAGTTTTAATATCCAAGGTCGTATATACCTTTAGTCCACCTTTATATACTTGATCCGCACCATAACGCCCCACTAATTGCGCAGCGATATAATCCAAAAAGTATGATGCCTGTACTACCCGCTTTTTTTTTCCTACTAATATAATAGGCTGATTTTGGGCCGCAACCGCAGCCTCCGGAGTAATGTATCCGGCTTGGGCCATCCCCTGAAGCACCTCGGCCCGCCGTAATTTTGCCGCATCAAGGTCAATGTAGGGCGAAAATAAATTTGGGCCACGTGGCAATCCCGCCAACAATGCGCTTTCGGCAAGACTAAGTTTTTCTGCGGACTTACCGAAATATACCTGTGATGCCGCTTCTACACCATAAGCCCCTTCACCAAAATATACTTGATTTAAATAGGCTTGAAGTATTTCTTCTTTCGAAAACCGCCGCTCAATAATGATCGCCAGCACTGCTTCTTTAAGTTTTCGCCCCGCCGTTTGTTCTTGGTTTAAAAATAATCCTCTAGCCAGCTGTTGGGTAATAGTGCTGCCACCCTCGGCCAAACTGCCGCTGCGAATATCTATCCAAAGAGCCCGGCCAATACCAATCGGGTCTACGCCAAAATGACTATAAAACCGTATATCCTCATTAGCTATTATCGCTTGTTGAATATACGGTGACATTTGGGTTATTGGTACCACAACCCGATTTTCTTCAAAAAGCTTTGATATTAACTGACCATTAATATCATATACTTGTGTCGCCGCCTTCATTGGCAAGTTTTCTAGACTATCTGTCGCCGGCAACCCCCAAAAAGTACAGCCAATTGCTAAAAACATAATTATAGTTATCGCTGCCAAAATACTGATACCATAATATTTACGCCACAGCGAGACCATTTTCCCCGGTTCATCTTTCTGTTCTTGCATAAACTGCCCCTCCTATCAACACTTAGTATACCCAAACCTTAACAGGCTTTACGCGCAGGAAAGTTTACGGTCAGCGTTGAATACCTCTGAAAAAGTATTAAAAGAGGTATGAAAATGTTAAATCGCTCAAAATTTTTTAACATTATCGGCATTATTTTCGGGTTGTTTATCTTAGTCGCGGTCTTATTACCAATTGTCATATTACCTTCGAAAGAAGCCCTCACTAATCCTCCAACCCGTACGGCAATGGCAGCACAGATGGGATTAGACAACAATGTTAGTGAACCGCCACCGTATGTCTATTACCTTAGCGATATCCCGATTATGCCCCCTCCAGAAACCGCAGTATATGATCCCCTAACCGTCAGTGAGCGAAAAATATCCGAACTGCCACTTACTTTGCCGCAAGTTCTGCCATATTACGGCGAAAAAACTGTCTATCTAACCTTTGACGATGGCCCTGACGCTGATAATACTCCGGCTATCCTTGATATTCTTGAAGCAAATAATGTTAAAGCCACGTTTTTTGTTATCGGCAATCAGGTCGAAAAAAATCCCGACTTGCTTCGTCGCATCTTTAATGCTGGACATGCTATCGGCAATCATTCTTACTCTCATATTTATAAAGATCTGTATCAATCAGTAAATACATATACTGATCAACTCGAAAAAACTGATGAAAGCATTAAGCGAGTTATTGGCGTTCGTCCCAGAATTTGCCGAGCTCCCGGTGGATCTTCCGGCACCTTTAATAAAGAATATTGGGATTCTTTAACCGCTTTAGGGTATAAAGAGTTTGGCTGGAATATTGTCTCTGGAGATGCCTCCTTCACCAAGGCAGGCCAACTAGTAGCCAATATAAAAACACAAATTAAAAAAAATAAATTTCTCTATAGTCATTCAATTGTTTTGATGCATGATGGCCGCGGACATAGCGAAACCGTAAAAGCTTTACCGGAGATAATAAATTATTTTAAAAGTCAGGGGTTTGAATTTCGTGTAATTAACTTAGAAACCCCGCCAGCCTGGTAATATTAAAGCCCCCGGCCTTTTGGACCGAGGGCTTTAATATTACCTTATGTTATTACAAACTGTAATTAGGTGCTTCTTTTGTTATGCTAACATCATGCGGATGGCTTTCTTTCAAGCCAGCGTTAGTAATTCTGATAAACTGAGTATTATTAATCATGTCATCGATTGTCTTTACGCCACAGTACCCCATGCCTGAGCGCAAACCGCCCATCATTTGGAAAACAGTATCAGCGACTGAACCTTTATATGGAATCCGGCCCTCTATTCCTTCCGGCACCAACTTGTCCATATTTTCTTGGAAGTAACGGTCCTTACTACCATTAACCATCGCTCCTAATGAGCCCATTCCGCGATAAACTTTGAAGCTACGTCCTTGATAAATAATTGTCTCCCCAGGGCTTTCTTCCGTTCCAGCCAATAAGTTGCCAATCATAACGACATTAGCTCCGGCAGCAAGTGCTTTAGCAATGTCTCCCGAATACTTAATTCCACCGTCAGCAATAATTGGAACACCATACGGACGGGCCGCAGTCGCACAATTATAAACAGCAGTAATTTGCGGAACACCGATACCGGCAATGATCCTAGTGGTACAAATTGACCCAGGTCCCATCCCAACTTTAATGGCATCAGCTCCTGCTTCAATAAGGTCACGCGTAGCGTCAGCAGTCGCAACATTTCCGGCAATAAGTTCAACCTGCGGGTAGGCTTGCTTTATTTTCTTTACCGCTTCGCCAACACCGCGTGAATGCCCATGCGCCGTATCTAAAACAAGCAAATCCACTTTCGCCGCAACCAAACCAGCAACTCGGTCCATCATATCTGCACCAACGCCAATTGCTGCCGCCGCTAATAATCGTCCTTTGGAGTCTTTCGCCGAATTAGGATATTTTAGCGCTTTTTCAATATCTTTAATGGTTATAAGCCCTTTTAAATTGCCATTTGCATCAACCAACGGCAATTTTTCGATCCGATGCTCCGCTAGAATAGCTTTTGCTTCATCAAGGGAAGTCCCGACCGGCGCGGTAATCAGATGTTCTCTGGTCATACAGTCTCTGATTCGCCGTGATAAATTAGTTTCAAATCTTAAGTCCCGGTTGGTCAAGATACCGACAAGTTTATTGCCTTCGGTAACAGGAACCCCGGAAATCCGATATTTAGCCATGAGGTCATGAGCATCTTGCAACGTATTATGCGGTGCCAAAAATATTGGGTCAACAATAATACCATGCTCAGAGCGTTTAACTTTATCAATTTCATTAGCCTGAAGCTCAATTGACATATTTTTATGAATAACACCAAGGCCACCTTCCCGTGCCATGGCTATTGCCATCCGGGCCTCAGTTACTGTATCCATTCCAGCACTTATTAGGGGGACATTAAGTCGGATATTTTTAGTAAGAGATGTGCTAACGTCAACCTCCCTTGGCAAAACATCAGACTTATTAGGAATTAGTAAAACATCGTCAAAGGTCAGACCTTCCGGACCGAACTTATCCTCAAACATGATTATTGCTCCTTTCAGAAATTAATTTCTACCATATTTTTATAATAATATCATACTTAAAGCTACAAAATCCAGCTATTTTTTTACATTATTTATGAATTATTCTCAGTTTTTTTATATTAACAAAGAAACGCTTCGTAAAATGATAGTTGTTTTAATTTTCAACTAATTAAACATGTTTTTCCATTGTTCAAAGTCTTTAAGGGCTTGTATTGTATCTATTTTACCAAGAACCGGTGCCGCAAGCAGTCCGGCTTGTTCAAACGGGGCAATATTTAACCGGACTCCATATTTAGGATTAAATCTTTCCCTTTTCATCAGGTTTAACCGAGCTGTAAAGTCTTGCAGTTCACCAGTAATTGCATCTGTTGAACTTCTTTTTACCGCTTCACTAACCCAGCTCCGAATCATTGGTAAACACTCCGCTGTATAAGCATGAATAAAACCGGAAAAAGCCGGTATACCGTTTGGGGAATGACTTTTTAATTGCCACACCAGCGGACGTTTACGAAACTGACGGATATGGCGTTTAAAAAATCCGTCAGCAAGCCAGCCCCCCAGCGAGATACCCATTAACTTCTTAAATTCAGCCTCAACAGCTCCAATATCATAGCTTGCGCCGATATATTGACGAACCAACTCGCTTAATGTTTCTTCTCCGCAGCCACCGGTAACGGGTATTCCTTCTCGCGTAGCCATTACCGCTAATACGATCTTGCTTACAGCGTCTTGAACAAAATTTTTCTCAAAGCTTGTACAGCACCACCCATCGCGCACAATACCGTTGTTTATAATTTTATAGATACTGATTGGGTGCACTTTTAATTTATGGGTCATATGTTCAATTAGTTCTATTAATCCGCCAATTGGTTTATCTTGCCCGGCTTCATATATTTCTTTCAGCCGATCTTTTATTTTTGCTATTTGGTTGTTTTGAGCGAGGTCATACTCAAATAATAACGAGTATCTACTAGGTATATTCCCCATTTCGGCAGTTATATTCTTAATTTCAGTCTCCGGCAATTTTAATAGCCGAATCAATTCTATATCAATGGCATCGCGTGCCAACATATATTTTACCGCAGCCGTCCACACCTTAATTTGCCGCTGCACTATTTTTTCTCTAAGCGGGAAAAAATCTTCCATAACATAGTTAGCTTCGCGATCAGTTATTTCCATCTCATATAGTCGATTTGCGGTTTGAGCGGCAATCGCCGCCAGATTTTTTAGCACCAGGCTAGCTCTATCATCAAACGCCGGAACAGGCAGTCTTTTTATATCAACCGGCTGATAATTAACCGTTGGGTTAAACGCTTTTAACAGCCATTGATATATTTTGGAATTTAACAAACTTAATATCAGCTCGGTATTATCTTCATTATGCGGATAGATACAGCTAGCTGCCATATCTGTCATATGACCAGGCTCAAGCAGTTTGGCACTAAAAGCCTTACTACTGATTAAACCATACACAATCCCGGGCTTAAGCCAATATTTCGGGTTAGGCAATTGTGCCGAATAGTGCTGTTTATAATAGTCTTGCGCAAACTTATTCCACAACAGCACGTACGACGAATTTCGCTTAAACCGATAACCGCTTACTTCTTTTTCATAGAGAACCCATTCCTGATTATTCTGCCGTTCACCTTCCGGCAGTTCCCACCAAAACCGGAGAAACCTTTTGTTATTTGACGTTTTCATTCCCAATACTACATCTGCATAATCGCTCATTTGCTTAGATTCTTTTAGTAATTTGATTATGCCGCCACCAAGCCAATAGATTACCTGTGAGCCTGGCAAGTCGCTTATTTCCCCGGAAGTTCGCACGAACACCAACGCTGTGGTTTCACCATTATTGTGTCTAGCTATCGCTTGAAGTAATACCTGAGGTTTATCAATTACATCAACCAGTCTAAAATATACTCCTGGGTTATACTCATTTATCGCTAAAACAAACATTGCCGTATCAACAACTGCATTATGAAACGCGCCTAACCCTAAATGGCCCAGGGTTCGGATACTGCTTTGGTTAAACAATTGCTGACGAAGCTTGCTGTAACTAGTAATAAACAAGAAGGTTTGCGGCGTTATCATTGCTACGTAATATCTGGCTAATTCTTGACAGCGGATAATAAATGCGGCATAGATATTCCCCGCACCGGTTCTATAATAACGCCGCAAATAGTTTCTCACCGGCCCAGCATAGTCACGTTTATCAACATAAGGTGGATTGGTGGTCACAATGTCGTATTTTTTGGTAAAAGTATTTCCTTCTTTTATCAACGAACCTAGATACGATCCGCCGGGCACGCTTATTTCACCAACAGCGAAAATATTACTGCTAAAGGATGTCAGCATATCAGTTCTAAGCCTTGGCGCTCGTTCTTTGGCCTTAAGCCACAGCACCGCGCGGCATACCTTTACTGCCTCACCATCAATGTCAACCCCAAATAAATTATTATTGAGAATTGAGGCGCACGCGCCTTCAATACTAAAGCCGCCTTCTTCGATATACATCGCATATAGTAAATCAAACGCCACTAGCAAAAAATTACCGCACCCACACGCTGGATCAAGTAAGGTAATTTTGCTGACTGACTTTCCGGGGTAAATTGTGTCTTCTTGAACACGTTGAACATAATATTGCAATTGGGCCGTTAACTTTGTCTCCGGATGCAGTCTTAGCCACAATGCTCCTAGTGAGTTTTCTACCAAGAATGCTGCCATGTACCGTTCAGTGTATATTTGCGTAGCCAAAATAATTTCATTGACAGAAATTTTGGCACCTTGATCAGCAATAAGCTTTTCAGTAAGTGCCTTCCGGTCATTGTCAAACCAATGCTGATACAACCACCCCAGAGCATCAGGTAAACTAAAGCTTTTTAATACTTCCGGGGCACTAAAAAGCATTTGGCAAGTATTAAGTACCGATTCAGCAATTGGCCCGGCCTCCATCGCTTGTTGAAGAAAATCAGGCAGTTCATACTCCAGCCCGCGCACCCTGATGGCTGTGTCTAGGCCGAGTTTAAATGCCCACTGCCAAGCCTTACCCTCGCCGTCAGCTAAAAAATGGCCATCCAGCGTTTTTCGCAGTTTAGCGGCTACTTCAGTAATTTGCTTTATGCTATAACTATCCATCACCACACCCCTGGCTATTATCGCTGTTGGTACTATTCGTTTTATTAATTGTAAATTCCTACCATATTTTGTTCTATTTTTATATAACTATACCCGCTACTTATTTTTTCTCTCTAGCCAGCTATCTGGTTTAGATAGAAAAAGGCCACCAGCATATCGCCAGTGACCAAATTTATTGTTGTTTTTGTAACCGTCAATCTTTCCCAAAAACGAAGGGGGCAAAGCCAACACTTGACCACACTTCGTTATACATGGCTCTTAGGACTCCGTCCAACCTCCGCCGGAGGATGAGTTTAGTTTGGGTCAACGAACTCAAGAACAGCTTAGTTAACGGATAGGGTGAGTTCAGCGCCGCCTGCTGATAGTACTGCTGTGAGTTTTCAATAAGCGCTAGCACTCTCCATAACAGCGTCAAATTAGCTAACGCTTTATTATTGGTATCAGAAAAATTTTTCACCGCTTGCTGCCAATCCTGGTCTGAGCCTAAAAGCAGCGCAGCATCAATTTCAGGGTATTTACCGAGATCAACGTCAGTGCTGCAGGCGCGATCTAATAATAGTTCAAATTCAGCTTGAAACTTACTGACGATTTGCACCACTGGACATAGCTCCGGTAGTGCTTGGCGGTTTATATCTTCCAATTCTTTACGAATGCTGGCCTCTAATGCTACAGCAAATCTTAATTCTTTCATATAGCTATTGCCTCCTCAATCCACGTGCCATGTTGCCTCTAGATACATTGCTTTTAGCTATATTCTATTCGGCGATTTAGTAATTATCCCTGCTCGCGCTATGTTCGATTCCTTCTCCTTAAACCGCTATCAGACTAAGGAATACCCGCCGGTAAACGGCGGCCCAAATACGTTTAATGCGCCCATGCATATCATGTACGGAGCCGTAGTTGTAGCCGGACCAAATAAAATTACACATTCATCAACTTCACTTAACTGTCCGCCAATTACCCAACCGCCCATAAGCAATACGCCAATATTTTGTCCGCAAAACTCATCTAGCTGTTCTAAGAGGTGGCTTTGTTGGCGCACATAGGGAGTTTTAGGTTTCATCATTTGTTTAGGCGCATTATTGGGGTTATTAGCTAAACTACACGCCTTGCTAATTGGCGGAACAATAAACGGCCCTTCGATCACTGCCGTAACGTTACATAGGTCAATCAACGCTTCACTTAATAGTATGTCATATTCAGGTAAAGTAGGATTCGGAGGACGAAACCGTACTGCCGTAACCCCGGTCATTCCTACTGCCGGCAAAACACTTATAACACATTCATCAATACCGCCCAACCTGCCAAATACTGCTGAACCGTCCAAAAGCAAAAGCAGTATGTTTCGCCCGGCAAGTCCCTTAAGCTCCCTGGCAAATTCTCTGTTGATATAGTGATGTAAGCCAGAATTCATATTCAAACCTCCTCGTTATGGAATATACCTTACTATATATTTATGCCAGATTTACAGAACATGTTCCGGCGTATTACACCACCGCCCTTAATTTGAGTGTGGTAATGCGCAGGTTTGGTAGTTTAGCTATTGTAGCATTGGTAATAAATTAATCTCATTCTTAAATAATGAATCCCGTAAGGTTTGGAGCTAGAAAAATCAAGTGTGTGTATTTTAATATTTAACACAAATATTAAATGCAGCACCTATCGGTGCTGCATTCAGGTTATTCCAACTCACTGAGAAAAATTTCACAGGATCCGCCTAGCCATTGTACACAATCAGGACATCGCCGCATGTACCGTTCCGGAGCTATATTAATAAATGAACCGCCGTACCCCATGGCACTGGTGATATGTTCGAATTCCTGACATTCCTGGGCAATGTTTTTAACCTCAGCTTCAGTATACATTTTTTCCATTTTCTACACCACTCCAATTTTTATATTAACCTTATTGTTTCCGGTTTTAGGAAACAATATCAACCGGATAGCATCCAATGGTGTATATTTACTGCTAATTATTAAAAATCATACCAAAATAATCACCTAGCCGCGCCGTTAGAACCGTTCTGACAAGCTGAAACTCTTGGCTGTCGGCTACGGTTTGTTTAGCTGCAGTTCTTGCTTCCAATAATATTTCAGTATCCTGGACAATATCAGCGATTTTCAGGTCAGGCATGCCATGTTGTCTGGTTCCAAAAAACTGTCCTGGGCCTCGCAACAGGAGGTCTTTCTCTGCCAGTTCAAAACCATCACTGATTTTAACCATAATATCTAACCGATCCTTAGTTTCCTGATTTTGATTATCAGACAGCAAAATACAATAAGACTGATGTTCGCCGCGTCCAATGCGGCCACGCAATTGGTGTAATTGAGCCAGACCAAATCTATCGGCTCCTTCAATCGCCATAACACTGGCATTAGGAACATTGACCCCAACTTCTATTACCGTAGTCGCCACCAGCACCTTTATTTCACCAGAATAAAAGTCGTTCATAACGTTATCTTTTTCTTGGGACTTCATCTTTCCGTGAACAATTCCACAGGATATATCTTTAAAATATGTAACTTTTAGTTGTTCGTACATTTGAACGGCGGCTTTTGCTTCTAGTTTTTCCGATTCTTCTACCAGCGGACACACCACATATGCTTGACGCCCGGCCTTTACTTCTTTAGCAATGAAAGTATAAATTCGCTGACGCATTTCACTGCCTACCGCATAGGTTTTTATTGGTTTTCGCCCCGGCGGCAATTGTCGGATAACTGAAACATCGAGATCACCATATACCGTCAATGCCATTGTTCTGGGAATCGGTGTAGCGGTCATAACCAGGACATCCGGCGTCTGACCTTTAGCCGTTAACAAAGCCCGCTGATTAACACCAAACCGATGCTGTTCATCGGTAATTACCAGTCCGAGCTGTTTAAATTCGACATCCTCTTGAATAAGCGCATGGGTTCCAACTACAATATCAACCAGACCATCCTTAGCCCGCGCTAAAACTTCCTGCCTGATCCGCCGCGTCAATCTTCCGGTAAGCACCGCTATCCTAATCCCCATTGGCGCAAGAAGCTGGGCCAAGGTATGATAGTGCTGCTCCGCCAAAATCTCAGTCGGAGCCATCATCGCCCCTTGATAACCGTTTTCTACGGTCTTAGTCAACGCAATAGCAGCAAGCACTGTCTTGCCCGAGCCTACGTCCCCTTGAACAAGCCGCTGCATCGCCGTGGTATCCTCCATGTCCGCCGTGATATCCCGGAGCGATGCCTGTTGGTCTTGAGTCAAGGTGAAGGGGAGACTGGCCTTCATTTTGTTCACCAATTCACCATCGGCACTATGTTTTATCCCCTTATTGGACTGCTGGTTTTTTCTTTTTGAAAACAAAAGACCGCATTGTAATAGATACAATTCTTCAAAAACTAAGCGCCGCCGCGCCGCTGCTAGGGAAGATTGATCCTCAGGAAAGTGAATGGTTCTTATCGCCATTCGACGGTCAATAAGGCCAAATTCTTTTACAATCACCGGCGGTAAAAATTCGCCCGGCAAACTGTATTCACCGAGAACCTGATGAATAATGGCCCTCAGCCAACGCTGCCCAACATTTTCACTAGCCGGATAAATTGGCACAATGCGCCCGGTATGTAGCAAGTCCGAACCATCCAAGGCTTCTATTTCCGGACGTGTTATCTGTACTTGACCAAATTTACGCTCTACTTTTCCTGAAATAATAAGTTCGCTTCCCGGCTTAAACCATTTTTTTATATATGGTTGATTGAACCATACTAATTGTGCGAAGCCGCTTGAATCCTGGACTGTTACCTTCGTAAGCGTAAGACCTCGCCGAGGTTTTGTTTCCTGACAATTGACCGTAGTGGCCCGGAAAGTTTGCACCCCGGCGTTAACTAATTTACTAATAGGATTTAACTTGCTGCGGTCTTCATACCGTCGCGGATAGTGCTCTACTAAATCGCCAATTGTAAAAATATTAAGTTTTGTCAAAATATTAGCCTTGGCCGGGCCAACACCTTTAATATATTTAACGTTGGTTGAAAGATCCCCCAAAAAATTCACCCCAAAATAATCCCAGCATCGCTTAGGGTTACAATTCCCCTACTCTAATCTTGCTGTACTTCGTTCAACTGCTGCAATAATAGTTCTAAATCTACGGCATGCGCTCGGGCTGCACTGTCAACTGTTTCCGTCGCTACTCCCATACACCCGATACAGCTCATCCCGTGGGTAGTAAATATTTCCCGCGCTTTAGGACAAACTCTTAGCACTTCCGTTACCGGAGTATCTTTGGTAATCATTTAACCCACCTCCTGCCGTCATCTTCTTTTCTTCTTCCATATTTATGCCGAAAATCCTGCCAATGTGCCAGCTATGTAATTAACTTATCATTAGCATATTATGATAAGTTAACTACATATTATATTTTTAGCTATTGCATCTATTTTTCCGATATGATAGAATATCAATGTTATTGTGGCAAGGTTTTCTTGTCCTTCGTTAAAGGAGGTGGAATAAATGGCCAATGTTTGCACTGTTTGTGGCAAAGGTGAATGTAGCGGAAACAATGTCAGCCACTCGCACTTAAAAACCAAACGCACTTGGAAGCCTAACATTCAAAAGGTTAGAGCCTTAGTTGATGGTGACATAAAGAAGATCAATGTTTGTACCCGGTGTCTTCGCTCCGGTAAGGTACAACGTGCAGTGTAGTTTTAAATGAGGTACGGCGATCAGCGCGTGCCTTATTTTTTTTATACAGAAAAAAGGTGACCATTTTTAGCGGTCACCTTTTTCCTGTATACTTATAGCTTATGAACCAAAAGTCTGATCTAAAAGTTCTTTCAGTCGTTCTTTAGTGAAGTGATATTTTTCCCCACAAAAATGGCAAGTTATTTCAGCCTTTCCTTCATCAACCATCGAACTTAATTCTTCTTTTCCTAGGCTTACCAGCATGTCCTCTACCCGTTCAATGGAACACTGACAGTAAAACTCCAGAGGGGCAGCAGCAAAAATTTTAGCAGACATACCAGCAAAAATACGTTGCAAAATGGCATTAGCATCATTGCCTTGGCCTACTAATTCAGAAATTGGCGGCATATCTGCCAAATTTTTTTCTACTGCTGCCAATACTTCATCTTCAGCCCCCGGCATTGCCTGAACAAAAAATCCGCCAGCTGCGGCGGTTGTCAAATCAGGATTAACCAGTACCCCCAAGCTTACCGTCGACGGAGTTTGCTCGGATACAAAAAGATAATTGGCAATATCCTCAGCAATTTCACCGCTGATCAGCGGCGCACTGCCGGTAAACGGCTGATTTGTCCCGGTGGTAAACCGGCTAACAAAGATATTTCCGGCTCCTACCGCCCTGCCTACATCAAGTTTCCCGTTCGATAACATTAATTCAACTTGGGGATTTTCTACATAGCCTCGAACTTTTCCTTGAGAGCTCGCATCAGCGACGACCTTGCCTAATTGGCCATCGCCCGCAATTCGCACTGTAATCGCAGCTTCAGTTTTTAAATCAGCAGCTAACAATAAGGCTGCCGTCATTGTCCGGCCCAGAGCCGCAGTAGCTATCGGATAACACTCATGCCGCTGCCGCGCTTCTTCCACTAAGTCAGTGGTAACCGCGGCAAAAGCCCGCACACCTGAAAAAGTTGCTTTTGCTAAATGATCTGTCATAAATCCTCCTATAAAATCTGGTTGGTTCTAGTATAATATGCTTTGCCAAACAATGTAAAGTATCGCAAAAAAGGTCTTTTCGCACAAGTTATACTAAAAAAACTGTCTTGGCATTAATGCCAAGACAGTTTTTATTAAATTTAAGCCTAGTTGTTATCAGCAGCTGCTTCAATAGCTGCACGCCGATCTTGCGATGCTAAAGCTACAATAATCCCGACTACGCTAACTACAGCTACTATCGCAAAAGAAACATAATATGTTCCTGTAGTTTTCAAGGCAAAAGACCCCAGCATGACTCCAAAGGCACCAATAAAATTACTGATACTCGTCCATGTTGCCGATACTTTTCCAATTACATCCGGCGAAAAACTCTTAATCGCAAAATACTGATTGCCAACTGCAGTAAACGGGCTTACAAATCCAACGCCTAATAGCCAAATGGTTAGAAGCGTCGTGTTGCTGTAGATTTGATGAAACATTATTCCATTGCAAAAAATTATATTGCAAATAAACCCTACAACAATAAGAATTCCCGATTTTCCCCTAAATACTTTATCAATAACAATTCCACTAATAAAGATACCGACAAGTGTACCAATCCAAGTGCCTGACGAAAGTTGACCTGCTACTTCCGGACCAAAACCAACACCAACCGGTGGTTGAACCGCCAAATATCCCGGGCTAAGATCACTAAAGGCATTATTAACCCAATTACTGAGTGCCATAACTGCCAACCCAACCCAGAAAGCTGGATTAGATTTAACAATATGCCAAAAATTAGTGTCAGCGGCTGGTTCATCCTTAGCCACCGGCGAACTATTAGGCAACTCATATCTATTAGCTAAAATACCAACTACCAATATATACACAAAGCCAACTAGTAAAATTCCTGACATCCAGGCCAATCCGCCTTGCCAACTTCCAGCCATTTGAGCAAATTTAGGTCCAAGAATAAACCCAAGTACGGCTCCTAACATTGTCAACGAATTTACGCCCAAGGCAGTACCACGTTCATTTTCCGGAAACCAAATAGAAACTACTGGATTAATAGCAATCATCCCAACTGCTCCGCCTAAAGCTATCAGTATGCGGATTAATACCACACCCTCATAACTATGGCCTAACAAAGGATACGCCGTATTGGCAACAAGCAGTAAGGCCATACTTCCGATCATTATCTTAAATATACCTAACTTATCGAGAAGATATCCGGCAATAATGACTCCAATCGCACTAGAAAATATATTAAGGCCCATTATTCCGAATGAAGCTGTTCCTATATCAACACCCAAATCTTGTGCAATTACACCCATCAACGGTGCAACAGCCAACCCGGTCATCATTGCAAAAAACATCATTAAAACGGCACTTACTAATACAAACCATCTGAAAGTTGGATACTTAGGAGAGTTGTTAACACTAGCTTCCATACTCATCTTTTACGTCCTTTCATTACTATTAAACCGCAGTTTTATCAAACTAAGCGATTTTTTACCGTCAAATGCTGCGAGATGAGCATATTAATTTTTTTGCCCATACATAGCTTCTTTTTAAAGTAAATACAGCCAAAAGCTCTTCTGCCGTTGGCTGTATTTACCTCATGGCATCATCTAGTAGAAATATAACCTCTGTATTTGGTTAATGATCAATAAGCTTTTGGGCAACAGATTTTAGCTAACCAAGCCAGACTTATTTTGGTTGTTGGATAAGTTCAATCAGATTGCCAGTATTGTCACGAATAAATGCTACTAAGTCACCAGCCATCGGGAAGATATCCGCCGCGATGTCTACGTCTTTAGACTTCAAGTCAGCCATCAGGGTACGAAGGTCTTTGACCGAATAAGCTACATGTTTTGTACCATGGGTACGAATATCGAGATTAGGAGTACGACGATCTTCCGGCAGTGCGGCTGCGCCTTCCACCCCAAATAATTCAATACTGAAGTCACCCAGCTCCATAAAAGCTATTCTTGCCGGCAATTGGGGAACAAAATCATCTGATACTAATCTGAACCCAAACATTTTCTGATACCAAGCAATCGAAGCGTCAACGTCAGCTACGCTGATCCCCTGATGCAACGGTTTTATAACTGGTTCGGCCCCTTTACAACATTGAGACATTAAAATCTCCTCCATTTTTATAAAATTTATTTTTTAGATATTACCATTTGGCATAAGAAGAACCCTGGCAACTTCAAGCTTGCCTGTTGCAAGTTCTTCCAGCTTATTGATTGCATCATCAAGCGGCGCTTTGAGCAGCGAATAAGCGGCAGTGTCTAGTTTGCCACTCTTGATAAGATTAAACAACATGGTAATTTCTTCCTTAGTGTATGTAAAGCTAAATTTCAAATCATACTGATGATGGCCAAGGGCCGCCGTGACTAGCTGATAAGGACGACCGTCGTTACCAATAAGCATAATTTGCCCGCTTGGCATACAAAGATTTATGCAAGTATCGATAGAAGACGGATGGCCTGCTGCTTCAAAGCAAACCTGAGCACCATTGGCTTGAGCCAGAATTTCTTTGGCTTTCACAACGTCATACGCATTAGCCGGGTCAAATGCGTAATCCGCACCTAATTCTTTAGCGATCTTACGTTTTGATTCCAAAGGGTCAAATACAATCAAATTATTCGGGCCAGCCAGTTTTGCCACTTGGATAACGGAAAAACCGATCGAGCCGCAACCTGATACTACAATGTTATCGCCAACTCTCATGTCAGACCGGCGAACGGCGTGGAACCCAACCCCAAGAACGTCAAACAGAACAGCTTGTTCGAAGGTTACACCTTCAGGAATTTTAAAAAGTTCATTTTGTGGATAATGAGAAAGAACATATTCCGCATAGGCCCCTTGAGTGTTTGGACCAATACCCAGCGTATTGGGGAAACCGTTTGTACAGGTATTGGGATTACCTGTATTACACGAGTAACACGCTCCGCAGTCTCCCGGCGGTCCAACCGCAACTCGGTCACCAACTTTAACGCAGGTAACGCCTTCGCCAACTTCTTCAACATAACCTACTGCTTCGTGACCAAGAACAAGTTCCCAGTTAAAAATACCTTGCATTGAGTACGCATGGACATCAGTACCACAGATACCACAGTAGGCAATTTTAACCACTACCTGTCCTGGAGCCGCCTTTGGTTTTGGAATATCTAACAATTCCAAGTTACGCGGACCATGATAATGTACTGCCTTCATAAAAATCTCCTTTCTCCAGCAATAGCAATTTCACTTTTAATTTTTCTCAATAACACTCCACCTACTATAATATACATTTTATCACATTATTTTGGAAATACTATTTTGTTCTAACATTTATAATAAATTGTCACAAATTCAATTTATTATGACTTTATAAAATATTTAGCAATTTTGGACTATTTTACTATCTTCTAATTTCAGAAATAATTTAATTGTAAGAATCTATTTGTCATACTATAATGATTCTGATAGTTTAATTTCGAAGGAGAAACCATGGATATACGGCAATTAATCAACTTTATTTCTGTTGCTGAACATTTAAATTTTTCTGCTGCGGCTAAAGATTTGCACATTAGCCAACCAGCACTCAGCAAACAAATCACTGATTTAGAGGCTCAAACGGGTCTTCACTTATTTATTCGCAATACGCGCAGTGTTGAATTAACCGCCGCCGGAGCTGCCCTTTTTGAAAAAGCACTATCAATTGTTGCTAGATCAGAAACAGCTATAAAGAAAGCCCGTCTGGCCGCCCAAGGCAGCGTCGGACGCCTGCATATTGGTTATCTAGGTTCAATCGATACTTACCTTCCTAATTTTATTAGAAAGTTTCGGGCTTCCTTTCCTAATTGTGAGATAAGTTTTTCGCAATTTAACTGGGGAGCGCTCAACCAGGCGTTGGAAGACGGCGTGTTAGATATTGCCTTTACCCCGTCCTACGGACTGGATTTTTTGTCTGGAATAAGTTGGAAATCGGTCTGTCAACCTTATTCTATTTGTGCCGTTGTACCGCAAGAACACCCGTTGGCCCAAAAGCCTTCCGTTGCTCTTGCGGCACTTAAACAGCATCCTTTTCTCACCCTTTCCCGCCAAGAAAGTCCTTTGTCTTATAATCATATGCGCCAGCTCTGCCTTTCCAGCGGCTTTACCCCTAATATTGTTGGCACTGCCCCTATTATTGAATCATTGCTGTTAATGGTAGCTGCGGGAATGGGCATTACTCTTCACTCCAGGCTCGTCCAATGCTACGGTGTCGGCAATCTCCACTACCTTGATCTTGAGGATTGTAGTTTTAGCTTTACTATCGCCGCTGCTTGGAAAGCGGCCAATTCTAACCCCTTAATTTCTTCCTTTATTAAGACAATTTCCGACGAAATACAGTAAAAGATTGAATTTAATCAAGGCTTACATTTTAGGGTTATTTATAACATTTACTGATATCACTTATGTTTTTGTACTAAGTATTAATATCCGCTAATCGCGATTGCAAAGGAGACATTATGAATAGCAAGCAATTGCAATACTTTATTTCTGCTGCTGAATATTCGAATTTTTCTGTGGCTGCAAAAAATCTTAATATTACCCAGCCCGCACTCAGCCGGCAAATTGCTGATTTGGAAACTCAAATCGGACTAAAATTATTTGATCGTAATACTCGCTGGGTCAGATTAACCGCCGCGGGAGCTGAGTTTTTAAAAGAAGCTATTGCTTTGGTCAATGAAATTGAAGGTGCGATTAATCAGGCCCGTTTAGCCAACAGTGGCCATTTTACCAGTTTATCAATTGGTTTTTTAGGTCCGTTAGAACGTGAGGATTTGCCTAAACTAGTTAACAGCTTTCACCACCAATATCCCCACGCCGCGCTCTCCTTTAGCAAGCTGAGCTGGGGCTCTTTGACCGAGGCTCTGGAAGCGGGAAAAGTGGATATAGCTTTTACCATGACTCAAGGTCTGCATGATATACCCGGTATTTCTTTTCAGCTAAGTCCTAATTTTTATCCGTTATCAGTCTTATTACCTGATGACCATCCTTTAGCTAATGAAACTAAGCTTAAAATGTCAGCTCTTGCTAAGGAACCGTTCATTATCTTGTCACGTTCAGAGTGCCCGCAAGCCTATGACCATATGCGTCACTTATGCATTTCTAACGGCTTTTATCCCAATATAATCGCCACCGTCCCAATTTTGGAGACGCTCTTATTGATGGTAGCAACCGGGATGGGAGTTGCAATTCAGACCAAGCATGTTAAAGCTTATGCCAGTCCTAATCTCCGATTTATTGACCTTGAAGGCTGTTCATTTATCAACGGCTATGCGGTTGCCTGGAAAACTAATAATCCTAATCCTTTAATTCCGCTATTCATGGAATTATTAAAAAAAGAAAAATTTCTTATCTCGTAAAATCAATATAAAAAACGGAGAAGAGCGTGCCGGTAAACCGGCAGGTACTCTTCTCCGTTTTTATATTGATTCTTCAGCAATTACTTCCCCAGTTATAACATCAAAAATTACTACGCGATTATCTTCAAGCAACGCCGCCGTTCCTTTACCATCAGCGCGTTTGGACATGGCACCGGAACCTGGATTCAGCCAAATAACGCCATTTTGCTTTTTTAGAACAGCCACATGGGTATGACCGGTAACAATTAACGTAGCTCGCATCCGATTAGCAGTTTCCCACACCGCCGCTTCGGTCAGTAAGTGTCCATGGTTAACGATTATTCGTTTTTGACCTAGCATTACATAAGCGTAGGGGGCCTGCACCGGTGATTTAAGGACCATCGCATCGACTTCAGCATCGCAATTGCCACAGGCAATCACCAGCGGTACGGAACAATTATTTAATTCTTCCGCCAAGGCCTTCGGGTTATATTCCGGGGGAATGTTATTCCGCGGCCCATGGTACAGTACATCTCCAGCATGAAGAATAAGCTCAGTGTCTTTAAAGTATCTTTCGTAAACATTTCGCCAAGTTTCTACACAGCCGTGAGTATCACTGATAATACCAATTTTCATCAGTTACACTTCCCTAAGATTTGCAATGTTTTAAAGCGTTTTTAGCAAATTAGCCATTTCAATAGCCGAAACTGCGGAGTCAAAACCTTTATTGCCACCCTTTGTTCCTGCCCGCTCCACCGCTTGTTCAATATTTTCGGTGGTTAGTACTCCAAAGATAACTGGCTTACCACTAGCTAATGATACCTGGGCTACCCCTTTAGATACTTCGGCACAGACATAATCAAAATGCGGCGTACTACCTCGAATTACTGCGCCTAGGCAGATTACGGCATCATATTTATTGCTTGCTGCCATCTTCTGCGCCACCAGCGGAATTTCATAAGCCCCAGGAACCCAGGCTACTTCAATGTCTTCGTCAGCTGCGCCATGACGTTTAAGTGCGTCTTGCGCCCCACCCAACAATTTAGTGGTGATAAATTCATTAAATCTAGCCACGATTATCCCAAATTTTAAACCTTCAGCTATAAGTTTTCCTTCATATGTTTTCATGTTTTATTACCTCCTCTATTATTTTAAAAGATGACCTAACTTTGATTTTTTTACCGAAAGATAGCGTTGATTAAACCGGTTTGGTTTTATTTCCAGCGCTACACGTTCAGTAATTTTTAAGCCATAACCTTCCAGGCCAACTCGTTTTTTGGGGTTGTTCGTCAATAGTCGAATACTTGACAAGCCAAGGTCGGCTAATATTTGTGCACCGATGCCATAATCACGAAGGTCTGGAGCAAAGCCTAATATTTCATTGGCTTCTACAGTGTCTTTTCCTTGATCTTGCAAGGCATACGCTCTGATTTTGTTTGCCAGTCCAATACCCCGGCCTTCCTGCCTCATGTATAGTAGAACCCCTTCACCTTCTTCATCAATGCGCTGCAGGGCTCTTTCCAGTTGTTCGCCACAATCGCAGCGAAGCGATCCCAGGACATCACCGGTAAGACACTCGGAATGAACTCGGACAAGGACATTCTCTTTGCCACGGACATCCCCTTTAACTAACGCCACATGGCATTGATTGTCTAGATCGCTTTCATAAGCAAATAGCCGGAACTCGCCAAACTTGGTCGGCAATTTTGTTTCAGCCGCCCGGACAACGGAATGTTCCGTGCGTTTGCGGTATTTAATTAAGTCGGCAACAGAAATAATTTTCAGGCCATGTTTAGCCGCAAATTCGATAAGTTGCGGTAAGCGAGCCATAGTTCCATCGTCATTCATAATTTCACAGATTACTCCAGCTGAATACAGGCCCGCTAAGGTAGCTAAATCAACCGCGGCTTCGGTATGTCCGGCCCGCCTGAGCACCCCGCCCTCACGGCAACGCAACGGAAAGATATGACCAGGCCGATGAATATCCTGAGGTTTAGTATCCGCAGCAAGCACCGTCGAAATGGTAATGGCCCGTTCATGGGCCGAAATGCCGGTGGTAACTTTGCCAGCATCAATAGAAACCGTGAATGCAGTCCCCATTGTGTCAGTGTTGCTGGCAACCATTTGCCCGATACCAAGTTCATCCAAGCGACTGCCGATAACCGGCATGCAAATAAGCCCCCGCCCATAGGTCGCCATAAAATTAATGGCTTCCGGCGTAACCTTCTCTGCTGCCATAAGTAAATCGCCCTCGTTCTCCCGGTCTTCATCGTCAACAACAATAATAATTTTGCCGGCTTTAATGTCTTCGATGGCTTCTTCAATAGTGTTAAGTTTCACAGAAATTCCCCCTTATAGATTGAATCCATTTTCTAGTAAAAATTCTGCCGTCAATGTTGATTTAGTATGTTTAGGCTCAGCCGGACCAAGCCGCATAAATTTTTCAATGTATTTACCAATCACATCGGTTTCCAAATTTACTGTTGCCTGTACTCCTTTAATGCCTAAAGTAGTTGCGGCCGCGGTATGCGGTATAAGCGAAACCGTAAACCAGTTATCACTTGTCTCCACTACGGTTAAGCTTATTCCGTCAATGGCTATTGAACCCTTTTTTACTATGTAGCGCATAATTTCAGGGTCAGCCGCTATTTTTATAATAACTGCAATATCGTTTTGTTGTTTGGCCAATATTGTGCCCACTCCGTCAATATGCCCACTGACGATATGCCCGCCAAACCGGTCACCGACCGCAAGGGTCCGTTCCAGGTTTACCTGGTCACCGGGTTTTAGTACCGCTAAGGCGGTACGGTTAACTGTTTCCGGCATTACATCCGCGGTAAACCAGGTATCGTTGTAGTCCACAACGGTAAGACAGGTACCATTGACGGCAATGCTGTCACCCAATTTTACATCTTCAAGCACTTTTTTGGCGCTAATCGATATTTTAACTGATTTATCACCTTTGGCAAGATGTTTAACTCTACCCAATTCTTCCACAAGTCCGGTAAACATGGCGTACCTCCCGTGCTTCCAGGTAAGCGGTTATTAGTACATCCTCGCCGCTCAAGCTGATGGTTATTTCTTCCAAGTTAATTGTTTCCGCCATCGTTTCAGCGCCAATTCCTCCAACCGGACCCGGTGCGGTTTTGCCGCCGATGATTTTGGGGGCAACAAATGCATAAACTTTGTCAACGATATTTGCCGCCAGCGCCGCGGCATTTATTGCTGCGCCGCCTTCGATAAGTACACTGGTAATTTCTCGTTTGCCAAGCAGGCTAAATAGTTCCCTCAGGTCAACGCCGGTACTGCCGCGGGATACTACCAGGACTTGTACCCCTTTTGCCCGGAGCGCCGCAATATTTTCCGCCGGGGCATCACTAGTTACGGCAATGATGGTTGGCGCCAAGCCGTCATTGACAACTTTTGCGGTAAGCGGGGTTCGCGCCAAGCTGTCAACAATAATCCGCTGCGGATTTTTCCCACCATTAGGAAGTCTGGTGGTAAGTTCGGGATTATCGGCCAAGACTGTACCGATACCCACTAAAATAGCGTCACAGGTATCCCTCAAAGTATGGACACTATTCCGGGATGTTTCCCCGGTTATCCATTTAGAATGCCCCGTTCGGGTAGCGATTTTTCCATCTAAAGTCATGGCAGTTTTCATCAGGCCGAACGGCATGCCTGTAGCTATCCATTTAATAAATACTTCATTAAGTTTCGCAGCTTCAGCGGCCATCACTCCTTCTACGACTTCAATACCAGCAGTACGCATAAGTTCTATGCCACGGCCCTTAACTTTGGGGTTAGGGTCAGTCATCGCTACCACGGCCCGAGTTATCCCTGCTTCAATTACGGCCTTGGCGCAAGGTCCGGTACGGCCATAGTGTGAACAAGGTTCCAAGGTTACATATAGTGTTGCCCCCCGGGCTTGGCTTCCGGCAACCGCTAACGCATTAATTTCTGCATGCGGAGTACCAGCCCGCGCATGATAGCCTTGGCCGACTACTTGACCGTTTTTTACCATCACTGCTCCCACCAAGGGATTTGGACTTGTCCGTCCAGCCGCCTGGCTGGCCAGTTCAATAGCCTGACGCATATACTGATAGTCTTCTTGCATAATACACCTCGATAAAATAATAAGGCTATTCAAAAAGCATACGCTTTTTAAATAGCCTCTCGGACAATCAAAACAAAGTGCATTGTCAAATATAACTGTTGCACTAGCCTTTTCCCATCCAGACTATACTGTCGGCACCGGAATTACACCGGATCAGCCATACGGCTCGCGGGCTCTACCGCCGGTCAGGAATCGAAAGATTAATCTTTCTCACCTTGCCCCAAAGGCTCATATTAACTTTATTGTTATCTTAGCACTTTTAAAATATTTGGTCAAGCCCCACGTAATATTGAAACAGCCTTAGTAAGATCATTGGCTCCATATATCGCCGATCCTGCAACTAGTACATTGGCCCCGGCAGCAATCACTTTCCGGGCAGTATCAGCATTAATTCCGCCATCAACTTCAATATCCACCGTCAAGTTACGCGCCGTAATCATTTCTTTTAACCGCTTAATCTTATCCAGCGCCGAACCGATAAATTTTTGTCCGCCAAATCCCGGATTAACGGACATAATCAGTACCATATCTACTTCATCCAGCACTTCTTCTACCATTGACAGCGGCGTAGAAGGGTTCAGCGAAACTCCGGTTTTAACGTCTTGCTCTTTTATTGTTTGCAACAACCGGTGCAGATGAGGGGCTGTCTCAGCGTGTATCGTAATAATATCGGCTCCAGCTTCAATAAATGAGTTAAGCATTTGCTGGGGATTATTAATCATTAAATGAACATCAAACGGCAGCTTGGTGACCGAGCGGACCGCCTTTACAACCGGCGGACCAAAGGTCAAATTGGGCACAAAGTGACCATCCATGACATCAATATGAATTAGATCAGCCCCAGCCGCTTCTACGCGTTTTATTTCTGAGGCCAAGCAGCCAAAGTCAGCCGACAATATGGAAGGTGCAATTTTTATCATAGCTACAACCCTTTCTTATTTTCCCTAACCTCATTTAAAATTTCCAGGTAGGAGTTATATCGTTCCTTAGCAATTTTCCCTTCTTCTACGGCGTGTTTAACCGCACATTTAGGTTCTTTATCATGTACGCAGGTGTTAAATTTGCATTTTGTTATATATTCCGCAATTTCCGGAAAATAGCTTCCAAGATCAACCGGTGGAATGTCGGTAAATTCGGTAAAACTAAAGCCGGGTGTATCGACTACAAACCCCCCGCTGGATAGCGGCAATAGTTCAGCATAACGGGTGGTGTGCTTACCCCGTCCGATTTTTTTGCTGACTTCTCCGGTTACCAGTTGCAAACCAGGTTCAACTGCATTTAGCATGCTTGATTTGCCAGCCCCGGACGGCCCGGCAAATACAGTAATATGATCATAAAGATGCCGCCGGAGATCTTCTAGGCCAACACCAGTCTTGCTTGATGATAAGATCACCGTATAGCCGATATGTTGGTACAAATCTACAATCGGCGTTAACATGGCGGTATCCGCTAAGTCAATTTTATTTAAACAAATTGTTGCCGTTAAGCCGGATGATTCAGCCAATACTAAAAATTTATCGACCAGCGAAATATTTATATCGGGATTTACGACTGCAAACATAAGCATAACCTGATCGACATTTGCCGCCATCGGGCGTTTTAACAGACTATGGCGTGGTAAAATCTCTTCAACCACGCCTTTGCCTTCGCCAAGCATCCCAATTTTAACTTTGTCACCAACTAACAGGGAAAATCGTTCTTTTTTGAATCTTCCTCTGAGGGTACACATAGCAACTTTGTCGCCAGTCTGTACATAGTAATACCCACTATAGGCCTTTACAACAACTCCTTGTTGCACATTGCTGCCTCCTGTTACAATAACTGTTCTTGTAATAACGTCCCATTTATATATACTTGAACTCGTACCTGGCCAACCCCTTCGACCGACTGTTCAATACGATCACCAGCTTTGTGGACATTTTCATAGGCTACTCGCCGTCCATTAGTATCAGTAACAACTACTTGCACCGTCTGACGGGCAGCACCTTCCGGTACAGTAATCTGCACTACTGCTCGTTTTGTCATACCGGAAGCGCTTTTCGCCACTGTAAGTTCAATGGTCGATCCTTCAAGAACTTCACTTCCGGCCGCCGGATTTTGTCCGACGATGGTACCTGCTGGATACTGAGTACTGGGAACTTCAGTAACTGAACCTTGTTTAATTTTTAAACTGTCTAATTGAGTGGCCACGGTTGGCAATGGTGTACCCCGGAAATCAGGTAATACGACTTTACGCGGCCCAGCCCCTTTGCTTATTACCAGGTCAACCGTTGTCCCCTTATTAATCTGCGCCGGCGCTCTAGGATTTTGTCCTATTACAGTATCCGCCGGAGCATCGGCTGAAAATTGTTCATCAATCCGTCCTATTTCTAACCCGGCATTTTTTATTTGTAATTCTGCATCACGTCGGCTTAACCCCTTTAACTCCGGCACAACCGTAATTTCTGCACCCTTGCTGACAGTAATTGTTACCATACGCTGTTCCTTAACCGTATTACCGGCTTCCGGATTCTGCTTAATAACAATCCCATTAGGTACTTTTTCACTATATTCGTAGGCCACCGCTACCCGGAGATTTTCGGTAGTTAAAGCCGTCCTAGCCGCTTCCATCGGTTTACCGATTACATTCGGCACAACGACTTCATTCAAGCTCCAAAATTTACCGAAAGAAAGAAATGCACCAAAAGCAAATCCTAAGATTAACAGTCCCACAACTGCCCACAGCCATTTACGCCGCCACAACGGCACTGGTGGCTTTCCGGTTCCAGATTTTTGCTCATATTCGGCATTTGGCACTCTTGGTAGTACCTGGGTGGGAAAATCTTCTTTTGAAAGCCGCCGGGTATGATCATCGCGGAGGTAGTTCTGCGACATTTTTAGATCAGCGATCATTTCACTAATATCTTCAAACCGCTGTTCAGGGGCTTTTGCCATTGCTTTAAGCACTATAGCCTCCAACAGGGGCGGAACAGCCGGGTTAAGGCTACTCGGCATTGGCGGTTGTTCCTGAAGATGTTTAAGCGCAATGCTAATCGGCGTTTCACCATTAAACGGCACTTGTCCGGTCAGCATTTCAAATAATACTACTCCCAGTGAATAAATATCAGACTTGGCACTTACCGCCGACCCTTTGGCCTGTTCCGGCGAGAAATAATGAACCGAGCCAATAATCGTACTTGTTTGGGTCATGGTTGCCTGAGTAACTGCTCTGGCAATACCAAAATCTGTTACTTTCATCCGCCCAGCCCGGGTGGTCAAAATATTGTGCGATTTTATATCACAATGCACCAAATTGTTTTGATGAGCATGTTCTAATGCTTCCGCAATTTCTAAAGCGAATCTAACCGCCATTTCTACCGGCAATGGGCCGTCCCTATCGATCCTCTCTTTTAGGGTTTCACCTGAAATATACTCCATTATGATGTAATCTGCATCGCCATCACGCCCAACGTCATAAATGTTTACAATGTTGGGATGTGAAAGTCGTGCAGCGGCCTGAGCTTCGCGCCGAAAACGGGCAACAAAGTCTGCATCATCTGTAAATTGTGATCTAAGAACCTTAACGGCAACCGAGCGATCCAACAAAGTATCATGAGCCCGGTAGACATCAGCCATACCGCCGCCGCCGATTCGCTCTAAAATTGTATATCGATTATCCAGTGTACGATTTATCATACCTTCCCCCCCTTAACGTAATGCTCCCGCAAATATCTGACCAGCAACAGGGGCCGCTTCTTCGCCGCCTGCTCCCGCATTTTCAATAATAACCGCGACGACTATCTGGGCATCGTCAGCCGGAGCAAATCCAATGAACCACGCATGCGGTTCTCCATGTGGATTCTCCGCTGTTCCGGTTTTACCCGCTACTTTTATTCCCCTAATACCGGCGGCTGAGCCTGTCCCTTCGGCTACTACAGCTACCATCATTTGCCTCACTAGCTTAGCTAACGCCGGGCTTGTCGGGGTCAGAAACTCTTGCCCGGAAAATTCTTCGATTATGGTGCCATCAGGAGCCGTAACTTTACTCACTACATACGGCTTCATTATCGAACCATTATTGGCAAAGGCCGCGGCCAGCATCGCCATGCGAAGCGGCGTAACCAATAAACCACCCTGACCAATACCGGTTTGAGCCAGTTCCCCATCGCTCAAGTGTTTGAAATCTGGTAATTCTACCGGCACTTCCTCTAATTCCATATTGACCGGGCGGTTAAATCCGTAGCGTGAAAAGGAGTCCGCCAGGCGTTTTGAGCCTAAATCTACGGTTAATTTACCAAATGTAATATTGCAAGATACCGCCAACGCTTCTTCCAGGTTGATTTTTCCGTGGGCGTGTCGATGTTCTTCGGTTAATTCGTAGTCATTACCAATCTTCCAAGCACCTTCACAGGTAAACGTTTGTTTCATATCAGTTATTTTTTCTGCCAAGGCCGATTCAGCAATCATAACTTTTAGGGTTGATCCCGGTGGATATAGGCCTTGTACGCCACGGTTAAGCAACTTACTTTCCGGGGATGAGGATATTTGTTCCCAATCCCGCTCCAGGTTTTCTGGATTAAAGCCGGGTTTACTGACCATGGCCAACACGGCACCAGTTTTAGGGTTAAGCGCAACAATTGCACCCCGCCGGTTTCCCAAAGCCCGATAAGCAATTTCTTCCAAAGTCGCATCTATAGTTAGGGTAACGTTATTGCCCGTTTTTGGCTGCCATAGGTTACCAATCGGTCCCAAATACCGTCCCCAATTTTTCATTCCGGCTAAATCACCATTACAACTACTCTCGATACCGGTAATACCATATTTTGTACTGCTATAGCCAATAACATGGGCTAACATCGCTCCGTACGGATAGTGCCGCTCGTACTTACCATCACTATCGCGCTCTGAAAATGCCAACACCTGGCCATTTCGATCAAAAATTTTCCCGCGTTCTATTCTAGCGGCCACTTGAATTGCTCGTTTGTTTAGTGAATTAGTTGCCAACGCCTGGCTTTTTACTACTTGAATATAGGAAAGGTAGCAAAAAACTAAAACTAAAATACCAATGGTAAACACTGCAGTTTTGCGAACATTAGCCTTTAATTCATCAAGCATCACTGCCACCTGCTTCCGATACGGCAAATACCAGGCCAAGTAAAATAAACGTAGCCACCATTGAACTGCCACCATAGCTTATCAGCGGCAAAGCAACACCGGTAAGCGGCATAAATTTAGTAACCCCACCGACAATAACTACCGTTTGCAAGGCTAGTAAAATTGCCAAACCACCAGCCAGCAGGATATTAAACGCAGTTTTAGCTGCCAAGGCCACTTTAAAGACCCGATAAACCAAAATCATATATAGTAACAGCACCGCCCCTGACCCTAATAGTCCGAGTTCTTCACCAATCGCAGAGAAGATGAAATCGGTGTGAACTTCAGGAATCAAATTAGGAAAACCATAGCCTAAGCCGCTTCCCATAACCCCGCCTGACCCCAGGGCAAATAGTGACTGCACGATTTGAAAGGAAGCACCGCTAGGATCGGCCCAAGGATTCAGCCAGCTGTCAATTCTTGCTCGTACATGATGATAAAGGACATACACTGCCACTGAGCCTAGTAGAAAGAGTCCGCCGCCCCAAATTAGGTAGCTATAGCGACCACTGGCAAGATAAATCATCAAAAGTGCGGTTCCGAAAAAAAGCAGCGCCGCCCCAAGGTCATGTTCCAGAACCAATATAATCATCGCGATTCCCCAGATAGCCAAAAGTGGCGCCATAACCCTTTTGTGAGGCACAACCAGCGGCCCGATCTTTTTGGTATCATGCGCCAACAGTTCGCGCCGTTCACTTAGGTAGGCCGCAAAAAACATGACAATAAACAATTTAGCAAATTCAGCGGGTTGAAGATGAATCGGCCCGATAATCAACCAGTTTTTATTGCCGCCGATTTCAACGCCAAAGATTTCCGCCGACAGCAGTAGAATAATTCCGATGGCTCCCCAAATGTATTTGTAATCAGCCCATAACTCAACCCGTCGTCCAGCAACCGCGGCAAGAATAAAGGCTACCAAGCCAAAGGCTACCCATAAGGCCTGCATCAAAAACAGTTCCGGTTTAAGCCGAAAAACAACAACCAGACCGATAGACGTCAACACTGCTGCCACTGGTAAAATAAGTTTATCTCCGCTGCGGCCAACCCACCGCAAGATATAATGCACTACAATATAGCTTACTGCCAAGGCCAGGGCTATCGCAAACACCATACTATCCAAACTGCCTGCCGCAAGGCTTACCGTTCCAAGGCCGGCCAGCAGAATCAGGCCCGCCAGCACCAAAAGTTTTAGCTCATCATAGGTTTTAAGCATGTTATCCATCTGCGCTTTGTACAAGCATTGCGGTTATATTATCAGCACCGCCAGCTAAATTAGCTCTTTTTATCAGAACTTCAACAATTCTATTAGCATCTTCCCCGTTGTCCCTTACTATATCCAAAATTTCCTTTTCTCTCAACATATTAGTCAGCCCATCAGTACATAAAAGAAGTTGATCGCCCTCCAGCCAGTCAAGCATTCCACTGGCGACCATAATGGTCTCGCCTGCGCCTACCGCTCGGGTTAGAATATTGCGCTGCGGATGACTCAAGGCTTCTTCGGCCGTAATACTGCCGTTTCTCACTAATTCGCCGACCAGCGAGTGGTCTGGGGTTATTTGGGTCATATCATCGTCTCGGATAAGGTATATTCGGCTATCACCAATATGACACCAATACATTTTTTTACCATCTACATAGGTGGCTGTGACTGTTGTCCCCATACCCGAGTACTGACTATTTTCTTTTGATAGACGATATACCTCAGAATTAGCCTCACCGACAGCCTGTTCAAGCATTGCTGCCGGGCTGTCAAACTGCCTGTGCTGCTCCACATATTTCTTAATAATTCCGATGGCAATGTTGCTGGCAACTTCTCCGGCTACATGCCCTCCCATACCATCAGCAACAACAAATAACGGCGGCAAACACAAGAAACTATCTTCATTGATTTCCCTGACTCTGCCTGTATCCGATTTCGCATATCCCCGCAATATCCTCACCTCTCAAACCTAAAACTAACTGAACCAATCCGAACAACATCCCCAGGTTTCAGCACTACATCGTCTTTAACTCGAATATCATTAATAAAAGTGCCATTAGTACTTTGTAAGTCAGTAACCCAAAATTCATGCTTATATTTAGTGATACAGGCATGTTCGTGGGAAATAAAGTTTTCATCTACGACGATGGTGTTATTTGCGCCTCTGCCAATAGAGGCTGTATCGCCCAGTATAAATACCGGCTGACTGAGTTTTACCTTACCTGTGGTTAGCACAACCAATTTAGCTTGTTCTTGATTTACCGCTTCTGCCCCTACCGAACTGTATTCGGCGGGTTTCCCTGAAGCAACATAAAATTCCCGATAAATTATTTTTAATAATCGAAACAAGAAGTAATAAATCAAAACTAATAATCCATAATGTAGAATAATGCCAATAATCTTAAAGACCAACATCTTTGCGGGCATTACTTCACCTCGTATAAAATAACTGTATTACCTAATTTAATCCGGTCACCGGATTTCAAAACCTTACGTGTTATCCGGCAATTATTAACGTATGTACCATTAAGGCTTTTAGCATCATAAATAGTATGAGCGCCCTCTTCGTAGGTTACATAGGTATGGAGCCGAGACGTATTCATGTCGTTAAGTGGCATTTCGTTACTTTCTCGCCGTCCAATATTAATACGCTCTATTCCAAAATCAAGACTTAGTCCGTTATCCAGCCCATCTACCACTGTCAGGCGCCCCTCAATATCTATACTCGGTCTTACCGGCATTGCTACTTTTGAAAACACCTGAGTATTGGATGAAGCTTGCGGCTCTTCTTCCGGTATTGGCTCAGTATAGCGGCTCTCCACCCGAAATTTGCCCCGTTTCACCGCTTCATCGACAAAAATATCTACTATTGGCTTACCAACAATGGTATATCCCTTACGGGTAGCTTCTTGAGCAACAAAGCCAGCAATTTCATCACGGATCGCCTGGCCATACGGATTAAATTTTTCATAGTCTTCATTATTCAAAAAAACACAAAATTGGTTTGGCACATAAACTTTCGCAATGCCAACCGTCTTGTCATTTTCCATTTCACGCGACAATTTTTTTGCTATCTCTACCGGCTGGAGACCACCGGCAAACCGCGCGTTAAAAAAGCCATCTACATACTTTTCAAACAGGTCTTCAACCGTACGCACAAACCTCATCACTAAACTCCCATCATGTCATATTTACCATTATACGTCATCTAAGCATGCTAGTCAAAATTAGGTAATTCACTATGAAGTTATTTCCACTTATATTGAAATAATTACAACTGTACCGATTTCTATTAACAACAAATCATAAATTTCCAGCAATATTAAGCAGGGTAATTATTCAAATATAAGTTTCGCTAGCAGGGCGATCTCGACTCACAAGAATACGTGTATTCAACCGTCACGAACAGGCTAATATATTGACAATCTTACCTCAATCAGGTATTGTAATATGCAATAAAGTTAGTTCTTTCATTTTTAAATAAAACATTATTGTACATATGGAGGTAATCTATGGGCACTACATTAGCCGCAAAAATTATTACCGAGCATTTAGTAACCGGCACAGTTCGCGCCGGTGAAGAGATCGCTATTCGCATCGATCAAACTTTGACGCAAGACTCCACCGGAACCATGGCCTATCTTCAGTTAGAAGCCATGGATATCCCTCAGGTTAAAACAAAACTTTCAGTAGCCTATGTCGATCATAATACTTTGCAAACCGGGTTTGAAAATGCTGATGACCATCGGTATATCGAAACCGTAGCCGCCAAGCATGGCATTGTTTTTTCTAAACCAGGCAATGGTATTTGTCACCAGGTCAATTTGGAACGTTTCAGCCGTCCCGGTTGGACCCTTATTGGTTCGGACAGCCACACTCCTACTGCCGGGGGCATGGGCATGCTGGCAATTGGCGCCGGCGGCCTTGATGTTGCTGTTGCAATGGCAGGCGGTCCTTATCATCTTAATATGCCTAAGATTTGCCTGGTTGAGCTTAAGGGCAAACTACCTGCTTGGAGCACTGGTAAGGATGTCATTCTTAAGTTACTGCAAATGTTAACTGTTAAAGGCGGCGTAGGCCGGATCTTTGAATACGGCGGTGAAGGCGTAAAAAATCTATCAGTGCCTGAACGGGCAACCATCACCAATATGGGGGCCGAACTAGGCGCAACTACTTCTATTTTCCCTAGTGATGAAATAACCCGGGATTTTCTAAAAGATCAAGGCCGTGAAAGTGAATGGCTGCCCCTCGCCGCTGATGCGGATGCCGAGTATGATGAGGTAGTAACTATTAATCTTAATGAGCTTGAACCGCTTATTGCCAAACCTCATAGTCCTGATAATGTCTCGACAGTAAGAGAAATTGCCGGAGAAAAACTTGACCAAGTAGCTATCGGCAGTTGCACTAATTCTTCATATCTTGACCTTCTTAAAGTAGCCAAAATACTTGACGGCAAACAAGTGCATCCTGATGTATCGCTGGTCATCGCCCCTGGTTCGAAACAAGTCTTGGGCATGCTGGCTGACGAAGGTGCTCTTGGTTCACTTATCCGTGCCGGAGCCCGCGTCCTTGAATGTGCCTGCGGCCCATGTATCGGTATGGGACAATCGCCAAAAACCAATGGCGTATCCTTGCGTACGTTTAACCGTAATTTCCCCGGCCGCAGCGGTACACCTAGTGCTAAGGTATATCTTGCCAGCCCCGAAGTGGCTGCGATAAGCGCCCTGACCGGTGTAATCACCGATCCTCGCACTTATGGTCAGCCACCGGTTGTTAAGGCTTCAAGCACGGCTGATACTAATATTAATAATACGCTTCTAATCGCCCCACCAGCGGCAGGTACTAATGTTGAGGTTGTGCGCGGCCCTAATATCAAGCCATTTCCCCGGGCTACGGCACCAGCAGCCACTATCAGTGCGGAAGTTGTGCTTAAGGTCGGCGACAATATTACAACCGATGATATTATGCCGTCCCACGCTTCATTATTGCCCTATCGTTCTAATATCCCGCACTTGGCCAAATACTCATTTAGTGGCATTGACCCGGAATTCCCGGCTCGCTGCCAAGCTAAATCCGGCGGCTTTATTATTGCCGGAGAAAATTACGGTCAAGGTTCAAGCCGTGAGCATGCCGCGCTAGCTCCTTTATATCTTGGTATTAAAGGAGTTGTTGCTAAGTCTTTTGCCCGGATTCATCGCTCTAATCTTATTAACTTCGGTATTCTGCCGTTGACTTTCTCCAATCCGACGGATTACGAAAAAATAGTCCAAGGTACTGAGCTTACTATTGACGCTATCCAAGACCAAATGGCAGCGGGTTCAACGATTACCGCCAAAACCTCTGCTGGTACTACTATTAGTCTTACTCTCAAAATCAGCACCCGTGAAAAAGAAATTATTCTTGCTGGCGGTCTGCTTAATCTTACTAAAAAGAAAGGCTTGGCTTAAACCAAGTTCTACTTAGAACCATTTACCGATAGGAAGGAGCTAATTTTTGTGACACATACTATTACACTTATCCCCGGAGACGGCACTGGTCCTGAACTTGTTGAGGCTACCCGCCGGGTAATTGACGCCACGGGCGTAAAAATTGACTGGGAACTCCATGACGCCGGTATTGATGTCGTGGAAAAATATGGTACACCATTGCCTGAGCATGTGTTAGAATCTATCCGCCGCAATAGGGTTGCCTTGAAAGGGCCTATCACTACTCCCATCGGCAAAGGCTTTCGCAGTGTAAACGTTGCTCTCCGCCACGCCCTAAACCTGTTTGCCTGTGTTCGTCCTTGTAAAACTTATGCCGGGGTACGGTCACGCTATTCTGATATTGATTTAGTTGTAATCCGTGAAAATAGTGAAGATTTATATGCTGGCGTTGAGTTCGACTTAGGAACTCCTGAGGCTAAAAGTATTATTGGTATGGGCGGCGGCAAAATCCGTGAGGATTCCGCTATTTCCATTAAGCCAATTTCTACAAGCGGCTCAGAACGTATTGTGCGTTATGCTTTTGAGTACGCGGTAAAGAATGGCCGTAAAAAAGTTACCGCCGTAGCTAAGGCTAATATCATGAAGTACACTGACGGTCTTTTTTACCGGGTCGCCCGAGAAATCGCCGCTGAGTATAAAGGTAAAATTGCTTATGATGAAGTACTTGTTGACGCTATGTGCATGCAGCTGGTTCAACGCCCTGAAACCTATGATTGCCTAGTTCTGCCAAATCTTTACGGCGATATTCTTTCCGATCTGTGTGCCGGTCTGGTTGGCGGTCTTGGCGTTGCTCCCGGTGCCAATATCGGTAATGAAGTTGCCGTATTCGAAGCTACCCATGGTTCGGCGCCTAAATACAAAGGACTTAATAAAGTTAATCCTACTGCGGTCCTGCTATCCGGTGTGTTAATGCTTCGCCACATCGGCGAAACTGCTGCCGCAGACCGCTTGGAAAAAGCTGTGGCTACCGTCATTGCTGACGGAAAAGCTGTTACCTATGATATGAAGGCTGACCGAAGCGACCCCACGGCGGTCGGTACAAGCCAAATGGCTGATGCCATCATCGCCAAATTATAATCAAGTTTCCTTGAGCAATGAAGCTCCCAGTCAATATGACTGGGAGCTTTTTGTTTTCTAGCAGAATTTTTATTTTTGAAAGGAGTCCAGTTACGCTATGAACGATAACTTTAGCCCTCTAAGCCAACCACAGCCTGTTTATATTGTTGATACCACGCTCCGCGATGGCGAACAGGCTCCCGGCGTAGTCTTCACTACAAAGGAAAAGATTGCTATTGCCAAGCTACTTGACGAAATTGGTGTGGATCAACTCGAAGCCGGTACTCCCATCATGGGCGGTGCAGAAGCCGAAGCATTAAAACTAATTGTCAAGCTTGGCCTTCGCACCAGTATTATGGCATGGTGCCGAGCAAGTATTAACGAGGTTAAGGTCGGCCTTGCTTGCGGTGTGGATGCACTTGAAATTTCGGCTCCTACTTCTGATATTCATATTGTGCAGAAGCTCAAAACTTCGCGCCAGGCTGTCCTCGAAAATATGGTTGAAGCGGTTAGCTATGCTAAAGCCCAGGGCGTATATGTTTCTGTCGGGGCCGAGGATACAACGCGCAGCGACGAAGCATTTGTTATCGAGTATGCCCTGGCTGCAAAAAAAGCCGGAGCGGATCGGCTGCGCTATTGTGACACCGTCGGCATTATCGATCCCTTAGCTCTTTGTGAACGCATCCGCCGGCTACGAGAAAAAGTCCCCCTGCCGATTGAAATTCATGCTCATAACGACTTTGGCCTTGCTACCGCGAATGCTCTGGCCGCCTGGCAAGCTGGCGCCAGTTTTATTTCGACTACCGTCACGGGCCTTGGCGAACGGTCCGGCAATGCCGCACTTGAGGAAGTGATTATGGCTCTAAAACATATTTTTAAGCAACCAGTTATTTATGATACCAGCAAACTTAAGCCGACTTGTAATTATGTGGCCACCGCCGCTAACCGAATAATTTCCGTTTCTAAACCTATAATCGGGGAGGCCCTTTTTTCCCATGAATCAGGGATTCATGCCGATGCTGCCTTAAAAAATCCTGCCACTTATGAACCGTATCCACCAGAAGAAGTCGGTCTGGAACGTCACCTGATTATTGGTAAACACTCCGGGTCAGCCGCACTTCGTAACCGACTTGGCGAATTGGGGATTGAACTGGACAAAGCTACCGCCAGCCGACTCTTGCCAGCGGTACGCGACTTTGCGATAAAACATAAGCGAGCGCTTACCGGAACCGACATTATTTATTTATATGAACAGCTTGTACCACGCCCATAGTTTTTTGTGTAATAATTTTCCATTTTTTCTTTTTTTACCTTGACCAACTAGCGCTTACACGCTATAATAACTATGAAATACTTTAAGGCCTCAGTAAGGTTGTGACCCTACTCAGGTCTTTATTTCATGACTTTTTTACCAATTGGCTTATCCGTTTGATTTTACAAGCAAGCCTGTGTGCTGACAAAATCAAAGTTCTCGACTACACTGTTGGAGGTAACCTTGGAACAATTAACTTTACTTTTGCTTAATTGGGGCTGGATTGGGTTACTCATCGCAGCCTTTACCGAATCTTTTTGTTCACCAATTTTTCCTGATTTAGTGCTTATTCCGCTGGCCTTAGCTCACCCAGAGCAAGCTTTGACTTTAGGAATAATTGCTACCGCTGGGTCAGTGGTTGGCGGTATTCTCGGCTATGGAATTGGTTTTAAGCTAGGTGGTCCGGCGGCCCGAAAACTTATTCCGGCTAAATACGCAGAAAAAATCTTCTATCATGCAAAAAACAATGCAAAATGGGCTATTTTTATTGCGGCCCTATCGCCTATTCCGTATAAGTTTGTCAGTATTACAGCCGGAGCGCTAAAAGTGAGATTTACTGTTTTTATGATTATATCGCTCATTGGCCGGGGCAAACGTTTTCTCCTCGAAGGGATTATCATTTACTACTATGGAGCTACTGCTGAACGCCTTCTTACTGAGTACTCGGATGATTTGTTGTTTATCACCCTTGCTGCCGTGGTTATCATTGCCCTTAGCATCTACCTCATCCGTCGATTTAAAAAAACTGCGTTAGCTGAACGAATTTAAATATCGATGTTGCAAAAACCCTGTGGAAGATAACAATCCACAGGGTTTTTATATCGCGCTTAGCTAATTTTTCTTATAAACCATTCTGACAGTATCTTCATCAGCCAAGCTGCTAATCTCCATCTTTTAGTAACATAGACAGATTTAGCTTGCCTTACTTATATTGGCCTAAATCACCTAACGAATATGACATAAATTTCTCCATTAAAGTTTAATAAAAACTTTCCCCAGTACATGGTCTAACGGAATATTGCCGATTATCCGGCTGTCCATGCTATTATTGCGGTTGTCACCCATCACAAACACACTGTTATTTGGCACTACAACTTTTCTATCTAACGGATATTTCATTGGCTCTAAAATGTAAGTCTCATCCAATTTGATACCATTTCGAACAACATTTCCATGGTTGAACTCAAGCACATCCCCCGGTTTACCGATTACTCTTTTAATAAAAACATAGTCTTGTTGACTAATAAATTTATTTACTGGCTCAGCCAAATCATCTTTTAAGCTGCGTTCTCGATTAACCCGGCTATCAATAATAACAATATCACCGTAATCCGGTATTTGTTTTATACTATGCGATAGCTTTGATACAACTAAATGTTGGTGATTTTGTAAGGTCGGATCCATTGAGTGGCCTTCAACTACAATATGTTGGGCAATGAAAATATTTATAAATAAGGCTAAGGCCAGCGAAATTGCCAGACTATAAGCCCAGTCTTGTATCGTTTTTATCAAGTTCATTAAAATCCCCCCATGTACATAGACAGTGATAATCATATTATCCAATTCACAAATCAAGCGATATTGTCCTACTGTATACCGCCATACAGTATCGCTATCCTTTTTGAGCGGCTTACCATACAGACGCGGGTTAGAACAACCATCTATTCGTTGTTCTAAATATGCGACAATCATTTCTCTATTAACCCGGTCCAATTTTTTTAATGCCTTAACAGCTTGATCAGACAGTTGTACTTTCCAACCCAAGTTCTTTTCGCACCTCCTCAAGCGAGTAAAAGCGACTAGTTTTTCGTTTGGCTTCTTCATAGAGACGAAAGTCCATGTCATCCTTAATCATTCGCATCGCAGCCTCACGAATAATATCAGATTGTTTTTTACCATGGAGTTTAGCATAGGAATCCAAAAGTGTCTTTTCTTCTTTACTCAGTCTTACAGAAACGACACTAAGTAATTCAGCCATTATAAACATCCTTTCTTTATTCAAAGCTAGCGAAATACATTGTAATACGATGTATTACAATTATAATTCCCATTTATTAATAAGTCAAATTTTCCTAGGGTTACGCTTTTTATTCGGTATCAAGGGAGACATTTACAAAAATATACTTAGCAACTAAAATAGTAGCATAGCAATTACTGGAGGTTTATAATGAAAAATTTGATAAATCATTTAGAAGAACTCGCGCTTAATGCTTTTCCTGCTTTAACATCAGAACTATATGACGGCTGGCTATTAAGGTTCTCAAATGGCTATACTTATCGCGCAAATTGTATTAATCCCTTATATGCATCGATTATAGATATAACTACAAAAATAAGTTATTGCGAAAACAAATATTTTTCTCATGGTCTGCCTGTTGTATATAAAATGACGGATTTTAGTACACCGGATTTAGATTGCGAGTTAAATAAATTAGGCTACCAAATAAAGAAGCAAGCTGATATTATGACGTTACCGCTTTTAACAACTTCCGTACTTGAAAGTAGTAACGAGGTTGTTATTAGTGAAAAAATCGAAGGGGTTTGGCTTGATAATTTTTTAGCAGTAAACAATATTACCGATCAACTACAACGAAGTACCGTTAAAACGATATTTTTAAATATTCCTAATCAACTCTTTTGCGCTTATATCAAAGAGAACAACAGAATTATCGGGTTTGGCCTAGGCGTACTTGAACGAAACCACCTTGGTCTTTTTGATATTTATATCGATGAAGGTTATAGAAACCAAGGGATTGGTAAAAGCATCTGTATGGCCATTATAAAGGCTGGCCTAACGGCCGGTGCTAGAACCGCTTATTTACAGGTTATGTCCCTCAATACTGCCGCGATAAATTTGTATAGAAAACTTGGATTTTCAAGATTATATACTTATTGGTATCGAGTTAAAGAAACCGCAGAATAATTCTTATAAAAAATGGCTGAAACCTTTTTACTTGGTTTCAGCCATTTTTATATTTTTGTTACTAGCTTACAATGTTTTAACTACATCCGCACACCGCGCGCACAAGGCTGGGTGCTCTGAATCTTGAGCTACGGTATCGCTATAAATCCAGCACCGTTCGCATTTTACGCCGCCTTTAGCAAAAACCGCTACGGCCAGTGCAAGGTCATCGGCCCGGTAAGCTTCAGCCGGAGCATTTTCGGTCCCTTGCACTAGTTCAACGCCGGAAACAATTAGGATTGTTGCCAGTTCTTCTTTGACCGCCGCCAAACGTTCATAGGCTTCGCCGTCAGCAAAGATGTTAACTTTAGCATCCAGGGAGTGACCAATCACTTTAGTGCGGCGCGCGGTTTCCAATGCTTTGGTTAACTCACTGCGCATAGCCAAGATTTCATTCCATTTGTTTTCCAGCGCTTCGTCGAGATATTCGGGATGTGCCGCCGGCCAAGCCGCAAGTTGAACGCTTTTCGGTGCCCCTTGGACTTTAGGCATGTGCTGCCACACTTCTTCCGCCGTGAACGACAGTACTGGCGCAATTATTGGCACTAACGTGGTAAGAATCTCATACATAGCCGTCTGGGCGGCCCTTCTTTCGACCGAATCAGGCGCCGAAGTGTACAAACGGTCTTTCAAAATATCAAGATAAATCGAGCTTAAATCAATAGCGCAATAATTGTGCACGGTATGATAAAGATGATGGAATTCATATTCTTCATAAGCTTTGGTAACTCGTTGGCGCACTTGTTCCAAACGCAATAGCGCCCAGCGATCAAGTTCCAACAATTGACTATAACTTACTTTGTCGGTACTAGGATCAAAGTCAGCGATGTTTCCTAGAATATAGCGGAAGGTATTACGAATCTTCCGGTAAACTTCCGACATTTGTTTCAGAATATCTTTAGAGATACGGATGTCGGCTTTATAGTCCGCCGATGCCACCCACAGGCGCAGAATGTCGGCGCCATACTGGTTAATGACTTCTTGCGGGACAATGGTATTACCAACGGATTTAGACATTTTACGGCCTTCACCATCAACGACAAAGCCATGGGTCAGCACGGCTTTATATGGTGCCTTCCCGCGGGTGGCTACCGCGGTTAACAGTGAGGATTGGAACCAGCCGCGATGTTGATCACTGCCTTCAAGATAAAGATCAGCCGGCCAATTCAATTCTGGACGTACCGCCAATACTGCGGCATGGCTTGAACCACTGTCAAACCAGACATCCATAATGTCGGTTTCTTTACGGAAACCATCATGGCCGCAGGACGGACAGGTAAAGCCATCTGGCAATATTTCAGTAGCACTTTTAGCCCACCAGGCATCAGAACCTTCTTTATGGAACAGCTCAGCTATTTTCTTAATGGTAGCATCGTTGATGATATGTTCATTACATTTTTCACAATAGAAAATTGGAATTGGCAGACCCCAGACCCGCTGACGCGAAATACACCAGTCATGGCGGTCAGCTACCATGTTATGAATCCGGTCTTTACCCCAGGCCGGAATCCACTGATTGTCTTCAATAGCTTTTAACGCACTATCCCTAAAGCCATCGATCGAGGCAAACCATTGCTCAGTGGCCCGGTAAATAATCGGGTTCTTACACCGCCAGCAATGGGCGTATTGATGGCGAACCGTGCCTTTAGCAAATAGCAAGCCTCGCCCGGCGAGTTCTTTTATCACCGGCACGTTAGCATCTTCTACTTTTAAGCCTTCGAAAATACCGCCTTCGGCGGTAAACTTGCCGCTAGGATCAACCGGATTAATCACCGGTAAATTGTATTTAAGTCCTACTTCAAAGTCTTCCTGACCATGGCCAGGAGCGGTATGTACACAACCAGTACCTTGTTCTAAGGTTACATGGTCACCAAGAATAATCGGTGCTTGACGCGCAATAAACGGATGGTTAAAGGTCATTCCTTCTAATACTGCACCTTTGTAGGTACCCAAAATAGTATAGTTTTCAATGTTATTAACTTTCAATACATTTCCGATCAGTTCCGTAGCCAGCAAGTAAACTTCACCGTTGGCCTGAACCCAGGAGTACTCAAGTTCTGGATTAATCGAAATTGCTACATTCGCCGGCATGGTCCACGGAGTTGTCGTCCAAATTATCGCATAAACAGTGGCAGCATCAACACCAGCCGGAAGATTGCCTTTGGCATCAGCTAACGGAAATTTTACGTATATAGAATGTGATTTTTTCTCAGCATATTCGATTTCAGCTTCAGCTAATGCGGTTTCACACGAGGTACACCAATACACTGATTTCAAGCCTTTATAAATGTGGCCTTTTTTCGCCATTTCGCCGAAAACTTCAATTTGTTTAGCTTCATAGGCCGGTTTAAGCGTAATATACGGGTTATCCCAATCTGCGCCAACACCTAAACGTTTAAAATCTTCCCGTTGAATATCCACATATTTTAAAGCGTAATTTTTACATTCTTTACGAAGGGCTAAAGGATCAAGTTCATGCCGGTTCAACCCCAGAATTTTTATCGCCGCATGTTCAATCGGCAGACCATGAGTATCCCAGCCCGGTATGTAGGGAGTACAGAAACCTTGCAAGGACTTGTATTTTAGAATAATATCTTTCAAAATTTTATTCAAAGCATGACCGATATGAATATTGCCATTAGCATAGGGCGGTCCATCATGTAAAATAAACTTAGGCCGATCCTGAGCCGTTTTTAATTTTTCCTGATAAATTTGGTTATCTTTCCAATACTTTAAAAGTTCTGGTTCCCGCTCCGGCAAATTGGCCCGCATCGGAAACTCAGTCTGCGGTAAATTCAAGGTTTTTGCGTAATCCAAAAATACCCACCTCCAAAAATAATAAAAAACCTCCATCCCTAAGGGACGAGGTTATTCTCCCGTGGTACCACCCTAATTGCTCAACCGGCCACTAAAAACTAATAACGCTAGTCATGCGGCGAAGCCTACTATTCTTCGGTTCGCAGCTCAGGAGAGATATTCACCAAATAAAGCCTACCAGGCTTACACCACCCCTGGCTCGCTGAAAACTTTCGTTCGGTTACTGGCTCCGTCATCGCTTGTAATAAATGTTAGATTAATATTCAATATTATATAAAACTTACCGCTATTAGTCAAATTTTATCTTTGCAAAACAGCAAAGAAACCGGCTTTATCCAGACCGGTTATTTTTATCACTTTCTCACGGCTTTTTTGTCCGCTCTCGATTGTTACCCGCCCTTTAGCCACCCGGCATAGTTCAGCGAAAAAAGCGATACAGGCTGAATTAGCGGCTCCATCTACCGGGGGCGAAGTAAGCGCCAATTTTAAACTATCTCCAATAATCCCGCTGACAGCGTTACGGCTGGCGCGGGGCTGGACTTTGACCTTAACCGTTATACCGTCAGAGACATCACGACAATCTAGCGTTTCTAACTCCAACGTTAATTATCATCCTCTTCTTCCGCAGTTTTCAGCATTTCCATTTGGGCTTGAATCAGGGTCCGCAGCCTTACCCGGTAAACCTGCGCCTGTTTTTGGAGGTCATCACATTCAGCATTAGCCCGGCGTAATTTATCATTAGCTTCTTCAATCAACTTTTGCGCTCTAATCTGAGCTTCTTTTAAAATAAGCTCCGTTTCTTTTTTGGCGTTTAATTTTACATCTTCCGCCGTTTCCTGGGCAATAACCAACGTATTATGTAGAGTGCTTTCCATATGCTGATAGTGTTCAAGCTTGCCGTTGACCCGTTCTATTGCTTCCTTGAGATCGAAATTGTCCCGGTATAACTTTTCATAGTCTTTAACGACTTCATCGAGAAAAGAGTCAACATCTTCCTCGTTAAATCCCCGAAAACTCCGTTTGAACTCCTTATTGTGGATGTCTAGTGGTGTTAACATCTCACCCCTCCTCTATATAAACCGCTTCAATAGTACACTTATCCGGCCTTTTTTGGTTTGACCCAGCACTTCCGTCAGTTCAACCCGCCCCCGGCCACGCATCGATATAATGTCCCCGGCTTTAACGCTCTGGGATGCGCTCTTAGCCACCTTCCAATTGAGTTTTACCTTATCCGCCGTGATTTCACTGGCCATTTTACTGCGCGAAGTACCAAATCCCATCGCCGCTATTACATCCAGTCGAAGTGAAGCTGCCGTATTTCTGATTTCTTTGACCCGTTCTTCCCGGGAAGCGAGCTCATTAAGCGCTAAAGGCTGTATTTCCACCGCTGCCGCACCAATTGTCGTGAGATTATTGCTGATAAATTCAGCCATTGCTGTTTCGCAGACAATTTGGCAACCCCGGCCACCCATGATAATATCGCCAATCAATTCCCGTTTCAATCCCAGTCCCAAGACTGCTCCCAGCACATCCCGGTGGGAAATTTGGTAATAGCGAACATCTACCGTGATCTCTAAAGCAGCTATTCCAAATTCGACACTTCCCATAAAGTCTTCTTCAATAAATGCGACTTTTACTCGTTCCGCTCCGGCAAAGCCACCATCCGCTTCAATACTAATGCGATCATAATGCGCGGCTATTGTCTCAGCAATGCTATACCCATTCGGATCAAGAAATTCACTTACCCGGTATTTCCTTGACCGCACCGAATTTTCCGCTAAATCAGTCAGTCTTGCAGCAATTTCAGCATCATTGCCATCACGATAATAACGTAGAATTTTTTCCCGCTCGCTCATTTTTTCCCCATCTCTCTAGAACGCTCTGCCGCTGCCACCACGGCATCTATTAATGCGGCCCGTACACCTCTTTGTTCCAACACATGAACTCCGGCAATAGATGTCCCGCCTGGCGAAGTAACCATATCCCGCAATTTAGCCGGATGTTCGCCAGTATCCAATACCATTTTCGCCGCTCCCAACAGAGTCTGAGCGGCTAGAGTTAAGGACATCTGCCGCGGCAAGCCTACTCTAACTCCGGCATCAGATAACGCATCAATTAATACATAAGCAAAGGACGGTCCACTTCCTGACAGTCCGGTAACCGCATCCATAGCACTCTCCGCGACTACCACCGCCCGGCCTACTGCAGAAAAAACAAGCGATGTTAAGTCCCCCATGGCCGTTGTCGCATGACTGCCCAGCGCCACCGCGGCCATCCCGGCTGAAACTGCCACCGGGGTATTAGGCATTACCCTGATAATTGGCACGCCCGGCAATTTATCCTCGACTGCCGCAATAGTTATTCCAGCCGCAATGGTTATTACTAGCGTTTCTTTCTTAACCGCCGGAGCGATTAAACTCAATATCCCATGAATAACCTGTGGCTTTACTGCCAAGAACAAGACATCAACCTTACCAGCCACAGCTTTACTATCAAGTGATGTTGCTACGCCAAAAGCACTACTCAAAAATTTCAATCGTTCTTCAGCCACATCACAGACCGTAATTTTATCTGCCGTCACCAATTTAGCAGCCAATATTCCCCGGACTAAAGCCTCCGCCATGGCTCCGCCGCCTATAAACCCAATTGTTTTATTGCTCAACATATGACGATTCCTCCACCATTATCCCGATAAATTAGTTACTTTTTAGTATTCCACGGCGAAAATGATCGATCATGATCCTCACGGGAGCTATAAGCAACATCGACATTATTGGGTGCACACAGAAATATGTTATTACCAATTTTTTGAATACTACCACCTAAGGCATAGGTTGTCCCACTAACAAAATCAATCATGCGTTTAGCCACATCAGTATCCGTATTTTCCAAATTTACCACTACCGGCTTCCGGTTTTTTAAATGCTCGGCCACATGCTGGGCATCATCAAATGAAACCGGTTCAACTACCATTACTTTTACCTGTTTGGGGGCAGTAGGCAGATTAACTAAATTGCCCCGCTTGGCCTTTGGTTCTTCTGCTTCTTGCCGCGAAGAACCACTATCTTCTTCCACTACCGGTTCCTCCTCCTCGATAAGTCCCAGTCCACCCCAAACCTTTTCCATAAACTTCATGGCCTTACTATACCTCCTTATTATAATCACGCAAACCGAAAATTCCGGTACCAACTCTTATTAAATTAGCGCCTTCTTCCACCGCTACGGTATAATCATTCGTCATACCCATGGATAACCACTCAATAGCCGTATTCGGCAGCTTGGCTGCTTTAAGCTCCATGAACAGTTCATACGTCTTTTTAAACACAATTCTAGTGGCTTCAGGATTATCATAGTGTGGCGCTATTGTCATCAGGCCACACAGACGTACATTAGCTAAGGCACTAACCTGTTCGGCGACTATTTGTAACTCAGCCGTAGCTAATCCAAACTTAGTATCTTCACCAGCCGGATTAACCTGCAGCAAAATATCCTGGCATTTGCCGATTTTACCTGCGGCCCGATCGATCTCGACTGCCAACCGTTCGCTATCCACCGAATGAATCAGCGCAAACTGCGGAACAGCCTGCCGAACTTTATTGGTCTGCAAATGACCGATTAAATGCCACTCAGCGTTACGCTCTAATACTTCAGCCTTAGAAAGTGCTTCTTGAACCCGATTCTCACCAATTGACCGCACCCCAGCATCAATAGCCGCCCGCACTGTCAGCGCATCATGATTTTTGGTAACAGCCACCAATTTTACCTCATGGCCTGTCCCCATCACCTCTGCACGTCGCCGAGCAAGAGCTGCGCTTACATTATTAGTAATCATTTTTAAATTTTCGGCTATTTCCATGGATAATTCCTCCACTGACATTTATTATTCGCCCATTAATATTTTTTTCCTCTTGGCCTTTCTTTTTATTATACTTTTTTATGTTTATATTAGGCAATACCTTTAAAGCCTCGTCACTACTATATTTTACTGATTTTATGATTAATAATAGCTACCGAATTTTTGAAAATTCCAGTTGAAAATTGAGACCTTAGTCCTACTAATAGCTACCAGGCAAACTTATTTTCTTGCTAATTCTTTGCCGAATTTGATAATATGAAGGTATTGGCATTCCTATTATTGTAAAAATATGAACTAACCTATCCTATTACAATTAACAGCAATCAAGGAGGTATTAACAGCATGCAACAACCAGCAACATTGAAAAGCCCCTGGCTAGTGCTGGCTATCACCTCCATCGGCACCTTTATGGCCACGTTAGATTCCAGTATCGTCAGCGTCGCCCTGCCATCGATAACCACTTGCTTTCACATTGATCTGCCAATGGCCCAATGGGTAGTATCGGCCTATTTTTTAGTGATTTCCAGTTTGTTGCCAATCTTTGGCCGGGCGGGAGATATGTATGGTCACCGGTTAGTGTACACTACCGGCTTTGTCGTTTTTACCATAAGCTCTATTGGCTGTGGAGTATCGCATAGCATCGGTTGGCTGATTGGTGCCAGAGCCATCCAGGCCGTTGGTGCCGCAATGCTAATGGCTAACGCCCCAGGTCTTGTAGCCCGAGCCTTCCCCCCAACATTGCGCGCCCGCGCAATGGGCATAATCGGCACAGTAGTAGCCTTAGGCAGTATGACCGGGCCGAGCCTGGGCGGAATACTTGTCGGAACTTTCGGTTGGGAAGCCATTTTCTTTGTCAACATCCCAATTGGCCTGATCGGCTTTATTCTTGGCCGAATCATTCTGCCCGCAGGGGAAAAGCGTCATGACGAAACCTTTGATTTTGCTGGCGGCGGGCTATTTGCTTTCAGCGTATGCACTCTTTTATTAGTCCTTATCCATGGTGCCGACTGGGGCTGGACCTCTATCACTGTTATTACCGGACTAATATCCTCGCTAACCGCAATGATTTGTTTTTTGTTCGTTGAACACCATATCGACCATCCCATGATTGATTTGACCTTGTTTCGTATCCGCCCTTTTCTGACCGGCAACTTATCCGGGCTTTTTTCCTTCATGGCCACATTTGGCAATACTATTCTTCTGCCCTTTTATCTAAGTACCATCCTCCAATTAGGGCCAACCCAAATAGGCTTACTGCTTACACCCTTCCCCTTAGTAATGGCCGTAACTGCCCCGCTTAGCGGCTACCTATCCGAAAAAATCAACCAAGTAATACTAACTACCGGCGGCCTGACCATTATGGCAAGCGGGCTTGTCTTCCTATCGACGCTCGGACCTAGCGCCGAAATCTGGCAAGTGGCAATAACCCAGGCAATGTTAGGCTTCGGCAACGGTTTATTCCAGGCCCCCAACAACAACAGTGTCATTAGCTCCGTAGCCAAAAGTAAAATCGGTATCGCGGGCAGTATCAATGCCCTAATGCGTAATATCGGCATGGTTTCGGGAACTGCGGTCGCAGTTACAATCTTCGAAAACCGCCGTCGCTATTTTCTGTCCGACTTTGCTCAGCCCGATCTTATCCAAAATACTGCCGCCTTTTTATCCGGCTATCAAGGCGCCCTTTTAACCGCCGCCTTTTTTGCGATGCTGGGCGCTATTATTTCATTTAACCGCAAACCACCCCACCCCGCAAAATAAAAACATTGGAGTCATGCTAAAACTGATTGTTTTAGCATAGCCCCAATTTTTTTGTCTAATTTTTATGGCAAACATTACAGGAACTCACTCGCCTCCCATGGCCCGGATATGTTTCTTCATTTTTTGAATTATCCGCTTTTCTAACCGAGAAATATACGACTGCGATATTCCTAACATATCGGCAACCTCTTTCTGCGTACGTTCTAAGCCTTCGCCGCTTAAGCCAAATCTTAATTCCATAATACGTTGTTCACGACGAGTTAACTTATTCATTGCCGTATGCAATAATACCTTATCAACTTCTTCTTCCACCGACTTATAAATAATATCATTCTCCGTACCCAAAACATCGGATAATAATAATTCATTGCCATCCCAGTCAACATTAAGCGGCTCATCAAAAGAAACTTCCGCTCTGGTCTTACTATTGCGACGAAGATACATCAGAATTTCATTCTCAATGCACCTAGAAGCATAGGTCGCTAATTTTATTCGTTTTACCGGATCAAAAGTGTTTACTGCTTTTATTAAACCAATCGTGCCAATACTAACTAAATCTTCAATTCCAACTCCGGTATTTTCAAACTTTCTGGCAATGTACACAACCAACCGCAAGTTTCTTTCAATAAAAACGCTTTTAACTGTACTATCGCCTTTTTGCAGACGATTAAGCAAAAACACTTCTTCGTCACCGGATAACGGCGGTGGCAAAACCTCGGTACTACCGACATAGAAAACTTCGTCCGGCTCCAATATCCGTAAAAACTGGAGCAAAGCAATAAATCGAAGTTTTATCATTAATTTAAAAATAGTCCAAGTTATGCGCATGCATTCGCCCCCTCTTGGTCACTGCCACATTCTAATACCCTAGGATGCAGCAAAGCATTATATTTATCGCCAGCACTCAAGCTACCACTATAAATACCTATTACCACAGACTGAGTTTCAATAACACGATCCTTATTTATCACCATTACTCGATCAGGTTTGAACGCAAGTAATATGCTGGAGCACCCCACCGCCCGATACGGTACGCACTGAATCCTTGCTAACCAGGCCGGGTCACCGCATTGCCCTAACTCAACTAACCATTGGCTTGATGGCCGCTCTCGCAAATAATTTTTTACCTTCTCATTCAACACCTCCGTTATCGACTCAAAATCCACTAATATGACCGGTGTCTGCCCACTCGCACTAAACAATCTGTTTCCGGTGTCTAACAAGGCCGATAAGCTTACCTGCCGGTCTTCATAGTAAACAGTGACCGGAAAAATTAACTGCCGCTGGGTAATATCCGTTCTCATTCGCCTTAGTGCCACCAAAAACAGCATTACCACCAACACCACGCCAGCAGCCAAATGATACCAGGTAACACTCAGCCAGCCTTGATTATTCCCTGGCAAAGCCGAACTACTATTAGTAAATATCAGCCAGCCAAACACTGCTCCGCCAGCCAGAATCGACATAATATAAAACCACGCCAACGATATAATCAACGAACGCCACCGCCGTTTACCAAAAGCAATAAAAAGTATTGCTACCGAGGCAATGAGTTTTACTAGCGGCGTATATAATAGTACAAATTCACCAGTTACCTCACCTAGGGCATAGATTCCACCTAAAAAAGCGGCAGCAATTATCCGCCAAATTTTAAAGTTGCAACCGGCCGCCCATCCAGTCAGCACCAAAATGATGCTATTCATAACAATATTCACCAATAACACTACATCCGCATAAATATACATTAGCCGCACCTCTCTGGTGCATTTTTACACCTAAGTAACCTTATGGACTATATAACAAATTATGGAGACTGATCAGCAGATATTCCTATTATAGCAAGGGTGACTAAAAAAAAATGTAACATTGTGAGTACGGTAAACCGCAAATAAATAGAAGTATTGCCAGTCAACGTCTAATAAAGTAAGATGGTTCATTTAGCGAAAAAATCACCGCTAAGCTTGTGCCTAGCAGTGATTTTTTATTTAACCTTAAAAACTACGAACGTCTCATCCACGCCGGTATATCAAGATCGCCGCGTTTAAACGGCTCAATAACCGGGGCCGGTTCATTATCCGCGCTAATAGCCGGTTTAGCATCAAACCCGGTAGCAATTACCGTTACCCGTACTTCATCGTCAAAATTTTCATCAATTACCGCACCAAAAATAATATTAGCTTCCGGATCAGCCGCTTGAGCAATAATATCCGCCGCCTCATTAACTTCAAACAACCCAAGACTGGTGCCGCCAGTTATATTCAAGAGCACTCCTTTGGCCCCCTGAATTGACGTTTCCAACAACGGGCTCTTTATTGCGGCTTCAGCCGCCGTCACGGCGCGGTTATCACCGCTAGCATTGCCAATCCCCATCAATGCCGATCCAGTTTCAACCATAATAGTTTTAACATCCGCAAAGTCCAGGTTGATAAGTCCAGGTACGGCGATAAGATCCGATATACCTTGCACCCCTTGGCGCAACACATCATCAGCAATACGGAAAGCTTCAAGAATCGGGGTTCTCTTATCCACGACCTGCATTAAACGATCATTAGGAATAGTAATCAAGGTATCTACCTTTTCCTTCATCTTGGCAATGCCCCGCTCAGCTTGTCCTTGCCGTCTGCGTCCTTCAAACGTAAAAGGGCGTGTAACAACCCCTACTGTTAATGCGCCAACTTCCTTGGCACACTCAGCAACGACGGGAGCTGCCCCCGTTCCAGTGCCGCCCCCCATTCCGGCAGTAATAAAAATCATATCGGCTCCCTTAAGCGCCTCCATAATTTCTTCTCGGCTTTCTTGGGCAGCTTTCTCGCCAACTTCGGGATTAGCCCCAGCCCCAAGACCTTTAGTCAGCTTTTCACCAATCTGAATGCGGTAAGGAGCATGCGACAATAACAGCGCTTGCGCATCCGTATTTACAGAAATAAATTCCACTCCTTGCAGGCCAGCAGCAATCATGCGATTAACCGCATTATTCCCGCCCCCTCCAACACCAACAACTTTTATAGCTGCAAACTGGTCCAAATCCATATCAAATTCGAGCATGGATATTACTTCCTCCTTATAATCACAAGTGCATACTAAATTAAATTCTTAATTTTATTAACCAGTAGCCGCAACATACCTACCTCATTATCATCATCCACTACCACACCCATGGCTACTTCATTCAAAATGCCATAACAGGCAGTATTAGACTGCTGGGCGTACTCTGCTGGCAACCGGTTTCCTAACGCAATTAATTCTGGCTTAATATTAAAAAACTTTTCAATATACATAGCAAAACTCGGCGACAAAACTGATCCGCCGGTCAGAACTATCTTTTTCACACCATACCTAGTTATTTCCGGCTGAAAATACTGATGGACAATATATATGATTTCCTCAATCCGACTTTCAATAACCTTCGCCAAAAAATCATAAGCCACTTTTATATCAGTAGTACCATAACCATTGCAATCCAGCATTATGTCTTTACCACGAAGTTCACCGTTCAACTTGGCATAATAACGTTTTACTTCCTCAGCATGAGGCCGGCTAATGCCAAGAGCCTGCATAATATCATTTGTTACATAGTCTCCGCCAATTATCAACGATGATGACACACATATTTTACCACGATGAAGCAATGCCAAATCACTAAGTCCGGCGCCAATATCAATTACCGCACTGGTTTCTTCAGTGCCTCCCTCAATATAAAGTCCGGTTACAGCATTAGCCATTATTCCAGAAAGGTGTATACCTAACGCAGCTAATTCCTCACTAATTTCGGCAATAACCGCCTCAGGAACACTAACAACATGTGCATCCACTTCCAGCCTAACACCTTGCTGTCCTACCGGCTCCTCGGCACATTGGTTCCCATCAACCCAATACCTAATTGGCAAAGTATGTAATATTCGGTAATCTTCGGGGACCGCCAGCATTGTTGCTACTTGGCAAACCCGTTTTATATCCGCACCTGTAATTATACTTTTAGGTGACAACGCGACGCTACCACGGCTATTACCTGAAACTATCCCTAACCCGCCGATTCCAAGGTAGATATCTTCTACTTTAGTTTCCGCGGCCATAACCGCACAATCAACGGCCTCTTTTATCGCCTTAGCTAACCTCGCGGCATCCGTCAACATCCCTTTAGAAAATCCAACTGTCGGTACAAACCCACTGCCAATTATCGAAATATTATCTCTACCATTTATCATTCCTACCAGTGCTTTAATCGATGCTGTTCCGACATCAACTCCTAGGGCACATTTTTTCACCATTATTGACCTTCTTAAAAAAGTATGTTTCTTTTCAACTATGTTTCAACATTTTTGCCTTTTTTCCTTTTTTATGTTAGCACAAATTACGAATAACCGCGATAAATTTACTGCAAATTATAATTTTTATATGTAATCTTTATGTAACTCCATAAAAAAAGACCCTACTCTCAGGATCAAAATCTCCAAATATGCTTTATTTCCCCGCCGATTATCTTATAATTTAGGCCGATATCTTTATGAATTTCAAAAGATATCGCTCTATTTTTCGCATAGTCAGTTTGATATTCTATCGGAATATACCATTCATCATGATAGCCAACCCCAACCCCAATGCCGTGATGTTTGATTTCCTTAGCCCACTTGGCATGTTCTTCATTTAATTGCTCCGCTAAAAGCTGGTTAACAATCGGCGTCATATCAATCTGGCTGGTAGTCTGATGCTCAATTTCCAATTGACCGGATGTTCCAAGTTCAACCTGAGTCGAGCCGGTAGTATTGGGAACTTCATACTCTTTGTCATTAACAATAGCCACGATTTTACTTTGCTGTTCCCTAAATTGCACCAGATCACCAGGCTGGGTAATTGGTACCACCGCTGTTTGTGTATTTTCCGCCGTTTGCGTTGTTAGCGGCAGGGGGGTGATTATGTTGCCTGTACTCGGCGAAGTAACTGTAACTACTTGTTTAGGTCCCCATTTATACATGGCACCGGCGCCAATTAATATCCCTACAACAGCCACTACTAAAGAAATTATTATATAATTTCGTACGCTGGTTGTAATTGTCATAACTATTTTACCTCCACCCAAATGTCCCTTCCCTTCATTTTATTCGGGAAAAGCAAAATTGGTGAATGTAAAACCGCCTAGCTTATATCCACTCAAATTCCAAGGTTACAATAAGCCCGTCTCCATCAGGTTTTATACTATAATAAGATGCCCATCCCAAGACTTTTTGAAAAGAGCGAATTTGCTTAGGTGTTTCCCCGATGATTTCTGGAACCCGAATGATTACCATCGCCTTATTATTAAAATTCTCGACAACACTAACGTTATTTGAAACAAGTTTTATTCCGGTAAGTATGCGAATAAACATTGCCCGTTTCATAAAAACACCTCGCATCCATTACGTTAATTTACATCCAATGTAAATTATACCATAAAATTAACGCTAGTATAAAAAAATAAAACTAGCAGCAAGGCAATATTCGCTTTGCTATCCCCCGGACCAGGATAAACTAGATATATTAAACGACTTCTCGAGCCTGTGCGAATGCCCTACGGTACGACGGCTGTCGCCAATAAACTTAGTAGACTGCACCCAAAGCGTTAACGGCAACCCCCATGTCACCGGGCCTGGGCCCGTTATTGGCAAAAAATATCCCCACACCATCCTGATTTTTCTATCCTGAAACCTCACCACTCCACCCTCGCTACATTAATAACAAAACCTCAGCCCTTCTGATTCCGGCTTTCAGCCTGACAATTGGGTCAGGCTTTTATAGTCCTGTCCCAATTTCGCCGCAAATTTTTTACTAATCTGCATCCTATTTACCTAGAAATAGCAATAAATTTGCCATCGCCCCGTAACATTGAACCGGTACAATAAAGCCATAAACAAACGGGAGGTTACAGACAATGAAAAAAACAATTTCAACTATACTAATGGGATTAATGGTTTTGAGTTTTGCCGCTTCAGTTAGCGCTCACCCCGCACCGCCGGCTCCGCCTGAACCGCAGCCGCCTTATCACCACCACCAACCAGCCCCACATGAACCAGCTCCTCAATCTTAATATAAACAATTCAATAGAAAGGTTCTGTTGTTTTAGTGATAAATTTATCGCTCGTACAACAGAACCTTTTTATTTTGAAAAGAAGATATACCCCCGGAATAAGAACGCTGCCACGGGGAAAGTTAATTAACAGGAAGGGAAGGGGACTGGGAAATGTGCGAATCCGTTTCGGCTATGTAGCAATATCTTTAGATGTTCCTGAAGGAACTCCTAATAAAACCATCAGCGTTAAAGCAAGTGAAAAAATTACGAACAAGGATGACCGTATGAGCCGGTTGCGCCGAATTATGCTGGTAAATTTAGAAACAACCCTCCGGATATTACGATACAATGCCGCAAGTGGCATTCACTTGTATCGGTTCACGTCCAAATTAGTGCCGCTTGCGACTCATCCGCTGGCAGCAGGCTGGGATTATATCGCCGCTGCCGGGACGAAATGGCGAGATATCGGCGACTATATTAGGAAAAACAGCATGAGGGTAAGTGCCCACCCCGACCATTTCACTTTGCTTAACAGCCCGAAGCCAGACGTGCTTGCCGCTTCGCTAGCGGATCTTGATTACCACGTTCGAATATTTGAGGCGATGGGCATTGAAGCTTTGCCTTCACTTGTTCTCCATGTGGGGGGACTGTATAATGATAAGCTAACGGCTCTGGCGAGGTTTACCGAAAATTTCGTCCAGTTGCCTGAACGTCTCCGGAGAAGGATAATGTTGGAGAACGATGACAAGATTTATACCGCGAAGGACGTGCTCGGGTTATGCGAAGAATTAGGCTGCCCGATGGTTCTCGATATACATCACCACCGCTGCAATAACGCTGGGGAACATCTGCAAGATCTTTGGCCAAGAATAGCTGCAACTTGGTCAAGCGTTCTACCAAAAATTCATGTATCCAGTCCTAAAAATCAAACTGATTTACGGGCCCATGCCGATTATGTCGACCTTGCAGATGTTCGCCCCTTTATAAATCTGGCGACAAAAACAAACCTGGACTTCGATATAATGGTGGAAGCAAAGCAGAAGGATAAGGCCATGTTTCAACTCGTTGAAGATTTGGTTGCAGAGCCAGGTGTAAGGCGCAGCGGACAAGCGACAGTTGAAATTGCTGATCTGCTAGGACGAGGTTAACAACGCTTAATTTTAGGTCATGTCATACAACGTGTAACTGGCAAAAAAATTGATCTGATTTGCTATCAGTGCATCGCCTTATAGCAAATCAGATCAATTTTTCATTTACTCAGCCGTGGCAAACCAGTCTGCAACGGTCGTCTTTTATTTGGAGCTGGCGAGAGGAATTGAACCCCCAACCTGCTGATTACAAGTCAGCTGCTCTACCAATTGAGCTACACCAGCACATAATAGGAGCGACGTCTTAATCACTTGACCGCTGGGCCAAATATTTTTGGTGGGCCCACCTGGGATCGAACCAGGGACCGACCGGTTATGAGCCGGTTGCTCTACCGCTGAGCTATAGGCCCTAGATTTTTCCGACAGCTTTAATAGCATATCATATTTATTTTTTTATGTCAACCACTTATTCGCACTTTATGCGTATAACTTTTATTAGTGAAATAGACTGTTGGATTATGATATAAATTTATCGCTAATCCAACAGTCTATTCTTATATTTACGGTTTCTAAATTATTTCATCGACTCGATAATGCTCTCCGCAATGGTGTCCATTGAATCCCCATCCCCTTCTTTCATGCTGGAGTTCAAGGTCAGCTCATTGTCTAAGATCGTCATTTCTTTCATATCTTCCAAAAGTTCACGCAGTAATTTGCCGGCTTGTGGCGCCCAGGACCCATTTTCGATCAGCGTGAAGGTACGCTTCTGAAGGTTTAGGGCTTTCATGTCCATTATATAATCCAGCATTGGGGGATAAATTTTTAGGTTATAGGTTACGGAAGCAAGAACCACATGACTATATTTGAAGGTCTCAGAAATCAAATAGGAAACATGTGTTTTGGAAACGTCATACATAACCACATTGGTCATTCCCTTTTTCACTAACCTTGTTGCCAAGTCGTTGGCCGCGGCCTCAGTATTTCCGTACATAGTTCCATAAACGATCATTACCCCTTTTTCTTCAGGTTCATAACGGCTCCACTTATCGTATTTATCTAATAAGTATCCAAAGTCATTACGCCATACCGGTCCATGCAGCGGGCAGATAATCTTGATAGCAATAGTGCCAGCCTTTTTCAACAGCGCCTGAACATGCGGACCATACTTGCCAACAATATTGGTATAATACCTTCTGGCCTCGTCAAGCCAATCCCGGTCAAAATTGACTTCGTCATTAAACAGCTTACCGTCCAAAGCGCCAAAAGATCCGAAGGCATCAGCGGAAAATAATACGCCGTTGGTAGTATCATACGTCACCATCGCTTCTGGCCAATGTATCATTGGCGCAGCCACAAATGCAACCTCATGGTGGCCAAAGGATCTCGTATCCCCTTCTTTGACTTCGATTAATTTACCATCGATGTCAAAGCCGAACTGATGCATTAGCAGAGCCGCTTTTTCCGTACATATAATTTTTACCTGCGGATACCGGAGAATAATCTCTTCAATGCACGCAGCATGATCCGGCTCCATATGGTTAATTACCATATAATCTAACGACCTATCACCTAGGACCGCTTTAATATTTTCAAGGAACTGACGGCAAATTGACCAGTCTACCGTATCAAAGAGAACTGTCTTCTCATCTAAAAGTAGATAAGAGTTATAGGAAACACCTTGTGAAATGGGATGAATATTTTCAAAGAGATTAAGGCGATGGTCATTGCCACCAACCCAATATAGATCTTCAGTTATATTTCTAACACAATACATAGGTTTAATCCTCCTTATTAGAAACGCCTAATTATATTTACTTTCTAGCGAAATCAGACTTCGATAAACACATCTTTTTCTTCACCACAAGCCGGACAGGTCCACTCGTCAGGCAGATTTTCAAACGACGTGCCCGGAATTACTTCACCTTCTGGGTCACCCACGCTAGGATCGTATTCATAGCCACAGCCATTGCATACATGATATTTCCACTTGGGCGCAACGGTCTTCGGAGCAGCTTTTTTTAGTTTCTTCATCGGCGGAGCTTCATTTTTAGACGCTCCGTTGTCTAAAGCGGCTGTAAGCAATGGCAATATTTCTATTAAATCGCCAACGATACCGTAATCGGCGTTCTTAAAGATTTTGGCATTCGCATTATTATTTATCGCGACAATTGTCGACGCATCCTTTATTCCTTTTAAATGTTGACCAGCCCCTGAAATACCGCAGGCAATATAAAGATTCCCCTTGAATTTTTGCCCTGACATCCCCACATAGCGATTTATTGGTACGTATTTAAGGGTTTCAGCTACGGGACGAGATGACCCAATGGCTGCACCGGCCTGAACTGCCAAGGCTTCTATTAACTTCATATTTTCTTTTTCCCCAATGCCTTGACCCGCACTGACGACTCTTTCCGCTTTACTTATCGGAGTGTCTAAAGGAATTCCCACGGTGAAATCATAGCCATCAGCCTTAAGCGCTTGCACAAGAGTATCAACTCTTTCTTGCGGCGTGCCACTATTTAAAATCACTTTCTTACGATACCCCGTGGCAGGTCCACTTTTAGCGGCTTTACTTATTTGCTCTGTCTTTGGCATTTTACCAATGATACTTGCCGAGATAACAACCCGCTGAATCTCATTAGTTCCTTCGTATATGGTACAAATCTTAGCGTCCCGATAAGCCCGCTCCACTTCCATACCTTTTAGATAACCACTTCCGCCAAAAATTTGCAGTGCATCGTTTACAATCTCAAGGCAAACGTCTGAAGTGTATTGTTTAGCCATAGCTGCTTCCATACTGTAATGCTCATGATTTTCTTTTAGCTCGGCCGCACTGTAAATAAGTAATCTAGCGGCTCTAAGTTTTGTCGCCATATCCGCCAACTTAAAAGCAATGATCTGTTGCTGGCAGATAGGTTTGCCAAATTGAATTCTTTCTTTTGAATACGCTAGGGCATTCTCATAAGCACCTTGGGCGATACCAAGAGCCTGAGCGGCAATGCCAATCCGTCCGCCATCCAAGGTTGCCATAGCAATCTTGAAACCATCGCCCTCGTTACCTAATAAATTTTCCTTAGGAACTTTCACGTTATTGAAAATAAGCTCGGCAGTTGCCGAAGAACGAATCCCCATTTTGTTGTAATGTTGTCCGAAGCTAAAGCCTTCCCACCCCTTCTCGACGATAAACGCGCTGATACCACGCGAACCAATATCTGGGGTCGTGATTGCAAAAATAATGTAAATATCGGCCTCACCACCGTTGGTGATGAAAATCTTTTCACCATTTAATATGTAATAGTCCCCGTCTAAGACAGCCATCGTCTCAGTACCACCAGCGTCACTTCCCGCATTCTCCTCTGTTAACCCAAATGCGCCAAGTTTCTCTCCCTTTGCTAAGGGAATCAAGTATTTTTGTTTTTGCTCTTCTGTGCCATAGCCAGCAATTGGATATGCCCCTAAGGATGTATGAGCCGAAAGAATTACGCCGGTACCACCGTCCACTCTTGATAATTCTTCAACAGCGATTGCATAACTGATTATGTCCAGACCTGCTCCACCGTACCCTTTGGGATATGGAATCCCCAGCATCCCCATATAAGCCAGCTTTTTAATTACGTCAGAAGGAAATTTATTTTCCTGATCCAACATAAAGGCAATCGGTTTAACTTCCTCTTCGGCAAATTTTCTGATTTTTCCCCTCAACGCTTCATGTTGTTCGGTAGTCTTAAACAACATAAATACACCTCCTCATAATTAAAGCGACTGCTTCGATATCATTCTATGATTAATCGCCGCAATCAAAACTCCTTAAGCTCCAGTGACTCCGCCAATTCTTGCCCCCTTCGGAAGCCAGCTAATCATAATTGGTCATCTTATAATATGTTTGATAATATTTACTATGTAATTATAAAAATTATATTTATATTGTACTACTTGATAATAATTATTACAACTCTATTTTTTAATTATTTCTATATCTGCTTTACACTCCCTAATACATAGGCAAGATTGATATTATTAAAGCAAAACCCCTGCAATCTCAATCAAGAGAATACAGGGGTAATTAATTTTATCAATTGTCCTAATATTTTTAC
>JAGGAD010000009.1 GCA_017889625.1 Bacillota bacterium | reverse complement strand
GCCACATAGTTATCGACCGGTACCGGCGGCACCCGCATCGTAACTGGCCATAGCCTAGCTAAGCCGCGTGGCGGATTGTCCAACCAATATCGCCCCCTGGCCTCATCGGTGGAGCGGTGCTCATCAATTAATTCGATATTGAGTTTACGACCGTCCCCCACCGCGCTTTTGATAATTTTAATAGCAGCGTTATGGCTCGTCCGGTCGCCGACCACAATTGTTTTAACCGCAAAGCGATCCGCAAATTCACTAATTACTTCAGCCAATCCAGCTGTTTCGACCACTTGCTTGATTAATACACTATCTCGCTTGGCAACCGCAATTCCGCATTTTTGTCGTCCTGGGTCCACGGCAATTACAACCTCATCCATTTACTCACCCCCGGTCTATTGTTTTCGGTGTCAGGTAATATATTCCTGTTTACTTTAGGATAAAAAAATCCCCTGCTCATACGAGCAGGGGCAGCGCTAAGCATCGATAGTTATTTTTAGAACGCTACGTTAACAGTCGCTCTAACGTTTTTACCGCCATCTTTAATGGACTGGTAAAGAACGTTAAGGTTAGTGTTCTTAGCTAAGTCAGTGTTGTATTCATATTCCATGCCTTTTACATGAGCAGTTTTGGATGCAGTGTAGAAATCAACAAGAGCTGGTGCTGCAATGCTTGATTTCAAGTTCAATACCGAATCATACGGCAGAGCGCCTGCATCAATATCTTTGTACCCAACGGTCAAACCAGTTTTGCCAAGGCCGGCTTTAACTTGGTAGCCTTTAGCACTGGTGGTGCTATTTTTAGCATATTCACCGGTTATTTTCGTACCAAGGAAGTTGAAACCAGTACCTGCAGAATAGTAGTGGTTCGAGCCCAACGTCAGGTAAGACGCAACTACCGGAGCACCTAATTTAAAGTTTACTTGACCACCGTAAGCTTTTTCCATATTTGTACCGTCAGATTCTTTACCAGCAAAAGCCATCCATGCGCCATGTTTTACAGTTACACCGTTAAGGTTGCCATTGCTAGCCAAGAGGCCTTGACCAAGATTGAAATCTTGACGACCAATTACGGTATCCATGCCTAAAATAGTGGTCTCAGCGTTAGCTGCATCAATTGAAGCAGTACCAAGCGCATTATTGATGTTTTGGTTACCAGTAGTGACACGGCCATATAAAGTAATGTCATCATTTACTTTTGCAGTTGCGCCAAGACGGAAACGGTATTCTTCAGCATTGCCGCCAGTTCCTACGCCTACGTTATCGGCATTGTAGTAGCGAACACGAGCATCGCCTGAGAATTTAACCATATTATCGATTTGATTTTGCAGGCTGTCAACCTTAACGCCCATGTCTTTCATTTCAGCAGCGTATTCTTGAGCCAACTTCTGTACAAGGGCTTTTTGGTCTGGGCCCATGTTTTTGTTCATAGCTTTAACTACGATTTGCGCCATTTCATAACGGGTAACAGTCTTCTCACCGCGGAAAGTGCCATCATTAAAGCCGTCAACTATGCCAGCTTTAGCAAGTTTGTTTACTGCGTCATAAGCCCAGTGTTTAGCAGGTACATCAGAGAACGGATTAGCGAATGCCGGTACCGCAAATGCAACAGTGAGGGCAGTAGTGATAGCTACTTTCAACAGTCTCTTTTTCATTGTGAATCCTCCTTGAAAATTTGTTTAGATTTTTTAGCGAGGTGCTGCCACCAACATCTACCGCAATCTTCAAGGAGTTTTTCATGAGTATCCACGTTTCCTCATGTATTTCGTCCTCGTCGATTTTTAGCTGATGTCCCTACCGCTTTTAGTAGGTTCTAGTTAACATAATTTCGCGACTGTTTTTGTTTTTCCTGCTGAGTTCATTGTAGAAGTTATTGGTATTATTAAGCTTTGTCTATTGTTTAATGCATTGCTGTTCACGTATATATATTTACATAATATCGCGATTATAGCAAGTGGTTTTGCACGTTTTTTTGTTGTTTTAGACCAAGTAAAAAATGTAAACACACCTTCACCCTTATTGTCCATGGCTTAGTGGGTCATCTTCTTCGTCATTCAGAAGTTGGCGTAGTTATCCCAAAAGTGTATGGTTATGGGATAACCGCCTTTTAGTGCCATATTTTGAGGATCTTATAAAAGAAACTGCCGACAAAATTTTGTCGGCAGTCTTGAAAATCATCTATTCGGTTAATTCTTTTACTCTAGCTTAGTATAAACTTTGTACTCTTATTTCTATTTGTAATGGCCCGGCGTTATATATATCATCTTTCGCCACTGCCATCAATTCAAATTTTCCGGTTTGTTTTTTTATTTTGTTGATAGTTTCAAATACTTGTGAAGCGCTTATTGAGCCAACTGAGCCTTGCAGCGGATCGGCCATGACCCCTTGGCTGGTAGCTTGAAGGTTAACATTATGCAAGAATACTACTAACATCCCCTGTACTTGTTCAGAATCGCCAACCGTGTCAAAAAGTTGAGAATGTACAACTTGGCCCGCTGAATAAATTAGTCTTTTAGGGAACAGATCAATTTGTCCAATAACATGTTCTCCATATACCATGTTGCCGAGCGAGGATATTCTAACAACCACATCTTCTTGGGAATTAGCGATTTCCCCCGCCACTTGGTCAAATTGATTCGGGCTGATTAGAAGGACTTGCAGATTCTCATCTTTTAGTCCAAGATTTCTGATAATATAATGGTTAGTTGTTCCAATGATATCTAATAAAGCCTGCCTAGTATCATCGAGTGGCTGACCACATTTTATCGCAGCGGTTGAAAGAATTTCTCCCGCTCGATATACCATTTTCCCTACCCTCATAACTTCGATATTCTTTTTTAAACTTCCCGTAAGTTCGTTTAATGAGGTTACATCGCTTTGCAGTTTATCTTTGGACTGATTCAGCGAGGCCACCCTGGCATCTAATTGTTTTTTGGTGGCTTGCAGGGTTTCTACTTCGTATTGTGATTTATCAAGGCTGCCTTGCACCCGTTGGAGTTCCGCCATTGTTCGGTCACGTTCGCTGGTTACTGCCGCTAATTCGGAACTAATTCTCGCTAGCTCGGCTAAGGTTGTGTTTATTTTTTCTGTAAGTAATTTGTATTCTTCATTCTTTTTATCATATTCTGCCCGGCTGGTATCAAGTTCAACGTTTTTGTCGCTTACCTCTTTAGTTAATGAAAATAATTCCGCTTTTAATGTTTCCATCCCAAAAAGTGCAGTCCGGACATCGTTCGAGACCAACGCCATCACCCCTAAGGTCACGGTCGCAATCATTATTCCGGTGATAATAGTAACTAGAATTGAGGTATGTTTAGGTCTAAGACCAAACACAGATAATTTCCGTTTTCCTACTTTAGTGCCTAATTTATCGCCAATATAGGCAATAAGCCCCCCCATTATAGCTAAAACAGCGATTAGTATAACTCCGTACATGGCGAACTGTCCTCCTTCTCGCTTTGCCCACCTATTTACCTATATAATTCTGACTACTATTCGAGTTTCCTGTATCTATCCACAAAGAATTATTTACCTGACTAATGTTAAGCTAGCAGGCTCCTAATCAAAAAGATCATGAGCCTGCTAGCTTAGTATCTACCGCGAGTTCTTCCAGATAAGCCAACCGCCTACAATTATCCCAATTACATTGGGAAGCCAGCCAGCGACAACAGCTGGAATTGCGCCGCCCTCGCCTAGCGCGGTGGTAATAGTCATTATAATGTAGTAAATAAAGATAATAATAATGCTAAGTCCCAACCCGATTGACGAGCTAGATCGATTCGGCTGTAAGCCCAAAGGAGTTCCGATAAGAGCAAAGACAAAGCTGGCCATCGGCACTGTCAACCGGTGATGCAATTCAACTTCATAAGAACTTGTTTTAACATATTCTTTACGAAGAGTATTTATGTGTTGCTTAAGTTCTTTTATGGTCATTTCTTCAGGTTTTTTCTGTTCCCGCGATATGTCAATCGGTTTTTGTTCTATCGGCAATATCTGCTGATCAAAATGCATTGATCGCTCTAGCCCGCCCTCGGAGGTTAGGTCATATATAACACCGTTATACATTACCCATCGATTGTCCTGCCATACCGCTTTTTCTGCATTCTCAACCCTGACTAGATTCTCATTGTCAAATTCTTGAACGCTTACCGCGGACATGGTGTCGCCGCTGAATTTCCGGGCATAGAGCAATCTGTTGAGAACTCCATTTTTTACTTCTTTTTGGATAATATGTTCTTGTGCCTGCGGCATAGCGTTACGTTGAATTTCATATTTGACGATATGATTATAGGCAGCAGTCGAAGCCGGTACTACGGTTTCTTGAAAAACAGCCGCAAAAATGCTAACCAAGAAAGCCATAATCATTACCGGGGCTGCCAACCGATAAAAGCTAATTCCGCCGGATTTCATCGCTGTTATTTCGCTTGAACCTGATAAACGCCCAAACGACAACAAAGAGGCTAATAACATTGACATAGGAAATGTCAATACGACAATCGCTGGCAAGCTGTAGATAAACAGTTTTGCTACCAGACTTATCGGCGCACCATATTTTGTAACGTATTCGGCTATTCTAAAAAGCGTACTAGAACCAATAAAAATACTGGAAAATGCACAAATACCAAATATGAACGGTCCCATCAGTTCTTTCAGGATATATTTGTCGAGTATACGCATTCCAAACTCCTCAGCACTTACTTTTAGTGTGTATCATAGTTGAAATTTATCGCCAAGATAAAATTTGCGAGCAATTTCACTGGTAGCAATGGTGTCCCTATCTCCATCTATGAGAATGCGACCTTCACTTAGTATATAAGCAGTATCAACGATGGTCAATGTTTCTCTGACATTATGGTCGGTAATGAGTACGCCGATGCCGCGTTGACTCAGGTAACCAATCATTTCTTGAATATCTGATACTGCCATGGGGTCAATGCCGGCAAACGGTTCATCAAGCAATATAAAGGTCGGATCGGTAGCAAGCGCCCGAGCAATTTCCACCCGGCGCCGTTCCCCGCCCGAAAGTTGCGATCCTTTGCGAGTCCGGATGTGATTCAAGGTAAACTCGTCTAAAAGACCATTCATCCTTGCACGCCGATCATTAGCCGTTATTTTGCTATTAAGTTCAAGTATCGCGGTAATATTATCTTCTACCGTAAGTTTTCGAAAAATCGAAGCTTCTTGCGGCAAATAGCTTACACCAAACCGCGATCGCTGGTGCATTGGCATGTCAGTTACATCCTCACCGTTAATTATAATTCGACCGGAGCTGGGGCGCTCCAGTCCGACAATCATATAAAAGGTGGTGGTTTTGCCGGCACCATTAGGGCCCAAAAGGCCCACTACTTTTCCTTGTTCGACCCTTATGCTGACACCGTTTACTACACTACGGCCTTTAAAGGTCTTCACCAGATCTTGTGTAGCTATATACATTCTTTGTATCCCCGTTTCTTGCTAAGCTTACTGCGGCGTAATTACTAATTTGGTACGGCCTTGCGCATCTATCACCTTATTATCTAGATAGATTGTCAAGGAGTCCCCGGTTAGGGTATTGCCTTCTTGAACCGCCCGGGCATTACCAGTTAGTATTATCTTGCCTTGTCCATTTTTTGCCCCATAATACACCGCTTCTTCAGCTACCGCATCTAAGCTGCGTTTATCGCTGACAATATGAACATTGCCACTGCCTACCGCCCGGTCTTCGTTATTAAAAGCTTCTATTTTTTCGGCTGTCATAATTCCATCCGGCATTGTAAGTCTGGCTTGTCCAGTAACAATCGAATATGCTTTATCAGACCAATACTCGATTTTAGGCCCGGTTAACACACTGTCTCCTTTTTCCAGCCGGGCTTCACCAGTAGCTACAATATAGTTGTCATTGTAAGACCGTACTTCCGCCGCTATCAGGACAGCATCTTGTCGGGTCACTTTAACTTGTCCGGTTATAACTGCCTCTTTGGACTTTGTGTTATAAGTCACGCGGTCACCAGTAATCACCGCGCCTTCGCGGGTAAGTTTCACCCCGCCTTGAGCATTAAAAACACCTTGCGCTGAATCAAATTCAATTGAATCCGCCTCTAAATCTACAGTATTGGATGATTCAGCATGGATGAGGGGTATAGTAGCGAAGGAAAATACAACAGCCAAAATTAAAATCATTAGCTTACGGCTCATGGTATCACTCCTCCTTTTTACTTACGTGGGCATTACCCAATATTTTTACTTTAACTAGTTTCGAATCACTTTCCAACTGATTTCCAGTAATAACGGTATCCCCTCTGCTAAGGGTTATACCACCGCTAGCATAAATTTTGTCTTCTTTTCCGACCCATTGGGCCTTTACCGCCGTAAATTCTGCCCCATCAGTGGACACAGCTTTTATATCGCCATCCATACTAAGTTCTCTTGTATTATTGTCAAACGAAGCCGTCCTGGCAGTTATTCGCAGTTCGCCACCACCACTTTGATAAAGCGTTCCCCGCAAATTATCAAAGAGCACCTTTTGGCTTGTCGGATCTACGTTAATTGCATCGGCCGAGAGCTCCCATAATTTTTGACCGCCTTTACGTTCGACAATGGCTCCACCTTCAAAAACGATATCAGTGGCTGCTTTTTCAACTGAAGCTTTCGACTCCGGCGTAACTGTTTCCTCTTTGTTGAAATAATATAAACCGCCTAGCACAATAAGCACGACGCAGATAATCAAAACACCTGTAGTTCGTTTCACGCTTTTTCACCTTCCCATTTTGTATTCCAGCGCTTTTGGAACCACAACCATTCCTCAGGGTATTGCCTAATAGCACTTTCCACAATCTGCGTAGTTTTAATAACCATGTTCTTTATATCGTTCTCTTGATTACCGCTTGGTTCAATTTCAACCGGAGGACCAACAACAATTTTATGTCCACCTTCAGGCCGACGTATTATAAAGACAGGTACTACCGGAATCTCAAATCGTTGCGAAAAAACTGCTACTCCGGTATAGGTTGAGGCCATTTTCCCTAAAAAATCAACAAACATCCCGTCCGGGCCAGCATCCTGATCAGTCAAAAAGCCCAACATCCGGCCCTTTTTAAGCGCCTTTACCGCAGATACCAATTCAGCAGTACCCCTGGTATAACATTCAATTCCTGCTTGTTCACGGATTTCAGTCAAGATTCGCATATACTGGTCATTAGGCTGGCGTTTGACAATGCTGGCAACTCTAAAACCATAATGCGACAAACCAGCCCCCAGCCATTCCCAATTTCCAATATGGCCAGTTAAGACAGCAACTCCGATGCCCTTGCTTACTGCCTGCTCTAAATAGTGCTTGTTTTCAATTTCAATGTATTGCTGGATATTTTTTTTAGTCAGCGCCGGAGTATACGATATTTCTAAAAAGGACTGCGCAAGGTTTATAAACGATAGTCTAATAATTTGCTCAGTTTTTTCGGCAGACAACCCCAGACTTTCTTGAGCCTGTCTTAATGCCCGTTCGCGTTGCCGAACTGCCACCAGATAGTAAATACGTCCTAAAAATTTGCCTATACCAAGAATCCACGAATAAGGCATCCGACATACAATAAAGCTGACTATTTTCAACGTATAGTACTGCCAGGCTATCGCCACCTTGAGTCCTCCTCAATGCAGGGTAATCTAATTTATTACTGACAGTATGACTTATTGTCCGGCATTAAGTGCGCCCGCTTGACAATAAGTTGCTACAACCGTATCCCACTTGCCTTGTACTTTAAGCACCATTTCGATAATTTCCCGTACTGCACCATGTCCGCCTTGATACTGAGCCATAAAGTGAGCTATCTTCTTTACTTCAGGCACAGCGTTAGCCACTGCACATGCTAAACCTACTTTATTCATTACGCCAAGGTCATTTAGATCATCACCAACATACCCAACTTCGTCTACTGCTAAGCCATGTTTGGTTATAAGCTGACCTAGTGCCGCAACTTTATCTTGCGCCCCTTGAACCACATCACCAATAGCCAATTCTTGGCCCCGACGTTTAACCATTTCACTTAACCGTCCGGTGATGATCGCGGTTTTTAATCCCGCCCGATGCGCAGCTGCAATACCCAGGCCGTCCTGGGTATTGAAAGTTTTCATGACTTCACCTTCAGCGCCTAAAAATAGTTCGCCGCCAGTAAGCACCCCATCGACATCAAACACCAGCAGTTTGACTTTTTTCGCCCGGAGTTCATAGTCCATTATACCACTCCTTGACGCAATAAGTCAGTAAGGTGAATCATTCCAATTGACTGCCCGGCTTCATCAACCACCGGCAAAACTGTAATCGGCCGGGGAGAATTTTTTTCCATAATGTTTAGGGCTTGAGCAGCCAGCTTGTCTTTGGTAACAGTCCGCGGGGTCTTGGTCATTACTTCCTCAACCGATTTATTCAGGAATTCAAGCCCAGCTTCTAAACTGCGACGGATATCTCCGTCCGTAATTATCCCCAAGAGACGGCGTCCATTAGTTTCAACAACCGAGGTTGCTCCTAAACCTTTGTCCGTAATGACAAACAAGGCTTCTTTAACGGTGCTACCTATTTCTATTATCGGATTTTCTTCACCGCTATGCATAACATTTTCTACAGTTAACAACAATTTACGCCCAAGGGTTCCTCCCGGATGAAACAAGGCAAAGTTTTCACGAGTAAACTCTCGTTTTGAAAGCAAGGCTACTGCAAGTGCATCCCCCATTGCCATCGTGGCTGTAGTACTGGCTGTAGGAGCTAATCCCAGGGGACATGCTTCTTTTTCTACTGCTACATCTAAGGTAATATCCGAATTTTTGGCCAGGGTTGACTGTTCCCGACCAGTCATGCTGATGATTTTCGCCCCAATTCGTCTTACACTCGGCAATATGCTAAGCACTTCATGGACTTCACCACTGTATGACAGCGCAACTACAACATCTTTTGCCGTTACCATGCCAAGGTCACCATGAATGCCTTCCGCTGGATGGAGAAAAAATGACGGCGTTCCCGTACTAGCTAACGTAGCCGCAATCTTTTTCCCAACTAATCCTGATTTCCCCATGCCAGTAACAATTACCCGTCCTTGACATTCAAGAATCATATCAACTGCGGCGGTAAACTGACCATTTATTTTCGGGATAAGGGCCTTTATCGATTCAGCTTCAATTTCTAGTACTTTTTTGGCTTGTTCAATAATCATAGGAGTAAGCTCCCTCCCTTATTTATGTTTCCTTACAACAGCATCAATTGCTAATACATCCTTTAATAACGGCTCAATTTGTTCAAGGTAAAGCATATTAGGGCCATCTGATAACGCCTCCGCCGGATTGTCATGCACTTCCATAAATAACGCATCCACCCCGGCCGCCACTGCCGCACGGGTTAGATATTCGACATACTCGCGCTGACCGCTAGATGTTGTCCCAGCTCCACCAGGCAATTGAACGCTATGCGTGGCATCAAAGACTACCGGAAATCCAAACGAGCGCATAATCGGCAAAGACCGCATATCTACTACCAAATTGTTGTAGCCAAAAGTTGCCCCTCGCTCCGTCAGAAGAATATTTTCATTTCCGGCCTCACGTATTTTTTGGATGACATTTTTCATATCATTGGGCGATAAGAATTGACCTTTTTTAACATTAACCGGTTTTTGAGTCGTCGCGGCTTTATATACTAAATCAGTCTGCCGACAAAGGAATGCTGGGATTTGCATTACGTCCAGTACACTCGCCGCCGGATCAACTTGCTCAATGCTATGAATATCGCTAAGCACTGGTACTTTAAGTTCTTCTTTTATTTTAGCCAAAATTGCTAAACCATCTTCAATTCCCGGCCCGCGAAAAGATTTAAATGATGACCGATTAGCTTTATCATAGGAGGCCTTAAATATGTAAGGAATACCAAGACGATCCGCAATTTCTTTTACCGCTTGTCCGATTTTTAGGGTTCGTTCCGGGCTTTCAATTACACAAGGTCCGGCAATTAAAACCAGCGGATTTTTCTTACCTATACTAATATTTTGCACAGTTACGGCATTCATTTACTCAAACCTCCGTCTCTAATCAATATTTCGTTTACTATTTGAGCATCTTCCGGGGTATCTACACCAACTGATTTAAAGTCTGTTTTTAGGACTTTAATTTTATAGCCATGTTCAAGTACACGTAATTGCTCAAGACTTTCAGCCTGTTCTAATGGAGTAGTCGGCAAGGCGGCATAATGAAGTAAAAAATCGCGCCGATAAGCATAAACACCTATATGTTTATATACTGCCAACCCTTTATGTTTATTTCTGGGAAAAGGTATCATCGAACGGGAAAAGTATAGCGCATGACCGTTTAAATCAGTTACTACTTTAACTGCCGCGGGATTATTGTATTCATTTTCATCCATATTTGTCATCAAGGTCGCCATCACAACATCCGGTGAAGCATCATCAAAAACAGCCGCAAGTTGATCAATAACTTCCGGTGCTATCAGCGGTTCGTCCCCCTGAACATTTATCACAATATCAATATTATCATAGTGTGAGGCCACTTCAGCTAATCGATCGGTCCCGGTGGCATGATCCGGCGAAGTCATTATAACGTTACCGCCAAATGCATCTACCGCTTGTTTAACCAATTCATGGTCTGTTGCTACAATCACTTGCTTAGGACGAACTGCTTTTTTAGCTTGCTCATAGACATGTTGAATCATCGGCTTACCAGCTAGCATGATTAACGGTTTTCCCGGTAAACGAGTCGACGCATACCGCGCCGGAATAACGCATAGGATGTTCATTTTCGATTCTCCTTATTTGCAACCTGCTTAATAAGGTCCATTAGTTGCTGTTGACCATCAATAAATTGCACTTCCATTACTGAAACGTAAATAGGAAGCGGGCGGTCAGAATGAATAAATTCCGACGGAATTTTAACCGCATCTTTTTCAGTAGTAACCAAGGCATACGCATTTTTATCCTGCGCCTCTTGCATAACAGCCTGCATCTCAGCCATCGTGTAATCATGATGATCAGGAAACCGCTCTGTAGCAACTACTTCTCCACCAAGATCCCAAATGGTTTGTTCAAACGAACCCGGATTACCAATAGCTGAAAATACTAAGAGTTTGTGCCCCTTCGCCGCTTCTAACATTACTTTTTCAGGGCGCACGCCCTTATACCAATCTTCCACTTCAATAAAATATCTGGTGTTATGGATACTTTCTACTACTAGAGCTTTCTTATTATATTTAGCTAAAGCGCCCTTTATAATGTCTTTACCATCATCCGTAGCCTGATCGACTTTGGTCAAAAGGAAGGCTCCCGCCCGATTAAGATTTCTTAGTGGTTCACGAAGTGTTCCTCGCGGCAAAAGGCAATTATTGCCAAATACATTAATAGCATCGATTAATACTATATCCAAGTCCCTCGCCAATTGCCAATGCTGATAGCCATCATCTAAGATAATGACATCGGCATTAAGATTCTCTACTGCATAGTCACCGGTAATCGTACGGTTTTTACCTATGACAACTGACACTCCCGGCAAATTTTTCGCCAACAGATAGGCTTCATCTCCAGCCTCATTAACCGACATGTACATCCGCCGACCGTCAGATACCAACCCAATTTGCCCCTGCCAGCTTGACCGGTATCCCCGATTAAGTATAACTACCCGGTACCCCATATCCCGAATAGCGGTTGCCAAAAGCTGGGCCGTGGGTGTTTTTCCGGTTCCGCCTACTGTAATATTGCCTAAACTAATTACCCGGCATGGCAGACGGTGCTGTCTTACTAGGCCACATTTATAGAGTCCTAATTTGGTTCTTACCGCCAAACCATAGAGATAAGACATACCTTTAAGCAGCAACAGCACAATTTGAGCCATTACTCCACCAGTTTCGCCATAAACTATTTGATATAAATAAACTTGCAACGCTTCACGCTGGCGCATACTTTTACCGCCTCTACCACTAAATTAGTTTGCAGCTAACCTAACTGCTAAAATTTCTCTAAGATGCTGCACACTTTTTTGAGCAGCGCCGCGGTTTTCAACAATAACCGCCAGAGCTTTATCGCCCATATTTATCCGTACTTCTTCATTACCCAGTATCTCTAGCAGACTGTTGCCTAATTCAATGTCATCAACAACCGTATCACACGCGCCGCACTCACTAAGCAGCGCATAGCTGTCTTTAAAATTGAACATATGCGGTCCAACTAAAATCGGTTTGCCATGAGCAGCAGGTTCTAGGATATTATGGCCACCTAACGGTACTAAACTACCACCTACATAAATTATTTCTCCAATACTATATATTTTTCCAAGTTCACCGATAGTATCTAAAATAATTATATCGTGATCGGTATCGTCCGCGGTAGTTTTGGTACGGCGCTTTGCCTTTAAATTATGTTTTACCGCTAAGGCATGTACTTCCTCTGCCCGCATAATATCTCGCGGTGCAATAACCAGCCCAGCCTGGGGAAAACTTTTTTTCACTTGGTTAAACGCTGAGAATATCAAGGTTTCCTCGCCTCTATGAGTACTGCCAGCTACCAAGATCGGTCCTCGCTTGCTAAAGCCTAAGCTAGAAGCTATATCTTCTTTTTGTGCGGGACTTACTTCGGTATAAGTCTGATCAAATTTGGTATTTCCAGTAACATATACGTTATGGGGATCTGCCCCTAAAGTAATTATATATTCGGCATCAATCGTCGACTGCATACAAAACCGGGTTACTGTACTTAACATTTCACGAAGCACACTGCTCAAATATCGATAGCGGTGAACATTTTTATCACTGATCCGTCCATTGACCATCAGCACCGGGATATTATAGGTTTTCGCAGCTTGCAGGAAATTTGGCCATAATTCTGTTTCTACCAATAGAAAGATTTTGGGGTTAATCCGTTTAATTACACTTTTCCCTAACCATGGCAGATCTAGCGGAAAATAAATAACGGCGTCAGCTTCCGGAATAATTCGGTTAGCCATAGCGTACCCATTTGTTGTAACTACCGATATAAGGATTAGCGCATCGGGCATAACTTTACGAATTTCTTTTACAATCGGACTAGTGGCAACAATCTCACCAACCGATGCGGCGTGCAACCAAATACACTCCTTATTGGCTACCACTTTAACCGTGTCTTCCGGCAAAAAACCGAAGCTCTGTTTTAACCGTTCGCCAAAGCCATCTTCTCTAATAAGTCGATATATAAAAACTGGTATTGCCATTATTACTATAACAACAGCCAATATGTTATATATTACCTTCATATGGCACCCCTCCTATTTGACATATCAACCAGATACTTTGTCTTTAGAGTCAAACTGAGCTTGATAGAGCTTGCTGTATAGACCACCGGCTTTTATTAACACGGCATGAGTGCCAGTTTCAACAATCCGCCCTTTATCCATTACCAAAATAATATTGGCTCGCTGGACAGTAGTCAATCTATGGGCAATAATAAACGCCGTCCGTCCAAGCATAAGTTTATCTAGTGCGTCCTGTACTAGAGCTTCACTTTCGGTGTCTAAGGCTGAAGTAGCCTCATCCAGTATTAGCACGCGAGGATTTTTTAAGATAGCTCTGGCAATAGCAATACGTTGTCGCTGTCCACCGGATAATTTAGTTCCTCTTTCGCCAATGCTGGTGTCATAACCATCAGGCATATCCATGATAAATTTGTGGGCATTCGCCGCTTTAGCTGCGGCAACAACTTGTTCTTTAGTAGCGTCAAGATCTCCATATAGGATGTTTTCATATACGGTACCGTTAAACAAGATTGTTTCCTGGGGAACAATTCCGATTTGAAGCCGTAAAGACTTAATGGCAACTTGCTTTATATCAATACCATCAATCGTAATCAGGCCATCCGTTACGTCATAAAAACGTGGAATTAAATTGGCAATAGTTGATTTTCCTGCCCCGCTAGGACCAACAATGGCCACAACCTGACCCGGATTTGCCGTGAGAGATACTTCAGTTAGGGCTTTTTCGCCTGGTTTGTATTCAAAACTAACCTTATTAAAATTTACTGTTCCCTGAATTTCTGGCAAAATAACCGCTCCAGGAACATCTTTAATTTGAGGTTCAGTCTCAAGGACACCAAAAACCCGTTCCGCGGCTGCAGCCGCTCGTTGAATACTCCCATACGACCGGCTTAGCCGTTTTATCGGGTTAGAAATATTAACAACATAAATCAAAAAAGCAATGAGTGTTCCCGCAGTCAAGTTGCCCGCAATTACTTCCCGTCCTCCGTACCAAATAATTACAGTTACACCAATGGCCGCTAAAAATTCGATTATTGGAGTTAACAGCGCTAACAGCTGAGCCGTTTTCATCTGAGCCCGGAAATTATGATAATTCTCCCGGTTAAACCGCTCAATTTCATAATCTTCCCGCGCAAAAGATTTAATCACTCTAACGGCTAGTACGGTCTCTTGTAACACTGATGTGATATCGGCTATTTTGTCCTGCATAACGCCGCTAGCAATGCGTAACTTTTTACCAAAAACATTCATCGCTTGTGCGACCATTGGCAGGGTTATAATTGTCAATATTGACAATTTCCAATGGATGTAGAACATCGCACATAAGGAACCAATTAATATCGCCGATTCGGTTACAACTTCAATAACATTCTCAACCATTGCTATCTGCAATGCCGTTACATCGTTGGTAATATAACTCATGATTGTGCCAATACGGCGAGATTCAAAGTAGGACAACGACAATCTCTGCAGATGACGATAGAGTGCCTCTCGCAAGTCAATTATCACCCGTTGCCCCACGTAGGACATCAAATAGTTCTGCCCGTAAAAAAAGATTCCCCGCAGAAAAAAGACCACCACAATGCCCACAGCAATGATATTTAGCAAATCCATGTTTTTCGCGGTAAGTACATCATCAATTACATCTTTAAGGACCCACGGAACATACAAATTAGCTAATGCCGCCATAATTATGCAAAAAAAGGCAGCAATAACCCGGAAAAAATATGGTCTCATATACCGAAACAGACGCCGATATACGTTCATGAGGTTCCTCCATGATTAGCTTCTGCTACCTCTAATATAACTTTGGCCACTCTTTCTATCGCTCCATATTGTCCTAATTTAGTCTTAACTTCAATTAAATCGCTTACAATTTGTTGGCGAACTATGCTATCATTAAGCATTTTTAACACTTCATTCGCAATGTTCTCACTGTTAGCTTCATTTTGCAATAGTTCCGGCACAACTTTGCGCCCGGCAATGATGTTTGGCAAGCCGAAATAAGGTACTTTAACTAGCAATCTACCCAACCAATATGTAATAGTCGCCAATTTATAAATGATAACGGTCGGTAGCGCCATTAACGCAGTTTCCAAGGTCGCCGTACCGGAGGCAACTATAGACGCCGTACTAATATTCATCAGGTCATAGTTCTTATCTGTTGTAAATTTTACCGAAATATTAAATTCGCTAACAATATTTTGTAATATTTCCCGAGATATTGTCGATGCTACCGGAATATAAAATTGGCAATCCGGGGCTTTTTGGCAGACTTTTTCTGCAGCCTCTAACATAACCGGCAACAAGTTAATTATTTCCTGGTTACGGCTTCCCGGCATTAATAGTATTATCCTTTTAGCCGGATCAGCATCAAAATACTGATAAGCTTCTTCTTTGGTCATGGTACTTTTTACAATGTCTAGGGATGGATTACCGACAAATGTGACATTAGCACCAGCTTCTTGGTAAACTTCAGCTTCAAATGGAAAGATCGAGGCTACCCGCTCCACCGTTTTTGCTACTTCCTTGGCCCGCCCCCGCCGCCAAGCCCAGGCGGTCGGTGGTATATATGAAACAACGGGAATACCTAATTTTTTAGCTATTTTTGCCAAACGAATATTAAAGTCTGGATAGTCAATAATCACTAATACGTCAGGACGCTCCCGCACCATTAATTCGGCCAGTTGATCACGCAACTTAAATAATCGGGGTAGATTACGGATAACTTCTACAAATCCAATTACCCCTAAATCAGCTATATCAAAGTTTATCTCTACGCCAGCAGTCCGCATCGTACTACCGCCCATACCAAATAGTTTGGCACTAGGCTCGAGCTTTTTCAGAGCCTCGGCAACACTTGCTCCGTGCAAATCTCCTGAAGCCTCTCCAACTGAGATCATAACTTTAAGCATAAACCGGCCTCCATTAATAGTGTGACAAACGCTTTTATTGCAGATTATGGTTTATATGTAAAATAATAAAAGATTTGGCCTGCACCAGATTCCCCGACGCAAGCTCAAACCTTTTTGAGTCAGGAAAAAGCACAACCACAAAGAAATAAAGATATAGAGATAGTTTCCCTCACTACTCTCTATATCTATGCCCCTGTGGTGAAAATTACTTGGCTACAATGGTAATTCCATGCTCATTAGCCAGGGAAAGTACCTTATCCCTTTCTGCCAATAATGTTTTTCCAGCTTCTATCACTAAGGCTGTCGCCTCGCCTTCCAGCATAGCACGAATAGTATCCGGGCCGACCCCAGGCACATCAAAGCGCATATCTTGATTAGGCTTTGCCACTTTAGCGACGACGGCACCGCCTCTAGCTAATCTAGCCCCACGGCGAATACATTCATCAGTTCCCTCAATGGCTTCTACAGCCATCACGGCCCGATCTTTTACAACAACGGTTTGACCGATATCCAGCCCACCGATTTCTTTAGCCATTTTGTATCCATAATCCATATCTTCTTGTTCATTTGTTGTTGGTTTTCGGCTCGTCAATACTCCCGGCATTGGCATAAGCGCACGGATAAGCGCAGTTTGATCAAGCACGCCAATACCTTCAGCCGCTAGTTCACGAACAAACGCCAGCATCAAGGTATCATCATTATAGTCTTTCAGGCCCACCAACAAACGTTGCATCCGGCCATCCGGCACTACTGCACCGCTAAACAAAAGTTCTTTGGTCACTTTGCCTAGCATCGTAACCTCTTGAACATTTTCTTCTTTAAGGGTCTCAATTATCCGGCTTAGTTCGCCAATACTAATAGTATAGGTTTTTGCCGCAACCAAGGTTAGCTCCGGGTCAACCCCAGGCGCAACGACCACAGCAATCACGGCAATGCCCATGCCGCTTGCGGCACGGGCAAATTCAACCGGCAGGCGTCCAACACCAGCCAGTAAACCGACTTTTCTCATTCTAAGCTCCTTATTCTCACTCATCCCTACGGCCACGACAAATGCCTCGTTCAGCATTGCGCAGGAACCGCATGAGATGTTCTACTTCTTCACAAGATTCCAGTTCTTGCTCCATTACCGCAATCGCCTGCGGCAACGAAAGCCCACTGCGATATAAACTTCGATAGGCTTTTTTCAGATTACGTCGAGCAACATCACCAATCCCAGCTCTAGCTATCCCTACATTATTAAGGCCAACTACTCTGGCCGGATGTCCATCAACGGTAACAAACGGCGGTACATCTTGCACAACTTTAGAAGTTGCGCCAACCATTGCATTACGGCCAATCTTTACAAATTGGTGCACACCCGCCTGGCCACCAATTACGGCCCGGTCTTCTACTACAACGTGTCCAGCTAGCATTGCCGCTGCCGACATAACCACATTATTACCAATAACACAGTTATGGGCAACATGAGTATATGCCATAAGCAGGCAATTTGAACCAATCCGAGTTTCTTCACCTTCACCAGTTGCCCGGTTCACGGTGGTAAATTCTCTAATTTTGGTATTCTCGCCAATAAAGACGTAGCTCTTCTCACCCTGGAATTTTAAATCCTGAGGTTCAGATCCAATAGATGCGCTAGGATAGATAACACAATTTCTCCCAATACTCGTCCAGCCATCTATAACAGCATGAGCACCTATTTTGGTCCCATCACCAATGAGTACATTCTCACCGATAACTACATAAGGTCCAATTTCAACATCTTTACCGATACGAGCGCCCGGATGAATCACCGCTGTTTCGTGTATTTTTCGTATTGGTATTACGACTGTTTCTGGCTTCACAGCACATCATCTCCTTACTATTGCGCAACCGGCAGGCCATTTATACTTTCTGTATATATAATCGGACCAGCCAGTCTAAATATTGCATCCTGTATTCTGTCAAAAACACTCATAATCGGCGAAAAAATTAAATTGCCTCTCTTTTCCACCCGTATCATACAGCTTTTTTCAAAATAGCGCCTATGGTTGCATCAGAGCAAACATAAATTCCCCCTCCGCAACCAGTTCATCCTCAACAAAAGCTTCGGCCCAAATTTTTCCCATAGAGCCGCGCGCTTTAATAAGCTCAGCGACCATGCGCAGTTGATCCCCCGGCACTACCGGCCGACGAAATTTCACCCGGTCCATCCCTACAAAATAGGCTAACTTCCCGTGATGCTCTTCGGTTGACAGCATCGCTACGCCACCGACTTGCGCCATAGCTTCAAGCATAATCACCCCAGGCATTATTGGTTTACCCGGAAAATGGCCCTGAAAAAAATGTTCATTTATTGTAACATTTTTTATTCCCACAGCCCGTTTCATCGGCTCGATTTCAATAATCCGATCAACCAATAAAAAAGGGTAGCGGTGGGGAATTATATTTTGAATTTGAGTAACGGTCAACATGGTTAGCAATCCTCCTCGTATCATCTACAAACTTGCCAGTATTTTTTTAGCTAAAGAAGTATTTAGTTCATGGCTGGACTTCACAGCAACAACATGGCCTTTGATCCGCCCTACCAGTGCCAAATCTCCAATAACATCAAGTATTTTATGCCGTACAAGCTCATCTGGAAATCTAAGCGGAGTTAATATCTTGTCGTCATCATACACTACAGCATTTTCGATATTGCCTCCGAGTGCCAATCCCTGCGCCTGTAGAGCTTCAACTTCATGCATGAAGCCAATCGTCCTGGCTGAAGCAATTTCTTGAATGAACGAGTCAGAAGTAATCTCATAATCGCCGTACTGAACGCCAATTAACGGATGCGGATTCACCGAAGTAAAGCTTACCCGAAATCCATCGTACGGTAAAATAGTGATAAATTTATCCGACAGCCTCACCGTCAACGCCTCTGTAATATTAATATATGAACACGGCGCATCTTGTTCAACAATTCCAGCCTGTTGAATCAATCGTACAAACGGCAACGCAGAACCATCCGTAACTGGCGGCTCTGCCGCTGTCATTTCAACTTCACAGTTATCTACTCCTAACGCCACAAAGGCCGCGAGCAAATGTTCAACCGTAAAAACTTTAGCCCCGCCATCTTCTAGAGTTGTCGCTCTAAGCGTCCCGGTAACATTATTTGCCGTAGCTTTCACTCTCGGCTTTCCGGGCAAATCTCCCCGGACAAATATTATTCCGGTTCCAGCCGCAGCTGGTCTAATTTCAATAGATACACTGCGACCGGAGTGAAGGCCAATACCGGTAAGCGCAGCAGCAGTTGTAATCGTTGATTGACGTGGCATAAAATCCTCCCAAACTTAGATAGTTATCACTTAATGATTAACTATCACTAATTCTACATAACTTTTACAACTCCTGCAAGCTTTACATTTTTAGGCTGTTAGGCCACTTTTTGCCCCGCCAATGTCAACGCATTGGTGTTCATCTGATATTCAATCAATTCTTTATACCGCTGACCAATATCAGACGCTGGTTTAACAAATACTTTCGATGGCACTCCTTCTTCCACCACCCGCCCATTATCCATCAGGATAATGCGGTCAGCGACGTGAAGAGCGAACGGCAATTCATGGGTTACTACTACCATGGTGCTTGCGCGGTATTTCGCCAATTCTTCCATTACTACAAGCACCTCTCGCACTAATATGGGGTCAAGCGAAGCTGTAGGTTCATCCCACAGCATCAGCTCCGGTTCATACGCCAACGCTCTGGCAATTCCGACCCGCTGTTGTTGTCCCCCGGACAGCTCATTAGGCTTTTGATCCCTGAAGTTGGACAAGCCTACTTTGTCTATAGCGACAATAGCCTTATTATAAGCGACTTCGCGTTCCATGCCCCCCATTACTAAGCCCAGCATGACATTTTCTAACGCCGTCAATCGGCCAATCAAATTAAATTGCTGAAATACAAAACCTATCCGTTTACGGACTTGACGCAGTTCTTCCTGCCCTAATCCAGTTATATCTTGCCCGGCAAAGATGATACTGCCAGCATCCGGATCAATAAGCCGGTTTACTGTGCGAATGGTTGTGGATTTACCACAGCCCGACGGCCCCATCAGTACTACTGTTTCTCCCCGGTTAACGGTTAAATTCAAACCATCTACAGCCTTTACTTTGCCAAAGCGTTTGGATAAGTTATTTATGATAAGCATATTATCCCCCCACTTTAGTTAAATTTCATCTTACGACTATTTAATTTTTGCAACAGTCCCGGTCTAGCACTAGGAATAACAATTTCCCGCATAATTTCATCATAGGATAAACCAAGTGCCTCACCAGCTACTACTTCTTCAGTAGCCACCGGACTTATTTTATCACAATAACTAGCGACAATCAGACCTAAGAGCGCCCCCAGTATCGGGACTCCAATCCATGGAAAGTACGGTATGCCGCCACCAGCAAGGATAAACATCGCCGTTAGCATGATCGCCCCTACCTCCATACCGTATTTTCTTTCCGGCACAATAAGTCCAGTGATAAAACGTTTTACCTTAACCAGCAACCCCGTTTCCTTACTCAACTGAACTTTACGGTTGCGTCGCATAACCGACATTACGGTCGTATGATCAAATACTAAGAATAGTACTGTTACGACAATAGCGGTTAACCCTGCCAGTATCGCTTTAATTTCGCTTAATACCCGATATAATTCTCCTCTGGCATTAGGTTCAATTACCCCCACAGCCGCCGAGTAAAGTGCTACATTTTGATGCCCAGCCTGACGATAAACTATTGGCAACGCCGCATCAACACTAATATCATTTGTGGTCAGTATCTGGATTCTTTCACCAGGAATAACCTGACCAGCAATGAATTTATCCAAAATACGAACAGTATGACTAATATCTTCGTCTTTAAGGTTGGGCACTGCACCGGCCAGATAGCTAAGTTGAGTTGTAATAGCCGGGGCATCAATGCTAGTCGCTATTTTATCCAAGCGGCTATCGGCATCAGTTAGACTATGCCGAGCACTATTAGCGTCAAAGCTTTTAAGAATTGCCACGGTACTGTTTGCATCGGCTACGACCTGATCTATAGTGGTCTTAGCCTGACGCGCATTAGCCGCCACACTGTCCAAACTCGCCAATGTGTTTTTCATATTATCCAAATTGTGTCGCGTAGTATTCAAATTATCAATTGCGCCGCCAGTGTCAGCCTGCACTAATTTTAGTACTTCAAGGGTTCCAACTAATCCCCCCATAGCTCTGGAAGAGTTATCAATTTGATTTTGAAGCCCACTAGTATCAATGCCCGCTAAACCGCTGGTTGCCGACTGAATAGTACTGCCGGCTGACTCAATATCACTCAAGGTCCTTTCAACAGCGACCATGCCATTATTGTAGTTATCCAATACCCTTATTCCAGTATTGCTAATATTTTTAGCATCCTGGATAAAACCAGGGATGTTATTAACCAGTTTAGCAGTCTCATTTAGAGCGTTACCTAAATCCTGGCGTGGATTACGATAGCTAGCCACACCAATTGGCTCACTAGCCACGTTTTTTTCTAAGCGATAGCCCATACTTCCGGCCAGCTGTTTAGCATCACCCTGGGTGATGATACCTTGTCCAACACCGTTAGGCCCAATCTCTGTAATTTCTACAATAACATTGCCTTGAACTGGCGCCTGGCCACTCACTACCCCAGCGGTTGAACCACCTTGAAAGATAGCTACATCACCTTTTAGAAGCTTAACTCCAAGTGCTGGCTTAATCGTTACCGTTGAAGCATAGGCCCCTAAAAACCGTCTTAGCTCCATCATGGTACTTACCGCATAAGTCATATCGTCATTTTTACCGTCTACCGATACATTCTGAGCAAAATTAACTTTTAGTTGCTGACACATGTCGTTTGCAATTGCTTCGCCAAGACGTATTGGATTTGACGGTTCACTGCCTACCGGAAAGCTAATCTCAATTACTTGATATTGTTTTAATAGTGATTGCACACTGTTATTGACAGTTGCCACTTTATCCAGTCCAGTTAACAATACACCAACCGAAGCACCATCCCGAAAAGCAAATTTCACTCCATCCATTTGCGAAATCTTTTCTACTATCATATTTTTAGCGCCTTCCGGCACACCTCGAACCGTGATGCGTGGCTCGGTCATAAAACCAATACCAGCACCACCAGGAATACTGCCGAAGGTTTTTCCCAAATCTTCATAGATTTTTTTCGTTTTATACTGTTCAGGTAAAGCTACAAAAAAACTTGTCTTTCCAGTTAAGGTAGGTCCTTCTTTTAACTTCGCGCCTGGAAAAGCATCATCAATAATTTTTTGCAGTTGTTGTGCGGCATCGTCTTTCATTTCTTCTCGCACATTTATAATCAAATCATATTCACCATAGTCACCGACTAGATTTGCCAACGTCTTTGAAAAGTAAGCGTTGGCCGTCAGTGACACCGAAGCCGCCAACACCGATCCTACAATTATGCTGACAAGCATCAAAATTAAAATATCGCGTTCAAAAGTATTTTTAAATAATTTTTTTATAAAATTCACGACCAATCCACCTCTTTTCCGGAGACTATTATAACACGTATATCACTTTTGCGTCTACACGTATATATGTTTTACCTTTTATGTATATACTGGAAGTCCATCATCACGCAAACATAAGCACAGAACCCCCCGTTCCTAAACTGGGAACAGGTGGTTCTGTGCTTATGTTAATTTTAATTGTGATAGCATACTAACTTATGAATTTTTAGTGCAGCAGTATTTTAAATTTTAATTTGTAAAGCTTACACCAACATACCAATTACTATCGCGCCAGCCACCATCGACTTTTACCCCTGGCACAATTGACATCCTCGCCCCATAATTCATGTGGTTACCATCATACTCAGCAATAAGCGTCGTGGCCGGGAACATATCCTTACCAGTAATCATAATCGGGTTAATGGTTTTTTCAATGGCTCCAAATAATCCATTATACCGCCCAGTACCAACTCCAGCGTGAACTCTAAAGCCAAAGGGTAAGGCTTTACTGGCGGCAGCGTACAGAGTACGCTGCCGTTCATCAGCAACATCTTCTATCCCCACGGCAATTCCGGGTGTAAGGACACTTTCCGGAGCTAAAGCATATTTAGCATTGAGAAGAGTGTGATTTCCCGCACTATTATCCATTCTAAATCCAGCAATTCCTACTTCAAGGTTAGTGGCAATATTCATATTTAAGCTTCCCGCGCCACCATCGTTAAGATTGTAATAGCCAATAGAAAACTGTCCTGACCGCAAAACATCTGCTGACGGATTATTTATAAGACCAGTAGAACCGCTTACGGATGGTGCAGCTAAACCAACAGCACTAATACTGAAAATGATAGCACCCACTAGCAATACTTTTTTCATGTAGTTCCCCTTTCTTCTAGCCTTGTAATGGTCAAGGCTTTATTATTCCACATCTATTTTCCCAATCCTTCTACTACCGGCATAACAAAATTCGGTAAACATTGCTCTCCCCATTAAGGTGGTTGCAATAAAAAAGCCCAGTCCTTATTTAAAAGCAACTGGGCTTAATTTTATTTAGTTGGTGGTGGTGTCTTCCATCGATTATGTAACCAAAACCATTCCTGGGGATACTCTCTGATGGTTTTTTCAATAATATTGGTAAGTTTTTGGGTAGTAAGAAAAATATCTTCATCACGATTTTTCGTTTTTTCGACCCAGAGAGGAGGATGAATAATAACGGTATGGGTGCCATCACCGTTTTCGGTGATAAACGTAGGGACAATCGGCGCTTCTTTCATCCTGGCAAATACCGCAGATCCTGCCGGAGTAGCAGCCCGTCGACCAAAAAAGTCAACGAATACACCTTTATCACTGGCATCCTGGTCCATCAATAAACCAATTATCCACCCCTGCCCCAATAGATTAATCATTTCCCGTACTCCAGTTTTATAGGTGACATGCATCCCCGCTAATTGACGATATTCTACAAAAAATCTATCCATCGCCGCATTGGTCTGTTTCTGTGCTACCCCCGCTACCGGATAGCCGCTCAAAGTCAATGTCTGTCCTAAAAGTTCCCAATTACCTTGATGCGCTGTAGCAAGAATAACTCCCCGCCCATAGGCTAAGGCTTGATCTAAGTATTCCTGCCCCTGAAAGGTAACCCACTTTGAAATGTTGCCTTTATTCAACTTAGGAAAATACATCACTTCCATAAACATTCGACCAAACCGGGTTGCACTTTTTTTAACTAGGCTTAAAGCTGCCGGTTCATCAAGGCCAAAGCTTTGCATGACATTATTGACCGCCATAGTTTTACGCCGCTGCGGCACAAGAGGCCAACATAGCTCACCAAGCCAATCACCCAGTTTAGCGCGAGTTGAGTAGGGTAAAAGGCATACTATCTTGCTTATAATTTTTAATAGATGATATTGCATAACTGCTCCTGCAAATATTTTTAAGTTTTATTACATATATTGTATATTGACTGTTTAGTCAATATACAATATATGTAATGATTATTTTTAAATATTCTATACCGCGTGTTACTAATCCTGCCAATATTTTCTTAATATCTGTTGTTAACTTTATACCACAGACATTGTCCACGCATCGATGTTGATCGTACAAAAAACAGGGCAAGCTAGTTGCCCTGTTTTTCTAGTTCTGCTAAGCGTTTTTCTAATGCCTGCACCTTCTTGATCAAATCAGGAACTTTTCGCGTTGCGGCTTCCGTCTTCAACCAAGCCCGGTGAGGACCGGCCGGAAACCCAGCATAGAATGAATTGGCAGGAACATCACTGATAACGCCTGCTCTACCAGCAAATATACAATTATCGCCGATACTTAAGTGACCTGCACTACCTCCCTGGCCGCCAAAAGTAACGTTATTGCCAATTTTAGCACTGCCAGAAATTCCATTAAAGGCTGCAAATAAGCAGCTTTCGCCGATAACTACATTATGCGCTAAATGAACAAAGTTATCGGTTTTAGTCCCTCTGCCAATTATCGTTGAGCCTGTTGTTGCACGATCAACAGCTGCATTAGCCCCGATTTCAACATCATCTTCAATTATGACATTTCCAATCTGAGGAACTTTATAGTGAGTTCCGCCAACATTAATAAAGCCAAAACCATCCGCCCCAATAACTGTGCCACTATGAATTATCACCCGCGACCCAATTTTGCATCCTGGGTAAATAGTTACATTCGGATTAATTACCGTATCTTTGCCTATTGTTACATCCTCACCAATGTAAACATTCGGATAGATTATAGTATTATCGCCAATGGCTACGTTATCGGCTACTACAGTATAAGCCTGTATTGCGATATTATCGCCCATACGAACATTGTCCCCCACTACCACGGTGGAATGAATCCCCGGCTTAACAATCCGCGGCGGTGTAAATACCGACAAAAGTTTCGTGAACGCTATTCTTGGATTTGCTACCCGGATAGCCGGTTTAGTAAATTCAGTAATGGTTTCGGGAATAATTACCGCAGCGGCAGCACATAATGCCGCTTTATCAAGATGCGGCGGCACTGCAAAGGTGATTTCGGTTGCACCAGCATCATCAATATTAGTTATACCTGAAATTTCAGGGTTAGCATCGCCTAGCAGCGTTCCGTCGATTAACTTAGCAACTTCCTTTAGTGTTTTTTTCAAGCGACACACTCCAAACCTAGTCCTCGAGGGATTATTGCATCTTACCTATGACAGCATCAGTAACATCGGTGCCACCCTGGGCAACACCATTTTTATACAATATTACGCTGACTTTTTTTTCTTGAGCAACTTGATCAAGCGCTTGCTTCATGCTTGCATCAATTTGGCTTTCAAGATCGGTCCGCAGTTTTACCAAGTCTGAATAAGCTGCTTCCTGGCGCTTTTGAAATTCCTCCGGGCTAAGTCCGGTCTTATCTTTTTCAAGTTGAGCGTTAAGTTCGTTGAACTTTGTACTCAATTGATCTCTGAAGACTTTAGCCTTCGGACTTTCATTCATAACCTTTTCTACATCAACAATCCCAACATTGTTGCTGGTTCCACAACCACCCAATAGTAACCCCATAGCCATGATAGCAATTATAAACACTGCCCAAATAGATTTTCTGCCCATATGGAATCCTCCAATCATCGTAATCTACAAAACTATTATGCTCGCTAAGGCTATTTATTAATCTCAGCAGTGACCTGGCTGGTAATGTCAACAGCATTGACGTTAACTTTTGCCTCCGTCAGCACTAATTCTAACCCCAATTTAGCCGCAACCACTGCTACCTTGTCCTTAATGTCATTAATAATGAAGTCTTGTAGTACTTTTATTTCCTGTTGTTTAAATACTATTTTCTGTTCTTCTTCACTTCGCACTCCATTTGGCGAGTTTGACCCCAACGCATTTTGATTTTGCAGCGCGGTCTGCTTACTCCTAAGTGTTTGACCAATTTCTGCGCGAATTTTTTGCCCATAGTCATCAATTTCAGTTTTAGCGGCAGCCTGTTTATCCGCCATAATCTCATTCAGCTTACCAGCTAACTCCTGGTGTTTCGCACTAATTTTTTCGGAACGCTCTTTTTGCAATTTATCAGCTTCCGCATTCAAGGCTTCAGCCTGTTCTTTGGACAGTTCTAAGGTTTTCATCTTCAATTGCAAGCTGATAATCCTTGATTCGTACTCTTTCTGCAACTCTTTGGTATAGGCATCCATTTGCTCGCCAAGCTGAGCTTCAACTTCTTTCGCGGAAGCTTGAAGCTCTGTGTTCATCTCATTTTGCTTTGCCACCATTTTAGTATTAAATTCCTCGTTGGCAGCATCATTTAGGCCGGTAAGCTTACTCGACATATCGCTGGCGGCCTGTTTCTGCTCTACGGTAGCAGTTTGCCCAACCATCATATTATATTCATTCTGCAATTTCTGCAAATTGGCGTTTTTGGGATGATTTTTTATAGCATCAGCCATGTTTATCAGCCCTACCGTAGACTGCAAAGAAGGCTTGGTATCCCGAAACGGATTGAAATTGCAGCCTGCTGTAATACCTAATAGAACAACTACTACAGCGACAAAACAGGTCTTAATCCAACTACGCAACACCAACACCCTCTTTCTCGAATTTTTTTCGATCGTTCAGGCTTTGTAAAGATAAAGAGCCGAGCTCAGTTCAACCGGCTCGGCAGAATCAAATAATTATTTACCGGTGATTTTTTTCAGCACTTCGTCGGTAATATCCTGTCCACCGTATACTACATAGTTTTTATCAATTACTACGGTTAACCCTTTAGCTTCAGCGATCCCTTTTACAGTTGCATCAACTTTATCAGTAATTTCTTTTAATAATTCTTGTTGTTTTTGCGACATCCGTTGCTGGAGTTGAGATTGATAGTCTTGTTTCTCCTGATCGCTCATGGATGCCGACCTGGTTTCATATTCTTTTTTAAGATTTTCATATTCGGCTTTTAAGGTTTCTTCAGCTTTTGCGGTATCAGGATGTTGCTGGATAATCGCGTTATAATTCACGATCCCGATATTCGAGGATGGTGCAGCATAGGTTTTGCTGCTTTGTGATGCGGCAATTCCGACTATCCCCAGCAAGAAAAACACTACCACCGCTAGTGATACAATTTTTACTTGTCTTTTATCAATTTTCAGCACTTAAATACCCCTCTTTCAGTACTTGACATAATTTTTACTTCTTCATTATAGCAGGCCGCTTTTCCTTGTTCAAGGATATTCTATAGGTTACCTACTAACCTCAGCCATTTAGTATCACTGGTAAATACATATTCAGCACTTAAAAATTCATGCAATTTATAGCGCAACCCCAGTTCAGTGTAACCACTGTCCGCCAGGCGTTCCAGTCTTAAGCTCCAATTTTTACCAAGGTCGCGTTTAGCCCAGATAATACTACATTGGTTATTTAAATCATATTTTAAACCAGCCTCAAACCATTTATCCCAATGATAACCCCAGCCAGGGGCAACTTTCCAAGCAACAGTCGACGTAATAAAAGTTGTCTCAACGAAAAACTCATGTTGCTTCGCAAAATATCTCCCAAAATGAAGTATCGCTGAGGTGTTATCCTCTTTTCGCCCTACATCAAGCAAGCCTTCTAAAGTTACTCGATACTTATTAGTCTCAGCGTTAATTTTAACTTCGGTATCAGTTCCCGCACTTATATTTACATTTAACGTCAACCCATACCGTTTAACGACCGCGTGATTAATGAGCGAATCATTTATCTGCTTATTAAAGAAGTCGCCGTGACGCTCAACAAAAGCTACCGGCAGTCCCCTAAGCTTGGTTGCCGCCTCTTCCACCGGTGGACGAGCCTCTAACAGTAAGATATTGGGAATACTTTGCGATCGAATAATAATCCTGGTATCCTGAACAGTAGGTCCAGCTGGTAATAGCGCTAATTTTACTACTGTCGTCGGCCCGGGCACTATTTCCAAATTAGCTCGAAATTCGGGTAATTGCTCCGCAAGAGCTTCGCGAATAACCAGCTTGGTCACTCCGCCGCTCCAATCCACCGACTCAACAGGCATTCCCACGAGAATATTTCTTATTTCAGCTTCAAGATTGCCTAAGTCCTGTTTTATTAAAGAAACTGTTTCCGGTCTCATGGCCCCAAAGTCTATCTCCAGCTTAATATCACGCACAATATCGCCCCATGGCGAAAGAACTACATCAATATGCGTAACCTTGCCAGCCGTAATCGTAGCACGTTCTACCGAGTAGCCTACTAATACCCGATCAAACACTTCTTTAATTATCCGTTCATAGGCCTCTCGGTTAGTAGCAATCTCGCCTACCTTACGGCCAACAATTACTTGTTCGCCAACGGTAGCAATACTTAGCTCCATTCGCTTGGCTACTCGGTCAGGGAGTGACACTTTGCTGGCCTTAACACTTACGGTTACTGAATCAGCTGATTCTTCTTCAGCACATACAAGTCCTAACGGTGCCACCACTATAATAATTAGCAAACAAAAAATTATCCGGCGAAATCTCAGTCCAGCGATAAGCGTCACCCCCTGCCATTGAAATTTTGCCATTGATAAGGTTAGAGTCAGGTGCTAGACCTGACTCTTTTTCCCCTATTAGAATTGACCACCAAAACTAAAGGACGTTTTACCGCCATTTTCACCCCGGGCATAATCCAAACGGATTGGTCCCAGCGGTGTATTGAGACGGATTCCAAAACCAACGTCGCCCTTAAGATCATTTAGTTTATAATCATCGCGATCCCATGCATTGCCTAAGTCGCCAAAGAAAACCCCTTCGACTTTTTTAACAATAGGGAATCGGTATTCTACCGTTGCCGCCATCATTTTCTTACCAGTGAACTGATCGTCATCATAGCCACGTAAGCTATCCGAGCCACCAACCGAGAATTTTTGGGACAGCGGCAGGTTACCTTCAGCATAACCAGCAGTTACCCGTGTGGCAATTACTTGGCTATGTCCCACTTTAAAGTAGTTACGGTCTTCTACCGTATACTTGTTAAAGTTAAAATCTCCGCCTAAAGCTCTTCCCGCAAATTCAGCAGTTACTGCAAACCGCGTTCCTTCAGTCGGACTGAAGACGTTATCCCGAGAATCGAAAACTCTCGAGAAGGACGCACTACGAGTCAAGCCAAAGTTTTCCTCCCGATAGGCGTCATAAGCACTTCCGCTATAGTCCACCCCAGAGTATGCCTTAACCCAAGTATCTCTACGGTTTTTTATGGTGAAATAATTGTGCAGGTATTCGCCTTGGGCCCGGCCCAAAGTAAGATCAAAACCTTTTACATTTTTGTAATACGTAGAACGGCACGTTGACGAAGTACCATCTTCTACGGTTGTATAATTACTTGAGCTTGATAGTGTTCCATAGTCGCTGTATTTATTCGTCAAGTCATACCAGTTAACACTTAACGAAGTCTGTTTTTTATCTAACCACGGCTTAGTATAGGAGAATCGATAGCCGTTTGATATTGAATCGCCGCCGAATTCCCAATATACTTTAGCGGCGTCGCCAGTACCACGGAAGTTGTTGTCACCAACTTCAATAATCCCTACCATACCGTCAGATTCACTGTAGCCGGCACCGATGGAGAAGGTCCCCGTTTTCTGTTCGGTTACATCAGTCTCTAGCACCACGGAGTTAGGCTGAACCCCAGCATTTAGCTTCATGTTTACATCTTCAAAGAAGCCAAGGTTGTACAGTCTTTGCATGCTCCGCCGAGCATCATTGGCGTTAAAAGGTTCGCCCTGTTTAACTTTCATCTCACGGGTAATAACATAGGATTTAGTTTTTTCATTACCTTTGATAACGATGTCCTCAAGCGTACCTTCGTTGATGGTCAGGTTTATTTTCCCACCGTCACCTAAGGATACATCACTGACCCGAGCTAAAATATAACCCTGATCATGATAGTAGTTTTCGATTATACGGGCGTTTTCTCGCAGGGCTTTGGTATTTAATACCTTACCCTTGTCCACTGTCAATAAACTCTTTAGTTTTTCAGTGGAGACCTTAGTGTTTCCTTTAATTACAATGTCACTCAATGTTGGATTTTCCATTACTGCGAATACAATTTTGACACCTTCTGGAACTTCGGTAAAGTTCACAGTCACATCAAAGAAGTTGCCAAGATCGTAGATTGCCTTCATATCTTGCTTAATTTTTTCCGCTTCAAACGTGTCACCAGGTTTAACTTGTACCGCCGCCATAATGGTGCTTTCCGGTACAGTAATATTACCGGAAACTTCTACTGCGGTAACTGTTTTGCCAGTTAAATCCGCCGCATACATTGGGGCAACAGCACTAAACATAATGCACATTGTTAAAGCAGTCGCTAAAAGTAGTTTGCTAAAGCGAGTTGTTGTTCTCATGCATTACCTCCTTTATTGAATTTATTGGCCTCGTAGCGACTTTTCAGCCGCACGGATAACCTTCTCCATCTCATCTGGCGACAATAACTTTTCTTTTGCAGCCGACGTAGCTGCCGATTGATGCTTTACCTCGGCTACTGTTACAGTTGGCGATGATAAAGCCGGACTATTGATTACCACAGGCCCAACCGGCGGCTCTGATAAGGTAGGCTGATTGGTGGTTTGAGCAGTTACAGGAACTGCAGAAGTTTCAGCATCTGCAGGATTTACCGCAACTACAGCCTGAGCAACCTTGCTTTCACTAACCGTCATCGGTTCGTTTACCGCAAGCGACGGAGCTGACGTCATCGAAGGTTGGCGAATCGCCAACTGATACGCACCATAACCGCCGAATACAAAAACCATTGCCAAGGCCACCGATAACACATGCCGAATAAGCGGATATTTGTACTGCCACCGCTGGGATAAATTCTTTTCTCTAGCGTGTTGCAGCTCGGCCTGCGCCAAAAATAGGTTAAGTTCACCACGAACATCACTATCGTTGTCAAATGATTCTTCAGCGCGTGCCAGCCAAATTTTAGCTGAACGCAAGTGTCCAAACATTTGTCGTTTAAAATCAGCCATTTTAACCACCCCTGTTATAACCATGATATATAGTCATCCAAAGAGGTCAAAGATTGGTCAACCATCCATGGGCATATTTAGGCGTTTATCACGATTATACAAAGTTTACGCCCGGATTCACCCTAGTTCAGCCTATTTACCAGTTTATAATGTTTTTTTCATATCTTGCATTAATCGGGACAACATCCCCCGAACCCGGCGAATTCCCTGTTTTTGCAAACGATAAATATGCGAGATACTTATATCAAGAGATTCTGCTAATTGCTTAGGTTCTTGTTCTTCTAAATACATTCCAGCAATTACAACTTGTTCTTTAGCAGGCAGACGCCCCAACGCGGTTTTGACTTGATCCACCAAGTAGTTAATTTCAACTTGCATTGGTACTTCCAGTTTATTGTCGACTAAACAATCGCCAAGGGTTTTACTGCCTTCTTCTTCATTTAACGGCGAATCCATATATACCCAATTAAGTTTACCTTCCCGCGAAAGATAATTCAACATCCGACCGCGAATGCGGTGGTAGGCATATATGCTAAAAGCTACGCCGCGGTTATGGTCATAATTCTCTGCAGCTTCAATCAATCCTACGGTGCCTTCCTGCATCAAGTCCAAAATTATTGGTTCATCAGCCCGCCATTGAAGAGCTACTTTAAATACTAGCGGTTGATAATGTTCAATGATACGCCGCCTACTGTCAAGATCTCCCGTGTCTTTATAAGACTGCCATAAAGCTTTCTCTTCGTCCAGCTTCAACAGGCGTACCTTATTTAATTCCGCTAAATATTTTTTTAGCATCACACGTCACCTTTTGCTAGAATTTAAATCTAGTCTCCACCCCGATTTGCTGATTTCCCAATTCATCTTGCTCACCAGTAAAGCTAAGCCACTTGTTAACGTCATAGCGAATTAAAAAACCATTCCGCGTTTTATCAACACCCATCCAATATTGTAAGAACCATTTATTGGATACGTATTTACCAAAAGATAAATTATATTGCTGACTATCAGTAGTTGTCGCTTCACGACTGGCTACTGAGGTATCTGAAGAAAGGGTTCCCCGCACCAGCCTGAATTCATCCAAGCCAAAGTAATCGCGAAACGAACTTTCTGCCTCCCCTAAGAATCGCATTTGTAAACCGGCATCCAAAAGTCCGATAAATTCTTCCCGCCCAAGCCCAGTGTCACGATTTTCCGATACTGTTCGCGAGTTTTCAAAATAACGGCTTCTGAGGGTTAACAAGGAGAGTATTTCTTGTTGAGTAAGCTCTGGCTCAGATGAAAGTTTTACTTCCATCGCAGTCAACGGCCCATTAACCGACATGTACAAAGTGGTTTTATCAAGCGAAGCTTCCGCATTAAGGCCAATTACCGGAATAAACGATCCGACTTGGTTAAACTCTGCATGTCCACTACGTACTTTGAACTGATTTCGCAGATAGCTCACTGTCCCACGGATAACATTTATTTCACCGGTCGCAATTGGCCGCTTGGTAGTTCCGGCAAAATTAACTTTGCCATCCACCCACAAGTCGTACATATACGAGTTCCTTAGCCGGACCTTATTTTGCGCAACAAACTCAAGATCTAACCCTATATTCAAACCTGAATCAGGAAATTCGGGCACAAATGGTATATTAGCTACCATATCTTCTAATATTATTTTTCCACTGAGCTTAGGGATGCCGCCGCTTTCTGCAAATGTCAGCGTACCGCTTAATGGCCCTTTAAAATATTTATGGCTAACTCCAAGTTTATTCAATACTAACGCCATATTATAGTCACCAAGGCCCATGCCTTGGAGCATAGCAGTACCAGTTAAGCAGTAATTGCCTTTTCCCATCTGGCCCGTCAGGGACTTAACATTAATTTTATCACCTTCAAGCTGAATATCAACCCCCACATTTTGGATTGGTTCAGCCAGGGACGTCATTTTTATAATTCCCTTGTCGATAACGATACTACCATAAAGTAAGGGTTTGGTCAAATTCCCCCCAACCTTGATTTCGCCGTTGGTTTTTCCTGCCGCCCAAGCTACTTCCTTAGTTAGAATCGGCAAAATACTTAAATCAGCTTGATCTAGTCGTACCATTAAATCCATCTGATCTGAACTAGTAGCTTTAGACCAACCGGTCTTATTTAACGCTGCCAATGGTATCGTTCCATAAACGCTGGCCCGATACGGCCCTTTAGTAAACAGTATTTGCTTCACATCAATAATGCTATTATCTAAAATGAACATTCCATATAAAGCATCAAAAGTAGCATTTTCCAAGCCGCCATTAGCTATATCCAATGATACGGCAGCATGTGGGTTCGACCAGTTACCAGATACCTGGGCCGTAAGCCCGAGTTTACCAGTAACCAAAAGATTAGCATCAAACCACGCCGCTAGCAGTCCAGCATCAATATCTCTCGCTCCAATTTCTAAATTAATTGGGCCATCTATTTGAGCGGTCCCCCGGATAGCCAGTTTGCCAGCACCTGCGGTTGCATCAAATTTCTCGAATGTCACTATGTTATTTTCTAAAGAAACGTCTACATCAATATTTTCAAGCGGATAATTTTTTATTTTGCCGTGGGTCAAAGTTCCCGTCAGCCACACATTAGGTTTAGCCATTGATCCCCAGACAGTTACCCGTCCATTAAGACAACCATCCACCTCTTTTGCTTTTAGGTTTAGTATACTCAATATTCCAGCTATATTCCCATTCTCAGTATTTAAATGACCGTAGACCCCACCAGATTTTATATTTGTACTTCCGTCAAAAGTAAATTTTCCCTCATTATGCATAAAACTAAAAGATGGTATATTTATTTCATCACCATTTATATCGATTTCCCCACTAACATCCTTTAGCTTCTGTCCATTGAGTACAATGCCCTCACCAGCAATACTGCCGTGAAAAGTTATATTGTCAACATTACCAGTCAATTTACCATTAAATCTCGCTTTTCCTTTAACTGGATAAGGGTAGTTAATATGAAGTTCCGCAAGTTCAACATCTTGCGCCAAAATATTAATGTCTAGGCTATTATCAGCTGAGATAGTGCCAAACAGCTTTGCTTTAGCATTGAGTGCTTCAATTTCAAAGTTATTCAATTCAGTGATATTGTTCTTGCGGCGAAATGACCCTTGAATATTGTTGACAAGTTGGCCCCGGAAACTACCTTCGTACAGCCGGACTTGACCTTCGGCATTATAGGCTGCCATTGGTCCAGTAATCCATATTTGGCTATCAACATTACCGGTTAGGTTTTCACCAGGGGAAAGGAGTTTCATCAGATTTTCCGCTCTGCCCCGTTTGGTTATTATGGTAAGGTCAAGTTGTTTATCCCCGGTTAAGCCAATCGTGCCATCTATACACTGACTGCCACCCTCTTGGGTTTTTCCACTATCTAGCGATACATTTCCGGTTAAATCGATTGTACCGCTGCCGCATTGGCTAGCATCATTTTGGATTGCTATGATATCCGTCAACACAATTTTTTCTTTTGTTGCACTTATATTCCCGGTGAGCGTGGCGTATGGCTGATAGAATATTTCTCCATTATAGGCATGGACATCAGCAATAATGTTAGGATTATCTAGTGACCCAGTAACTACGCCACGACAATCGGCAACACCAGTCAAAACCAGTCCATTTACAGAGGTGGCAATGGACGCTAACGGGATTTCTTGTCCAGCAAAATCAATTGAAAGTATCTTATTTTCTATTTTTCCTTTGGCTACTAGCGATCCTGTGCCAAAATCTATTTTCATACTGTCTATACCTAGGTCATCGCCGGTTTTATTAATGTTCCCTAATATTTCTTTAAAGGGTACACCACAAACTTGCCCTTCTGCTACTCTAACGATACCTGCCAGGTTAGCTTGCGCTACGCTTCCGGTTCCCGAAAGACATAATTCAAAGTCACCTTTGCCAGTTAACCTTTGTGCTAACATCGGCAACTGCCCCAAATCTACGCCGTTACCGCTTATTTGAAATTCAAAATTTTTATCATCGGTAGTTATTTGTCCCACGGCATTAATATCGCCGTCAAACATACGGGCGTTAGCTTGATTAACCTTTATAATTTTGTCACAATAAGTAAAGTTTACTTTTGCATTGTTGAGGTTATATCCGCCAAATGCGCCCTGAACAAGGTTCGCTTCGCCGCTAGCGGTCAAGTTATCCACCGATCCGCTTACTACAGTATCAAAGTTTATTATTCCAGCCATATCGCTACAGTTTAGCACGTTGAGATCAAAATACGGCGATGAAACTGCTAAATTAATATTAGGAGTGCCATCTTCAAAGTTGATTTCACCTTTTACGGCGATATCTTGATTATAGACCTTAGTTGTCAAGTCGAATAACGAAAGGTTATGTTCCGTAAAATATATCTCTCCCTTTGCCTGACGCACGGGTACTCCGTCTAGATCAAAAGCGCCATTATCAAGGCCGGCTTGACAAGCATACGTGATTTGGCCTTGTTCATACCGGACATTTGCTTTGACATTACTAAGCTGTCCGCTAAGACCCGTCACTCGAACATTTTGTGGCATAAACTCCGTTAAATTTTGAAGGTCAAATCGTGGCGTACGTATTTCCACCACACTACATCCAGTTTTATTTACCACGCCAACTACTTCTACCGGATTTCCCATATATGTGGCTGCACCATCAATTGTATCACCTAGCATATATCCAAAATCGATACACCCGGTTACTTCTTCAAATTTCCAGTTTCCGTTCGGCGTTGTAATCGCGATCATCGCATTATTTATCGTCACTTTTCCCGCAAAGTCATTATCAGTTTCAGTGGCTTTGACCAAAATATCATCAATGTTCCACTTGCCATCATTATATTGTTTTAAATACACCGTGGGTGCATCAATGCTAATTTCCGCCACTGCCGCAGGGAAAACAGCTCCCGTTAATATCGACAGCGGCTTGAATTTTACCGTAATTGTCTTACTGTCACAAATAGTCCCGCTATCATCACTAATCCTTAGGTTTTGAATAGCTAGCTTATTAAACGCAACAATAGTAATGTCTCCAACAGAGACATTACTCCCAACTCTTTTGGTCAGTTCTTCCGACAACACGCCTTTAACTTCCGCCATTACTGCCTGGCCTTTACTGTGCCAATAAGCGGTCGTGATGCCAACAAATATTAATATCACTAAGGTGATTATTATTATTACCTTAGACCGCATATTGAGCCTCCCGGTTTAGAGTATTAATTATATTCGACAGCTATACAACCGCTTCCTTCAAGGACATTTCTGCCTTTATCTTTCCAAAATTAACCTTAGTATGTACAAAATATAAAAATGCCACCCACCGTTAGTTAGCGATTGAGTGGCAAAATCATTTAATACTATTAAAAATCGTGACGTAATCCTATATAGGTGTTTTCTTCCGGGTTCTTGTTTAGACTATCTGTCAAGCCAACAAGAAAGGTATCTGGTCCAATTTTATACTGGCTGCGTAGTTTTACCCGAGGATCATTGGGGTCATAGATATCTAGAGAAAGCCTTAGTTGACTGCCTACAGCCGCATCTGCTCCAATACCGGCTTTACCTTCAATTAGTCCCACTCTAGTGTCAAACTTGTCATTGCCTCGCCCTATCTCCAGGTTACCGGTGCTTCCTTCACCGATATTATTTACTCCAATGACCGCAAAGGCATTATCGGAAGTGCGGATTCTTACATCGGCATTACTTTGATATTTAGATGAGTGGGTATTATATAAAAGGTCAACTCCCGTATCAACTTTAATGTTATCCAACTGGGCTAATTTTTTATTAGCACGCGCACTGGCTTCCCGCGCGTTTTTGAGAGTTTCTTTAAGATCGCTGGCTGTACCCGGATCGGTGACTACACCTTCTAAGGCTGATGCCATTCGTTCAACTCGGATACTAGTAGTTTTTAGATTACTGATTGCTTCCCTAACATCGTTTGCCGTTTGACCATTATTATCGACATTGGCAACTAATACATCTACCCTGCCAGCGACATCTCTTAAACTAGCGGACATTATTCTTAGGTTTGTTGCCATCGCATCAACATTTTGTTCATTATTGCTGGCCATTCTGGCCAAGGTCGTGGTTAATTCGTTCAGTCGGTCGGTTATTTCTTTAGCATTTAAGGCCGTGGCCTTCAGCGATGCTTTAACCTTCTCGTCACCAAGTACATCATTAAGTGACAACACCAGCTTTTCTATTTCCCCCAATACCCTATCGCCGCTGCTTATTAATTTGTCTAAACCGTTAGCCGTTTCACCACGCACCACTGTATCTGGAGCTATAAATCCGGCCTCACTATTAGCGGTCGGTGTAATACTGATAAATTTTTCACCCATAAGTCCGTCGGTACTAATGATAAACCGTGAACCTACGGGTATTTTAATATCATGGTTTATGCGCATACTAACAGTAATGCCATCCACCCCGGTCTGAACAAGGTCTACACGTCCTACATCGACCCCAGCATATCTTACTCCGCTGCCGGCAACCAATCCGCCGACATCACTAAATACCGCCTTGATCGGGTAACCTTTTTCGCCCCAAAAATTCAAATTACCTAAATTAGCGACCATTGCCATTAGTAATAGAAATGCGACTACTGCTACTGCTCCTACTTTTGCTTCCGCACTTAAAATCATATTTTTGCCCTCCTCTTGGCCGCTTGCCCAGGACTTGACATGCCATTAATAAATTTCTGTACAAGTTGATCCGACGATTCCTTGATTTCACTTACGGTACCACAGGCAATAATTTGCCCATCGTAAATCATGGCAATGCGGTCAGCAACCCAAAAAGCACTCGCCATATCATGCGTAACCACTACAGATGTAACTTTTAATATACGCCGGGTGCTAGAAATAAGCCGTGAAATTGTCGCTGACATCAGGGGATCTAGACCTGCTGTCGGTTCATCATAAAGAATAATTCTGGGGTTTAGCGCAGTAGCCCGCGCCAGGCTGACCCGTTTTTTCATTCCACCTGATAATTCATTAGGCATTTTATTTTCTTGACCGGATAGCCCAACCATCTTCAGTTTTCGCCTAACAACACGCGCAATTTCTTGGTCATTCATTTTGGTATGCTGACGAAGGCCAAACGCAACATTTTCACCAACGGTCATCGAATCAAACAAGGCCGAATACTGAAAAACCATCCCCATGCTACGCCGCAAATCGTTTAGTTTATCTTCATTGACCTGGGAAATTTCCTGCCCATCAATCCATACTTCGCCACCGTCTGGCTTTATTAGTCCAATCATTAACCTAATTAATGTGCTTTTGCCGGAACCACTTGGACCGATAATGACCATTGTTTCCCCTTGTTCGACATCTAAATTAATATCTTTGATCACTGGTTTGCCATTAAAGCTAATTGAAACGTTTTTTAGATTAATCATAATTCACCTCTAGCGGTATAGCATCAGCGACAAAAAATAGTTGCTAATAAATATTAAGATCATTGATGTTACTACCGATCCAGTAGTAGCTCGCCCCACTCCCTCGGCTCCTTGAGCTGTGTTCAACCCCTTGTAACAGCCGATAATAGCAACAATTGCCCCAAAGACCATCGTCTTAATCAGTCCACCGGTAACATCCGTTATTACTGCAAACAATTTTATTGAATGTAAATACGAAAATGAACTAATACCAGAGTAGCTTGTCGCCACCAAATAACCGCCCACGGTCCCGATTACATTAGCAAATATACCTAGTATCGGTAACATCACTATGCAGCTAATTAGCCGAGGTACTACTAGATACGCTACCGGATTAGTCGCCATTACTTTTAGCGCATCAATTTGCTCAGTGACTTTCATTGAACCAATTTCAGCTGTTATTGCCGCCCCAACTCGTCCGGCAATAACAACTGCCGTCAGAACTGGTGCCAATTCCCGCCCCATCGCAATAAATACTACTCCGCCGACAGACGCCTGAGCCCCATAACGAATAAATTCATGCGCAGTTTGCACCGTCAATACCATGCCAGTAAACAGCATCGTCAACATCACAATCGGCAATGAATCCACGCCAAGATGAACCATCTGTTGCAGAACATGATTCCAATTGGGTTTGTGGCGAAGCTGTACTACAGCATCCGTTGACAACCTAATAACTTTTCCGCCGTTTTCTAGCCCGCTAATAACGTTATGCCCGATTTTTTCCAAAAGGCGTACTACCATGCTATGTTCCTTTCCCTTTTTAGGCTTTAATCCCGTACTTTTTCGATCTTATTTACGCCTATGCGGCGTTTCGGTTAAATATGTCTTTCTTACTGCTTAATCTAAATTTATGCAGACCATAACCTATTTTTGTACCATTCCATAAACTAGGTATGTTTCCCTGCTGAAAGTTTACACCTTTAGTTTCCAAGCTTTTATACTAGTCTATAGTTTTTTTGTAAAAGTACTACGCTTCAATCAAAAGAGGAGTCGCCTACAATTAACTGTAGATGACTCCCCTTTTTCCATTGCCGCTTAATGAATGCCAGACTGATTTATCAATTGACGACTTATAGTTTTGCTTTGACTACTTTTCTTAGAACTAGTCCTACTTTTAACATTCACAACTACCTGTGCATCACAGTCAACAATATATTCTGTACTCTCAATGCTTCTTACCGCTTCAGACCGATTAGCACCGCTAACATCCACCTGATTTTGCGTAGTTGCCTTATTAGTTTCTGGATTAGGCTTTATACCAGTAACATTTGCCGGTACCACAACTTGAGCTACCCCGTCTTTCGGTATAGCAGCTGCCGCAAGATCCAGCACTTCAATTACAATATCATTATTATGTTCGCGCCCAATTAATTGGTTAAGCATTTCGGGAAAAGTCTGCGACTTAAGTTTTTCCGCCAGTTGCAATAATTCGTTGCCAACATTTTGTTGCTTAGCTAATACTTGAATCAGCGGCAACGTCCCCCCGCCCCGTACTTCTAACGTCAACGGACCATTTGGCTGATTCTGAGGGATGGTATAGTACATTTTACGTTCAAATGGCTGTCCACGGAATGGCATCAGATTAACCGTTATTTCAATTTGATCGCCCGGCTTTACATCTGTTACATTTGCCTTAGCACTCATAATCGTAGCAGTGCGTTGCTCGGCTTCAAGATCAACATTTACTTTAATATCAGAAATATCTACCGGCCAAAATTTATTTGTGGCTAATAGCGACAAAGCTTCACTAAGTTCCGAAACGGCCACTGGTGCAATATTTTCTGAGTTGAAAAACATATTGTCCCGTTTTAACACGCCGCCAGGAATGTTTTTTCCTGTAATTTCAAAAGAGATCGTTGCTGTACCGGGTCCTGTACGATCCAAAACTTTTTCAATAGCATTAGCCACTGTAACCGTCCCTAATGCTGGGGTAAGCTGTTCATCACGAATTAGCTCCGCTCTGAATAAGCGAGATTTTCCTTGGTCTCGGTCATTTGCAGTAACATTCATCGGAATTACATCTGGTTTAATGCTTGTATCACCAGCAATTCCTGCCCCACGGTCTTGATTAACCGTACCGATTACTGAACCAGTAGCTCCTACTTTGAAGGCACTTTGTACACTACCAACTGTGGTAAAAATATATGCATTAGTTAATAAGTAATTACTCAAGCCTTTTTTTAAAAAAGGATGACCAAACGCTAAAATTTTATTATCTTCCGCATAAGTAACTGTCCCGATAGCGGCCAAGCTTACATCCCCATGAATTAATTCTACGCCAAGGGCACTGCCTGGCTCAAGCTTACCGAAATCTGTTCCGTCAGGAGCGCTACCAACAGCTACCGGTACAAGGTTTACCGCCTTTAACTTATCTTTTAACATTTCTAAAGCCTGAGGACTAAAGCCAGCCGCCATTATCGGGGTGGCTAACGTCTCTAATCCCGTTGGTTGAGTTGCGGTTTGTTCTGGTTCCTGGTTAACGCCTCCGGGAATATCCCAAAGTTTTAACATATCCTCAATAGGCGTTACCATGCCAACTTTTGAATCAGCAAATGCCCAACCATAGGCAATAGCACCGACTAGTTTTCCATCAATATACACGGGACTGCCGCTCATTCCTTCGGCAATACCACCTGTCCGATTGATTACGTCACCGGATGTCCGTACCAAAATCAGGTCACCGGATGGCCCTTGATTCTTCATTACTCCCAATATTTCAACATCAAATGGTTCAATGGCCGATCCTGCTACTACCGTTTTACCAATACCATGCATACCCGCCTTAATTTGGTCAAGTGGCATAATATCAGGTGCAGCTTGCACCACTGTAATCGGCAAAAAAAGCAGGAACGCTATTAACGCCGTCCGAAATGTCCTGACCACGAATGCCATCTAATCATTCCTTTCTATTTATCAGCCTGTTCAATTCTAACAACAGCATTACCCGTTTTAATAATATCTCCTGGTTTAACTAATACTTCTGTTACTTTACCGTCAACATTGGCTCTTACTGCCGGCGCTGGCCCAGTAATTGTATCAACAACTACCAATACATCGCCTTCACGCACCACTGCTCCAACCGATACTAAGCTATTAGCGATAACAGTCCCTGACAGCACACTTTTTTGATCGTTAACTATTGCGGCCGAAGCAAAGGCCCAAGTGACCATCAACATTACCACAACTATCGCCAGCATAATGATATTCTTGGAACGGTACATCATACCACCTCCATTTATAATTTCATTATACAGTATTGCTGTCAATTAACAAGCATCGACTCAATTATTGCTAAACCGTCACCAATCTTTCGTTCCCGGCCATCGGAAGGCTTGTTTACTACGGTATCATGAATAATCATCTCACTTGATCCGCCACCGTCCAGGTTCAATGCATTAACGGCTCCGATGTCTTTCATAAAAACCGCCAATTCCGCCAACGATAAGCCGGCACTACCTTGACGCCGCCCATCTACCACAACAAGTAAAATCGCCCCATCCTTAGTCACCCCCAGCGCCGTTCGCGGTGCCCTTCCTGCGGCAACATCCGGGCCAAATTCTTCTTGCTGAGTAGTTAAAAATACGTTACCGTCTTTAACCAGCATCGGTCCTGCCCCTAACGCATAAACTGTTTTATCCCACTCATCGCCTAGCGTTTCCGTTACTACTAGATGATCGCCAATGGCTATTTTTTTTAATGCATCTTGCCCTTGGCCATGTCCGGAGATCACCCTGTATCCGGCCACTAACGGCGTATTCCCGTTCGTAATGGCAGTAACAATTCCCTTATCATTTATTACAACATCAGTACCGTAGTTGTTGGTAGCAGTCGTTGCCCCATAATACTCATTATACAAAATTATTTCGTCAGTATACCGTTCTCGATTTACACCATTGATATTTATCGTATCGCCACCCGCTAATTCAATTTGGCCGTGATATTCCACCTGGTCAATAAATATTGACCCATCCGGCCTTATTCCTAGTGCTGAGCGCGGTATTGTTGGTGTACTAACAATTTTACCGTTGAGTTTTAGTAAACCGATTATTTCCCCAGTCTGAGAAAAATACGAACCATTGATGGCTGCTATTGCCTTTACCCTCGAACTGATCTTAGATAACGGTTCTATTCCATTAATAACGCCATCAGATAATACCGGTACTACTTTAGTACTAGATTCAGGAAAGATCGTCAATACATCCGATTCAACCGGCCCGAAAGAATAGCTCTTAATCCACGAAGTGTGGGTTATTCCCGGCATAACTTCTTCATCGATTTTTTGATCAAAAACTTTACCTAAATCTATGACTAGCCGATTGGGGTCTTTAAGCAAAAATACATTATGCGTTACAAATTGCCTGAGATCTATTATTGCCCTAATATGGCTAGGTCCATTTTCTTCCAGCACCAATCCCTTGACGAAAGGGTCATTAAACAGCATTTGAGTGCTGACCCCATTTTTTATAGCACCATTAATTTCAATAATTAATCTTAAAGGTTTTTCTTCTAAAACCGCATTATATTCAGGTAAACTATCAAAATCAAATACAATGCGCACTCTTTCCTGATTCTGGCTATAACGCAATTTTTCAAAGGTACTGCCTTTTGGTGCTGCCCAAACTAGTGATAATGATGAAAATAAAACCACACACACAACGAAACTTATAACCCTTCTATAACCAAGCACATAATGCCCCTCCTTATTTGTGTTTTTGGCAATTAGGAGACGAAAAGCCAAGCACTATCTGGGTGCCTGGCTTTTGTTGTTAACACTTACTCGCTCTGAAAGCTGACGGTAAAGCAAATCTGCTAACCCCATCCCGCCAGCTTTCGCCATATCTTTTGTTACTTCTCCATCAAGCATCGACTGCATGGTTTCTTCCCCTGAAGATTTACTCATTAGCTCACTTTTGGGCACTGTTTGCCGCATCTGCTTGAGCAAAAGATCAAGAAAAACTGATTCCATTTCGCGACAGCTTGCTTTAAGTTTTGCGTCCTTGTCACTTTGGCTTGATTTACTTCCCAAAGTATTTTGTGCAACTATCATATTAGCTTTTCCGTTAATCTCCATGGTACTCACCGCCTAAATAAACTGAAGTTCGGCATGAAGCGCACCTGAGGCGTTTATTGCCTGAATAATAGCAATGACCTCTTGTGGCGCTGCTCCAACCGCGTTAAGCGCATTGACAAGATCTCCGATACTAGCAGTTGTTGGCAATATTACTACATTTGGGTTAGCTTCGCTTGAGCTCGACTTTTGACCACCGACTTTTACCGATAAGCCCCCGTGTGCCACCGCAACTGTATCAATCGTTACATTACCACCCATGACTACCGTTCCGGTCCGCTCATTAATTATTATTTTAGCAATACTATCTGGTCGTACCGTCAGTTCTTCTAACGACGCAATAAATCCCACCAGATTGTCTGCATATTCCCCAGGAACCTTGATTTCAACTGTGCCGGCATCTACTGCCATCACACTTACGCCAAATTCCCGCTCGATAGTTTTAGCAATTCGGCTAGCAGTTGTAAAATCAGGATTATTCAAAGTCAGTGCAATACTACCATTATTTTCTATCTTGGTCGGTACATCCCGCTCTACTATTGCTCCATTAGGAATTTTAGCAACTGTTGAGAAAAGTTTCGTATTATTTCCTCCCAGAGACAATGAGCCCTGTCCAACTGCGTAAACTAATCCTGTGGCAGCTTTAAGCGGCGTCTGTAACAGTATGCCCCCTTGCAAGCTTTTTGCATCCCCCAAAGATGACACTGTTATATCAATGTTATCGCCGGATTTAACAAAAGGTCCTAAATCAGCAGTTACCATAACCGCTGCCACATTCTTCCCCTGCAATTGACTGGCTGATACGGTTACCCCAAAATTTTTTAGCATACTAGCTATCGATTGTACCGTAAACGCACTTTTAGACGAATCGCCGGTTCCAGCTAACCCAACTACTAAGCCATACCCCACTAATTGGTTTCCTCGTACGCCTTGAATCTTAGCAATATCTTTGATTCGTGTGACAGCTTGTCCCCCCGCCATGGCTATGCCAATGCTTGAAAACATAAATAACATTACTAGGCTAATTGCAATTTTCTTTCGCATTATAATCCCTTTCCTCCTCAAAACAGGAAGTTAAGAATTTGGCTCAATAGTCCCTGCCGCTGTTTATCCGCAATTGATCCCTTGCCATCAATTTTAATTTGAGCATTAGCTACATAACTTGAATATATCGTATTATTGATAGATATATCATCTGGTCGAATTTCTCCGGTAATAGTTATGCGCTGCTCCTCACCTGTTTGTTTGGTGATCTGGCTCCCTGAGATTACCAAGTTGCCATTGGGCTTAACCGCAATAACCTGTACAGAAAGTTTCGCTGAAAGCTGATTAGAGTTGGTAAGTGATCCTTTGGCTTGAAATGTGTCACTACCACCATAACTTGATGAATTGACGAACTTAAACAGTCCCTTACCATTATCTGTTGATCCGCTAGCTGATTTAGTATTAGTGGTAGCTCCACTTCGAACTGCACTGGAGCTTTCACTTATAATAACTGTTATAATATCACCAATCTGCGTAGCTTTACGATCACCATATAAGTTAGAACTATCCTTCCATAACGAAATTGCAGCAGCCCCACTCGAAAGCGGCCCGGCAAGGAGTGTCACCATTAAGGCCATAACTAGTAGCAGCTTTGGCTTTATTAGTATATTAAACATAACAATCACCTTTACCTTCCGCTGTAAATCATTACCTGAACTGTTTCTTTATCTACCACACAAGCACTAACGACTCGCTTCGAGTCCAGGTTTTGAACTCGAATAACTTCACCTTCACTGCCTTGCTGTAATGCCATACCACTGGCAGTTATTATACTATCACCGCTTCGCACAATGATAGTCACCGCACTGCCCCGTGTCACTACCGGCGGCTTAGCTAACATGCTGTCATTCAGTGGCGTTCCTGCTGCTATCGGTCGGCGAGTCATAAGACCAAGTACTTTTGTTTTATCAGTAATATATCCGGTCAGTCGGCCAAGATCTCTGCGTTCAACGCAAATACTATTCTCATTTAGTACTTCAAATGCAGCAATATTCCGCCCCGCACTGATTACATTTTCATAAGCATTAATCTGGAATTTTGCATTTACAGTAGTAAAATAGCGGTCTTTAATATTAATACTTATATTTACTGTTGTTGGCGCATTGTACCGAATACCATAAGGAATTTCGACTTTATATTCCACAGGCCCCAACGGTGCTATTAACGCTTGAGGGTTACTAATCGCAGTAATGATAATTCGATCATTTTCTTTATCGTCTAAAATTCCCAGTTTTTTTTTCATAGCTTTAATAGCTACATTCAAGATACCATCAGCACTAATATTTTGTCCCGCAGTAACTATATTAATAGTTGCCGGAATATGCCACTCTACATTACTAATATCAAGCCCGGTCCCAGCTAGCCGCGCCCCAAAGGACTGAGCTGTAAATAATACCCTATTCCCTGGAAATGGAGCACTGCCAAGTTTTAGATTTTCAAGTAGTCTTCGCTGTTCGACATTATCACTGCTAATGACTGCCAAATCGCCAAGTACTATTTCCGGTCCAGTAATTGTCGCTTCACTATTAACGTCGACCACAGCTCCTGCCCAACAGGCTTGACCGATTAACAGAATCAGAACGGCCACAAGTAGCACTATTCTTTTCCCCATAATTTTCATCTACCGACGAAGATTAGCAGCCTGGCCTAGCATTTCATCAGCGGTGGTAATAGCTTTAGAGTTAATTTCATAAGCGCGTTGCGCCACAATCATATTAACCATTTCTTCTACAACTTGAACATTGGACATTTCTAAGTACTGTTGAGCCAAAGTTCCTGCACCATCTCCGCCAGGATTAGACACGGTTGGCGCTCCTGACGCACTTGTTTCAATCAAAAGATTACGGCCAACGCTATCCAGCCCAGCTGGATTGACAAATCTAGCGATTTGCAATTGACCTATTTCTTGAGCGGCTGCTTGCCCAGGAATTGCAGCTGACACAATGCCATCACTAGAAATACTGATATTAGTGGCATTTTGAGGAATAGTAATCTGCGGTTCCAGCGGATAGCCTTCTGAGTTTACAATCCGACCTTGACTGTCGCGTTTAAATGAACCATCCCTAGTATACGCAATCGTTCCATCTGGAGTCGTAATTTGAAAGAAGCCATCACCTTCAATAGCCATGTCCAATGCATTGCCAGTCTGCTGAAAGCTGCCCTCTGTCAATATCTTTTGTGTCGCCACTTGGCGAACACCATGCCCCATCTGGATCCCAGTAGGAAGCTGAGTTCCTGCACCAGTGGACGCTCCAGCCTGGCGAATAGTTTGATACATTAAATCCGCAAAGTCAATGCGGCTTTTCTTAAACCCGCTGGTGTTAACGTTGGCCAAGTTATTGGATACAACATCGATATTAGCCTGTTGGGCCATCATTCCTGAACCGGCTGTCCATAACGCACGCATCATAAGTAATTATACCTCCAGGTTATTAAGTGTTAGCTACTTCAGTCATTCCGCAGCTAATAGGGCCTCTTTTCTATAGTCCAGCCCCACGGCTTACTCCGTTTTATCATTATTTAGTTGGCAAAAATTTTATCGCCAACATCATATTCTACCTACTTCATTAACTGCCTTGTCTAAAAGTTGATCATGGGCTTGAACAACCTTTGAGTTTACTTCATAAGCCCGATATCCAGCAATCATATTAACCATTTCAGATACTACATTCACATTTGACATTTCCAGCATCCCTTGGTGTACCAAGGCGTTACTAGGCGTACCGTTTCCCTGCACGGCAATAAAAAGGCTAGAGCCTTCCTTGGTAAGCTGCCGCTCATCAGCAAAGCTTTCTATCCGTAGCTTGCCCACCTCCGCAGCATTCCGGCCATTACCATCAATTGTAACTCGACCATCGTCACCAATACAAACGTTGGCGGCTTTGCCCAACCGGATAGGGCCATTATCACCCATAACACGGTATCCATCCAACGTAACTAGTTCACCTTGAGAGTTGCGACTAAATGACCCGTTACGGGTATATCTAACGCCATTAGGAGTTTCTATAACAAAAAATCCTTTGCCCTCTATAGCGACATCTAACGGATTGTTAGTTTGGCGCATAATCCCAGTACTTTGATTGGTAGCTATCTCATCAATAACAGTCCCCACACCAGTGCTGCCAATTTCGGCATTACCTGACTTATCATGAATTCGTGTAATTAGTATGTCACGAAAGTCTTTGTTGACCGCAATATCTTTTTTGTAGCCCGCAGTATTGGCATTAGCTAAGTTATTGGCAATAGCATCATTGCGAATTGATTCAGCTATCATTCCCGAACCTGCAGCATAAATCCCCCGTATCATCTATTCACCTCCCATTTATATCAATCGAAGATATTTATCATTTTCTTAAGTAAAACTAAAAAAAAAAGCTAACTATTTTTAGGAAAATAAAGCCAGGATGCTAAGCAATGCTCATGCACCTGGCTTTATTCATAATCTAGCCCAGAGTGATTTTTTTAGTAATTGCCAGTGAATCTTGCAGCGTTTCCAGAGAATCCAAGGCTTTACCCGTACCTAGCGCTACGCAAGAAAGTGGATCTTCTGCCAAGTAAGTCGGAATTCCCGTTTCCTTGCTAATTAATTTATCTAGTCCGTGAATAAGCGCACCGCCCCCGGTCATAACTATTCCCCGATCAACTATATCTGACGCTAGTTCTGGCGGAGTTCTTTCTAGTACTGATTTTACACAATCAACAATCATTGCGATTGGCTCTGCCAATGCCTCCTGAGTTTCGTTCGAGCCAATTCTCATAGTTTTAGGCAAACCTGATACTAAATCCCGTCCACGAATTTCCATTGATTCATTACGGCCTGAAGGGAATGCCGTACCAACATTAACTTTGATTTCTTCTGCCGTACGTTCACCAATCATAAGGTTATATTCTTTTTTAATATACCGTACCAAGGCATCATCAAATTTATCGCCACCCACTCTCAGCGATTCGCTTACTACAATCCCCCCAAGGCTCAGCACCGCTACATCAGTGGTACCTCCCCCAATATCAACTACCATTGACCCACAAGGCTCAGAAATAACCAGGCCCGCCCCCAGAGCAGCTGCAAGCGGCTCTTCAATCAAGTATGTTTTTCGCGCCCCAGCTTGGACAGCAGCTTCTAATACCGCCCGTTTTTCTACCGTTGTTACGCCAGACGGTATGCACACCATTATACGTGGCTTAAAGAACATACTATGGCTAGCCACTTTCTGAATAAAATGCCTTAACATACTTTCAGTTGTATCATAGTCTGCAATTACCCCTTCTCTCAGAGGCCGAGTAGCAACAATATTGCCAGGAGTACGTCCCAGCATACGACGCGCTTCTTCGCCTATTGCCAAAATCCGATTGGTATCCCGATCGATAGCCACCACTGATGGTTCACGTAGCACGATACCCTTGCCCTTTATATACACCAAAACATTAGCCGTTCCTAAATCCACACCAATATCCATTGACATTCCAAACATGTACCGATCCTGCCCCCTTAGCATCATTAAGCTTGTCCAACCATAGCGCAAAAATAAAAGTATTTTAGTAATTAAATACCTTTATTTTATATTTATGGATTGATTCTACCTTATCCACAAAAATCCTCTATTTTACGCTATTTTCTTTACCGTCTTTATATTTCTTTCTCGTTGCTTCTCCGCCACGAATATGGCGTTCCGCTTTATTTATCTCTAAAATATTCCGAACTTTATTCGCCAGTCGTTTATTGATACTAGGCAAACGTTCAATCATATCTTTATGTACTG
>JAGGAD010000064.1 GCA_017889625.1 Bacillota bacterium | reverse complement strand
ATGATTATTGGATATAATAAAAAACCGTACTTTTATAGAACAGCTATCACCTTCTATGCACAGCTTGTCTAGGTTTGTCCACATTCATCAACATGTTAAAATATTAGACTATAGCCAACTCATTAGAAATTTAATTAGACAGCATTACAATTAATTGTATTACAAATAATCCATGTTATACTCTGTTTAGGAGGGTAGTTTAATGTTTACTCGTAAAGAGATATTAATAAAATTGACCTCACTGGATATAAAGATTACTACCAAGACCTTCCAGCGATGGTGTGAAGCCGGTTTTATAAGCTCATTCCATTATATTAATGATACAGACGTAAGCTACGATACCGCTGTTATCAATGAAGTATATGCGACAAATAAAATGTTTAACGGCGACATCCCCGTGTCACCCCAAATGCTAAAAACGATAATCAACGGCGAATGTAAAAATAGTTCGTACAACGAATTATATAAGCGATATTATAAAGAAGCCGGAAAGGCCACTCCAAAAAAGGCAAAAAGAAACGGCCCCGGGCGCCCCCCCGGCACACTACGGCCTACAGGAAAGAAATTACGCAGCATCCGATTAACTAACGAGGAATATGAGCAAGTAAAAGAATTTGTAAAAAGTTTACGATCGTAGGTTCAATTACTATAATACTGGCCATTGCACATTTGGCGGCATATACTAATTCAGCTCACGCCCGCTTCGTCTTTCATGGCCTGTACAGTATCCTGCAACATTTACGTAAAGGCGCCATTCCTGGATTGTAAGGCCAAAAGGATAAAATAAATAACTGTCAATAAAAAAGTAAACTAAAATTTCCCACATATTTGAGGTTTGAATGATATGAAAAATAAGGTTATTACGGTTCTGACAAATTGGAGTACAAAAAAAACTAGTACTCAATACAAAGCGATTTCTCTTATTATTGGGGCAATTATATTTTTAATAGTTTTTCCTGTTATATTTGTGCAAATTGGTAGACTAATCGAAAAATATATATTAATCCATTGGAATACTTGGCATGAAATACTTTTAACTATTGTGACTATTCCACTTGGAATATCAATTTTATTTTGGACAGCATTTACTCAATGGGTTATCGGAAAGGGCACGCCTGCACCAAATGCGCCAACTCAAAAACTTATTATAGTTGGCCCATACATGTATTGCCGAAACCCAATTGAATTAGGTGCAATTATCTATTATTTAGGAATCGGAACATATTTTGCTTCACTAACAACAGGCTTTGTTAGCGGTGTGCTAGGGCTTATAATCGGCAGCTTATATCACAAACTTATTGAAGAAAAAGAATTAGAGTTGAGATTTGGTAATGATTATATAGAGTATAAAAAGACTACACCATTTCTCTTTCCCAAAATACGAAACCTTTTAATATTACTTATTAAAGGGGTCTCGCCAGCAAAACGTACACTAAGAAAATGAATTAAGCGAGGATAAAGGCGTGTGTAATCTCAATATTGGTGCAAAATGCAAATTATTTCAAGCGGGCAAATTAGTCCATATAACTAAATTGTCCTTTTTAGCATTTCAGACAGTTTATGCAGAGTAAATAACACCGTTTATAGCTTACATTTTCTGGTTTTTACCAATAGCTCACCACTCTTGCGATAGGTTACATAGCCTAGGCTGCTCTGGTGATTGTTGACCAAGTATGGTTTATGCCGCTTTCACCGTCAGAGGCTAATCTATTCTTTATCTTTGTTTCTTCTAGGATTTGACGAGTGGGGCGAATTTCCTTGGCAATGCAACAATTACAACTGCAATACTTGACCATTTGATTCACCACTGCGAGATCATCAGCATGACTGGTGATAGCTACCGCTTAAGGCACCGTAAAAGTAACTCTGCACCTTGTGGCGGAAAACTCTCCATTTTGCTTGACTGCTTACCCAAAGAGCCTTCACTAATTTTACAACCGGACATATTTGGGGTATAATAAGTATATACTATAAAACCAAAACGCCCCTGCTGCAAACAGGAGCGTTCGGTTGAGTAGCGGAGGCTAACGGAATAAGTTAACAATGACTTTTATCATTGCTAACAAATCCGCCAGTGAGACTTCTATTCTAAACCACTTAGTCTCAAGGCGCATCTAAATCACCTCCTCTATTCAGTTTGGGAGAGCTTGTCCCTCTCCCAAAAACCATTATAGCAAAAGCCGGTTGGAACATCCAACCAGCTTTTTATTTTTGAGTATTAATTTATTGAATATTAGTTAAATTTCATTTTTCAATAATATGATCTATTATTTTATAGCTTTTACTACGACACCATTGTCGTCAAATTCCACGGTTGTTCCAGCTTCATATACCTTAATATTGCCTGATGACGAAATTAGTTTTGTGTCATTGTTTAATGTCCCCTTGATTACTTCTCCTTTATCATTAATGGCAATTTGCGCCCCACCTTTAAACAAAACAAAACCAGGAGCAATTAGATTTTCTGAGTTATTTTCATTTATAAATTTCACCCATCCTAACGGACGAAAATAAGTACTAGTATGTAAGATGCCTGTCGACAATACTCCATTTTCATGAAAACTAACTTCTGTACCATCCTGCACCCATACTGTATTAACTAGATCAATGGGAATAAATACAAAAGCTCCATTTATGGTACCTTTAGTCACTTCACCTTTCTCGTTAAAAGTTACCTTGGTACCTGGCTTAAAATTAAGGATTCTGTTTGGTATCAGAGATTGATCATTTGCAAAGTATGAACCATAATAAAATGGTGCTCCGCCCACACACGGAAGGTCTGTATACGAAGTTAACGTACCTTCCATAACTTCACCTTTTTCGTTCAGAATCACGGTAGTTCCTTTTTTAAACTCCGGTATTCCAATTACCGAAATCCTTCCAGGAGGCACTATCCTAGTATCATTAACCAGTGTTTTGGTAGTCGTTGCTGCATTAACTCCGGCATTATAACCAATAACCAAAAAAACAACCAAAATCACGCCAGTTAACATCCTTAACAAAATTTTCATAAAATCCCCTCCCCCTATAATCTTAAATTTTCTTCCAAATACTCTTGATATCGCAGCATTTCAGATTTAGCAATTCGATCCTTCTGGTTGGATAGACAAGAGTTTCCATAATGAGCCTCATGCTTTTTCCCTTTATTTTGGCTTAATAGACCCGATATAACCAGTCTAAAGTATCGGCTTCAATTCATTATTGGGTTAACGCTCTGATAATACGCGGTTTGTCCTACCTGTTAATTATGAAACCTTTCGTTCGCTCACTTCCGTTATGAAAGCGATATATAACTTCCCTTTCCTCCTCTGTACAACCTAATAGCAATTTAATTTCAGAGTCCATTTTTGTAAGGTCTATTACACAAATCACTGCGTCAACCCTTTTCTCTCCCTTAGCTCCTAGCCAGACTTCAATTCCTCCACCATCCATTGAGGAAGTACCATCTAAATATCCATAATCAACCGGATAAATTACATCAGGATACCGCGGATTTTCCGCGCCTATGGGCCGATCAATCACCACTTTTGAATTTTCTATCAGTTGATCTAAGGCATGCCAAAAATCTTTATCATAATGCCCCACAACGGAGTATTGGTTAAGTTTACTGCTAGATACAACATGAGTATTCTCTAACGGTAATTTTAAAATATTACTTTTAACAAATTGCGGACGTAAATCTAAATCGCTAATTTCATCTAGTTTCTTCCACAGGAAAATATTACAATGCTTTCCTTCTTCTAATTGAAATTCATCTCCTTTACTTATTAAATAAGATTAATAGCAATTTTATTCCATCGCATACACATTGTACCATATTATTTTAAGTGTATCACAATCTCTTTTTGTTACACCAGTTGTTAACGGTGTGAAATGATATTTTGCAAAAATAAGGCAGAGCGTTGTTTGCCCTGCCTTGTGGTTGTTATCCCTTGAGTTTTAGCTTTTAAATGACTTTAGCAATCAACTGAACAAGATTATAATACTTGCCGTTTTCAGCTTTCATCATATCTATATCATTTATGGCATAGGGATTAGGGCTGGTAAGCCATTCATCCCACGCCTGTTTACAACAGGCCATTTCACGGCTATCAACAATTTCAATACCCTTTGCCTTGCTCCATAAATCTTTCCACCAATCAAGAGAGCGTAAAGTTCTTTCCATCTCATCATTCCAAAATGGCTGCATTTCAAGAGGAACATTTTTCCCAAATTCATTTTTTAAGCCGGGGACCGCCACGGCGATATAGCCACCTTTTTTCACATACGGAATGAGTGACGGAAGCATTTCGGTCTTATCACCGAAATAATGATAAGCGTCCACGGTGAACAGTAGGTCAAAGTATTCGTTTGCAAAAGGCAATCCTTTGGTCGCGTCTACGGAAATCGGAACGGTCTTATCGTCAATCCCGATAGATTGGAAACGCTCATAGTTTTCAGTTGGACAAATCCAAAGATCGGCGGCGAAAACAGATGCGCCGTATTTTTTTGTTAAGAGAAGTGTGGAAAGACCGCACCCGCAGCCGAGATCAAGTATCCGCATATCCTCATTGATGTTTAGGTATGACGCTAATTCTTCTGCTACTCGCATGGCGTTTGGCCCCATCATATTGGCTTTCAAGAACTCAACATTGTTATCATTAGAAATAAATTGGTTTGTAAATGTAAACATGTTACTCTTCCTTTCTGATTTTCGCCTTGCAGAAAGAGAATAAAAAAAGCGCAGTATACCACTGCGCTACAAAATTAACCATCAATACATAATGGATAATCGGTCAATCTGTAAGGCAGTTTTAGCAACACAAATAGAAGCAGTTGAATCTGCTTACCTTGCGTTCTCATAATCTGAACTGTTTACAGTATAACCGACATCAATACACTCCCTTTATCTTACAGTTTACTATATCATGTAATTTTATTTTTATCAAATATTAAGGTGTTTTCCTCACCATAGGAAACAAAAGTATAATCAGTCCATCAAAGGTATGCAACTCACACTTTCCAGAATGCCGGGCGCACACTCTCTGGCAGTAATCTCTTTTCGGCCACGCTAGAACGGAGGACAACAGGCCGGAATGAGTGATTTCCAGAAGCCTTTATTCTCCGGACTAAATATTAAAAGCCATCTACCACGCAAACCGGGTAGACGGCTTAATTACCAAGTATTTCAAGGTCATATATACTTTATGTATTCACTATCGGTTTTCAATATATGGTTTAACAGCCAGTCAGAGAAAAAATCCAATAAATCAATTAAAGCCTGTTCCTGATTTTCATCAATCTTATTCAAGTCAATATCTTCAATTTTTTTTATAAAATCAGCATGTTGTACTTTATGTGATAATAGTTTTGGGTAACCAATACTAGCCAGAAACTCCTCTTCCTCGCTAAAATGTTTTGTCGTATATTCCTTTAGCTCATTGATAATAGCTACTATTTGATCGTACTTATCAAAGAGAATTTCGTCTTTGAGAATCTTGTATGATTCATTGGCAAGTTCAAATAGCTGCTTATGTTGTTCATCAATGTTATTGATTCCTAGTCGATAATCTTCTGACCACTGTATCATGAATACCCTTCTTTCTTAGTGCGTTTTATCTTGCATATTGCCTTCGCTTAAATTATTCTCTATTTCACTTTGGATTATCAATACTTTTCGGATAAATTTTATAAGGTTAATCGCCAAAATTCCACTAGGTAAGGGGCTAGCGATATCCTTTCTAGGTAAGGAGGATTTATATTATAGCCATAGCAAATACCTCAGAATCAGGTAATCTTACTACTCCCGCCTTTCCAACTTTAGCTCGTTCCCAGCCGCTACATTTTAACTGCATAACCAAAATATGCGTGCCAGCCGCCAAACTAAAGATTTGCTGTGTACTTGATTATAACAAGCCCTAGGATACCCGCTGAGGTGCGGAAATTCTAGTGTTTATGGTTTCAGAATGGGGATTTATCGAATGTTGATTATTAGCTTAAGCAAATAAGGTTCCTTAATGAAATACCATTTGCCATCAGCCATCAATAATTTCCCAAATACTACTTCATAAAGAACAAATCGGTTTTTGTCTACTTCATTTAGCATAGAAGAACCTAGTTTTATCTGCTCAATTTGTAATATGTGGTCACGTGCATATTGGGGTTTGGAGACTTAGCAACGTTCGATTAAGTCAATCCAATAAGCATTCATTGGTTTTCCATTAATAAACATTTTAGGCTCACTGAATATCCCGCCACATTTGACAATGGTTTTTATTGAGGCGATATTATCTACAAAGCAACTAAGCATTACTTTCGTCAAGTTTATTGATTTTGCATGTTCCAGTGCCATCATTAACATCTGTGTTGCATAACCATTTTTTCGCTCATTCGGGCGTATTGAATAACCAATGTGTCCAGCATAATCGTTTAGAATTGGTTTTCTAAATTATGTCGTATATCAATTATGCCAACTATCTTTTTGTCACTTTTTCTTATAGCAAAAAAGGTCTTTGCAACAACCCACTCTTTACTTACAGTTAATGGATTGCTATTTCTCTGGGTATTGTTTAACCACTCTAGGTACTCCATTTTATCTAAAAGTGCACTACCATGAATAATTTGTTCATCATTATCAAAAAATTCTTTTTTGAATTGATTTGCCATAACTTCATGTTCTATTGTTGGTAATTCAAGCAAAAGATCATACAATTTTATCCACCACTCGGCTCAATATAAGTATCATATTTCACAAGAACAAGTCTTATTTTAAGCATTCACCTTTCAGCCACTATTATTATAGTTTTAAATAAACGTTGTCAAGATCATCTTGAGTAATGCCAATATATCTGAGTGTAATTGATTATTCATATGTCCTGGTTTTTAAATACTCTGCAACCGCCTTTCGTGCTACGTCACTTAACGGGGAATCTTTCGTCTTATTAGTTTTCTTTTCTTGCAAGGTACTTTGTTCTCGAATTTTCCCTGCGTTATCAAGCAGATCAGAAATTTTCAAATTTAGTAAATCACTGATGCGTAACCCGGAATTTATACCAATAGTAAATAAACAGTATTCACTAACGTTGTTTGCTAAAAGGACTTTTTTGATAGTGTCAATCTCTTTTTTTGTCTCGGATGGGTTGTGCAAATTGCAATTTTAGCACCTCGTTGAAATCATACATAACCATATTATACATGATATTATGAAAAGAATATTCGCCAACATTTTTATCAAATCAAATGAAGATAAAACCTTACATAGCAAGCCTAAACTCTTTAAGGCCGCAGCATTGATGAACGCCCCGATATTGTTGCTGAACGCACAGGACTTGGACATTGGGAAGCCGATACAGTGGTTGGCCGACGCGACAGTAAGGAAGCTGTTGTTTTGACTCTAATCGAACGTATCACAGACAATTATCTTGCCATTCACATCCCAAGCAAAACCAGCCAAGCTGTGATGGATGCCATGAAGGATCTACAAAGCGAGTACGGCAACCAGTTGAGTAACATCTTTAAGACAATCACCACCGACAACGGCTCTGAATTTGAAGATTTTGCAGAGGATCAACAATGAGGCACGGGAGTTTTCTTTGCTCATCCTTACTCATCTTGGGAGAGAGCTGTGAACGAGAGGCATAACGGCCTCTTGCGCAGGTATATTTCCAAGGGCGTTTCTATGGAACGATATACACCTGAAGTTGTAAGGTCCTTTGCCGATGAGATAAATGCTCTTCCTCGCAAGCGGCTTGGCTACAGGACTCCTGACGAGCTTTTCGAAGACTTCCTTGATGTTGTTTATGCTGCTTAATTCAAACTACCATTTTACTTAGTATTTATAGGCTACGCCTTCATTATAGAAGCCTAGCTTTTCAACTACCCGAAGCGAACGTTTATTTTTGGGCATTATATTGGCTTCGATACGATGAAGGTTAAACTGGTTAAAGATTATTTCGATGCCTTTTTGCACCGCTTCGGTCATATAACCATTGTTTATCTCGGCTTCATCTAATTTGTAACCCAAGAAGCAGGATAAGAAGGCTCCTCTGACGATATTACTAAAACCAAAACAGCCTATGGTTCTATCTTCAACCCCTTTTTTAAAAATCCACAATCTAAACCGTGTTTCCTGTTCAATACACGCTAACTCATATTCTAGTTCTTCAGCTTGATAGGCTAAGGTATAGAAATCGATCGGTTTAAGACTTTCCCATTCAGCTAAGAATACGCGATTTCGCCGATAGTAATCCAAGACCAAACTGGCGTGACTGCTATCTAGTATTTTTAAATCCAGACGTTTGGACTAATTCAACCAACTTACTTAGGAAACTTGGAAACGCAGGAATGCGATATTATCGCCGGTTATTCACCTGCTTGCTTAAAAAACTGTTTCTTTTGAATATCCGAAAGCCAAAAGGCACCGTATACACACGGTGCCTTTTGGCTCGGTCTGAATCTGACAGTAATGTCAGGCTTTCATGTCAGAACCGAAGCCCCGAAAGAGGTGGTTTTTATACTTGGAATTTTGTAACAACATCCCGTAAGTTCATAGCCAATTTGGCTAATGATTGGCTGGCTGCCGCAATTTCTTCCATTGATGCCGACTGTTCTTCAGTAGCCGCCGATACAGTCTGGGTTTCGCTGGCAGCATTTTTACTTAGTCCATCAATTCGGTTTACGGCAGTAACAATCTGCTGACTGGCCAACGCCATCTGTTTAATAGCCGTCGATATTTCACCGGTCTGACTAGATACCATGGTAACAAGCTCAACGATTTCTTGAAAGGCCTGGCCCGAGGCATTTACTACCTCTGTCCCGATTTGGACTTCCTTGGTTCCTGCCTGCATTGCCACTACAGCTTGGTCGGTGTCCGCTCTTATTACGCCAATAAGCACCGCAATTTGTTTAGCGGCATCTTGAGATTGTTCGGCAAGTTTGCGCACTTCTTCGGCTACTACCGCAAAACCGCGCCCCTGTTCTCCGGCCCGGGCAGCTTCGATAGCCGCATTAAGCGCTAAGAGATTGGTTTGACTAGCAATATTAGCAATAGTATCTACAATTTGACCAATCTCTTGAGAACTATCACCTAGTTTAGTTATCGCTATAGCTGAAGAGTTTACCGTTTCTTCTACATTACTCATTTGTTTGACGGCTTTATTTACTGAGCTTGTTCCTTCAGTTGCTTTTTCAGCAGCACGCGTTGATCTTACCGCTACCTCATTGGCATTGGCCGCAACTTGTTGAATGTTAGCTGACAAAGCTTGCACTACGCGAGTCGCTTCGTTAGCGGCAGTCATTTGCGCCTCCATTCCTGTAGCCACATCGGTAATTGATCCGGCTACTTGATTGGCAGCCTGAGCCGATTGATCGGCACTTGCTGTCAATTCTTCAGATGAGGCCGCAACTTGGTCTACCGATGAGTCTACTTGCTTTAACAGCCCCCGCAAATTATCACGCATTGTGGCCATCGCATCAGCTAATTGACCAAGCTCATCTTTGCGTAGTACGCGGCGTGGTTTATCGCGAAAATCGCCCGACGCAAATTCCTCACATGCTGCAACCATGCCTTTTAACGGGATAGTTATATTCCGGGTAATATATACTCCGCTGACTATTAATAGTATTAAGACCACTAAAATCGTTATCCCCACCACACGCTGGGCTGTTTTAAACTTTGCTTGGTTGTCAACATTAGTTTGCGCCGCCAACTTTGAATAATAGTCGTTTAAATCGCGCAAAGCCTCAACAAATTGATTTGCCTGCGGATCTACCGCGCTAACATACATCGCGTAAGCTTCAACATTTTTATTTTGCATGGCTAAATCCACTGCTTCCGTCCTAATCGCAAAGTATTTTTGCTCATCAACTTTAATTGTATCCATAAGTTTTTGAGCCTCAGGATCAAGACGATGCTTTTCTACTTCGCCTAAATTATTAGTCACCTTTTTTGTTCGATCATCTATCATTTTCTTTAACTCGGCATTTTTAGTCTCATTAGAAGTAAGCATCAATTCCAATAGCGCCGAATTCATCGTCCTAACAAAAGTACGGCTTTCACTTACCAATAGCGCCGACACCAACCGCTCCTCATACATTTTATTAAGATCATCATTGACAGCTTGGAGATAGTAGTACCCTATGTAACCTACTATACTCAATGATAAAAACGCGATAACAATTAGGATCGTTAACTTTTGTCCTACTTTCAAATTGGAAATTACGTTCAGAAAAATCCCTCCTGATAATTTAATTTGTTCTTACTTGTCAATCCTTTGCCCGATCAGGTCTGCGGCTTTCCACAAATATACCGCCAGAATCTTAATGTAAATTTTTTACAATAAACCCCGGCGGTACTCTTCCAACTATTCGCCTTATTTCGACAATTTATTTCGTTTTCCTCTATTTAATTTAACTTTAACTACGCTAACCAGACAGGTATGTATTGGATTAACCCAAAAACAGCATACTACTTTAGGTATGTAGCTTCTTTACATTGATAATATAGGGAGGGACCCGGATGAAAAAATTTGTTTGTACGGTTTGCGGCTATATTCATAATGGTAATGAACCACCAGATCAGTGTCCCGTGTGTAAAGCCAACAAGGATAAATTTAAAGAGCTGACGGGGGATTTAGCTTGGGCTGATGAACATAGAATCGGTATAGTAAAAGATATATCTGCTGAAATATTAGACGGTCTAAGATCTAATTTTCTAGGAGAATGTACCGAGGTTGGCATGTATTTGGCTATGTCGCGACAAGCAGATCGCGAGGGTTTTCCCGAAGTGGGCGAAGCGTATAAACGTATAGCTTTTGAAGAAGCCGAGCATGCCGCGAAGTTCGCTGAAATTCTGGGTGAAGTGGTTGCAGCCGATACTAAAGCGAATTTGAGAGCCAGAGTTGAAGCCGAATATGGCGCATGTGAGGGTAAAAAGAAACTGGCAACTATCGCTAAGCAGAATAACTTAGATGCCATCCATGATACGGTTCATGAAATGTGTAAGGATGAAGCCCGCCACGGTTGCGCTTTCAAAGGCTTACTCGATAGATATTTTAAATAAAGGAGCGATTTAAAATGGCAGAAATTAATTGTGATGTTGGTAACTGTTCCCATAACCAATCCGGAATGTGTTATGCCAATTGTGTTGATATTGTTGGCGGTTCTGCCGAAAAATCCGGTGACACTTGTTGCAGCTCGTTTTTGAACCACCTTACTTATAGCGAACTAACAAACAATACATCGGGCTCCGGCACCGCTAAATATTTAAATTGTTCAGCTAATACTTGTGTTTATAATGATAATAATCTATGTAGTTTAGACAGCATCAAGGTCAACGGCAATCAGGTTGAGTATTATACTCAGACGGACTGTGCCAGTTTTAAGTTAAAATAGCTGATGTGACTAGCTTTAATAAATAACCGATGGGCACAAAGCTAGCCCTTTCTAGCCTAATTATGGGACGTATATTATTAAACCTGATTGTTTTGTCTACGGTCTAAAGAACACAAAGCACGGAGCCGCACCTTTAATCGGTGCGGCTCCGTGCTCTTCACACTTATTTTTTATTTAGATAGAGCGTACTCTATCACCTTGTTTAACTGGTTGAGGTTTTTTATCTGTGATCTCGGCGGTGGACATATTGCCTTCGACTGTGAGGATCTTAATTATGCAGATATCGGTTTTGTCTACACCGATAATTTCGCCAGCGGCGTTGGTTATTGCTTCACCTTCTCGATATACTTTGAAGGTTTGACCTGGTTGAACATTCTGGTCAACACCGATATCTATGAAGAGTTTTTTGCCATTTACTTTTACAACACTGCCTTCAGTAGGCGATTGCTGACTAATATTCTTGGCAATTTGCGAAATGGCTTTTTGCAGAGCTTCATCATAGACACTGGCAGAAACTGCGGTTCTCGTACCACCTAAATTCTGAACTTTAACCCCACTTTTATCAACTTTACCTTCTACTTGATCGGCCCATACGACAACCCCGGTAGTAGTGTCAATCATACGAACCGCGATCTGAACTTTAACCGAAAGCTTGTTTACCCTAACACCCATAAGTTCCGTGCTTTTATCTTCCGCACCAGCGGAGATAATTTTGCCATAAACGAGATATTTCAGGCCAAGAAGTTCTCCCATCTTTGCAGCACTTGCTTGGTCTACAGCGCCTGAAGCTTCAAAAGCTTGTTCTTTCATCACAGCGCTAATTTGGTTGCGCTCAATCACTTCAAAGTTTTTGTTTTTAATAAGCTCTGTAGTAAGCATGTCAGTGGCGCCTAAGCCTATGTCATAGCTTCCACCACCCGGCAAAGCTACATAAAAGTTATTAGTTTCAAATTTAGATATACCAATGCGCTTTGGAGAGCACTCTGCAGAAAGAGTTGCTGCAGAAAAGCAAAAAACAGTTGCTAAAAAGATAGTGAGAATGGTTTTGCATGTAAAGAATGATTTCATTTGTTAGCCTCCATTATTATTTATTTTAACCATTTCTTAAATTATATAGATATAATTTCCTATTGACAACCACTATTCCTTGAGACTCAGGTCTCTATTTACGACGTAAGCATCAGGACAATAGTCCCAAACCACAAGCTTAGCACCATGTTATAAACCCGTGTCTTTTCATGCCCATAACCAGTCGCTTTCCAACAGCTACCTCTGTTATTTATCTAAAAAGGGGCTGTGTTTTCACACAGCCCCTTTTGCCTTCATGGTACCGCATAATCAGAACGGTTATACAGTTGCCTTTAAAATATAAAGTCCATCCTGGAATGTATCGATATAGATATACCCACGATCATCAACCAGTACATCTTCCGTTACGGCAACTTTAGAACCAGGCAACAGATTACCGGCTTCGTTATCAAACAGATTAACTTCCGGATCCGGTGGAAGGAAATAAGCAATTTCTTTTGGCACAAATGGATCGGATACATCATAAATCCGAAGACCTGCACCAAAGTGGCAGCAGTATACACGATTATCAGTTTTCTGATATACATCTTGGCCAAATGCATCGAATATATTGTGCGGCCCAAAAGGAACACGTACACCATCTACAATATTAAAGTTCGTACCATGGGTATAGCCTTCTGGAACTTCTGGATAAGGGAATACCGAAATTAGACTAGGATTAGCAATATCCGTAATCTCAACAATTCCAATCATATTCATTGGCTGAGTTACGATTTTTCTAAATAACCCCTCGGTAGCTTCGTTACAGAAATATCTAGGACGTTCCCCTTCGGTTGTAACTACAACATACGGACGATCACCCAACGGCAAAACCGAATGAATTGGAGCTCCAGCTGCACCGCCGCCAAACGGAGGGTTTAACTTAAGACAATTGAGCATCCGCGGTTTAGTCTTATCTTTAACATCTAACATGATAAAGCCTTTGTTCGCATATGCCATATAGACGATATCGTCTTTTACGACGCAAGCGTGTAAAAATGGAGCACTAAGTGCTTCCGCTGAACCATAACGAGCACTTCCAGATGAAACTTTATTATTCATATACTGTTCATCGGCCCACCATCTTCCCACTTCTTTCGGGTTTGACGGATCCGATATATCAACAATCCGTAAAATAAAACCATTAAAGCCTTCGTCATTTCCCGTTACGTAGACATATTTTCCACCATTGTAGAAGAAGCGATGTACACCAGCGCCACCTCTGCATTCAAACTTCGACAATAGTTTCGGATTTTCCGGATCGGTTTTTACATCCCAAATCATAATGCCGCCCCAGAATGGCAGGTGAGGTTTTGTACCGTGTAATTCCATCAAAGTACCACCATGTGCGGTAACCATAATTCCATCAGCAATCTGAATCTTCGGCGTGGACTGGCCATCACGCAAATCGCCACACATCCATGGTCCTTCCAACCATCGAACATTACGTGGATGTGCAGGGTCGGTAACATCAATGATGTTCCAGCCATTATGACGGAAACATGCCGTATATATGTAATACTTGTCTCCTGATTTTTGCATAGCCATCTGAAAACCCGGTTTACCATTTAAATCATCAAATCCAATATAATCGATGTTTTTGGATAAAAATTTTGTACGCCTATTCATGTCTTTTCCTCCTAATTTGTTTTACCGGACAAAGTAGTCGCGGCAGCTTATCCCTAAGCTAAGATTACAACTATTAACCAATAGGCTTGGCTTCACGCCAACTCAATATACGCTTTAATTATAAATTAGAAATAATCGATTATCAACACATAATAATCGATTATTTCTAATTTATATCGAATTCAGATCTTTCCGCCTGTTTTTTTCTGTCCTAGCTAATTGCCTTTTAATGCAGGTAAGGTTATACTTTTATCCGGAGGGATGCAATGAATACCGGGTCTCGTCAACTATATACGGAACAGATTTATCAAGCCTTGCGAAATGATATCATCAATTTAGTTATCACTCCCGGACAAAAACTAAATATTAGAGAACTGCAAAATCATTTTAATGTTAGCGGCAGTCCAGTCCGCGAAGCAATTAGCCGCCTTTATCAAGAGGGCATCGTTGAATATATCCCCAATACTGGAGCAAAAGTAATTGAATTCAAACCAAAAGACATTCTCGAATTGGAAGAACTACATACCTTACTAGACTGCGACGCTCTCGAACTATCGATTCAGCACGAAGACTTTGCTACCATTGCTGCCGAATTAGTAAAACTTATTGACGCGCAGAAGCAAGGTGACTTGACGGCCGCAAACAAGTTTCACGGAACCTTTTATTTACATTCTCACAACAGTCGACTTCTAAAAATCTGGGACCATCTTGGCGCCCAAGCAGGATTAGTCCGTTCTTTGTACGCCCAAAGCTTTCAAAAAAATAAGCTTGGCGATATTGGTCTAGAAGATCATATTGATATTTATAACGCCGTCCTTGCCGGAAATTTACAACAAGCTAAAGCGGCGATTCGTACTCATCATATGAATGCTTTGCATTTTTTATTACGAATGTAACCCTAAGCCATGTTTGACAAACCTACAAATTATATTGCGCTATCGTATAAAATTTACTGGAAACAATCTTAAGATAGTGGTAGAATATTATTGTCAACAGTGATGTACCATAATATTCCAACAATTAGATTATGGAATTATATGTACACGCGAGTTATTACCTAAATAAATTTAAAGGAGATTTGAAATGAGCTACAAAGTTACAAAAGCAAGTGAAGCTACTTTTTATGAGGCTCCAGGACATTACGACATGCGTCCTACCAGACTCCACAATCCAGCAGACGTCAATGACGGTAAAATCATTATGGGTCTGTCGCATTTTCTCCCAGGCGGCGGCGCAAAATACAATGCAATTCCCGTTGAATTCATTTATTATATCGTAAGCGGCGAAATGACCGTTACTATCGATGGCAATACTTTTGTCCTCGGCGCTGGCGATTCCGTTCATGCTGGTCCTAACACCGGTAAAGAAATTGTCAACAATGGCAAAGTTACCGCTACTATGCTAGTAACTTTGCTGCCAGTAGAAGCTAAATAATTCAGACATTTATTATTTAAGCAACTATGTGAAAATAATTTCAATAAGCCGTATAAAACGCCATGTTTTATACGGCTTATTTATTTTGATGTTGGTATTCATCTTGACACTCAGCGTATTTTTCAAGTTAACGCCATAATATTTGCCTGTCATTAATCGGTATCCTAGCTCTTTATCAGCACTAAGATTTAGGTATGAAACTCTCTGACCGACTTTTGCAGAGTTTCCGCTAACTTTGATAATTCCTGACTGGATGCTGAGATTTGTTCGGTCATTGCGGATTGCCCTCCCGTAGCCACCGATACGTTTTGGGCTTCAGTGGTAACATTCTTATTAATTTTATCAATTTCATTAATTGATGCTACCATTTTATGGCTTCCCGCGGCAATTTGCTTTATGTCTTTCGATATTTTTCCTATTTGGGCCGACATATTAATTACTAACTTTTGTATTTCGTTAAAGGACCTCCCAGTTTCCGCTACCACATCCGTTCCCAATTTAGCTTCTTCTGTTCCATCACTCATTGTGAGAACTGCTTTCTCAGTTTCTTCTTGAATATCACGAACCATCGCCGCGACTTTCTTAGCTGCTTTTTGACTTTGCTCTGCCAATACCCGCACTTCCTCTGCAACTACGGAAAACCCTCGGCCTTGCTCTCCGGCTCGTGCGGCTTCAATCGCTGCATTAAGAGCCAGTAGGTTTGTCTGTCCAGCTATCCCCGATATTGTCGCGGCAATTTCTCCTATTTCTTTTGAAGTTTCACCAAGCTTTTTTATAACCTTTGCGCAGGTATTCACCGTGCTTTCTATTTGGCCCATCTGCTTCATTGCTTTGTTGACAGCTTTCCCACCATCTTTAGCAGCATCCGCCGTTTTTTCCGAGCTTACTGCAACCTGGTTTGCTGAATCAGCAACTTGCTGAATATTTGCTGAAATTTGCCGTACGATCATTGCTACTTCCGTAGTAGTCTCCATTTGCTTTTCCATGGCCCGAGCTACATCGCTAATTGCTCCTGCAACCTGATCAGTTGCTCTTGCCGTTTCATCCGAGCCAGCCATTAATTCTTGGGATGACGCGCTTAACGTCTCCGCTGAACTATAAACCTCGCGAATGAGTACACACAGCTTTGAGGTCATCTCATTAAACTGAATAGCAAAAAAACCAAGTTCATCTTTGGAGCGAACTTCAACTTTCTGTGATAAATCCCCTTTTGCCATCGCCAGAACCGCCGTACTAAGTAAGGCTAGCATTTCAATGACCGACTGATAAAATCCAAAGAACAGCCCTGCGATAATAATCAGACCAACAGCTATAGAACTAACCGATATATATATTTTTTGTTTCCACCGGCTTTCTTTTTTTGCCAATTCAATATCCAGTGAGTGTTCCACGCCGCCGAAAAAGTTTTCTACCCCCTGCCGCGCCTTAGCCGTTATTACAGCCAACTCAGGATTAGGCTTACCATCCTTAAGCACCTGCCCCTCGACGACTGCCTGTTTTGTTAAGGAAAGTACTGTGCTTTTTTCATTTTCAAGAGCTTCTTTGACCCGACTATTTTTCCCAAATGATACTTCCGTTCCACTGTCAACTCCGTCGACTAATGCAGAGACATCTGATAGAAGTACTGCAATTTCAAGCCTGGTATTTACCGACACAGTTTCCTTATCTACCCCCATCGCTTGTAATTTCCACAGATCTGCCACCAGAGTCGGCGATTTTACTAAAGCAGCATCCATTAAGTAATATGTATCTAAATCGGGGTCAAGAATCAGGTTCGAGGCATCGCCGACTTGACTGAGTAACCCTTGAGCCACAACAAAGGCTTCTTGCATTTTTACAGCTTTAGCAGCTAAATTAGCTTCACCCCTAGCCACAGCCACCGTTTCCTTTAGCTCGCTATATTTTTTTGTAGTATTCAAAGCTTTACCGTATTTAGTTTCAACTAGTTCCAACTTTCCCATAGCTTCTTGCATTTTCCGGTCATCGCCTAGGTTAACCGTGGCAGCACCAATTTGCCAAACAACTTCCCGGGCCGCTGCTAAATATTTGACCCCGCAGCGTTCCGCCTGAACAAACTCAAGTTGTTTCCACATATCGGTAATAATAAAGAAGACAAGTACCGCTAATGTCGCTATAAATGCAATGCCAATAACCATGAATTTCTGAGAAAACGACAGCTTATTCATCACAAATTTAAGATGCAATGATTTCATTTTAACCCACCTTTATGTATTTATATCTTTTGCTAAGGGATAACCTTTCGAACAAAAAGCGACTATTTGTCTAGTTAAAATCACTAGACAAATAGTCGTCAACACTGACTTGCTATTTTTAAATTCGCGCCTATTTATGCCATTATATCTTATTTCCACCTGTATTTCTAGGTAATATCTTAGTTTTTTCGACAATTATTATCAAGCTATTTCCTGCTATAATTAGGCAAAACGCTATATCCTGCCATTAATGGTCCAATAAAATGCCTCTCATTCGCCTAGAAACAGTAGAAATTTCGTAATCTTCTCGTAACATTGGTTCGGTATTATATAACCATAACGAAGGAGGTTACACATCATGAAAAAAACACTAACAACTTTGCTCTTAGGTTTAATGATTTTGAGTCTTGCTGCAACGGTAAGTGCTCATCCAATTTATCAAGTTTCTCCTGCCCCGCAATACCAGATGCTTGACGCTGACGGTCAACCGGCTGGCGACAACCCCAACCAACAACCTCAGCAGCCGAACAAGCACCATAAACCAACACCAAAACCAGTTCAACCAGAACCACAGCCTTAGAAAAAAGCCAGAAGCAACGCATCATTTTGCGCCTTCTGGCTTGATTTTTTTGTGTTAACTTATGCCAGGCTATATTTCCTTATCCATATAGTACATCTGAAAAGTTTTTTATTGTGATTAGAATATTGCCCCATCGCTTTGATGGCGTAAAAATATCATCTTAAATTATCACCAGCGGCTAGGATGACATTCATAGTAGCTAGGGTGACAGTTAGCATGCCAATGATAATGGTGGTAGTACTCAAAGGAATTAATACCGCTTAAAGGGTCGCCGATGTCCGGTATAATAAATCGGCTGGCGATGGGATAGTCTTCTTCTCCCTGAATTTCGGGATAATTCCATTCTTCGAGTCGCCAGTTACAGGACATTTTTTCATCTCCTCAGCATGTTTTCCCTATCACATTTTATGTAACCATATCAGTAAATGTTACTATGTAAACCAAAGGAACGTAAGCCTATATAACAATCTTAAAAACCCCGTATATTCTGTACGGGGTTTTTAAGATTGTTAAGAAGCCACCTACAGTGCTCGCACTAATAAACGCTTTAAGTTGCGTTTGTGGCGGAACCTGCGGGTTGTCAACAAAACACTGGTGTGCTTTTTAAATTTTTATTGGTATTAAAAGGCCAAAATTAAATTTTGAATTTGCCGACCTCTTCCCGAAGCTTCATGGCCAGCATGGATAGTGATTGACTGGAGGCGGCGATTTCTTCCATGGAAGCAGCCTGTTCTTGGGTAGCGGCGGATACCATCTGGGTTTCGCCGGAAGCTTGTTTACTCAGATCGTCAATTTTCTTTGCGCTTCCTACCATCTGTTGACTGCCGGTCGCCATATGTTCAATAGCAGCGGAGATTTCTTTAACTTGTCCGGACACTTGTTTGACCAATACGGCAATTTGATTAAAAGCTTGTCCTGAAGTTTCAACCAGTTGTGCTTCGAATTTGACTTTTTGCGTCCCTTCATTCATCGCTGAAACGGCCGCAGTGGTTTCTACCTGAATTTCCCCAATAAGGGTGGCAATTTGTTGAGCGGCACCCTGGGATTGTTCAGCCAATTTACGGACTTCTTCGGCCACAACGGCAAAGCCTCGTCCTTGTTCTCCAGCCCGCGCCGCTTCAATAGCCGCATTGAGAGCCAATAGGTTAGTCTGTCCGGCAATACCGGAGATGGTTTCAACAATCTGGCCAATTTCTTGTGACCGCGCTCCTAATTTGTCAACTATTTGGGCTGATGAAATGACGGTCTGTTCGACATCAATCATTTGATTTACCGCTTTTTCAACAGTAAGATTTCCGTTGTTTGCAGTCTCCTCAGCTAGTGCCGATTGTTTCGCCACCTGTTGGCTATTGGCCGCTACTTGATTGATATTCGTTGACAGTTCGTTGATCACCGTCATATTTTCAGCATTGACCGATAATTGGCTATCCATGCCACTTGCCACGGTGCAGATCGACTGGGCTACCTGAGTTGCAGCATGGGCAGATTGATCGGCACTGGCGGTGAGTTGCTCAGATGACGACGCTACCTGTTCGATTGAGCTATGAATCGTTTTTATTAGTTGGCCAAGGCTAAGCCGCATTTGGGCCAAGCTTTCAGCGACCTGACCAATTTCATCGCTTCGTCTTACTTTACGCGGTTTGTCGCGAAAATCGCCATTAGCCAATTCTTCACAAAATCCGACCATCGCAATTAACGGTTTGGTGATAACTCTGGTTACGTACCAGCCGAAAGCGCCAAGGATAATAAATGCCGCGGCAATAATGCCAAGAGTAATCCAATTGGCGGTTTCAAACGCCAGCTTATTATCGTTATTCATTTTTTTTGATAATTGATCGTAATGGTCAGCTAGGTTGCCAAGTTGATCGATATACTCCGTGGCTAACGGCTCTACTTTTGCACTGTACATAGCGTAGGCCCCAGCACGGTTGCCTTGCGCCGCCAAGGCCAGCACTTGTTTGCGGGAATCGCGGTAGTTATCCCGTACCGCCTGCACCTTCGCCAATATCTCTTTTCCGTTAGCATCTAAATTGATTTTTTCAATTTCAGCAATATCAGCGTTGATTTTTTGGCTTCTATCGTCAATATCGGCATTTAGTTCTTGAATTTTTTTTGCGTCATTAGTTAACATTAATTCTAACGTCGCCCTATTGGACAGCGCGACCATCATCCGGGTTTGATTAATAAGTTTTACGGGAATCAACCGCTCGGCATACATCATATGCATTTCGGTTTTAGATTGGTTAAGATAGTGATAGCCGGTATAACCATTAACCCCTAAGGCTATAAAGCCAACTAAAATAAGCAGTCCTAGTTTTTGTACGATTTTTAAATTGTCGAAAAATGTCACCCTAGATTTCCCCTTTTGTCAGCTATTTATTTTACTTTCGTTTATCATCGATTTTTATATCATTAGACCCATAGCTTTGCGTCCCATCTTTTCAGTTGGTTTGCTAATTTATTCTTTTTATTGCATTCTTCGACATTATTTTACGAATTCCTTTATATTTATTAAATATTTTGGCAAACAATGTATTTCCCCACGTTAAGGCATCAGCGTTAAACGATTTAATAAATATAACAAGCAGGAAAAATAATTATAATTTTGCGCCAATAAAACTATAAATTTCATTTCCAAAATAATACACGTTACATATAATATAATAGCAGGAAACTGAAACAGTACCCCGAAACCATCTAATAGCTTAACGGAAGGAGTCTGAGGTAAATGGTAATGAACCCACTAGACCGAATAGAAAAATGCTGTATCCTGCTTCTTGGTATGGCGAGCGTGCTCATAGTTCTAGATACTATTATTACCTCTGACAGTCATATTTTTGCGATACTATCAGCAATTATGTTTACTATTGCTTATGTGATTTCCAAACTGATGCCTAGATGGTGGAATAATAGAAGTGCTAACTAGCCCAAGCCCATTACTGTGAAGACCCCTTAGCCAAATGATGTGGCTAAGGGGTCTTCGATAACATATAGCTCTTATTTACACTTTGAATTTTTGTATCACTTCATTAAGCTCAGCCGCCATCTTCGCCAACGCGTCAGCGCTTGATGCTACTTCATGCATACTGGCAGTC
>JAGGAD010000063.1 GCA_017889625.1 Bacillota bacterium | reverse complement strand
AAGACAAGACGCAACCGTCTTGCTTCTATCAATTTTACTGCGAAAAGAACTTATTCGAAATCGAAAGGGTTGCATTTCGATTTTCAATTTAGGTAAATTTTCATTATCTAGAAATTCTAAACTTTTTCATCTAAAATTTACATCAATTGTCCCTAAAGGATAACAGCATCCATTAATTTTGATAATTTTATCTGGAGGAACTAGTTAATCTATATAAATTGACTATCCGCAAAAGTAAATTGTATCTCTCTTTTAGCTTAATAGTATTGATTAAACAATTATCCTAAAAAAAAACTGTCAAATGGTAACGAAAATAAAACTCGTTACCATTTGGCAGTTTTTTTGTATATTATCCCTTTAAACCATTAGCTTTGCGTATTTTCCCGTTGGAAAGTTTACCTCAATATATATTTTTTAACTCCATGTCGCATAACAATATAAGCAGCCTCCGCCACAAAGTTTGTGATAATCACCAATATCAGTGCTTTTGTGGCACTGACATGAACTGCGTTGTCCGGTATCCTTGGCTTTAGATACTTTGCCGCCAAATAAACTTTCTAATAAGTAGCCGTCAATACACCGTCCGCCAATAATTCCAGGAACTTCGGCTAAGATAGACGACGCACAAGCATACAGCTTAAAACCATAACTTGCCGCAATTTCGGCCATTATAACAAAAAACCGGATTTGGAGATTTTGATTTAAATCAATAACCTTTAGTTGCGCAGCCCCAAGCCGTTTTTTTACATGCCTGTACATTTCCACATACGAGGTTGTTATCCGGGCATTTTGCATGCCCAAACTGGCTAAATCCCGGCATAATGCCGTAAATGCCAGCAATCTGGCCTGCCCTGGCTTTTTCGTTGTGGGCGTAAGCTCACCCCAGGTGGAAATCATTACCGGATCAAACCGGATATTGAATTGCTCAGGCCGATATGTAACTAATAAGCGTTCAAGCGTGTCCAAACTCTGATAATATTCCGGTACATTTGGTTCCAGCCTTTTAGCGTAATTGTTGATAGTGTACTGAAAATAAAGGTTATACCCTGCAAGCTGCCCAACAGCATTAGCAACATTGGCAAAATCCTTACTCCATAACACGATAGAGTGCACATTCTCCGGTCGCAAGTTAACCATCGTACACTTTTCGGAAAATCTTGGATTAGCTACCACAGCCTGCCCCTCAGCCAATACCTGTTGTAGCCAACTATAATGATACTTGGGTAAATCAGTACGTCTTGACGCCGATATAATAGTTTTCACAGCCATTTCATCTCCTATCACTACTACCATGGTGCCGCTATTTATTTTCAAAATTCCAACGTACCCCACCCTAACCCCTTACCTGCCCATAACTTACCATGGAAGCCGCTTAATCACTATGCTATAATTACTCCTTGTAGATTAGGGGGTGACTATCATGGATTCTTTAACTCACGCATTAATCGGCATCGCTGTTGCCGGGCTGTCCGGTCACCAACCGGCCTTAAGCGACCCGATTTATATAGCCGCAGTACTTGGATCACAGGCTCCTGATTTTGATCTTGTTGCTCAAGTCCGCGGAAGTATGGCCTATCTCCGACAGCACCGCGCTTTTTCCCATTCCTTTCCCGGAGTTGCGCTTTGGGCACTAGCCATTGCCGGAGGATTAGAGCTTTACTTTACCCAAATGAATTTTCTTCAAAATCTGTTATGGGCTTTTATCGGTGGAATATCACATATATTAATTGATTATTTTAATACTCATGGCGTAGCTTTATTGTGGCCGTTTAAACGTGACCGTAAAAGCACACCATTATTAAATGTATTTGACCCGGCATTGCTGGTATTAATGCTGGTACCGTACACTTTTACTATACCGATAAAGCTATTATCTTTAACTACCTTTGGGATTATAGCCGGTTATATTATACTACGCTACCAATTACGGCAACAGGCTAGCGCCTGGCTAAAAACATACTTTAACAGTTACGCTATAACTAAACTGTGGGTAATGCCTTCGTTAAGCCAGCTCCTATGCTGGGACTTTGTCATTGAGACAGACAGCAGGGTATTCAATGGCCGCCGGGGGATATTCCGCCCAATACTAACAATTGAGGCTAACTTGCCTAAGCAAATCAACTTATCAACTTTCACTAAAAAAGCCCAACAAACAGAACTAGGGCAATTTTTCGATTTATTTACACCTTATATATTTTTTAAAGAACAGTACCTGGATACCAACTTGGTCAAAGTGACTATTTATGACTTACGCTATTACACTAACCAACATTTTATTCATAGTGCTACTATTATCTTTGACCTGCAAGAAACATCCAATGTATGTTTCTTGCATTCCATGGGCCGAACCTTAAAAGTTGCTGATTAACAATACTATTATATTATTTTCTCAATAAAACCCACTTGTGTGGGTTTTATATTTTATATATAATATTTTCATACCCCCACCCCCACGGGGGTGGTAAATAAAAAGGAGTTGTTCTGCATGTTTAAACAATACTTGTTTTTTATTTTGTTATTATTTTTAGCCATTGGCTATTTTTATCCAGCTATCGGTCTATTGGCTCTGCTCTGCATGTTGGCTCCAATTGTTATCGCTCCATTTAAAGGCCGCTACTGGTGCGGCAATTTTTGCCCCCGGGGCAATTTCTATGACCAAGTAATTGCTAAAATATCGCCGCAAAAACCTATTCCCAAGTTTTTTCATAGCATTTATATCCGGCTAGTCGCACTAGCAATAATTATGACGGTTTTTACCTTGCAAATGCTATACGCATGGGGCAACTTCGACGCCATGGGATTAGTATTTTTACGAATTATTTTTATTACCACCCTTATTGGTATCGCCTTAGGCGTTATCTACCACCACCGAACTTGGTGTTCCTTTTGTCCCATGGGAACGCTAGCCACCTGGCTTAGTACCAAGCGCAGCAAACCACTGGCTGTATCCGAACAATGTGTAAGCTGCAGCTTATGCACCAAAGCCTGTCCCTTTGATCTTCAGCCCTACACCGCCAAAGGGTCTAAGGCTGGCTTTACCCATGGCGACTGCCTTAAATGTAATCGCTGTACTGCCGCTTGCCCCAAAAACGCTCTTGATTTTTAATCACAACAAAGCCCGCATTTGACCACTTGGCCAGATTGCGGGCTTATTTTTCATCTATACCGTTTTCCAACTGCTTTTTATCCGGTTCATGCTCCAGCGTGTAGCCATCGCGATAACCAGCATTATAAAGACTGTCGTCGTCTAATCTTCGTATTTTAACCGGCTTTGCGGCCTTAGGACTATAGCTTTCATATAAGGCGATCACCTCATTATCCTTTACCAGTATCAGCCCCCATTGATTTTTCGCTACCTGCTCCTCAAACTTCTTCTTCAACCCATCCAAAAAACCCTTAATATAGTCATTAACCAAGGCAACGCCTTTAGCCCGTTCTTTACCGGCACGAATAACTTTTGCTTTATCCAGGATAACATCAAGCGCAAACATATACACTTCCCTGGCAATGGCTGTATCTTCCTGGCGGCCAATAAAACACAGTTTACTGCTATTACTTCGTTTAAAGCACACCGAATAACACCGAAAATTATCGGCAATAATCGAAGATAATATTCCCACATACCAGGGACGTCGTTGATATTCGGCAATTGTTTCTTCTTTTACTTGATTCGTTTCGTTCTTCTCTTCTAAATCAGCCAGGGTCAGCTTGTGTTTAGCTAATAATTCCTGGGCTTTTAATATAGAAGCTTCCGCCTCGTTACTAAAAGAGCTGCTGGATTTAGCCAACAGCTTGCGGATTTTATCAAAAAGTCGCTCATTATCCACAGTTCTAGTTCCTCTGCCAATATATGCAATCAAAAATATTTTTTATCAATTATATCTTTATTTAGTATAACTGATGTTCCACCAAAAAAAAACCCTTGACATTAGGCAAATATAGGTAAAGGTAACGCCAACCTTTTAATTCGCCAACAAGCATCCTGTATTTGCCAACATTTACCTTACAAGAAAAACAGGGAGTTTGTTACTAACAATCGAAATATAGTTAATGTATTATGTAAAGAAAGGAGTGGTTAGCTATAACCCTTCTGCGACGTCTTGGTCTTAGCCTGATATTTCTCCTCTTAGTACCAAGCCTAGCCGCAGCAGCTGAGCTAAGTCTAGGAACCTGGCACACCACGGGATCGCAAATGTGGCGAATCAGCTTTCCTGCCAACGGCGCTTCTGAACTTTATTACCCCCATTCCGGTACCTATTATGTTGGCAGTTATCAAAATAAAATAAGTAATACAACCACCCTGTGCCTTGAATTAGGAGTAAATAGTGCTATAAACCGAGCTATTGGCACTGACTCGGACTGGGATTATACCCAAAGTAGTGGCCTGTGGTATTTTGGTACTTTTTCAACCAGGGGCACCAGTTATTTTATCAACCTCGACTGGGATAAAACGCTAAATAATACCAGCACCATCTATTATGGTTACAGTTTTAACCGCAATGCTTTCAATATGACTAACGGTACGTATTATATTGAAAACTATGTTGTCGATACTCCTCCCAACACGTTGCCTAGTTTAGCGTCCAGCTACACCATTGCCTACCAAGGGCCGCATATCGGCCTAACTAAAAATTTTAACCTATCCCCAACCATCGCAGTGGAAAGCAGCGTCGCCTTTACACCGTTAGCCCTGGTCCAAGGACATGGCTGGTGGAATCTGCGCAGTCTCGACTTTATTCATACCGGTACCAGCCAAATGTGGGACGCTAAGCTCGGTCTAAGTTATTCGCCCAAGCATCTCAATGCTTTGCGGTTTAGCGCCGGCTATCGTTACCAGTATTTGTCTTTATACCAAGGTATTGAAAACACCAGTTCTACAATTACCTGGGATAAAGCTACCAGCATAAACCGTGGTTATTACCTAACCGGAAGCTACAAATTTTAAGAACCAGCTACTTGACATTGCCAAGTAGCTGGTTCTTATTTATGCGGCACAAAATATCGATTCTCCTGTAATAGCCCAACCAAAAGTACGATAGCGGCGAATAAGGCGGACACCGCCCAAGTAAACACCGGATACAGCGCAACATAAGGACGTGCTGCCGCATCAGCGATTACCATATCTCCGCCTGTCCAACCCAAAAAAGCTGCTCCAAAGAGAATAATTACCGGCCAGCGTTCCAGCAAACTGCCAACTAATTTGCTGCCCCAGATAACCACCGGAATACTCAACGCCAGACCCAAAATGATAATTAGCAAATTTCCTTTAGCAACTCCAGCAATTGCCAGCACATTATCAGCGCTCATTACAACATCGGCAACCAATATGGTTTTAATTACCTCCCACAATTTAGGTGCAGCCTTTACCTGGTTTTTTTCCCCCAACTTGCCTTCGGCCACTAATTTCAGCGATATCCACCATAATAAAAAGCCACCTGCTAATTGCAGGTAAGGCAACCTCAATAAATATACTGCCACTATTGTTAACAGGATGCGCATAACCACCGCCCCGACACTACCCCAGAAAACCGCGGCCTGCTTCTGCCGGGTTGGAAGACGATGACTGGCTAAGGCAATAACTAAGGCATTGTCCCCGCTCAGCAGTATATTTACGACAATAACACTTCCTAAAATTGTGCCAAAGTCCATTACAACACCTGCCTATGCCTTTAATTTTATTAAGCCTTTAGTCGCTTCGTACTAAAAAGCTATCGCATATGCGATAGCTTTTTAGATTCCTTTCGACAATATTATTGCCGGGAAATTATCACTTAATGTCTGGTATTGTGTACCACCATAAATCCATTTATATTTTTAATTTTCTTAGTCTTAGCGCATTGCTTACTACTGAAACCGAACTAAACGCCATAGCCGCTCCGGCAATAACCGGCGACAATAAACCTGATGCCGCTACAGGAATACCGACAATATTATAGATAAGCGCCCAAAATAGATTTTGTTTAATATTAGTCATTGTGGCCCGGCTAAGTTTTATCGCCTCTACAATACCGGTTAAATCGCCTCGCATTATGGTCACAGCAGCAGCAGCTATGGCCACATCCGTTCCAGTTCCCATAGCCAGACCAACATCGGCAACCGCCAGCGCCGGGGCATCATTGATACCATCTCCGGCCATTGCCACAACCTTACCAGCTAAACTAAGCTGCCGAACCTTCTCCGCCTTAGCTTCAGGCAATACTTCCGCCATAATATTATCAATACCTACTTCTCGCCCCACGGCTTGAGCGGTACGATCATTATCACCGGTAATCATCCAGACTTCCAGCCCCAGCAGCTTTAGTTCAGCGATTGCCTGGCGTGAAGTGGGCTTAACTGTATCAGCTACCGCAATCAACGCCACTAACCTTTCATCTATCGCCACAAACATAACCGTTTTTCCCGCACCTTCAAAGCTCTCTACCCGGCTATTATCGATACTTAGGGCTATCTTGTTCTCGGCTAGCAGCCGCCGCGTTCCAATCGCCATCCTAACCCCTAAAGCCGTGGCGGTTACCCCACTACCTGGCACAGCTGTAAAATCAGTTACCGCTCCACCAAGGCCAAGCTTCCGATTCAGCGCTTCCTCAACAATAGCTTGCGCCAGCGGATGCTCCGAATACTTCTCAGCAACTGCCGCTAATTGGATAATTTGGGATTCAGTGTAACTATCATCCACGACAACTACCTCCGTCAACGCCGGTCGCCCATAGGTGATGGTACCCGTCTTATCCAGAACAATAGTATTTATTTTATGAGACTTCTCCAGTTCAGCGCCACCTTTGAACAAAATTCCCTGTTCCGCGCCCCGCCCCGTACCAACCATAATCGAAGTAGGTGTGGCCAAGCCCAAGGCACATGGGCAGGCAATTACCAATACCGCGGTAGCACTAATTAAAGCTTGCTCAATATTGCCGGTCGCCAGCCAAAAATACCACAGGCCAAAGGTTACAACTGCCACCGCCACCACTGCAGGCACAAAATATCCGGCCAAAACATCAGCAATTCGTTGAATCGGTGCTTTTGATCCCTGTGCATCTTCCACCGTCTTAATAATCTGAGCTAATACCGTATCCTTGCCAACTTTTGCCGCCAACATTTTAAACATGCCATACTTATTGATAGTCGCCCCGATAACCTTATCGCCAACCTTCTTATCAACCGGAATACTTTCACCGGTAAGCATAGCTTCATCCACCGTTGACGTACCTTGGATGACTACACCATCAACCGGAATTTTTTCGCCAGGCCGGACAATAATAGTATCTTTAACCATAACCTCTGCCAAATCAAGGTCCGCTTCAACACCATTTCGCACCACCCTGGCCGTCTTGGCTTCCAGATTCATCAGTTTGCGAATAGCATCAGAGGTCCGGCCCCGGGCTAATGTTTCAAGCAGCCGCCCCAGGAGAACCAAAGTAATGATAAGCGCCGCCGACTCATAATACACCGCCCCAGATTTAATAACAGTATGATATACACTGAAAAAATAGGCGGCACTGGTGCCCAGCGCTACTAATACCGACATATTAGCTCCACCATACTTTAGCGCCGAAAACGCCTCACAGTAAAACCTGAACCCAGCAATAAACTGCACCGGCGTCGCGACAATAAGTTGGAAATAGGCAGTATGAACAACCCCTGGAATAAACCGATGTAATGCTGGTATTTCCCCCAACATTCCTAATAGCAGGGGCAGCGAAAACACCACCGCCAAGCCTAACATTTTCTTTTGCCTGGTAAGGTCAGCTGCAACTTGGTCCGACTGCGCCTGATCAGTTTCCAGCACCGCCGTATACCCCGCCTGACTGACAACCTGCATAATTACTTCCGACCCTACTGCCGTATCAGCCTCCACCGTGAGGCGGCCCAACGCAAAATTAACATTAGCCGCACTAACTCCGGGATGCGCCGCTACCGCCTTTTCCACGCGGGCCGCACACGCCGCACAACTCATTCCATTAACTTTAAACTTTGAAGTTGGCATTACCAGCCCCTCCTATTTAACAAATTTTTTTACCGTATCCATTAACTCATCGACAATCGCCAAATCACCCTGCTCAATGGCATTAACAACACACCCTTTAGCATGGGCTTCCAATATTGACAGCCCCACCTGCGTTAACGCCGCCCGCGCCGCCTGCACCTGAATCAAAATATCAATACAATACCGGTCTTCATCCACCATCCGCTGGATACCTCGGACCTGACCTTCAATCCGCTTTATATTATTAATTAACGCTTGTTGTTCTTTTTCTGTTCGTTTCATATTACCTCCACTACCATACCCCCGTAGGGTATATATAAATATAATAGCACGTTAATTTTGCAAGTCAAGCTGCTTCTAGTCTTTTATCTTGGGAGAGTAAAATAGATCGTCGTAATATTCAACTTTTTTGAAAAAGCCTCTTGAAAAAGCCTCCGTTGCATGCTACAATCTACTCAAGCACCATCCTTACAGTGGCTAGAGGTTTTCAGTATTGCGAAAGGTTTGAAAGTTTAGCTTTCTCCAGGGCAAACGGTAACCAGGTCCTAAGGTAGTGTTTTTTTGTATCCGCAACCATCAGTATAATTGTCAACCATAAATTTTAGTTTCTTTATTCAGGAGGGTTCCGATCTATACGTACAGTACAGTATTGGCTGTAAGGATGGTCTTATAAAAAGAGATGTGTTGAAGCCAGATAGGTTTCAGCACATCTTTTTTTATATCCATTAGCCTGCCGCCAAATTCCAGTACCACACAAGTATGGAGCTGCCATATAACAAACTTATCGCTGCGCCACCCGCAATAAACGGCCCAAATGGAATATGGTCTTTACGCCCTTTAATTTTAAAGGCCAACAATATTACCCCGCCAACGCCGCCAAGCATAAACGCCCCCAGCATGGTTAGCAGCAATAGCTTCCACCCCAGCCATAGTCCCAGGGCCGCCGCAAATTTAATATCACCGCCGCCCATTCCCCCGCGGCTAATAAGCGCAACCACAAGAAGAAAGCCACCGCCGCCAAGGCTGGACAGTATCATATCGACAATACCGACTTCACCGGTTAACAGGTTGATTACCAAGCCGCATATCGCCAGCAAAACCAAAACCTTATCCAAAATAAGCTGATGGTCGTAGTCGATAAAGGTAATAACGATTAAGAACGACACCAAAATTAAACTTCCCGGCAACACTGCCGTAAGACCAAACACCAGCCAGCACCAGCAAAATAGCGCGGCGGTTAATATTTCTACCAAAGCATACCGGGGTGAAAATTTACCCCCGCAATGCCGGCACCGTCCTTTTAACACCAAGTAACTAAGGACCGGCACCAAATCCAGCGCCGTCAGTGTCGTACCGCATAAGCCGCACCGTGACCGCGGGTATACCACCGACAAGTTTTCCGGCAAACGGTAAATACAGACATTGAGGAAACTCCCAATCACTAATCCCAGCAGAGCAATAAAAAATCCTTCAATCAATTTGTTTCCCTCGCCTACCCTATATTTTAAAATTCCACCGTTTTACGACTTAGCTGGTTGAGCTGGTTTAGCTTGAGCTGGCTTTTTTTCTTCCTTACTTACATCATCCACTTCCGGCAACCGGCCCTCGGTAGCAACCATCAAATATACATTCATGACCACCAAACTTGGCTTATTCAGCAGTCCGCGTTCAAGGATAGGTTTAACTAGGATATCGGCCTTACCGCTCAATTCCTGTTCCAGCTTTTTTTGCCGGGTGGCTTCATCCCCGATTAGCTGCTTCGGCATCAGCCGGTCATGAAACTCAATGGCTTGTACCGCCATAAACCGCGGCCCATTATCCAAGCATTGGGCAAATTCCAAAAGATCACTGTAGGCTCCAAGTACTTTAAACACTAATCGGCTTTCCGTCCAGCCGTTCTTGTAGACGCTTTTTTCGGTAGTCAACGCTCCGCAAGCAACCCCTGTATTTCTAGCGCTGTCTTCCAGAAAAACTAATGTCTCCCCCATATTCGCCCGGTCAGGCAAAAGCTTATTCACCCGAATAACTTCCGTGTCCATTTGCTGTAGATAGCTATCAAGATCCGGATGCTCCGCCGCGAATTGTTCTACCGCCGCTACCCGGCTTTTGTCGCTAGCAAGTTGGTTAGCAATTGTTTCTTTACGCTCAAGCTGCAGCGTCAGAACGTCTGCATACACTACATAAGTCATTATCAGACATATGGCCACTGTTGCGCCCAGCCATACATAACCGGCATTTTTACAAGATATGCTAGGAACCTTCATCCCTCACAGCTCCTTGACTTTCAGATTTAACGTGAACTTTAAGGTGCCGGACTGAACGTCCCCTTCAACCGACTTTAAAGTCACCGAATTTAGATATGGCTGGGTTTCAAGTTTGCTGATAAATATCGCCAAAGTAGCATAGTCCACGGTTTGCCCCTTCAAGGTAATTACCTTGGCGTCGTCTTTATTATTGCTGGTTTCATCCAGCCATAATAAGTCCGGCATCACCGCCGCAATCCGAATATAGATATTATATGGCAGGGTCCGGCTTTTTACTAATTCATCAATTATTACCTTTTTGGCGGCAATTTGTTTTTCTTTATCGCCTACCTGTTCCATCGCCTGTCGGACCGGCAAAAGTTCATCGTAGTGGGTCGCCGTCGCTATTTGCTCCTTTTCAATAAGCCAAATAGAAACGCCTTCACCGGCTACAGCCACCATTAACCCAACCAAACAAAGGATGACAAAAAACAACGAGACCCGCGCATAAGGAATATCCGACCGCCGCTCAGCTTTCGGCAATAAGTTGATCCGAATCACAGTTCGTCCCCCCTCATCGCCAAACCTACCGCAACCGCCAGCTGCGGACCAACCTTCCCGGCATATTCAGCATCAATCGATGGATTAAGCGTAATTGCCGTCAACGGATTATGGCCCGCAACTGGCAAATCCAGCCGTTCTGCCAATAATTCAACCATTTTATCCACCTCGGCCAGACCAGTTAGAATCACTTTATCAATGACTGCTCCTTTGTTCTGCTGAGTAAAAAACTGAATGGTGCGTCGCACCTCCTGACCCATTGCCTCGACCAGCCCCTCAGCTTCAGCAGCGGCATTCTCTAGCGCTGCCGACCTCAACACAGTTTCAAGTCGCCCCCCCGCTAGGGCCACCACTCTGGTAAATACGGGATTGCCCTGCTGAAACAAGGATATTTGGGTACTGACGGCACCGATATCCAGCACCAGCGAATTATCGGCATTATTCAGGGTGCGGTATACCGCCAGCGGTTCAATATCCACTGCCACCGGATTAAGTCCAGCGGCCCGGACAATCGTAGTAAGCTGACTGACCACCGCTTTCGGGGCGGCGACAACCAGCACCTTTAGCTCCTCGCCCACACTGCCGGTAATCGCGTAATCAAACTCATAACTATCCGGTTCATAGGGCACATATTTAGGAATATCCCATTTGATGGCTACCGCTAGTTCCTCCGGCGGTAGTTTAGGAAAATTCACCTCCCGAACAAAAATTCGCCGGCCGCCGACCGCCAGCACCGCGTCCTTAGCCCGGACCCCACTCAGCGCCAACGCCTGGGTAAGCATTTTCTCCAGCACCTCAGCCTCACCGCTCAAGTCCTGCTCATCCGACGTTAATTGTTCCATCCCGTCAGCAGCCGGGGCCGTGACTATGGCTAACGTTCGCAGGTAGGGCTTGCCGCCGCTCAGTGCTACCTCTGCCACTTTCACCGCGCCCTGGCCAAAGTCCACCCCCACCAGCGTCGTAATCCGCCGCCGAAACAGCCGCGTAAACTTTTTCCACCGCTCCCCGCTCATCCTGCTGCCTCCTTTATCTATCATCCAGCCGCAATGCGGCGAATCGTCAATTTTAGTTTCTTTTATTTAATAATAATGAATCATACATTCCCATATTAAACTATATTTTCAATACATTAGCTTATATATTAACGCCGTTTAGCGAGTTCACCGTTAAACCGAGAATCTATAATCCCCGGCTTAACGTAAACCCAGCTTAATTAAATTTTCTAACCAAATTATTGCAAACTATTTAGTTGTATAGTACTCAACTGGATTACTAGCATAATTAGCTCGATAACCGCTACTAGCATCCCCCTTAATTGAGTACGTTGTTCCAGATGCCCCCGTTGCTGTTGTGCTATTCGGGAAAGTGATACTGCCGGACGGTGGCGTTGGAAATGCCGCTAAATAATTATCACTTACAAGCGACGTCGACGACGGAGTGTTACCATCAGCCACAGACATAACAATCGCACTATCTATGGCGTTTAAATCGGCCACAATTTTTGCCCCCCGCGCCGACGCTTGAGCTGCAGTAAATTTTGGTATGGCAATCGCCGCTAAAATACCAATGATCGCCACAACCACCAACAGTTCCACTCCCGAGGATGATCCCCAGAAAAATGATCAGGAATGGTTCCAATAGACTACTCAACCGGACAACCATATCATCGATGTCGGCTTCGTAGAATTCAGCAACCTTTCTCAGCATGGCGTCAAGTTTACCGGTTTCTTCACCAATGGCGACCAGCTGAACAACCATCGGCGGAAAAAGCTCACTATGACTAAGCGGCGCGGCAAAGCTAAAACCTTCTTGGATGCTGGCCTGGGCTACGGTAAGGGCGTCAACCATCGGTTTAATCTCTGTAGTGTTCTTGACCACATCCAGCGCTTGGACAATGGGTACGCCGCCCTTGACTAATGTCGCCAGGGTGCGACTAAAGCGGGCAATGGCCACCTTGCGGTACAGGACACCAAATACCGGCAGTTGCAGCACCACTCGGTCAAGCACCGCTTTGAAGCCGGGAAAACTCGCCCTTTGCGATAAAAAGTAACAACTCCCCGCCAAGATCGCCAGACCGAACAGGCCATAACTCCTTAGCAGCTTACTTAAGCCCAACAGAATTTGGGTCGGCAGCGGCAGCTCGGCCTGCATCTGAGTGTACATATCAACAAAAGTCGGCATAATGAAGACAAGAATACCGGCGACCGCGATAGCCGCGAACGCCAGCACCGCGGCGGGATAAACCATCGCAGATTTGACCCGCTGATTCAGTTTGTGATCTTTATCAAATTGCACCGCCAATTGTTCCAAAACCTCATCAAGCATCCCCCCCAATTCTCCCGACTCTACTAAGTGCACCATAATACGGGGAAAAGCCGCCGGGTACTTGGCCATCGCCGCGGATAACGCCCCGCCTTCCTGAACCTCTTTATATACGCCTTGCAGCGCTTTTTTAAGCATTAAACCATTATTTTGCTCAATCAAAATGCTAAGGATATTAATTAGCGGCAGTCCGGCCGATGTCATTGTGGCAAATTGCCGGCAAAAAATCGCCAAATCCCGCAGCGAAACCCCTTGTAGCGACGCAAAGTACTCAGTTACATTCCTGTTGTCCGCACGCTGCTCCTGGATATTTAAGACCAGCATACCCTGGTTGCGAATATGAGCGGCTACTGCCGCCGGTCCGTCAGCTAATAATTCGCCAAGCACAACTTGTCCGCTCCGGTCTCGAGCCCGGTAAGAAAATTTTTCCGCCATACGCCGTTCTCCTTTGTTAAGCTAACCCCAGCAAACGATTTAAGTTATCCGGGTCGGATGCTCGGGCCAGGGCCTCTTCATAATTTACTACGCCCTTACGGACAAGGTCCCGTAAACTGCTGTCCATGCTCTGCATCCCGAGCTTAGCTCCGGTTTGCAATACCGACCCTAATTGCTGGGTCTTGGCTTCTCTAATAATATTACGCACCGCCGGGTTGGCAATTAATATCTCCAGTGCGGCCACCCGGCCTTGAGCATCCTGGCGGGGCAGCAGTTGCTGCACGATAATCCCTTGCAAGGTCAACGACAGTTGAATCCGGACCTGTTGCTGCTGGTGCGGCGGAAAGACATCAATTATCCGGTCAATAGTCTGAGCGGCATCCCCGGTATGAAGCGTGGCCAGCACCAAATGCCCGGTTTCCGCTGCGGTAATGGCGGTAGCGATGGTTTCCATGTCACGCATTTCCCCAACCAAAATCACATCCGGATCTTCGCGGAGCGCCGCCCGGAGGGCCACCGAGAAGGACTGCGTGTCCAGGCTGATTTCCCGCTGATTAACAATGCACTTAGCATGAGAATGCAGAAACTCAATCGGATCTTCAAGGGTGATGATGTGACCGGACATTTCCGCATTAATCAGGCCAATCATCGCCGCCAGTGTGGTTGATTT
>JAGGAD010000103.1 GCA_017889625.1 Bacillota bacterium | reverse complement strand
AGCCAAGTACCTTCAGCGTTTAAGAGCTTAACTACTGTGTTCGATATGGGAACAGGTGGATCCTCTTAGCTATCGACACCGAATATGGTTTTGTTATGACGCTTATGTAGTATACCGCATTCTCTTTTTTATGTCAACTGATTTTTGGATTTTTCACAACGTTAATTAGTATTACTATTTTTACAGTTTTTAAACAGCACACAATAATCTTGGGAGTCAAAACTAGTCTATATTTAGCCCGCCTCCCATCAATATTCCGCACCAAGATAATTATTTCAATATACGTGCAGTTATGCTAAGAGCCGTCGACGTTTTTGCCAAGCCAGCTTCAGAAGTTTCTTTTAGAGACGAAGGAAGCGCTAACCCAATTTGATTCATTGCCTCAATTACCTCATCAGCAGGAATGACACTTTCTATCTCTGCCAAAGCCATTTGCGCACCTACCAAAGCATGTGCCGCGGCAAAGCCATTTCTTTTAACGCAAGGTACCTCAACCAAGCCCGCTACCGGATCACAAACCAAGCCTAGCAAGTTTTTTAACGTCAATGCAACAGCCTGAGATACTTGTCTTGGTGTACCGCCCATCATTTCTACTACTGCCCCAGCAGCCATAGCCGCCGCCGAACCGCATTCTGCCTGACAGCCGCCTATCGCCCCTGCAACTGATGCGTTTTTTGCAATAACTGTTCCAATTCCTGCCGCTGTAAATAACCCTTTAATTATAACATCATTATCACTTTTTAATAGTTCAGCTGTAGCTAATAACGCCCCTGGTACAATTCCACACGAACCTGCAGTAGGGCAGGCAACAATTTTCCCCATATCAGCATTGACCTCACTTACGCTTAAAGCATAAGTAACCGCCCTAGTTACAGTACCGCCGAGCAGTTGGTCAGTTTGTGCCATGCGATAGGCATCGCCCCCAACAAGTCCATTAAAGGTTTTTCCTTGTTGTTGCTTGCCAGTATACGCAGAAATTTTTATTGTTTCAAGCCTAGCTTGCATCTTTTCCCATATGCTTTCAGCTAAAACTCCACTCTGCTCACATTCCCATTGCCAAACAATTTCTGAAATTTTTTTACCTGCATTATCAGCAGCAATAACTAAATCAGCAATATATTTAATTTCAAGCATGACAATCCTCCTATAGTGGCAATATTACTATTGCTGATCGAATTCCATAAATATTTTTTACCGTATCCAGCGTCTGCTTGGAAATGCTATGATCTGTTTCTAATACCATCATCGCTTCCGCACCGCGAAATTGACGCGCCACTTTCATTTGGGCAATATTAATATTTTCTTGCGACAATACCCGGGAAACCTCAGCAATAATCCCGGGTTTATCCTCATGAATCGTAATCAACGCGTTATAATCACCAGTTATCTCGACCTTAAACGAATCTATCTTAGTTATTACAATTTGGCCCCCGCCAATTGATCGGCCAGTAACGCCAATACGGTTTCCTGAGGCTCCTTGCAAGCTAAATTCAGCCGTATTCGGATGATCTGCCGCTTGTTCCGATATCACAAACGAAAATGTTAAGCCTTCCTCTGTCGCTATTTTTAAAGAATCCTTAATCCGCAGGTCATCCGGCGCAAACCCCAAAAGGCCACCAACAAGTGCTCGGTCAGTCCCATGCCCTAGATACGTTCGAGCAAATGACCCGTAAAGAGTAATAGTGGCTTCAGTTGGACTTTCCCCCAAGATCACCCGCGCCATCTTTCCCAATCGCGCGGCACCAGCGGTGTGGGAACTAGAAGGTCCAACCATTACCGGACCAATAATATCAAAAACCCCCACTAAACAATACCTCCACCATCTTTTTTTTACTAAATACCGTACACCGATTAAAGTATAGTTTATATTTCCATAACTAAACTATGCGGTATCCTGCTTAGTGCAAATTAAGTACACCACAACCATAACTACCAATCCAATGAATACTGCCAACATCATAAACGCTAACCCAATACTGGTGATATCACTCAAAAATCCAATTGTTGAAAAAATTATAATCATTGAAATACTAAACATCGTACTTTCTAACGACAATAAGGTCGCACGCTGTTCTGCTGGAATTAAAGAATTTATGTAATGGCTAAATATTGGATATCCAATTCCATCAGCTACTGAAATGATATAGTAACAGATAACTGCAAAAAATCCGTTTAAACTACCTAACCCTAGCAGTCCAAGAATAATAAGCATTAACAATGTTACTATGATGCTAGTCTGTTCAAATTTTGCTTCAGCTTTATATGCATATTTCGCACAAACCGCCCGAAGTAAACTATCCATGCTAAAGATTATCGCAATAACTGTACAAGAATAATTCATCGCTTCAAAATGTTTTTGACAATAAAAATAGACAGTGGTCCCAGTTGCTGAAATTATAGAAAAATAAATCATCAAAAACAAGACGGTCTTGGTATTAAGTAGTATCTTAATACTTGACTTAGTATGAGCAATAAAACTCTGTCGCTGCTCACATGCTTTTACAATTTGCGGTTCAGTAAAATCCACAATAACTAATATCGCCAGTACATCCACAACCAAGGTTACAATATAGGCATACACAAAGCTTATATCCGCAAGATATCCACCTAATCCAACTGCTACTGCTTGCGAAATTTCCCCTAATGCCACCATTGTTCCAAATATTATAGTATACCGATGCTGTTCGCTTCTTTGAAGAAGACTATCATAGACTATCGAAGTACCTGCTCCTGAGTTTAGCGTATATGCTAGCCCACTAAAAACAAACGCCAGCGAAAACCCCCACATGGAATCACAGCCAATCATAAGGCATCCGGAAATTATACTAGCAATTCGTCCACACAATACACTTATTTTCTTGCCAAAAATATCGGCAAAAGCACCCGTTGGTACTTCAAAAATGAAACTGGTAATATGAAATATAGATTCAAGTATACCTATTTGAGTAAGGCTAATCCCCTTAAAGCCTAAATATATTAACCAAATAGCGTTAGTTGTTCTAAAAAACAATAAGACATTAAATATATAGCTAAGTTGAACATTCTTTTGTAGTCTATCCAGATAATTCATCTCTAACTCCCCCTCAAATCGCCTATCAAGGCTGGACACAAGAAGGAGAAGTTTTCTGTCCAAAAAATAAAAAACTCCGCGACATTAACGCCACGGAGTAATAGTATACCAGGCTTTATTGTGCTAAGCAACCTAATATTTATAAATGGACAGACTTCCCCTATAGCCGGTAAAAGCATATGCTTTTGTTACCGAGCTGCTAAATAGCGGGTAAGCCATTCCATTCATTAAATCGGCCTTAGCAACATTCACATTAATTCTCCTGAAAATATATTATGGTTATTGTAGCAAAAACAAAGCAGTTTTACAATACCTTACATTTTTCCTAAGCATTTATCACTATTAGGAACTAACACTAAATACACCCTAGCGCTTAGCACTAGGGTGTAGTACCTATAATTTTATTAAATAATAAATGGTGGCGGCGCAGGGATTTGAACCCCGGACACTGCGGGTATGAACCGCATGCTCTAGCCAACTGAGCTACGCCGCCGTTAATGTGGAGCTAGTGACCGGGATTGAACCGGTGACCTTATCCTTACCAAGGATACGCTCTACCAACTGAGCTACACCAGCATAAAATGGTGACCCCGGCGGGATTCGAACCTGCGGCCTTTTGATTCGTAGTCAAACGCTCTATCCAGCTGAGCTACGGAGTCATGCTAGCTATATTA
>JAGGAD010000102.1 GCA_017889625.1 Bacillota bacterium | reverse complement strand
TCTACTTTAATCAAATCAATCAAACTCTTTTCTTACCGTCTGAACGGTCTTCTATTATTTCAGGCTAATTTTACTCCAAAATATATTCTCTGTCGATAATTCTTTTCTCACTTACGCAACTGTGCTAACAAGTATTAGTTAAAACTAACTAACAAAGGCCAAAAGAGTTAGTCTCTTCTGGCCTTTGTTACACTGGCTAAACGATCAAATGAAATGCCTTGTCTTAACAAGTAACTTTGTACTGTCTTGATCCGTTGATAAGTCGCAACCCTGTTATACTTATTTAAATCATCGACATATCCAGTAAGTTTGATTTTTAACCGTGGATATTCCTTAGCTAGTTCTACAACCACATCAAGAGTGGCTTGTTCCGAAATAGATATTTCTTTACTCATGAAATCCCCCCACGCCTATGCTAATACTCAAGCTAGCAATAATTATTAATACACATTTTATCATATTAGTAATAAATTGTAATTTATCCACATGGATAAAAATATGCCTGCCTGTTTATCCATGTGGATAAACAGGCAGGCGATTAAGCACTAAGCATAGCCTGTTAATTATAGACACAAACTGATATAATACGAAGGACTAACACGAATAAAAAGAGGTGCCCCTATATGACAATAGATTTTTCAACTCTCGGTATTAGGAAAACCCTAGTGGACACTTTGCACAAGAATGGTATTATAACCCCGACCCCCATCCAAGCTGAAGCTATTCCGATTTTACTATCTGGCAAGGACAGTATCGCCCAAGCTCAGACCGGCACTGGCAAAACATTAGCATTTTTGCTACCGCTTATGGAGCGGCTAAAAGCTAACGATAGCTATTCCCAAGCTCTGATTATTACTCCAACCAGAGAGCTAGCCCGGCAAATAACTGTTGTTGCCACTGAACTTGCCGCAGTTGTTAACCTTAATGTTTTATCTATATACGGCGGTCAGCCGGTAGATAGCCAAATTAGAAAACTTAAAGGCAATCCGCATATTATTATTGGTACCCCCGGCCGACTTTTAGATCACCTGCGCCGCAGGACGATTAACCTAGCAAAGGTATCTAAGTTAGTTTTAGATGAAGCCGACCAGATGCTACATATTGGATTTTTGCCAGATATCGAGGAACTCATTCGTAACACCGCCGCGAACCGTCAAATTATGTTATTTTCAGCAACCATGCCATCAGCCATTCGCGGCCTGGCTAATCAATATATGATTAAGCCAACCGATATCCGGATTAAAAGCCAACATGTAACCTTAGACGAAATCAACCAGAGCGTAGTCCATTTAACACCGCAAACCAAGCTTGATAAATTAGCCACCCTGTTGGATGAATATCAACCGTATCTGGCTATTGTATTTTGCCATACGAAGGAGCATGCGCGCGCCGTTAATTTGGCACTCAATCACCGTGGGTATAATGCCGATGAACTACACGGCGACTTAACCCCAGCCCAGCGTCGCGAAGTAATGCGACGTTTCAGCACTGCCAAGTTGCAGACACTCGTTGCTACTGACATTGCGGCCCGCGGCCTTGATATCGAAGGGGTTACTCATGTTTTTAACTATGACATTCCGCACGACACCGAAAGTTATATTCATCGCATTGGCCGGACCGGAAGAGCCGGAGAGCAAGGGATGGCCATTACCTTTGTGGTTCCCGGCGAAGAACGCTACTTGTCTCTTATTCAACAGGGCATTAGAGCTTCAATAAAAAAATACCAAGTTAACAGCCAGAAAATCGACGCTAAACTCGGTAAATCATCGGATAATAAAGAAACTACTTCCAAGACTCCGGCAAATACGATCAAGTCTGGCAAAGGTTGGGCTAAAAAGGCCAGCAAGCATGGCGGCCGAAACCAACGCAGTCGCCGCAAGCCTAAATCGCCTGACACCGCAAGTATCAAGGGAACCGCTAACGCCACGCGCCCAAAGCGTCGAACTAAATAGCATTTTCCCCGGATTAAAAGGATTAGCCTATTTTTTAGGGCTAATCCTTTTTTTATTTTCAACACGTTTTTTAGCAAACTTAACCGCCGGCGCACCGTCTCTAATCGTTCCCCGGGTAAGATATTTAGCTGTAATCGTTATTTTTAATTCTTTCTCTATCCGCGAGATTAGTCCCGCTTCCTGGCGAGTCACAATCGATATAGTACTACCGCTTTTACCTGCACGTCCAGTCCGTCCAGACCGATGGAGATAGATTTGCGGCTCTTCAGGCAGTTCCAAATTAAAAATATACCCAATGTCTGGAATGTCCAATCCCCGAGCAGCCAAGTCTGAAGCTACTAACAACTGCACCTTGCCGCTACGGAAATCTTCCATTGCTTTCTTGCGGTCGGCTTGACCGGAAGTGCCATAAATCCCAGCCGATTTTATACCATGGTAATTCAGCTTGGCCAACGTTGTTTCAATAGCCTCGCTTTTATTGATAAATACCAGCCCCCGGGGAGCTTTCAGACTAACTAGCAGTTTTCTAAACACTTCAAATTTATCTCGTTGATCCGCCAACAAGTACCAATGCGAGATATTAGGCGGTACCTCTACTTGACTCGTGGCCGTAATAATTTCAACAGTTTCCGTCATTTGTTTAACCCGGTCCAGCGTAGCCGGTTTTATTGTCGCGGAAAACATCAGCATTTGGCGATCTTTCATCGTTGTCTTCACCACCGCCTTAACACTGTCCCAGTTGTTATCATCAACCAGCCGGTCTACTTCATCAAGCACAATAGTCTTAATGGTTTGGGTATTAATTTTCTTTTTTTGAATTAATTCAAGAATTCGTCCGCTTGAACCTACAATAATATGCGGCTTTTCTTTTAAGGTTTCTATTTGCCGGGCAATATTCGCCGTCCCAATAATTGGAGCTGCAGTTATGGCAAGGCTTGAATTTTTCGCTAGTAATTCTACTTGACGATAAATCTGGATCGCCAATTCATGCGTAGGGGCCAGGATAATCGCCTGTACCTGACGTTGACTGGCATCCAGTCTTTGTATTAAAGGTAAGAGATAGGCTATCGTCTTACCTGTGCCGGTTGCCGATTGACCAACAATATCTTTGCCTTTAAGGGCCGATGGTATAACTTGGGTCTGTATCTCCGTCGGAACAGTAATCCCAACTTTTGTTAGTCCCTCCGCCAACACCCCGGTTATTCCCAACTTTTCAAACAATTCCATGGTTTCACTCCTGTCCTGATATGCTGCTAATAACAATCCTTATGTAGTTGCCTATTAATTCTTTAGCATCTCATTATACCTTATTTTTCACTTATATTCCCGGAATTAATAACAGGCTTTTTATCCGGCTAAAAACAAAAATGTCCCAACCATATTAATTACAGCAAGGACGTCTTATAACCAATATTACTATTTACGCTAAACTGCTCCGTTTTTTGGCTTGGTGAATAATATCACCGTTAATGCCATGGGCGCATTCCATAATTGTTTCCGACAAGCTAGGATGGGGATGAATGGTGTTACTAATATCTTTTGCGGTTAGCTTATTTTGGATGGCTAATGCTCCTTCCATAATAAGATCGCTGGCGTGCGCTCCGATAATAATTAGCCGCAAAATTAAATTTACTAATTTTTATTTTACACCCGCTATTTCTTGCTTGTTCTTCAGTCAATCCAACCATGGCAACTTCCGGTGTCGTATATATGCATCCCGGTACAGCAGTATAATCTACCAGGCGATCACCGCCCATAGCATTTTCCGCAGCAACCAAACCTGCGGCCGAAGCTGCGTGGGCCCACATGAATTGTCCAGTTACATCCCCAATGGCGTAGATTCCAGGCACCGCGGTTTCCAATCTATTATTTACAATAATGCCTTTACGGCTATACTTAACGCCGACTTTCTCCAGCCCTAAGTCGTCAACAACCGGAACTCGCCCAATTGAAACCAGCACTTTTTCAGCCTCAATTTGTTGAACATTCCCCTCTATACTAACTTCAAGCACAAGCGCAGCACCACTGTACTTGATACCGGCAACCTTAGTATTAGTCAAGATTTCTATCCCTTGCTTACGCAAAATTGGAGCCATTCGTTTGACAATTTCCCTGTCTACATTTGGCAATAGCTCTGACTGCATTTCAATTACAGTTACATTGCATCCAAAGGCCTGAAAAATAGCAGCTAATTCAATCCCTACTGCCCCGCCACCAATTACCACCATACTTCGCGGTACATAGTTCAAGCCTAATAACTGATCACTATTAATTACTCCGTCCAAATCGCTACCAACTACCGGTAGTCCCAGCGGAGTAGAGCCTGTAGCTAAAATAATTTTTTGAGCCATATATTGTTCCTCTTCAGCATCACTATTAACCTTAATTTGATCCACACCCACCAACTGAGCCGCGCACCCCTTATTCAAGCACACCCCGCCAAGTTTATCTTGCTCAATTAATAACACTTTAGCACCTAGGTGCGCAGCCCTGATAGCGGCTACATACCCACCGGGCCCGCCGCCAATAACGGCTACATCATAATTCATAATTTTTATTTACCTCCCTGGTTAATGCTTGCAAGTCCAGGCCGGGTTACGATACTTGTCATTAGCCAATTGTTGGCTTACAATTTGTTCTTCGCTGGTTAAACAGCCGTTAGAGGCTGTAACTTCAAGAGTCTCACACACCCCCATCAATAACGCCGTGCGGACTTCTTCCCAGTTTATTTTACCGCCCAAAATTTTTTCAACGGATGTAACACTATCATTTAATGTGCTAACCATTAGTTCTCGCCTATCCCTTGTCGGTAATTTAAGTACCGCCGCTAATTTTTCCGGGGAAAAGCTCAACAAAACTGAACCATGCTGCAAAATAACAGCCTGTTTACGCACTTGCGCACTGCCCACAAATTTTCGTCCGGCATAAGTAATTTCATAGCTGGATGGTGAATCAAAGCATGCTGCCGAAGCCAACTTCTTACGCTGGTCTATTCGGCTATAAGCACTGCGCGGTAGGCTCATCTGAGCTTTAATCCCCAGTTTTTCCAAGCCAGTTACAAGTCCGGCACTAAAATAGCGATAGGACCCGGTTATGGTCGAAGGAATCCCCGGATAGTTCTCACTAATTACCAGACTATAAGTAATTTCGGTATCGTGCAGTACGGCCCGCCCGCCAGTCAATCGCCTGATTACATCGATGCCCCGGCGACGACACTCGTCAAAATCAATTTCGACTTCGGCCTTTTGAAAATACCCAAGACTGACAGCAGGCGGCGACCACCGATAAAATCTAATAGTCGGTGGTACTTCACCCCGACTATGACTAAGCATAATCGCCTCGTCAATAGCCATATTGACAGCACCACCAAGCGGAGGCGTCTCAAGTATTCGCCATTCCATTCCCCACACCTCCGATTTTACTGATATTTAACGCAGCAATTGTTTCTGCACCGGTAAGTGGTCGAGGATAATTATAGGGGACTGTTCCCGGACGTTCATTATAGTAGGGCCGGTTACAATCCTGACAGCCACTGGTTTGAAAGGCTTTGCCATTTTTCAATAGGTCTTGCCAATTATAAATATCATACCCAGTAATAACGCCGTCAGTACATAGAATTGTCCTACGGCCATATCCCAATTGCAGTAAATGATGAGCTATTTGGATACGCCGATAATGACTAATCAGCGGTGATTTTTCTTTTGCCAGTTCTGTCCCTCGTACTGGAGTAAACGCAAACAGGCCAACAGTAATCCCTTGTTCAAGACACAGTGCTAAACGATCCACCATTTCTTCTTCTGTTTCGCCCAGTCCGACAATTAAGTGAGTATTGATTTTCCCAGGTAAGGCTTTGGCGCATGCGGTCAAAAGCATCCAACGCTCCGCCCATTCCCCGCCCTTTATTTTTCGGTAAAGTTTCGGTGTAGCGGCATCAATTGCCAAACAGATGCGTTCAGCCCCAGCCATAAGGAGTTCCCGGGCCTGGTCTACACTAGTAAAGTAATTAGCTACACAAATTGGTTTTGGCCCGTCTTTAGTTAAAGCAGCAATTGCTTCTAATGTATTGCTCCAGCTAGCCTCATTGTTTACAACTTGCAGGCAAACCCGTTTAATTTTACGCTCAGCCAGCGCTCTCACTATATCAGGCGCTACAGCTTCGGCATTAAAGGCTGGCCAAGTTATCCGCGACAGGCGATCGCTCCGAGCATTACTATCACGGGCTTGAGTGCAAAAGCGACAGTTATTCCGGCAGTTTTTACCCAACATAATATAGGCTGTAGTTGGTAAGGCTTCACTTTTCAATGTTTTTCGGCCAATAATTCCCGCCGTACCTGCCGATAGTTTCCAAGTAGTCACAGCGCACAACACTCCTCTCGCCGCTCACTTACCAAGCCTAGTTCACATGCCAGCTTAACTGCCTCCGCTGCCGGGTTAACAATTCCATTGATCCCGGCTTGAACTGCCAGCTTGTCAATCTGCCTGCGATAACTGCCGCCAGGACGCATACACCCCAGCGATAGTGGGGTATCCGGAAACTCTTCCCGGGCCTCAACTAACACCTCTAACACAGCTTCAATCGCCGGCGGCTGACAATCGGCAAACTTAGTTCCTCTGGTTGGGGTAAAAACAATAAAAGTAATTGCCGGTGCACCCAAGGCTTTAAGTTCGCGGATGGCGCGGTATTCACCCTTGATTTGACCGCCATCGAGCCCAATACAGATATGGGGAATAACAATGCAGTTTTGACTAAGTTTTTGATAGCAAACACTATAGTCTTGTACCGAACGATTAAGGCCAAATACTTCACGAATAGTATCATCTGAACCAACAAAGTCAAATGATACGACATCCGCAATTTTAGCAATTCCCGAAATATCTTGGTTATCTAGTAAACCAACATGAAGATTATACCGCATATTCTGCTTTAAAGCGGAAATTTGGGCGATATGTGCCGCCAGAGGAACCTTTCCCTCTGTGGTACAGCCACCACTAATTAATAAGCTTGCCGGCTGCGGGCCAGGTGCAGAAGCTACCTCGGCCAAGGTTTTCATATGTTTCAAGTATCGTCCACCACAATGAGCGCAGTTTAGCTGGCACTCTTGCCCAGTAACACTAACGGCAGTGGTTTTATTAGGGTAATAGAAGTAGATCCTGGGCATAAAATGCTGCGTCCTAATCAGCCAGCCTTGCTGGGTTAATTGTACTATGCTTTCCATCTTACCACTGGTTTACGGGCGGCTTGGGTTTCGTCCAACCGACCCACGACTGTCTTATGCGGCGCTTGCTTTATTTTAGCGACATCGCCCTCCGCTTCGCGGGCAATTTTTCGCATCGCCGCAATAAACCCATCCAAAGTTTCCTTACTTTCAGTTTCCGTAGGCTCAATCATAATCGCCTCTTCTACAATCAGCGGAAAGTAAATCGTCGGTGGATGATAGCCATAGTCTAACAACCGTTTTGCAATATCCAGCGCTCGGATATCAAACTGCTGTTGTTTTTGCGAAGTGATAATACATTCATGCATCGAGTACCGATCAAAGGGAACATGGTAATCCTCTTTCAATTGACTGAGGCAATAATTGGCGTTTAACACCGCGTCTTCGCTCACCTGACGCAATCCCTCCGGCCCCATCGTACGGATATAGGCATACGCCCGGACAATAACCCCAAAGTTGCCGTAGAAAGAATGCATTCTGCCAATCGACTGCGGCCGGTTTTCATCTAGGCCGAACTTTTTATCATCATAAGTTATAATTGGCACTGGCAAAAACGGGATAAGGTCTTTCTTCACCCCGACCGGCCCTGAGCCAGGTCCACCGCCGCCATGCGGCGTGGCAAATGTTTTGTGAAGATTAATATGAACAACATCAAACCCCATATCACCAGGGCGGGCGATACCAAGGATGGCATTCATATTTGCTCCATCATAGTACAACAGGCCTCCGGCCTCATGCACGATTTGGGCAATTTCTTGTATATTGGTCTCAAATAATCCCAAGCCCACTACCGCCTTAAGTGCTTCAAGATTAATCGACCCATCGCGGTTAGATTTAATTTCTACAATTTCCAGTCCGCATACAGCCGCACTGGCCGGGTTGGTACCATGAGCCGAGTCTGGTATGATAACTTTGGTTCGGGCTTCCCCCCGCGCCCGGTGATACGCCCGAATCAGCTTAAGGCCTGTTAATTCGCCATGAGCCCCCGCTACAGGCTGTAATGTTACCGCATCCATACCGGAAATTTCGATCAAATACTGTTCAATATTATATAAGAGTTGGAGCGCCCCCTGGGCTACCGTCACATCAGTAAGCGGGTGCAAATCAGTAAAACCAGCATACCGACATACATCTTCATTAACTTTGGGATTATATTTCATCGTGCAGGACCCTAACGGATAGAAGCCAGAGTCAACCCCAAAATTACGATTGGACAACGCCGTATAGTGACGTACCAAATCCGGCTGGCTTACTTCCGGCAACTTGGCTGGTTCAGCTCGAATGAAATCAGGTTTTATAAGTTCATCAATATTTTCTAGCGTAACATCACATTTTGGCAAATCTACCGCCACCCGATCCGATTTACTGATTTCAAATATCGTCAACTGTTGCTCATTCATAATAGCGCCCCTACTTCCCGTACCAGCCGATCAATTTCTTCTTTAGTCCGCTTTTCAGTCACACAAATTAACATAACATTTTCCAACTCTGGATAGTATTTACCAATGTCCAACCCCCCCAAAATTCGTTGTTCTAACAATTTGCCATTGATATAGGCCACCGGTTTATCTGTTTTTATACAAAACTCTTTAAAGAACCGACTGCCAAATCCACTCTGACAGCCAGTAGTCGCCGCTAACGCCGCATGAGCATAGTGGGCTTTTTGCAGACATTGGTACGCCACTTCACGAAAGCCGTTTTTCCCTAACGAGCTCATATAAATTGCAGCCGCCAGCGCACACAAGGCTTCATTAGAACAAATATTCGAAGTGGCTTTACCACGCCGAATATGTTGTTCTCTGGCTTGAATTGTCAGTACAAAGCCACGGTTACCCTGATTATCGGTAGTCTGCCCAACAATACGCCCC
>JAGGAD010000062.1 GCA_017889625.1 Bacillota bacterium | reverse complement strand
TGTCCCATCATTTACAGTAAGTAACCGCCAACAATATCAGTTTTACGGATTATTGCAGCGGGTAAATCCCGATTTTATCATAATCAGGCATAATGGTTTGGCCCCCTTGGCCTCCCGGCTGGGAATTCCGGCTGCTCCACTGGGGGATGAACATCATGCGCTTGGATATCAAGGAATTATTAATCTGGGTGAGACTATTTTGGAAATTCTGGCGCATAAGAAATTTCATCAGGATCTGGCCGCTCATGTTAAATTGCCTTATAAAAAAGAATGGCTGGATTTGAAAGACCCGTTTGCGTTGGCGAAAGCAGAAAATTTATTAGATACGGAGAGAGCATAAGATGGCTAATGCAGAAATAAAGAATACTAAGGCAAAAACCTTTCCTATTGTGCAAAAGACCAATTCGATACAGCAAATCCGCTATTCCTGCTCGATTTCAGCTTTGCACAGCGCGGCAGCCATTCCTGGAGTGATACCAATTACGCATTGCGGTCCCGGTTGCGCAGATAAGCAGTTTATGAATGTGTCCTTTTACAATGGTTTCCAAGGGGGCGGCTATGGCGGCGGTGCGGTTGTGCCAAGTACTAATGCGACTGAAAAAGAAGTTGTTTTTGGCGGAGCTGAGCGCCTACGGGAACTCATTGCTGCCTCGCTCAAAGTGTTGGATGCCGACTTGTTTGTGGTTTTGACAGGCTGCATATCTGATCTGGTAGGAGATGATGTAGGCTCGGTAGTAAGTGAATTTCAACAACAAGGCGTTCCCATCGTTTTTGCAGAGACCGGTGGTTTTAAAGGCAATAATTTTATCGGGCATGAACTGGTTACTCAGGCGATTATTGATCAGTATGTAGGAGAATATACTGGTCCTAAAGAGAAGGGCACAGTCAATGTCTGGTCGTTGCTGCCGTTTCACAATACGTTTTGGCGCGGCGATCTTACAGAAATTAAAAGAATTCTTGAGGGAGTCGGACTTAAGGTTAATATCCTCTTTGGCTATGAATCGGAAGGAGTTTCTGAGTGGAAAAACATTCCTAAAGCGCAATTCAATCTAGTACTTTCGCCTTGGCTGGGGCTTCAGACCGCTCATCATTTAGCGGAAAAATATGATCAGCCGTATCTTCATATTCCGGTAATTCCTATTGGAGCTCAAGAAACAAGCGCCTTTCTCCGCAAAGTAGTTGAGTTTTCCGGTCTGGATACGGCGCAAGCCGAAAGGTTCATTACGCAGGAAGAAACAAGCTATTACCATTACCTGGAGAGCTTTTCTGACTTTTATGCAGAATATTGGTGGGGCCTGCCAGCCAAGTTTGCTGTTGTAGGAGATAGCGCCTACAATCTTGCGTTGACCAAGTTTTTGGTTAATCAGCTTGGTATCATTCCTGGTAAACAAATTATTACGGAAAATCCGCCGGAAGAATACAGAGCGGCGATTCACCAGCAGTATCAAACGATCGCTAAAGATGTCTCGACCGATGTCGAGTTTGAGGATGACAGTTACCTTATACACCAGAGTATTCGTCAGACCAAATTTGGTAACAAAGCACCTATCATTTTTGGTACCACTTGGGAACGAGATCTTGCCAAAGAATTGAAAGGAGCCATTGTCGAAGTTGGGTTTCCCGCCTCATATGAAGTCGTTATATCAAGATCCTACATCGGATATCGTGGTGCGCTTACGTTGTTGGAAAAAATTTATACCACTACAGTAGGTGCCAGTGCTTAAAACTCCAACCGGATCCATAGTTTGATGTTTTCGATTTAACCCCCATAATATGGAAGGGGATAGTAATATGATAACGAAAAAAACGCCGCTCGATTTGATTGGCAATACCCCGCTGGTTCAAGTAAAGTGCTTTGACTTGGGTGTATGTCGGTTATTTTTAAAATTAGAGTCGCAAAATCCTGGCGGTTCAATCAAAGACCGGGTTGGGTTATCGATGGTAGAGCAGGCCGAGAAAAAAGGTAAAATTAAACCGGGTGACACCTTGATTGAAGCCACTGCTGGTAATACTGGGCTGGGCTTGGCGCTGGCCGCCATTACCAAGGGCTACAAACTTGTTTTGGTTATTCCGGATAAAATGAGTCTGGAAAAAATTAATCATTTAAAAGCTATGGGAGTGGATATAAGACTGACCCGTTCCGATGTCGAGAAGGGGCATCCAGAGTATTACCAAGATTATGCGCAACGGTTGGCCCAGGAAATTCCTAATTCTTTTTATATTAATCAATTTGATAATCCAGCAAATCCGCTGGCGCATGAACTTACTACCGCACCGGAGATTTGGGAGCAAACCGGTCACCTGGTAGATGCAATAGTGGTGGGGGTTGGTTCAGCCGGTACGTTAAAAGGGATAACTAACTATTTTAAAAAAATTAAGCCGGAAGTTGAGATTGTGCTGGCTGATCCCCAGGGTTCGGTATTAGTTGACTATGTTCGAGAAAAATCACTGCCTAAAGCTGGTAGTTGGTTAGTGGAAGGAATTGGTGAAGATTTTATACCGGTGCAGTTTGATAAAACCTTGATAAAAAAAGCATATTCGATAACGGATGGGGAAAGTTTTTTTGCGGCCAGAACGTTATTACGAAAAGAAGGTATTCTTGCTGGTTCTTCCAGCGGGACGCTCATTAGTGCCGCAATAAAATATGCTCAGGAACAAAAAGAACCCAAAAATATTGTGACTTTTGTTTGTGATAGCGGCAACAAATATTTAACTAAAATGTTTAATGATTATTGGATGTATGATCAGGGATTTATCAGAAAGGAAAATTACACTAATCTGGAAGCATTAATTACGCGTAAGTATTCAGAACGCAGTGTAATAACCGTAAACACCGATGACAGTTTACTAAATGCGCATGCGAAGATGCGGATGTATGAAATTTCGCAGATTCCGGTGATTGAAAATGAAGAAGTAGTTGGCATCATTGATGAATGGGATTTGCTTACGGCGGTTGAAAATACGGATGAAAGCATTTTGCGTAAGCCGATTAAGGATTATATGGCGAAAAATGTACTATTTATTTCTATTGATGATGAAATAAGTAAGGTAGTTTCTATTTTAAAGCAGGGTTATTTGGTCATTGTAAAAAAAGATGGCAAGTTTTATGGTTTGATTACAAAAATGGATTATCTTAATTATTTGAGGAGAAAACTAAAATAAGGAGCAAGCCAAATAGTATGAGTAAATATGGGTTTTCAACCAAAGCCATTCATAGTGGGCAGGAACCGGACAGTGCTACCGGGGCAATTATGACGCCAATTTATGCGACATCAACGTTTGCCCAGGAGAGTCCAGGCAAACACAAAGGATATGAGTATTCAAGAAGTGGTAATCCAACCAGAACTGCTTTGGAAAAATGTATTGCTGAATTGGAGGAAGGAAGCTCTGGTTTTGCATTTTCTTCCGGTCTAGCTGCAGAATCGGTTGTTATTGATATGCTGGGACCAGGGGCGCACATTATTGCCACTGATGACCTGTATGGAGGAACTTTCCGCTTGCTGGAAAAAGTAAAAAAGACAGCTCATAATCTTGAAATTTCTTATGTAGATATGACGAACCCGGAAACAATAGAAAATGCGATTAAGAAAAATACCCGGATGATTTGGGTGGAAACTCCGACAAATCCATTATTGAAGCTTGTTGATTTAAGAAAAGTAGCTGCAATCGCCGCAAAACACAATTTAATCAGTGTGTGTGACAATACGTTTGCTTCTTCTTATTTGCAGAAACCTTTAGTATTGGGGTTTGATATCGTTGTTCATTCGGCAACCAAATATTTAAACGGGCACTCGGATATTGTGGCTGGAGTTATTGTTACCAAAGAAGATAACGAACTGACAGAGAGAGTTAAGTTTTTGCAAAATGCTATAGGGGCTGTACTATCACCCTTTGATTCATTTTTACTGCTGCGGGGCTTGAAGACTCTACCGGTAAGAATGGACGCACATTGTCGAAATGCCAACAAAGTAGCCCAATTTTTAGTCCACCATGAAAAAGTAGCGGAAGTTCTTTATCCGGGGTTACCAAGCAATCCTTATTACGAAATCGCTAAGAAGCAGATGAAGGATTTTGGCGGAATGGTGTCATTTTTTATAAGAGGGGGTGCTGCGGAAACGCTAAAATTCTTGGAAAACACGAAACTATTTGCGTTGGCGGAGAGTTTAGGTGGGGTGGAAAGTCTGGCGGAAGCGCCAGCGCTTATGACGCATGCATCTATTCCGAAGGAAATCCGTGAAAAGAATGGCATTTATGATAATCTAATACGCCTGTCAGTGGGACTTGAAGATGTTGACGATTTAATTAGTGATTTGGATTATGCTCTGCAATAGTAAATTTATAATAGTAAAATGTAGCTGACTGGCTAATTAGTCGGAGGCTGGATCGGTACCCTTACTTGAAGGGACTGAATCCGGCCTTTTTTTATTATGAAACAGTAGAAAAGGTCGCATAGGAGGTCTAAGTATGAGTGCCATAAGTCTTAAAGAACCGGAGGTAGCGATTCGTGAAGTCCGGCTTGGTTCAATCACTGGCTTCGAAGGTACTGCCGGTGAATTGGTGCAGTGTTCGCGGGCCGGGAATTTGCAAGATGGTACCCGAAGGTTCAGTCAATGCATGGGGTGCAGTTCCGGCAATGCGTTTTGTCAGCTTTCAATGATTCAAGATGCCGCGGTTGTCAATCACGCGCCGGTAGGCTGCGCTGGCGATGTATTTGGGTTTAATTTTGTATACCGGGTAGGGCAAATGGAAAGAAAATTGCCGCCGGCAATTGGCCGGTATTTTAATACCAATATTAAAGAAAAGGATACTATCTTTGGAGCAACGGAAAAATTGGAAAGCACTATTCGGGAAGCCTATGCTAGGGTAAAGCCTAAGGCCATTTTTATTACTACTTCTTGCGCTTCTGGGATTATTGGTGATGATGTAGAAGGTGTTGCCAATGAGTTATCTGATGAGCTGGGCATACCGGTTGTCGCGTGCTTTTGCGAGGGCTTTAAATCAAAGATATGGACGACAGGGTTTGATTCGGCCTATCATTCGATTGTTAGAAAAATAGTTAAACTACCGGAGCAGAAAACCAATAAAGTTAATATCATTAATTTTTGGGGCAGCCATATTTTTGACGAATTGTTAAAGCCATTAGGCTATGAGCCAAATTATATTGTGCCATTTTCTACAGTAGCGCAGTTAGAACACATATCTGAAGCCGTGGCTACCATTCAAATATGTCCTACTTTGGGCAGTTATCTGGGAGCTGCGCTGGAACAGGTTTATGGGGTGCCGGAAATCAAAGCACCGCCGGCTTATGGGGTAAGCGGTACCGATAATTGGCTGCGGGAGTTGGGCCGGGTTTTGGAGCGGGAAACTGAGATTGAGAAGTTGATCGAGCGGGAACATGCGCGGGTACTGCCTATTCTGGCAGGATATCGCAGCCAACTGGAAGGAAAAACCGCATATATTACGGCAGGTGCAGCGCATGGGCATGCTCTCATTGCGTTAATGCGGGAATTGGGATTGACGGTACAGGGGGCTGCAATTTTCCACCATGATCCGATTTATGATAATGGTGACCGTACCTCAGATGCCTTGGCGCATGCGGTGAATACCTACGGTGATATTGGCAGTTATAATGTTTGCAATAAACAGGCGTATGAATTGGTAAATATTTTAAACCGGGTTCGGCCAGATATCATGATTGCCAGACATGGCGGGATGACGTTGTGGGGAGCTAAACTGGGAATTCCTACGCTGTTAATTGGTGATGAACACTTTAGTTTTGGTTACCAGGGGTTGTTAAATTACGCGGAACGAATTTTAGAAACGTTGGACAATAAAGAGTTTGTCACCAATCTTGCTAAACACAGCACTATGCCTTATACAAAATGGTGGTTGGAACAGAATCCATTTCATTTTCTCGGGAGGAACGTCCATGTCGAAGTTTATTGAGCAACCTAGATTCTCTTGTGCGTTAGGCGCACAGCAATCGGTAGTAGCAATAAAAAGAGCGGTGCCCATACTGCATTCAGGACCTGGTTGCAGCGGTAAAATCAGCAGCCTCATCGGCCAGGGTGAAGGCTATGCTGGTGGCAATACCATTCCGTGTACCAATGCTAATGAATCAGATATCGTGTACGGCGGGGAGGAAAAACTTCGAACTGTTATTGACGGGGCGTTTCAAGTACTTGACGCCGATTTGTATGTTGTGCTTACCGGTTGCACTTCAGACATTGTCGGCGATGACGTTGGAAGAGTAACCGGTGAATACCAGGATAAGGGCCAAGCGATTGTCTATGCGGAAACAGGCGGCTTTAAAAGCAATAATTACGTTAGCCATGAAGTTGTGGTAAAGGCCATTATTGATCAATATGTTGATAAATTTAAAGAAAACAATGGAAAAATTAAGGGTTTGGTTAATGTATTTTCCACTATTCCCTACCAAGATCCGTATTGGAATGGAAACCTGGAAGAGCTTAAAAGAATACTGTCCGGTATCGGTCTTAAAGTCAACATTTTGTTTGGCGCCGATTCGGGCGGCGTTGAAGAGTGGAAGACAATTCCGAGTGCTGAGTTCAATCTGGTTGTCAGTGCCTGGGCGGGGCTGGGAGTAGCAAAACATCTAGAGGAAAAATACGGTACTCCTTATTTTCATTTCCCGTATTTGCCGGTGGGCGGAGTGGAGACATCAAAGTTTTTGCGGCAGGTAGCTCATTTTACTGGGGCAGATGAGGAAAAGGTTGAGGCGTTCATTCAGAACGAAGAAGAAAAGTTTTATATGCATATCGAAAGAACCGCCGATTTTATGTTGGAATTTCGCTATGGTATTCCTAGGCGTTTTTATACTTTGCTTGATGCGTCCTATGCGGTTGGTTTTGCTAAATATTTGTTAAATGAGCTGGGGATTGTGCCAGCCAAGCAATTTATTATCGATGATACGCCCGAAGAATTTCAAGCCGCTATTCGTGAACAATTTTTAAATATATCGGAATGCCGTTCTGTTGATGTTAGCTTTGGCGTTGACGGAGGAGCGATACAACAAGAAATCCGCGAGGATACCCATAAAAACCGTGCATTAATTTTAGGCAGTGGCTGGGAACGGGATCTCGCTAAAGAGATTGGGGCAGACCTATTAATTTTGAGTGTCCCGGTAAGCTACCGACTGGTGTTGGATTGCGGGTATGTCGGCTATAACGGCGGACTTCGTGCCATCGAGGATATCTATGACCGGGTACTCGACACTTATCGATAATTTGTCTGAAACTTGGAGGCGATTTAAGTGGCTCATAAAATAGCCATTGCCAGTAGCGATGGAAATTATATCGATATGCATTTTGCACAGGCCTATCAATACTATATTTATGAAGTAGAAGACAAGAATTATATTTTTTTGGAAGTAAGAAAAATTGAGGTCGGTAACGGCCATGACGAAAATGAATTTGCGAGAATTTTAGATTGTTTAAAGGATTGCGCTGCACTTGTTGTCAGTCGGGTTGGCATTGGTGCGGCCAAGTATATCGCTCAAAGCGGGAAAAAAATCTTTGAAGCGCCTTATTCAATTAAGACTGTTTTAGAAAAATTTGTTGTAAAACAGATACTGAAGCAAAATGATAAGTGAAAAATAGAGAGAAGGGATTAGCATGGCTAATGAACAGTTCGCTTTTGACACAATAAAAGTGAGGGGAGGATATGATCCCAAGCAACATAATAATGCTTCGTCAGTGCCTATCTATCAGACGGCATCTTATGACTTAGGCGATACTAAGCGAGTTGCAAAACTGTTTAGTTTTTCGGAATTTGGGTATTTGTACACCCGGATTGGTAATCCTACCGTAGCGGTGCTGGAACAACGGATTGCTGCTCTTGATGGAGCGGCTGGTGCGCTTGCGGTTGGTTCCGGTATGGCGGCGGTTACCTATACCTTGCTCAATCTAACTGAAGGCGGCGGAAGAATTTTGACGACGCCGCAACTTTATGGCGGCACAATTGACAGTTTTAAAAAGATATATCCCAAATTTGGAATTGCCATAGACCAAGTGGAAAACTCTGCTGATCCCGATGAATTCCGAAAAGCCATTAAGCCGGATACAAAAGCTATTTATGTAGAAACCATCAGTAACCCAAATGCCGTAGTGGCGGACGTAGAAACGCTGGCAAACATTGCTCATAAACATGGTATTCCCTTAGTTGTAGATAACACGGTAGCTACGCCGTATTTATTAAACCCAATTAAATATGGTGCGGATATCGTTGTTTATTCAGCTACAAAAGCTTTAGGGGGGCATGGAAATGCGATTGCTGGTTTGATTGTGGAAAGTGGCAAGTTTAATTGGGCTAACGGCAAGTTCCCGCATTTTTTGGAACCTTATCATACCTTGCGCGACATTAACGGCAAGGAAAGAAATTTTCTTGAGGTATTTCCGGAAACTCCATTTCTCTTTAGAGTTCGCTTGAATTATTTAGCCTATTTTGGCGCGGCGTTAAGCCCAACAGATGCCTATTTAATTTTGCTAGGGTTGGAAACCTTGTCGGAACGAGTGGCAAAACAAGTTGCTAATACCGAAAAGATTGTTGGTTATCTGGAAGGCCAGCAAGGAGTTTCCTGGATTAAGCATCCGGCGGCTAAAATGAGCCTATATCGACAGCTGGCTGAAAAGTATCTTCCTAAAGGTGCCGGGTCTTTGCTTAGTTTCGGGTTTAACGGTAGCAACGAGCAGTTGGATAAGTTTATTGATTCGGTTCGCATTTTTAGTTATCAGGCTAATTTGGGTGATGCCAGGTCATTAATTATTAACTCCCCTAAAACTACGCATGGCGAGCTAACGCCCACAGAGCAAAAGTTGGCGGATATTTCACCAGACACGATTAGGCTTTCTGTCGGGCTTGAAGATGCCGCGGACCTTATCGCGGATTTGGATCAAGCTTTTAAAAAAGCATTAGCGGTATAGATAAAATGAAAGAGTTGGAGACTTGGCATAAAGCATAATGTAAGTATCTTTTATGGTAGAACAAAAGGGGGGAGTATGGGTGAGTATCGGAAGAAGCCAAGTTGACGTGAGGAACGAGAAAGGGTTCGATTCTAGCAGTTTTATTACTGTTAAGGATCTCTATAAAACATTTCATACTCCTGTTGGGCAGGTGGATGTCCTGAAAGGAATCAACCTTACGGTTAGCAAAGGTGATATTTTTGGGATCATCGGATTTAGCGGGGCGGGAAAGTCAACCTTGATTCGCTGCTTAAACCGCATGGAAGTGGCCGATTCTGGGGTTGTACGAATTGGTGAACAACAAATATTCAACCTGTCAAAAAAAGAACTCAATTTATATCGACAAAAAATCGGGATGATTTTTCAGCAGTTTAATTTGTTTGACTCTCGGACTGTTTTTAATAATGTAGCTTATCCGCTTGAAATTGCTGGATATAAAAAACCTGCTATAAAGCGGCGGGTAGAAGAAATTCTGGGGCTTGTGGAGTTATCCGACAAAATTAATAGTTATCCGGGGCAGTTAAGCGGTGGGCAAAAGCAACGTGTGGGTATTGCCAGAGCCTTGGCCAACAACCCCGATGTGTTATTAAGTGATGAAGCCACATCAGCCCTTGATCCAAAAACAACCCTTTCCGTACTGGATATTCTGAAAGATATTAATCGAAAATTGGGACTTACAATTATCCTCATCACTCATGAACTAGATGTGATTAAATATGCTTGCAATCACATGGCGGTGTTGGAAAATGGCGTGATTGTTGAAACCGGAGCGGTTCGAGATGTCTTTTTTAACCCTGCCAGCGAAACTGCCAAATTGTTTGTAAAAATTAATGCCAATTTTGCCGTCAATCAATGGGTTCGAGAAGGCGAAGCGATATGAACCTTATGAATAGTAGCTTTTTTGCGGTTATCAAAAGCGCTTTTGGTTCCGAAGTATGGGCAATTATCACGCCGGCGATTGTAGATACGGTGTATATGACGGTACTGACGATGGTATTTACGCTTGTTTTAGGGTTAATTTTAGGAATTGTTTTATTAGTAACGGCGGAGGAGGGGGTGCATCCGCTTCCGCTATTTAACAAAGTAATTGGGGCAGTTGTGAATGTGCTTAGATCCTTGCCATCAATGATTCTTATTATCTTGACGCTGCCGTTGTCAAGAATGGTTATTGGCAAGGCCTATGGGCCGGGAGCCTGCATTTTTGCATTGGTGGTCAGTTGCGTACCAATGTTTGCCCGGTTGGTAGAAAACAGTATTATGGAGGTTCCTAAGGGAAAAATTGAGGCCGCTAAAGCTATGGGCACGCCAAACTTTCAACTAATTATCAAGGTGTTAATTCCGGAGGCCTTACCATCGCTTATTCGTTCGTTTACGATTGCGGTAATTGCTATTATCTCGGTAACTGCGCTGGCGGGGTCCTTTGGCGCGGGGGGATTAGGTGATGTGGCGGTCCGATTTGGCTATTCGCGGTTTAAGACGGATATATTGATTGCGGCGGTAGTTGTGTTAGTTATCATTGTTCAATTGGTTCAATTTATTGGTGACAGTTTGTCCAAGTATATTATCAAGAAAAGATTTCTTATATAAACATGAATTTTTCGAAAGGAATGAATAAAAAATGAAAAAAAATTTACTGGCTTGGTCATTGATTTTTCTTACCGGAATATTTGTGCTGACTGGGTGTGGCGATTCTAAGGGGAACGATTCAAAGCAAACTACTGTTGCGGGTGACAGGGTAACGCTCAAGGTTTTAGCAGATCAGGTTCCTCATGCGGAACTTTTGGAATTTATCAAGCCCAAGCTTGCTCAGCAAGGGATTGATCTTCAAGTTACTATTTTGCAGAATGACCATGGCAATGAAGATACTGATAATGGTGAATTTGATGTAAATTTTTTTCAGCACCAGCCTTATCTTGAATCTGTAAAGAAAGAAAAGGGGTATGATTTAGCTAATGCCGGAAATATTCATGTAGAGCCGATTGGTCTTTATTCGGCTAAATATAAGACAAAAGAGGAACTTCCGGCTAATGCGGTTATTGGTATTCCAAATGATGTGACCAATGAGTATCGGGCACTTAAGATATTGGAGACCAATGGTTTTATCAAGCTTCGTTCCGATCTGCAAGAACACGCGGCTACTGTAAAAGATATTGCCCAATATATTAAGCCAATTAAGCTTGAAGAAATTGATTCGGCTCAACTTATCCGGCTAAAGGATGATCTTGACGGCTATATTACCAACACCAATAAAATTTTAGAAGCAGGAATTGAGGCGAATACTGCTTTATTCAGAGAAGGAAAAGACTCCCCTTATGCCAATATTTTGGTGACGAAAAGCAGTAGGATAAAGGATCCGGCGATTGTTGCTCTGAAAAAGGCGTTACAGACCGATGAAGTGAAAAAATTTATTGAAGATAAGTATAAAGGAGCCGTTATACCAGCTTTTTAATTTATAATAAAAATATATTGACGCAAAGTATATTCTGAGGTATGCTTATTACATACATAAGTTTGCCGATCAGAGACACTGAAGGCCAAGTTTTTAAATAGAACTTGGCCTTTTTATATTATAAATACTAAGTAAGGTGGTCAATTATGGAGATTAACTGGGCATTTATCGTAAGCAACTTACCTTTGTATGAAAAGGCCGCGTGGCTTACGCTAAAACTGTCAATTTTAGGTATAGCATTGTCGTTGGTTATTGGTATGTTGTGCAGTGTTATATTATTTTATCGGACCAAAGGCTTGGTTCGGCTCGTTCAAGCTTATATCGAAGTTTCTCGTAACACGCCGCTATTAATCCAACTTTTCTTTCTATATTATGGTCTGACCAAAGTTGGGCTAACGATGAGTGAAAATACTTGTGCGATTATTGGGTTGGCGTTTTTGGGGGGAAGCTATATGGCCGAAGCCTTTCGGGGGGGAATCGAATCGGTAAGTAAGTCGCAGCTCGAATCCGGTCTTAGTATCGGGCTTTCTAATTTTCAACTGATTCGCTATGTTATTTTGCCGCAAGCTTTTGCGGTAACCCTTCCATCGTTGGGGGCCAACTGTATATTTTTATTGAAAGAAACCTCGATTGTCGGAGCAATTGCTATACCTGAGCTTATGCATATAACTCAGGATTTAATCGGGATATATTATCAAACCTTTGAAGCGTTATTAATGCTGGTAGTGTCCTATCTGGTAATGCTCCTTCCTTTATCAATCGCCTTGACTTGGCTGGAAAGGAAGGTGCGTTATGCTCAATTCGGGAATTAATGTGATTATTGAAGGCGTTAATATGCAACGGCTGTTACTAGGGTTGGCGGTGACAGTACGTATTGCGTTTATTTCAATTATACTGGGGTCCCTGCTGGGCATTCTTCTGGGCTTAATTAGAACGTCAAAGTCGAAAGTAATAACTTTTATTTGTCGGGTTTACTTGGAAGTATTTAGAATCATCCCTATTTTAGTGTGGCTGTTTATTGTCTACTTTGGGGTGACAAATTTATTAAATATTCATTTGGATGGCGAAATAGTGGCTCTGATTATTTTTAGTCTGTGGGGGGCCGCTGAAATGAGCGATATTGTTAGAGGTGCGCTTGAATCGTTGCCCAAGCATCAGATGGAGTCCGGCCTGGCATTAGGACTCAGCTTTTGGGAACTTTACCGCTACATCCTTATACCCCAAGCCGTAAGACGAATGTTGCCGGGAGCTATTAATTTATCGACGAGAATGGTAAAAACTACATCGCTGGTGGTAATGATTGGAGTTATTGATGTTGTAAAGGTCGGCCAGCAGATTATTGAACGGTCCTTTACTTTATTGTTTGTTATCCGTTGTCCAAGTGGTCAAAAAAATTGGAAGCTAAATGGGAGAATTAAATAGTTATGACGATTGAGGAAAAACATCAAGTGTTATTGCAGATAAATGGATTGCATAAAGAATATGACGGAACAACGGTGCTAGACGACATCAATCTTAGTATCCATAAGGGTGAGGTTGTTGTTATTTTGGGACCGTCAGGCTGTGGCAAAAGTACACTCCTTAGATGTATGAATGGGCTTGAAAAAATTCAGGGCGGGGAAATAGTTTTTTCGGGTAAAGACCTCACCGATAAAAACGTTGATTGGCAGAACACTCGTCAGCAGATTGGTATGGTATTTCAAAATTATGACTTGTTTCCGCATATGACTGTAATGGAAAATGTGCTTTTAGGCCCGGTTAAAGTGCAAAAAAGGGATAAAGCGGAGTCCTTGGAACAAGCGGAGCAGTTATTAAAACGAGTGGGGCTGTTTGAACGGAAAGATGCCTATCCGCGGCAGCTTTCCGGCGGACAAAAACAACGTATCGCTATCGTAAGAGCCTTATGTATGAATCCTCAAATCATGCTTTTTGACGAAGTAACTGCGGCGCTTGATCCAGAAATGGTCCGTGAGGTGTTAGACGTTATGTTAGGTCTGGCGAAACAGGGAATGACAATGATGATTGTAACCCATGAAATGGGTTTTGCCAAAGCGGTTGCTGACCGGATTATTTTTATTGATGCCGGAAAAATTTGTGAGATAGCTACGCCTGACGAATTTTTTTCAAATCCTACAACCGAGCGAGCTAAGCAATTTTTAAATATATTTCAATATTAAGGATGGAAAGGTGGAGAGTATTATGCATATCAAAAAGTTTTTAGCGGTCATTTTCAGTATTGTTATTTTAGCGGGAGTGCTGGCGGGGTGCGGTTCAAGCGCTCAACAGGATTCCAAGCAAACTGCTCAGCAAAGTTCGCTTGAACAAATCAAAAAACGGGGCGTAATCCGAATCGGTGTATTCAGTGACAAGCCGCCCTTTGGCTATGTGGATGCTAACGGGAAAAATCAAGGCTATGATGTGTATCTTGCCAAAAGATTGGCTAAAGATCTGTTAGGTGATGAATCCAAAGTAGAGTTTGTTTTGGTTGAAGCCGCCAGCCGGGTAGAATTTTTGCAAGCAAATAAGGTAGATATTATTCTTGCTAATTTCACGGTAACTGATGAACGAAAACAAAAAGTTGATTTTGCTAATCCTTACATGAAAGTTTCGCTGGGCGTAGTATCGCCAAATGGTGAACCAATTACCTCGGTAGAACAGTTAAAAGGGAAAAAACTAATTGTAAACAAAGGGACAACCGCCGAAACTTATTTCACCAAAAATTATCCTGACATCGAACTGTTAAAATACGATCAAAACACTGAAGCTTTTGAGGCCTTAAAAGATCACCGTGGCGCGGCGTTAGCACATGACAACACCCTTTTATTTGCTTGGGCTCGGGAAAACCCCGGTTTTAACGTTGGTATTTCAACTCTAGGCAGTCTGGATACCATAGCTCCAGCAGTGAAAAAAGGGGATAAAGAACTCCTTGATTGGATTAATGCCGAATTAGAAACTTTAGGTAAAGAAAACTTTATTCATAAGGCATATGACGAAACCTTAAAACCGGCCTATGGCGACTCCATTAATCCGGAAGATATTGTGGTTGAAGGCGGAAAACTAAAGTAAAAATTATGGATTGACTTTTAATAGGTATAATGGTATCATCTAAATAATCTAATTAGCTGACTGTATGAACAGAGGCTTTGAGTTAAAAACAGGAATACCTGTTTTGCTCAAAGTCTTTTTATTATAGTAGTTAGTAGCGCAATTCAATGTAGGTGATGATAAGAAAAAAATATAATAACGCCAATTAGTTGACTAGACCATCAGGCTAGAGGCTAAGATTAGTTACCATTTTGGTAATTAACCTTAGCCTTTTTATTTTATCTTTTAGGAAAGGGGATGAGAAATTCTGAAAGCATAAGAAAAATGCGGGTGAGATATAAATGATTATTTTACGAGGAGAGATATATTGTGAAGA
>JAGGAD010000061.1 GCA_017889625.1 Bacillota bacterium | reverse complement strand
AATAAACGCCTGTGGTCCAGCCACTTCCGTATAGCGCATATCATGATAGCTAGGATCAGGTTCGCTTAAAGTAGGAAATTTACCATTATCCCAATTAAACTTACCAGCATCAACTACCAGTCCCCCCATTGAAGTGCCATGCCCACCAATAAATTTTGTTGCCGAATGGATGACAAGGTCTGCTCCGTAATCAATTGGTCGACAAAGATACGGCGTTGCAAAAGTACTGTCGATAATTAATGGCACCCCGTTAGTGTGGGCAATTTCTGCCACCCGCGCAATATCAAGTACATCTATTTTAGGATTGCCAATGACTTCGGCGTATAGAGCCTTGGTTTTAGGAGTAATAGCTTTGGCAAAATTTTCAGGATTAGCAGCATCAACAAAATTAACCTTTACCCCCAGCCGAGGTAAAGTATGAGCAAACATATTATACGTTCCGCCATAAAGGGTTGTTGAGCTTACAATTTCATCACCAGCCTGAACAATATTAAACAAAGTAGCATTGATAGCAGCATGGCCTGAGGCAAAAGCAACCGCACCTACCCCACCTTCAAGAGCGCTAATTCTTTGTTCAAGCACATCGCTAGTCGGATTCATAAGTCTGGTATAAATATTGCCAGCTTCTTTTAATTCAAACAGATTAGCAGCATGTTCGGCGTCCCGAAAATTATAAGCGGTTGTCTGATAAATCGGAACAGCTCGCGATCCTGTAGTAGGATCAGGTTGCTGTCCCGCATGAATAGCCAACGTATCAAACTGTAGATTATCCGGTAAACTCATTTTTCTACCTCCATATTATAAAAAATAAACTCCCTTAAAGAAAAGGAGTCCGCAATTACCTACATTCCTTCTCATCTATCAGGATTACTCCTGCTGGAATTGGCACCTTGCATCTTGAAAACGCTGGTTGCCGGGTATCATCGGGCCAGTCCCTCAACCTCTCATGATAAAAAAATTTTACGTATATTTAATTTTTTACATAATAACACTCTCCGGATTTTATTGTCAATAAATTTATCTTGTTTTTTTCGCAATGCACTTATATGTATATTTATGCAGATGAATAGCATTATTTTACTCTGTTTTTAGCAAAAAGTTTATATTCTGTACCTTATTTTGATACAAATCTCCTGAAAGTTCCTCTTTTTAAATTGTTTATTGTATATTTTTCATTAAGCTATTGATTATACCAAAATATACAGGTATAATCATGTATTAATACTAAACACAATAGTATGCCCCTAATGCACTAAATATATTTAATATAGAAAGGCGGTCGTAATAATGTCGGGATTAGCAGATATTATTGCTTGTGAATCTTCCATTTGTTCTATAGAAAATGGTGTACTTTGTTATCGAGGTTTTTCTATCGATAAATTGGCCGAAAATGCCTCTTTTGAAGAAGTAATCTACCTTTTGTGGCATGGCCGACTGCCTAATAAAATTCAACTCGATACGCTAAGAACTAATCTGATTGAAAATGCAGTACTGCCAGAAAAAATTTATAATCTTTTATCTTTATATGCCCCTTGGGGAAATTGCATGGCCAAACTCAGAACTGCGGTTTCTTTTCTTACTCACTTTGATGATAATGTAATGGATCCATCTCCTGATGCTGACAGTCTTAAAGCCATCCGTATCATCTCGAAATTTACCGCAATCATTGCCGCAATTGACCGTATCCGCAACAGTCTTGAGCCTGTCGATGTTACTACCATCCAACCAACCTCACTGGCGGAACTGTTTCTGTGGCTGTTAACCGGCGAAAAGCCCTCCGAAATTGCCACTAAAGCTCTTGATAAATGCCTTATTCTTCATGCCGAACACGAACTCAACGCTTCAACCTTTGCCGCTCGGGTAACGGTCTCGACCATGTCCGATATGTACTCCGGTATTGTTTCGGCTATTGGCACCCTAAAAGGTCCCTTGCACGGCAATGCAAACGAACAAGTTGCCAACATGCTTGAAGCGATCGGGGATGTTGATCAAGTTGAAGCCTATATTACCGAAAAAATTAACAACAAAGGCCGAATCATGGGCTTTGGCCACCGAGTATATAAACACGGTGATCCCCGGGCTAAACATTTGCAAAAGCTTGCTCATGAACTCGCTGAATGGCAACAAAATACCCACTGGTATGATATTTCAATAAAAATTGCTGAGATCGTCAAAGAACGTAAAGGATTACTTCCCAATGTTGATTTCTTTTCCGCCTCAGTTTATACATATATTGGCATACCACGGGATATGTTTACCCTCGTCTTTGCCCTTAGCCGTTCTAGCGGCTGGATCGCCCACATTCTAGAGCAGCATGCCAACAATAAACTTATCCGTCCTAGAGCTCATTATATCGGCAAACGTAATGCAGTTTGGCTTCCTCTCGAAGATCGTTAAGCCACTCCGTTCCTCACTCCCACTTGCCCCATATTTCCGGCTGATAACCAATAGTTGCGCTGGAACCGTTGCGAACAATCGGGGTTTTAAGTAGTAGCGGATAAGTCAACAGTTGTTCTTCTACATTATGTACCATGTATTTTAAATTACGCTTAGCATACTCCTTACCAGTTTTATCGATAAGGTTTTCTAGTCCGACAACCGCTTTGACTCTATCCAACTCCCCTCTACTAAGACCACGAATATTTAAGTCGACGAATTGATATTTTATCGCCCGCTCCTTGAAAAATCGTTCAGCCTTCTGAGTATCACGACATTTTTTTACACCGAATATTTGTATATTCATCCTTTCACCTCTTTAAAATAAAATTCTTTATCCTGTTAATTCTTCCTCTGTTAATTTTAAAATATAATATAAACAAGCCTTGTTGCTTTTGACAAAGTAACAAGGCTTGTTTATATTATCAATAAATTTTAGTTAAATAGCAAAAACCACCGCACAATTTTTCAAGAAATTTCCTACTACATTCTGGGAAAGAATATTCTCAGCGTCAGCATTACTGATTACAAGATTACAGCTATTATCTACTACCTTAAGGGCTTTGATAATCAACGGCCGGTTACCGGCGCGCGATTTTCCCTGAACGGCACTGGTGTACATATCGCCATCCCGCGTATATTCCACCATGCCCTGGCTAATAGCAAAGTCAATATTAATATACTGATTGCCATAAACAATTCTGCCGCTTTCATCATAAATACGCGGTGAAAAGGTTGATTCCCCCCCCATACCCCGTGCATCGATAATAACGCCGGTATAAGCATTACTTGGCAGATTACTCCTCTGAACATCTACAGCAGGGACAAAACTGGGCGAAGGCTGGGGGAAATCCATAATTTGTGCTGGCTTTACTGCATTAAGAGCAATATCGGCTACACTGTTTTCTCCATACATATTTACACTTATGACAACAATATATGACCCGTCGCTTTGCGGCAATTCTTTAATAATTCGAGCTCCTTTAATTAAGCCTGATACCCTAGTTGTTACAACGTCACTGGTTATTTCCAAATTTTGTATAGTCGTCTGACTATCTACCTGAACACCGTTTATTACTTCCGTCAGGTTTCGATACGCATCAATAAGGGCTGCACGCCTAGCAAGCAGTTTAGCCTGGGCCTGTGACCTTGCATTAGCCGGTGGAAGCCCTGTTCCAATAGCCTCAATCGTCCCCTGATTGCCTTGATCCCAGCCAATTAATCCTTTGGCACTGGTCAATTCCAACGGTACATTGCTATTTACAATAACATTTAACGGGTTAGCTTGGCAGGCACTTCCTAATACGGCTACTAAAGCAACCAGGAAACAAATTACTACTTTTCGTTTCAACATAATAACACCCTCTCCATTTATTATTATAGATTATCGGTTACTTTTTTAAAAGGTTAGCTCAGCGGTGCTATTGGTAATATTGATTATCTTAACCGAGAATTGGGCTGCGTTTTCGATCGCATCAATTAGTGTTTTTGTCGCCCCTGGATAAGTTACTGTAATTTCAGCTATTCCCTGACTATAAGAACGAAGAATCACCGATCTTACGCCAGGAATTTCTTTTAGAAGATTTTGTACTACACTGAGTTTTTGAAAGCTGGCCTGTTTAAAGACTAGCATTATTGGCTTATCAGGGTCCGCGGCATATTGCATAAGCTGAGGTATTAGCGTATCGCCCAATTGACTTCCTGCCGTCATTAACGCTTTTGTCGCGGCGTTTCGCGAAGCAATATCCACACCACTGGCATCAGCCGTTTGAACCGCAATAATTTCGCCAGTATCTACCTTTAATATTCTCGCATCAACATGCGCTCGGCTTGATTTTACGCCACTATCATAAAGATCGCCGACATATTGGCTAATTGCTCGTCCAACAATGATAAAATCTAACTCATCGGTAGTTATTAAGGTTTTTGCATCTTGCAAATTCCCTGCTAATATACTTTCAATCAACTGTTTATTTTTATTAAAAGATACCTGCTGGGAATCAAAAACATGCTTAAACCCACTTTCACGTAGCTTTTGCATTACCGCGGTTTCACAGGCAGCAGTTGGCAACGCTGTTTGCTGGAAAGACTCGGGGATGATTACCGCGATTCGGGGATTGCGCAACATCGTTTCAATTAGGTGAAGTTTTTGTAACCGCGTATAAAGTTCAGAATTTGGCGTTGTATTAACTATCGCCTGAATTGTCACGACGTACGGGGTTCCCTTTTTTTCACTAAGCACCCGATAGTCTTGAATAAATCCTTGCGAGTTAATATAAATTTCATCGCTAATAATTTGATAATTATTACTTACCGTGGTAGAATCCAGAAAAACCCCGACGGCCTGTTCAACCGCCCCCCGTAAAGCGTCCGCGATAGCTCCATCGCGCGTAGTTCCTTGCCCCTCCACCGTGATTTCCTGCGCCATCGCGATTTGGCAAAGAGCTATACAAATAATTAAAGTTAATAAAATACGCTGCAAGATTAATTTCATGCCGGCTAAACTCCTTTAAATAGAGTGAACACGATCGCCTTGCTGAATAAATAGCGGTTTTTGGTCTACGATTTCAGCGATAGACATATTACCTTCAACTCTGACAATTTTCAATGTACAAATATCGTTCTTATCTACACCAATAATTTCACCAGAGGCGTTCGTTATTACTTCACCTTCCCGGTAAACCACGAAAGTTTGTCCCGGCTGTACACCCTGCTCTATTCCAATATCAATAAATACTTTCTTACCAATTACTTTGGCTATGGCACCTTCGGTTGGGCTTGCGCGTCCAATGCGCTCAACAATCTGACTTATCGCACTACGAATAGCTTCGTCATAAATACTGGCACTTACTTGAGTTCTTGTGGAACCAACACCGTCAATTTTTACTCCCTTCTTATCTACCTTTCCTTCCACTTGATCGGCCCACACAATAGCACCCGTAGTAGTGTCAATCATCCGGACAGAAACCTGAACTTTTACCGACAACTTATTAATCCTTACACCCAATAATTCTGTACTTTTATCTTCTGCTCCAGCCGATAGTATTTTTCCATAAACTATGTATTTGAGACCCAATAGCTGTCCCAGTTTAGCAGAGGTGGCCATATCCACCGCTCCCGAAAGTCCAAAAGCCTGTTCCTTTAACACCGATTTAATTTGTTCGCGTTCAACCACTTCAAAATTTTTATTCTTAGACAATTCCGTGGTCAACATATCCGACGCGCCTAGGCCAATATCATAACATTGACCATCAGGAAGGTTTATCTGAAAATTATTAGACTCAAATTGAGTAACACCAATTCGTTTCGGAGCGCATTCTGCCGTTATCGCCGAAGTGAACCAACACAAAATAATAGCACAAAGCAGCAGATATTTTGCTTTTTTCAAAAGCAATGATTTCATTGTGACGCCTCCATTTGAAATTAGTTGAACTTTCTATATTAAATATGACACATTTCTACTAATTCCTGCAGTCTTTGTCCTTAGCGCTAAATTTTTACCCTATTTCATTACTAACAAAAATATCCCACAAAAATTGCCAGGTGCAATTAACTGCACCCGGCAATTTTTTTTATTATTTATTGAGCCTTCGCCACTAACCAACGAAATATCCCCAGCATCGCTGGAAATTTTCCGATCATCATTTCCGGATGCCACTGCACCCCCAATATAGTACCAGCCGAATTCTCAATACCTTCTACTACTCCGTCCTGCGCTTCAGCATTTACTGTAAATCCCGTTGCTACCCCTTTAATCGCCTGGTGGTGAAAGCTATTGGTCCGAACCTCCGCCCCCCCCAAAATATCACTAAGAACCGTCCCTGCAGCTAGCCTCACACTATGCCCCCGCACATCTTTTTTAGAATTTTGCTCATGCTGGACAATCGGCTTATTCACAAGCGACAAATCCTGATATAACGTTCCGCCAAACGCGACATTAATAATCTGAAGTCCACGGCAAATACCCAAAACAGGTTTTTTGTGGCGACCTGCTATTTCTAGCAGTGTTACTTCGTATTGATCCCGTTGCGGAAAAACCGGTCCCAGCTCAGGCAGGGGCTGCTCACCATAGTATTCAGGATCAACATCATAACCACCCGAAAAAACAAGACCATCTACAAGTCTGACCTGCTGCTCAACCGCGTTGTAATCAGCCACCTCTGGCAAAATTAACGGTACGCCCCCAACTTCAATTATTGCTTCAATATAGTCGCGGTTGACATAAACTCGCTCGCCGCCAGTCAACCAACCGTCATTCCGCACCAGTACACTCGCCGTAATACCAATAAATGGACTCACGCTTACGCCCCCTACACTAACTTGCTATCGTAGCGTAAATATATATCAGACATAAGTGAAAAAAAGATTGCAGCAATTTGTTTTTTACGCGTTATTTTGACCTTTTAGCCGGACTTCCATGATGGCTTGATGAACTCTAGCCACTTGCATCGAGAATATTTCTAATTTAGCTTCAATAACTTGAGGAAATGGATTACCGTCACTTTCAATTGACAAAAACGGCAACGCTGGATATTTCTCCATTACCTCAGCCACTAACGACTTATTATGAGCGATTTTAAGTTTTTCATTGTCAACGGTTTTACCGATAATAGCCTCTGAAACCCGGCAAGGCATACAACCAAATGGACCAATGGAAAGAACTCCTGCCACTTCATCGATAATGTCATTGAGCGCCGCCCCTACCGTAAGCAAGGTATCGCCAGCCGTGAACTCCGGACCAATCAAGTCTTTCGCACTATCCACTAACTGAGGAATATTAATCATATGCATTTCATACAACATCGATTCAGCCATTATTTCTTTGATTTGCCGTTCATAATGTTGTTTAACAAAACCCTTTATAACCGATGCCAGACGTTCCGTCTTGGATGATTTTACATGATAAATGCCCTTTTGCAAGATATAATCACAAAAGTATATAAACTCAGTAATCGGGGCGACTTTAGAAATAATTCCTTTATCAGCCAGCCGTTCTACTAAAAACTGCCGCGAAAGCCCATCGGTGCGCACATAAATTTCCCCGATTAAGGCTACCTTTACAGCGTTACTCAACTCATCCTTACGCGGAATCGCCGCCAAGCTGCGGGCTTCTTCTCTCAGTACCCGTTTCAGTCCTTTCCAGGACTGGTTCACAACAGCCGCTTCAATCCGCTCAAGTGAAGCCTCAAATAGCGCACAGGCTTTATTCTTATCGGTCGCTAATACTAACAACGCCCCATAAATATCATCTAATACTTCAGCCAACACCAGCGACTGCCAGGCTCTAAGCTGAAACGGCAATCCCATTCCCGAATAACCGTTGTCTGAAGTTAACGGCAAGACCGCGACATTATTAAGATTATTTTTCGCTAATACATTTTTCACTTGAACATGGTATTGGCCAAACCGGCATGGACCTGAACTATCCGCAAAAAAATACACTAATAACTTATCCGGGTCCTGCTTAACAGCATCATTTAATATCCCCCCCGCGACCAACGTAAATGGCAAGCATTCCTTGCACGAGGAATTAGCCCGCCCAATTGCCAGCTCTTCCTCGCGCGGTGGTTCCAGATATGTGGCATTAATGCCAATATGCCGCATGCTAGCCGCAACTAAGCGCGAACCAACATTGCCCATCGACGGTACTTTAACAACAACCCGTTCATCGCGAAGATCATATCGATTACCCTGCTGATCAACGATCCAAGCCTTACCATCCTTAATTTCAGTGTCTAAGCCACTCTTGGCTGACATCGTCAATCCAGCTGCAGCATGTTTTCTCAATTCAATATAGCCGGAAATGACATCCAGAAAAGCTTCGATTCTGGTATCAACTCCCGCATCAGCTGTATGACTATCTAACTCTAATGTTAGTGACGGTTTTTGCCCCATGGTGTCCCGAAAATAACTAAGTAAAAAGCTATCCGGACCACAGCTAAAATTTGTTATGTAGGTAGCAAACAATTGGGGATGTCTTACCACTAGGCGGGCAGTCTTCATCAGCATTTGACCCATTGCCCAAAACATGCGTTCAAAAGGTTCTTCTTTCCCATAGCTAAGAAAATCCCACGGAATAATTAACCAACCACGCGAAGCAAATTTGCTAGGAATGCCGATATTAACATCACGGGTTAGAGCATTGTATGGACGTCCCAATAGCACTATTGCCTGTTTTTCGGGATGTTTTTCCAACTCACTCAGCACTTTGCTGCCGATTCTCCGCATTTCCCGACCGCAAGCCGTTTGTTTAGCAACAGCCACGTTAAAAGCTTGTTTACTGGTTTTACTGCTAAAGCCCAAGCTTTGCCCGATCTTTATAAATTCCTTGCTAATATGTTCGTAACCATTGGAAAAATCTAAAATCGGACTAAGCACCTTACATGTACTCAGTTCTTCAAACGCCGACTTGAGATAATACGTCTCGCCTTGCACCAACGGACAAGTAACACTTGCTTCAATACCATTTTCTACTGGCATACCAATTACATTAGGTAAAAAAATATAGTCTGGTTTGCTCTTTAAGAGGTTTTCCATAAAGCCATGCGCTAATTCCACCGGATAACAAAATGCCGCCCCGCGCCGTTCACGCCCGGCATCATCAGAAACATCACTTAAAACCACTTCCAGACCAAGTTCAGCAAAAAAGTTATAATATAACGGATATAGGCTATTTACCAACAGCGATTTTAATATTCCCACTCGCTTAGCCCCAACTTTTTCCTCATGCCTTACAGCGTACTGTTCGAATATTAATTGTTCCCGCAGCTGCACAAGGTCAAGTTCCGTTAAATCAAAATCAACTTTTCTCCGGATATTTACATACTTATTACAAGCACCACCAAACGGATAGTTGGCCCCATCAATTTCAATAATATTTATTGTACATTTGCGGTCACATTTTTCTTTGCCCCCACTGCAAATAAACGGAGTTTTATAGCTCACTTCACGGGCAGCAAGGTCCTGAAGCTTAAACGATTTTTCCGTTAATAAACCAAGAGCTATTTTTTGTTTTACCGCAAGCGCTACTCCATACGCCCCCATTAACCCTGGTTCAGGCGGAACAATAATTTCTTTGCCAATAAGAGCGGCCATCGCCATCGGCACAGCCTTGTTATAGCATACTCCGCCTTGCATAAATATCTTTTTACCAATAATTCGGCTTCCCTTTACCCGATTAACATAATTTTGACAGATGGAATATACCAAGCCACCAACAATATCTTCTCGTTGAATTCCTTCTTGAATCGCCGTCTTAATATCACTGCCAATAAATGCCGCACACTGGTCATTAAAATTCGGCGGTCGTTTACTGTTTAGCGCAATGTTCGCAATCTCTATAGTATCAATCCCCATCGACTCTTTGGCCGCTTCCTCTAAAAAAGAACCGGTCCCAGCTGAACAAGCCTCATTCATCGCATAATCAGAAGGAACCCCATTAGTAATATAGGTATACTTTGCATCCTGCCCGCCGATTTCAAAAATAGTATCAACTTCCGGATCAAAATGCACCGCCGCCGTAGCATGAGCAATAATTTCATTGATAACCCCTTCAGTATCAGCATGCAGTCCGGCAATTTGCCGTCCTGAACCAGTAACCCCCAGCCCATCAATTACCGCCAGCGTACCTACCTGATTTAGCAGTTCCTGATAACACCGCCGGGCCGCGCCCACCGGATCACCATTGGTACGCAAATAAACCGACCCTAAAATAGCATTATCATTAGTGCGCATAACTACAGCCTTAGTTGTCGTAGAACCAACATCTAAACCAACAATAGCCCGATCACCTTTCCGGGCCTCAGCAGTCGGCACTGTTTTAAACGCTACTTTATCCGCCGCCTGACTTATAGCCGGAAGAAATTTGAACGTACCAGTATCATTGCCAGCAGCAACCAAAGTATTGATACTAAAATTTTGGGGCCGAACGCCATTAGCAACAGCCCATACTGCAGCGCCAAATGCTTCAAAATACGCAGCCTCATCAGCTACATACAACCGTTTATCCTTAAGCGAATCTCCTGAAATATAATCAACCATTACCTTATTCTGGGCCGTACCGCCAATAAGCAAATAATCGTGTGCTGGACACTTTTTTAATAATTCAATAATCTTCACCGCCATCATTTTGCACAAGCCAGCTACTATTTTGCCCTTGGCTGCCCCTTTGTTTAAAGCATGCGTACAATCACTTTTACAAAAAACCGAGCACCGCCCAGCTACAGAGTACGGCTCTTTAGCCTCGACCGCAGCGCTTTCTAACGCTTCGTCAATAGATAAATTCATTCTTTTTAACTGTTGTAAAAAGAATTCGCCGGTTCCTGAAGCACACTTATTACCGGTAATTACATTTACAATCTGTCCCCGGCGGTTTAACTGATAAGTCATGAAATTTTCTCCGCCAGCAGAGACAATTCCATCACACTCTGGATAACTACTTTTCAACTTACTATAAGCAATTTCCACGGCTTCAGCTTCAGCTATTGACGGCAAATTAATTAAATTGCGAAATTTTCGTCCAGTAACAGCCATTCGACCAATATCTAGGCCGCCCAACGCCTCCAGCATAGCCCCAAGTACATTCACGATATTTCCGTCATGTGACCGCGAGTCAGTTCGAATAATTTCTATCCCTGAATTTTTCTGTTCAATAACCGCCAAGCTTATCCGGGATGCTCCCAAACAAATACCCGTCGCCCTCATCAACTGTATTCCCCTTTTCTAAACACTGCCTAACAGTATAATTTAAATTCTTTTATTATTTAAAAGTTAGCTGCGGATTTTCCCGGTCCACAAAACCGACTTGAACTTCACTGCAAAATAAACTTTTTAACAAGTCAGCAAGCTCATCCCTGGCCGCAATAACGCTATCTCTATTTTTCCCATTAAATCCATCAATCGGGAAAAATATATTCCGACTATCTTCAGTAATTTTACCAGCCTCACTTTGTCTCCATATCCACCGCCGAGTTTTTACTTGATCGCCCGCCGCATAGATAAGTTCGCCTTCTTCCAATACTTCGACTGCTTCTTCGCCAAACGGAATGAACTTGTCCCCCATATGAGAAAATCTCACCACAATATCGCCTGTTGCACTGTCGACATCATGTGCCCCCAGCGGTACAAGATACTTTAACGATATAGCATTCCCCAAATCCACAATTGGATTAATTTCAGGAAAGCCCTTCTTTTTCGAAATTCTTGAGGCCAAGGCCTCAATTGAACTCATAAATTTATTAGGGTTTATCCCCAATTTGCTGTACGCTTGACGATAAGGCATAATTTTTTCTGCCTCTTTGACCTTTTGGCTAGCAAATTGGGCCTCAATTTGTTGAATGCTGCTAGTAAGCAGTTGGCTAACTTGATTAATATTAGTTCGATTATTAATGTCTTTGGCAAATACAACACCGAAGCAAACATCTTCTAATTGGTCAAAGACTTTTTGTTCAACAATAAACTTCAAAATATCACTCCTAACATCATGAAGATACTCAACTTAGCGCCAACAGATAAATCGTTGTTAATGTATATTATTGCACTTTTATGCTGCTAAATCCTGCCAAAATGATAGTTTTACCTTCATTTAGAGCAAAAAAGAAATCCTCCAGTATAATACTGGAGGATTTCCAATTAATTTACATTTATTAACAAGCCCAGTAGCCGCCTTCAGTGGCAACATTGGCACCTGTCATAAAGTCGCTGGCGCTTGAAGCAAGGAAGATGCACGGTCCAACAAAATCTTCCGGTTCGCCAAGACGACCGATCGGCAAACGTTTTAAGAAGTTTTTGTAAACAGCGCTTTCTGGATCAAACATCCATTCCGTCAAATCCGAACGGAACACTGTCGGATTAATGGTGTTAACATTAATCTTATATTTTTCCGACCATTCGCAAGCCAGGGATTGAGCCATAAGGTCAATACCGCCTTTAGCTGTGCAGTAGCCAGTATAACCAGCCATGCCAGCTTTGGAGCGGGCGGAAGATACCAGAATCACTTTGCCGCCTTTACCCTGCTTAACCATTTGCTCACCGACGTATTTGCAGAACAGCCAAGTCCCTTGAACATCGGAATTCATAATTTTTTGCCATTCAGCCAAGTCCTGTTCAAGAATCGGCTGTGCGTGGTTATAGCCGGCAGCGGTAACCAATACATTGATTTCCCCATATTTAGCCACTGCAGCATTTACTATCTTGATTACATCCGCTTCTACGGCTGGATCGCCAGTTGAATATGCACAGTCAATACCCTGGGCAGCCAATTCCTTGCAAAGAGCTTGACATTTATCGTCACCACGACCGGTAACAAATACCTTCATCCCGGCAAGACCATAACCACGAGCAACAGCTTTTCCCAATGCTCCGGTAGCACCTGTAATCACCGCTACTTTTCCCTTAACATCAAAAAGGTTATTCACAAATTGCTTATCAATCATGCTACTCTCTCCTTTTCATATAATTTATTAATATTTACACTACTACGCTTAGCTTATAAGTTTGCA
>JAGGAD010000008.1 GCA_017889625.1 Bacillota bacterium | reverse complement strand
GCATTTCGAATACAAAAACTGCGTTTGGTTTACAAATATTCACTTGTCGATTTACAAAATGGCGTCTCGCCTTTCAAAGTGGCATCTCGCCTTTCAATTGATCGTATCTTCAGATTTAACAAAAAACGTTAAGCATCTGAAGGATATTATCGCATTATGGCGAAATCATCCTAGCAGCGTCGACACGCTTCTTTTTAGATGAATTCGTTACGGTATTATTTAGCTAGGGGGAAATAATAATATGACACTACGCTCTATTAAATTTAAAATTATTTTTGCCATGATCTTAACTGGGTTGATCTGTTCCTTAGTTGTTGGGTCTTATAATATTTATCGAACGGTAGAAGACAACAAAAATACAGTTAATCAGTACCGTATTGAATTAATTGACTCTTTTGACCGCAATGTTAGGTTTGAGGTAGAAACCGCAATAAGCATCCTTCAGGATGTTTACAACCAGCAACAACAGGGCTTATTGTCAGAAACAGATGCCAAAAAACGAGCCGCTGATATTATCCGAAACCTTCGTTTCGATAATGGAAATTATTTCTGGATTGATACCACTGATGGAGTAAATGTCGTTTTGCTAGGGCGGGATCAGGAAGGAAAGAACCGTTTAAGTTCCAAAGATGCCAAAGGAACTGAGTTCATCAAAGACCTTATTGGCAACGGCATGCAGCCAGGCGGCGGCTATACTAATTATTGGTTTTCTAAACCTAACCAGACCGAACCATTGCCAAAACGGTCCTACACTTTATTATTTCAACCATATAATTGGATTGTTGGTACAGGCAACTGGATCGACGAAATCGACGTTCTTGTTGCAAAAAAAGAACAAGAACAAGCCGCTTTATTAAGAGGCCAAATAACAATAGGACTATTATGCTGTTTAGTTGGGATCATCTTATCCACATTATTGGCATTTCTACTTGGTAATGCTCTGGCTAAACCAATGCTGCGAATTCGAAACCGGATTGTTACAATGGCGGAGGGTGATTATTCGGCGGATATCAGCGCTGATATTACAAACCGTCGCGATGAATTCGGCGAAATTGCCACCGCCCTAGATATTTTAAATAAAAATATGCGCGAGATTATCCGCCATATTATACAATCAGCCGAACAGGTTGTAGCTTCTTCGGAAGAATTGACCGCCAGCGCCGAGCAGACAGCTAAAGCCGCTAACCAGGTAGCAGTTGTCATTACCGAAGTTGCTACAGGTGCCACTGATCAACTCAACGCCGTAAACAATACAACTTCAGTGGTAACCCAAATGTCAGCTGGCGTCAAGGAAATTGCCGCAAACGCCGAAATTGTCAATGACGCATCAACTGAGTCGGCTCAAGCGGCTGAAGCGGGTCGAACGGCCCTGGAAGAAGCTACTGCCAAGATGACTCATATTGAAAAAACAGTGACCCAGTCGGCGCAATTAGTAACTAAACTAGGCGAACGTTCTAATGAAATTGGGCAAATCGTGGATACCATTTCAAATATTGCCAGCCAAACTAATCTCTTGGCCCTAAATGCGGCTATCGAAGCAGCCAGGGCAGGGGAACAAGGCCGAGGCTTTGCCGTGGTTGCAGAAGAAGTTCGAAAATTGGCCGAGCAGTCCCAAGATGCCGCTAAGCTGATTGCCAGCCTAATTGCTGATATCCAGGCTGATACTACTAATGCGGTATCAGCCATGAATGAAGGCACAAACGTAGTACAAGTCGGAACTGAAGTCGTAAATAACGCAGCCCAGATTTTCAACCAAATTTTTCTCTCTATTACTAATGTTTCTAGTCAACTAAAATCCATTTCCATAGCAATTAAGGAAGTAGCTGACGGCAATCAAAATGTCGTAACCTCAATCAAAGAAATTGACGCCATTAGCAAGGCAACGGCCGGACAAACGCAAACCGTGTCTGCTGCCGCCGAAGAGCAATTTTTTATCTGACTATCCCCTATTCTTTTATAACCACTCCAAATATACCGGCAAGTGCTATAGCTTGTTCAGGTGCAATAATCATACCACGGAGTTCTTCCGGGGTTAACGCCAGTTGATAAAATTCACAAGTGCTTAAATCAATGCCGGCCAGTTTAGTGCCGGATAATTGGGCTTTATCAAGGTTACAATGGGTAAAACTTACATCATTCAACGTAGCTGTGTACATATCCGCTTCAGCGAAGGAAGTGTTTTTAAATTCGACTTTTTTGCAATCAAAGTACCGCAAGACGCCATATGAGGCATTGCAGTTATCAAAAACAATGTTTCGTAACGATGCTTCAGTCAAATTGATGCCAATCAGCTTACAGTTGTTTAGCCGGACGCGGTCCATGAAGCATTGGCTGAAATCCACATTAGAAAGGTCACATTTTTCAAAAATTATATCAGTTAGTTTAGCATTAGGCAGGCTAATATGGTTAAAGGCAACGTTTCTAAATATAGCTTGGCTAATAACAATATTTTCGGCAGTCTGAAAGGGAATCCGAGAATCTTGTATTAACCCCAATTCAATAACCTCTTCATCTTGAATAGAGTCAACGCCTAACAGTGGTAAATCAGACGGCAAATTGGGTTCTGTTATTTTGGGCTTAGCTGATTTCTTGTACATTAGTTCCTCCCACAATTACAATAGATTATGAAACAAGCCCCAGCTGGGCAAGTAATAGCAACAAATAAAATTTATGAATCATACTGGTTCTCCCCTTCCCCAGCTTAAAATCGAAAATCTTTATTACCGGGCAATTGCTTTAACGCGTCGGGGGCTTTCGTCCATATTTTATAACTTCTACATCATCAATAGTAACCAGGCCCTCTTCTAACATCTCATCCAAAAACGGGAGCAGATTATTAATATACTCTTCACTATCAATAATTTCTACCAGTATCGGCAGATCGTCGGACAAGTCCACTATACTGGCCGTATGAATGCGGCTATTAGCTCCATAACCCATAAGCCCACGCGTTACAGTAGCGCCCGCCATATCCAATTCTTTGGCTTTTGCAACAATAGCTTGATAGAGTGACCGGCGCTTCCAATGATCACTTTCCCCAATATAAACCCGCAGTCGTTTAGCTTGGCTTGCAATTTTGGCCATAACCGTTTCCCCTCCGCTCAAAAGTCCCCAAATCATTTCCTATTTCGATATATACTGACTTTATAAAAAACTGATTTTCCAACTTATCCTATTAATCAATTTCAAACTCCATGCCGTCAAAGGCAAACTGAACATTATCCGGCAACAACGCACTATGATAGTAATATTCAATTTCATGCGATAAATGGGTCAATACCATTGTTTTAACACGCAATTTTTCTTTAAGGGCCAGTCCTTCTTGTACGTCATGAACCGACCGATCACTACCCTCACTTTCATCCCAATAATTAGTCCCGAGAATTAATAGATCACAATCATACATCGGTTCCAATTCTTGTGGCGACAAATTAATGGCATCAGAAAAATAGCCCCATTTATAGTTGTTCTTTTGAAAAATAATTCCGTAAGAATAACCGTTGTTTCCATGATTAACCTTATGGAAATTTATCATCCATTGGTCAAACTTCCAACAATATTCGGATATAAAAGTTAAACCATCTCTATTTTTTAAATAAGGGTTGCGATTTACAATCATCTCAATAATGTCCGGTGGACTTATCAAGCTGACATTCCCATGATTGCAAAAACTCATATCGGCAAAATCACCTAACCCACCAATATGATCGTAGTGAGCATGCGTGACCAGGACATCCGGAATATGGTCAATGCTTTTTGATATATTCATATATTGCGTCTTAAAGTCAGGTGAAATATCAATAAGTAATTGTGTTGAGGCCTCACCCTTGATTAAAAGACTGGATCTCTTTCGGTTGTTTTTAGCATCTTGGGATTGACAAACCTTACAATTACACATCAGTCGGGGAACACCTTTAGAATCACTTGTTCCTAGAAAAAGTATTTTAGTCATTTCCGATTCCTTTCTGCCAACAGTAAAACATCTTCGTATTCCTCCTACGCAACGCCCATTAGACTTGATGCTATATTTAGGCAAAACATTGTACTTATCCTGCCATCTGCCAAAAACAGCTAATATTGGAGCAGATGAATCATCTATTGTGTTGATATTTATAAAATATACACCTGCATAAAATTCAAAAAGCCGTACTATGGAGAGTACAGCTTTTCTTGTTTATCAATTTATTTGAATATTCCCCCGCCGTTTTTGCGCTTTATCCTGCTTAGGAAGACTTACTGAAAGTACACCATCATTAAACTTGGCCTCAATTCTGTCTTCAATTATATTGTTTACATAAATGCTTCGCTGCAGTTGTCCGCACCGCCGCTCTTTACGAACATAACTTTCGTCTTTTATTTCATTAACTTCATCTCTTTTAGCCGAAATAGTTAAATACTGTCCTTCATAACGTAATGTAATATCACCTTTTTTAACTCCCGGCAAGTCCGCTTCAACAATATATTCATTTTCGGTCTCCCGAAGGTCTACACGAAAAGCGTTCGTAAGAGCGGGGTTACCGAAGGTTGTTAACAAATCATCCTCCAACATACCACTTAGCAGTTGATTATAAAAATCTCTCACCGGTAAACTTTTATCACGAAACGGCATTAACCCATACATAACTTTATCCCCTTTACTCCTAAAGTCATGTATAGTATATACACTTACCAAAAATTTAATTCAATCATAGGCAAACGCCATATAACCAAACCGGTTGGACGTTTCAACATCAAGTACATCTCGACACCAACTTACCATGCCATAAGGCCGCACTTCGCCACCTAACCTTGCACCAAGAAAGGCAGGTGTGCGAACCACATACGTACCAGCAGGCAAAATATCACCAATCAACGCCAATCCTGCCGGTAATTGCTCGTCAGGCAAAAGCATCTCCTTAATAAGTACCGTACCTGTTGGGTAGCTTTCCACGGTTGCACAACCAGTAATCCCCCGGATATTGATGATATAACAATCCGCACCTGATTCAACCGCCAATTTCTTCTGATAATCCATTGCATAATCATCATACTTCACATACATTCTGCCGGTCAAAAGCTTATTCCGCAATGCATTATACTCTGCAGCCGTAGCTGGCGTGATTTTCCCCGCCAAACTGCCTGAAACTATTTGCTGGCGTGAAAATTTACCTTCGCGAATAAAAAAAGCCTTGGCATAGCCCTTACTGCCGAAATAACCAAACATTTTTTCATTCGCCGGAACAGTAATTACAGAATCATTCTCTAGTCGAGCTACATGCTTATCCGCAAAATCTATAAGTTGTCCGCCAAACCCTCTCCGCCTAAACACAGGGTCTGTCGCAAAAGCATACAAATATCTTGTCAGAAGATTTCGTCCATCAGGCACCACAATTGTCATAGGCAGTAATATAAGCATCGTAGCTATTTGACCATTCTCCAACAAAATCGCTGTTTCATCCGGCTTATAGCAATTATTATAAAAGAAATTGATATACTGATCACTATCGCCAAAACAACTTTTCCAAATCTGCTTAAGTCGACTTATTTGGCTGGAATCGGACAGTCTCATCTCGATCATACATTGCTCCTATATATATATTAAGTGTTACTTCTTATAAATTGCGCTATGTTTTTCAATCATCAAATCCGGATAATAAGACTGCTTTGCTTTTCTAAGCCCCGGCATACCTAAATCATCCTCGCGGTTAATATAAACAACCTCCGGATACGTCTGTCTGATATATCGGGCAAATTCTCTATTTATCATCGTGTAAGCCCCACTAATATCTTTATACGCCTCTTCAAAATGCACATCATAGGTATCTTCATTGATCTTTCCCCCCAAGGTAAAGCCGATTACTCGACCATTAGAACGCAAGATACCTCCATCTAGCTTGAGCTCCGCATAATTGTCAAGAGCCCGTTTTATTTCATTGCCTTCATTGAGATCGGTTCGATATTGATTATCCGGATTTAACTTGTACCACTCTCGATCCATCCGATAACACTCCTGGATATTGTCTTGAGTTAACGGCTCATAACTCCAATCAGGGTTATTTTCAATAAACCGACTTATATGAGTTCGTTTTCCATGCAATTTTCTCCCGGACAGTTCAGCCAACTTTTCCACAGAGTAGAGATAATCAAAGCTAGACCGTTCTTCCTCATACACAAAGCAATCAGGGAAAAGTTCCGCCAACTCGCTAACGCTTTTCTGATCGACACCGGTCATAAAAAAATCATGGTTACTTTCTTCCGCATCCCGCTTCAGTTCGATGATAACCGGCTTTATATCGCCGCTGCCAACCGGATACATATAGCATCGTCCGGCCGGAAGATTCAACTTAACTACAAGATAATCGTTGACTTTCGCAACCTTTACATCGAATTTATAACTCCAAATAAACATATTGGTAAACGTATATTCGCACCCTCGTTTATTTACTTTAGCCAGGAGCTGATCAATCCATTGCTTGTCAGATAGTGTGATCGTTTTAAAATTAATCATTTTTATACTGTATCCTTTTATATGATTTATATAAATATTAATCGCTTAGTTTCGGCACTCTTCACGAAATAAAACAAAAAAATCAAAAACTGACTCACGCCAATTAATACTCATCATACCTGCTCTACATATACTTTAGCAACTTTTATTTTAGGCCAATTTAGGTTAATCTGCCGTTTATAACCCCACTACTATAAAATGGCTCCTGCAAATGCAGGTGCCATTTTTTGAACTATTATTATACAAAACAAGCTATCTATTTTACTGTCAAGCTACTTAGCTAATCATCTGCTAACCAACCAGACACACATTTTAACAAAACATTTTTTTCTTTAACTTACCATATTCTATCTGAACATACTTTTCCGCCCAGGCTTGTTTGGCGATATTCTCCACTTTTACCGCGCAATATTTATATTCTGGGGTTCTAGAAATCGGATCCAAATAATCGATGGTCAGCTCATTACAAGCCCCAATCCACCAGTGATAGGTCATATAGACTGTTCCTGCTGTTACCCGTTCTGTTGCCAAAGCTCTAGCCATTACTTTACCACGGCGTGAAGATACCCACACAAGTTCCTGATCTTTGATCCCCAGTTGCAAAATATCATCCGGATGCATTTGTATATATCCCGGTTCATCGGCTAATACCTGCAGAGCCGCACAATTCCCCGTCATCGTCCGTACCGAATAATGCCCAACCTCACGGACCGTGCAAAGTACCAACGGATATTCATGATCCGGCTGCTCTTTTGGCGGACGATATTTTGCAGCAAACAACAACCCTTTGCCGCTGAGAGTATCAAACTTATTTCCTTCATACAAGTATTTCGTACCTTCATGCTGTTCATTGGGACAAGGCCATTGAATGGTTCCCAGTTCCTCCAAGCGCTTATATGTTACCCCCGCATAAATAGGACACAAGGTACGAAGTTCTTCCCAAATTTCCTCGGTATTTTTATACTTCATCGGGTACCCCATCGCAGTCGATACCAGTGAAATAATTTCCCAATCCGGTTTGACATCACCTTTAGGCTCGATAGCCTTATTAAATTTTTGAAAGCCCCGGTCAGCCGCAGAATAAACACCCTCGTGTTCGCCCCAAGAAGTAGCCGGAAAAATAACATCAGCATGCAAAGCCGTCTTATTCATAAAAATATCTTGAACAATGACCAGTTCCATGCTATCCAACATTTCCCGGACGCCAGCTGCATCCGGATCGCTTTGCACCGGGTCCTCGCCAAAGATGTAATAGGCTTTTACCTTTCCTTTTTTCGCCAAATGTGGTATATCCGTCAAATGATACCCTGGTTTTTCCGGCAAATTTACCCCCCAGGCCTTTTCAAATTTACTCCTGACAACCGGATCATTTACTGGCTGATACCCCGGAAAAAGATTTGGCAAGGCACCGTGATCGCAGGCTCCCTGCACATTGTTTTGCCCACGCACCGGACCAACGCCCACATTAGGACGTCCGAGATTTCCCGTCAATAAAGCCAGCGACGACAAACCTTTCACCACATCTACGGCCTGACCGAATTGCGTTACCCCCATGCCCCATAGAATCGTAGCACTGGGAGCCTCCGCATACATCCGTATTGCATCGCGAATTGCTTTAGCCGGAATTTTAGTAATGGTTTCGGCATATTCAGGCGTATATTCCGCGACGATTTTTTCATATTCGGAAAACCCTTCGGTATAACTGTCCACATATTGCTTATTATATAATTCTTCTTCAAGTAATACATGGCCTAACGCATTCACTAACGCCATATTGGTACCATTAGCAATCGGCAGCCACAGATCAGCTATTTTTGCTTGCTCTGTAAACCGTGGATCAACAACAATAATCTTTGCTCCTTTTTCCCGCGCTTTTATAATCCTTCTGGCCACAATCGGATGAGATACGCCCGGATTATAGCCAAAAATCATAATACATTTTGTATCTTCAATTTCCGGAATAGAATTAGACATAGCCCCGTTTCCTAAAGTTGCCGCTAAACCGGACACCGACGATCCATGACACACCCTGGCACAATGGTCAATATTGTTCGTTCCTAGAGCGGCCCTGACAAATTTCTGCATAACATAGTTAGCTTCATTTCCCGGACCACGTGCTGAGCCAGTTGCCATGATGGCATCTGGTCCGTATTTCTTCTTAATTTCCTGCAATTTTTGAGCTGCAAAACCGATCGCTTCTTCCCAAGATACCTCTTCAAAATCATCCGCCCGGCTACGCCGCAATAATGGTTTAGTCAACCGCGCGGTCAATCGTTTTGAGTTTTTAAGAAAGTCCCATCCGTAATATCCTTTTAGACATAACTCACTTTCATTATTTCGTCCCGGAGCTGGTTCCGCCCCGATAATCTCGCCATTTTCTACTAATAGATAAATTTTGCAACCACTGCCGCAATACGGACAGATTGTCAACACCTTATTTGTCATAATTTAACCTCCCTGTATGCCCTTCTTAAAAATTCATCGCGCCGCCGGCTGCTCGGTTTCGATTATTTCGCATACCCTCTCTGAGCTTTAGCTCATCGATTTTCCGCAACGCCTTCGTCGGACAAACCTTTATACAAGCCGGACCGTCGATCGTATCACGGCATAAATCACATTTAATAGCATCAACTTTATTACCACCATCGACATCCGCTTCAGCGGCACCAAGTTCAATCGCACCATACGGACAGGCCATTATACAAGATTTACAGCCTATGCACTTATTCGAAATAACTTGAACGGAACGGTCACGCTGTACAATCGCCTTTACAGGGCAGACTTTAGCACAAGGTGCATCCTCACAATGACGGCACTGAATCGGTACACTGATCTTAGCTGTTTGTATCACTGTCAACCGCGGTGAGAAAAACTTTTCCGTCAAACTGGCCACCGACTGGCCCAACCGGTGAGCTTGCACGCAAGCTACTTCGCAAGTGCGACAACCGATACACTTATCTGGATCTGCTATTACAAATTGATTCATATTTCTTCCTCCTAAGATTCCGTACTTGCTATTTATCCACCAACTTGGAACATCGGTCGCGTTACAGAAAATTTTTCCGATGTATTATAATCCAATTGATGCTTTAGCCCTTTATTTTGTAACGCCTGCCGACAAAATTCATATATATTTTGATCCGTACACCCGTTGCGCAAGGCTGCTTTGATATCAACTTCTTGATTAGAAAGCAAGCAAGGCTTAAGTTTACCATCATCCGTCAACCGAAGACGATTGCACTTATGACAAAAATGATCCGACATCGGCGTAATAAACCCGAATACGCCTTTCGCTTTTGGCAACCGATAATACCGGGCCGGACCATTTCCGTACATCACGACTTCAGACTGTAACATCCTACTACTCGCTTGCTCAATCATCTGTTTGACCATCAATATACTTTTCCCCGGACTAATAGGGGTTGGTCCTAGCGGCATATATTCAATAAATCGTATGGCCACAGAATATTGATACACCTGAGCAATAAAATAAGCAATATCATGATCTGATAGTTTTTCCGTGACTACAACATTAATTTTCACCGGCTTAAAACCAGCTAACAACGCACTTTTCAATCCCAAAAGCACATCGTCCAGGTTTCCTCTTCCAGTAATATCAGCAAAATCCGCCGAATCCACAGTATCGATACTGATATTTACTCGATCCAGTCCTGCTTGTTTGAGTCTTTCAGCCATCCGATTCTTGCCAAGCAAACTTCCGTTTGTCGTCATCGCCAGATCTTTAATCGTATTAATCTGACGTATATTATGAATAAACTCAACAATTCCCCTGCGCACTAGCGGTTCCCCGCCAGTAAGACGAATTTTATTTACGCCATGTTGCCCCAATATGCGGATAATTCGCAACAATTCCTCATACGTTAATGATTCATCGGCATCATGTAAGCTTTTCCCCTGCGGCGGCATACAGTAGCGACAACGAAAATTACAACGATCCGTCACCGAAATTCTCAGATAATCGACTACTCGTCGATACTTGTCAAACATAGCTTCACCTTTCCTGCGTGTAACCCCTAGCTTTATCCGGTTCATCATCGCTTTGTCGCTTTAAGAACTAGCCTTATAGCTCGTATGCAACAATTTGTGTGATTGATGTCCCAGCGGTTCCCCAAGGAATTGTTCGTAGACGGTTTTAATTTCTGGATTTTCATGCGACTGACGATACGTCAGTTCTTCATCATGCCGGTAAAGACTATTGCGTCGGTTATGATAAGCGTCAGGAACATCCAGCGGCAAAAGCATTTTGGGTTGTCCTCCGCCACTTATGCATCCCGACGGACAAGTCATCACTTCCATAAAATCAAATTCAGCGTTTCCCTGTTTTACCGTTTCCAATAACGACAATACATTTTTTAACCCAGACACAACCACTGTTTTTAATTGAAACTCACCAGCGTCAATTATCGTCCTTCTAACACCTATTTCGCCACGGACACTAGTTACATTGATACTATCTAACGGCTTGCCGCTAACCATCTCATACGCAGAACGGATGGCCGCTTCCATTACTCCGCCGGTTACACCAAAAATATTACCAGCACCCGAATATATCCCCAATGGCTTATCAAATTCTTCTTCCGGCAAACCAGCAAAATCAATGCCCGCTTCTTTTATGAGATACCCTAGCTCCCTTGTTGTTAAAACCGCATCAACATCTTGATATCCACTGGCCTTCATCTCTTGACGTCCAGCCTCGAAACTCTTGCACGTACACGGCATAATCGCCACACTATATATATTTTCCCCGGCTACTCCATCTAGTCCGGCACCATACGTTTTAAAGATGGCTCCCGCCATTTGTTGCGGAGATTTACAACTAGACAAATGGCCAACAAGTTCCGGATACTTATCTTCTATAAATTTAACCCAAGCCGGGCAACACGAGGTAAACATCGGCAGCGTTCCGCCTTCTGTTAGCCGCTTAATTAACTCGCTTCCCTCTTCCATTATGGTTAGATCCGCGGCAAAGTTCGTATCATAAATCCGGTCAAACCCTAACCGCCTTAATGCCGCCGCCATTTTCCCCGGCACAAGGCTGCCCAGAGGCATTCCAAATTCTTCAGCTAAAGCAACGCGAATTGCCGGTGCACATTGCACCATAGTAAATTTATTTTTATGCATTAAAATTTCTTTTACTGCCAGAAAATTACCCCGATAATGAGCCGCAAACAGTGGCTCATTTGTGCCGTCCGGCATATTCCGCTCTCTTAGCTTTTGTACCCGCCAATCCGCATCCTTTTCAAAAAAGGCATCATAAGCACTGCATATTTGCACACATTGACCACACATAACACAGGCATCTCCACAAATTTTTTGCGGTTCTCCCGGTTCTCCTTCAATCGCATCAACTGGACATACCGTATGACAACGCTGACAGCCGCTACAAAGTTCAGGATCAATTCTAATAAATTCTCGCATTCTTTTTGCCATCTTCACCCCTCCTGCCCCCTAAAACTTTCAACAAACGCACCGATTGCTTGTGCCGCCTCACTTTGACGCCGTTTTCTTTCTGTATAAAAGTCAACATATCTAAGGGCTTGCTGCGAACACACTTCTACACAAGCCGGTCCTTGTGAACGTCGTGTACATAAATCACACTTACTAGCAACAACCGCCTGGCTACTATTCTCTTTCCCTCCAGTATTCATTGACAAGAGATTCTTTTTCTCTATCTCACATGGTGATATAATCAATTCAATAGCACCAAACGGACAAGCCAATATACAGCTTTTGCAGCCGATACAGCGTTCCTCATCAATCAATATTTTATTATCTTGGTACTCAATGCACTTAGCCGTACAACTTTTAACACATGGAGCATTTTCACAGTGATGACACTGCACAGGCATTGTAACCTCCGCAGTTTTCACAAGATACAACCTGGAAATCAGTGGCCGGTCCAGGCAGCCAACCGTTTTTATTTCTTTATCATAATGCGCCACTGCACAGGCAATTTCACAAGCCCGACAACCAATACATTTTTTTGGATCTGCCACTACAAATGAATTTAATTGTGCATTCAATGCTTACACCCTCTAACTTTCCCTAACATACCTTTGTCCAATTTCAAGTCAACCGCATAACCTATGAAAGGACTACGATCAATGGTAAATTGTCGATTTACGAAAATAATTATCTTATACTAAGATTTTATCAGATTCATTTCTATACTAATAATACTAATATAGTTTAATTTACATACTTTATAGGTATGCCATATAAGGGAGTGGTTTGCTATTCTGCTAAATATCCGAGACATTCACTATTTTCAAGTAGTTGCCCAAGAAGGCAATATTACAACAGCCGCCCAGCGCCTGCACATGGCACAACCGCCTTTAAGCCGGCAAATGAAACAATTAGAAGAAAAGCTGGGTGCCAAACTCTTTGAACGCGGTTCCCGTAAAATTCAACTCACTGAAGCTGGGGTCCAGTTACTCAACCGGGCCGAACAATTACTTAATTTAATTGATATTACAGCAAAAGAAATTCATGATATTGAAACAGGTGCACAAGGCACTTTATCCATCGGCACTGCATCCTCCTCCGGGGCAACCATATTGCCGCAAGTAGCCCATTTTTTTCGAAATAACTACCCCTATGTAAATTTTGAATTATGGGAAGGCGAATCTGTCCGAATTATTGAGTTATTAAACAGTGGATTAATCGAAATCGGTTTAGTTCGTTTTTCATTTGATACCGATACCTATGAATCAATCCAATTAGAGAAAGAGCCACTCGTTATTGCCATTAAAAACAACAGTAGCTATCCTTTCAATAATAGACAAGACCTTATTCCCCTTTCCGAACTAGCCAATAAACCCTTAATGATTCATCGGAAATACGAAGCCCTACTTACCGAACATTGTCAGCAAGTGGGCTTTAGCCCGTACTTGCTCTGTAAAAGCGATGATATCATGCCCCTCATTGCCTGGGCCGACGCTGATGTAGGTATCGCAGTTCTGCCGCGGGCAGCTATCGGTCTTATTCCCAGCAACAACCTTATTTACAAAACAATTGTTAACCCAAGCATTGAAACCTCAACCGCAATTATTTGGCTGCGAAGCCGACCATTATCTCCTTCAGCCCGTCATTTTCTTAAAATATTTACCAAACTAAATAAGAGAGCTTTTCCATCTGGCGATTAAAAAACTATACGATAGTACTCTTTATATAAAAAATCTGCAGGAGCAATCAAGCCGCCTGCAGATTAAAACATAAAAAAACTTCATAATATTTATTTTTATAAACGAGGGCCGCTGATACTGCCCCCTTACCTTTCATCTTCCGTAAACACTTGGATATTTTCTTCTTTTAAAAATTTGCAAAAAACCCCGTCGCCATTAATCAACTTCCCTGTAAACGTTCCATCATAAATCATTCCACAGCCGCAAGAAGGTGACTTTGATTTCAAAATAGCCTTTTTACTTCCTACTAACTTGGCAATTTCAGTTGCCACCCTTGCCCCGGTTAAAAACTCAGCGGTTACATCGTCACCACTTTGCGTTAGAAATTTTCCTTTACACTGCTCCACACTAGGCCGCGGGGTTGATAATTTTCCCAAAACTTCTGGACAAATCGGTATGGCCTGTCCCTTTTTCACCAATTCGACTATTTCCGGGATGGCAAAATTCTGGCCATTATACCTGCACTCGACCCCCGCTAAACAAGCACTCACTACGATCATGTTAACACCCCTTTCCTGGACAGTAACTTGGGGACTTCAACCTCGATACTGTGTGTTCCAACGTTTTTGGAACCATAACCAATCTTTAGGATGCTGCTTAATCGCCTCTTCAATAATTTTAGTCATTCGCACTGTATTTTTTTCCAAGGCTAGTTCAGAATCACTATCCGCTTCATATATAAAGGGACTGCCAATAACGATATGATGTCCTCCGTTGGGGCGATGAAAAATAAATCCCGGTACAATCGCCGACTCAAATTTTTCCGCAAAAACAGCCGGCCCGGCAGGAGTAGACGCTTTTTTCCCTAAGAAATCAACAAATACGCCCTTTTCCCCACCATCTTGATCAGCCAAAAAGCCTAATACCTTTCCCTTTTTTAAAGCCCGAGCGGCACCAAGCATTTCTGATGTTCCGCGACTAAACACTTCTACCCCCATCATTTCCCGATACTCATTCAAAAAACGATTATACTGGTCATTCGGCTGTGCTTTCACAATCGTGGTAATCGGAAAACCAGTCGATGATAAAGCCGCTGCCAGCCACTCCCAATTACCAATATGTGCGGTAAGAAAAACAACGCCTTTACCCAATTTCATAGCCTTATCAAGATTATCTAGTCCCTCAATTGAAATAAGTTTTTTCATCTTTTTCGAATTAAGCGCCGGCATATACATGACTTCCAACAAGGTTTGACCCAAATTATAAAACAAACCTCTAACAACTTTTTCCGCCTCAGCTGGTGATGCCTCTAACCCACGCATAGCTTGGTCAATTCCTCGCTCGCGTTGACGCTTAGCCGCCAGATAATACAAGTAACCCAGCCCCCGACCAATATGTACAACTACGAAATATGGCAATAAACAAATAGTTTTGCTTATTGCTTTTAGAAAATAATACTGTAAATTATGAAACATTTCTCAACCCACTCCAAACTAATACTTCTAGTGCAACCTAGATAAGCAAATCTACTACTACGTCTTGGTAAATTCCTCGTATTTATTATAAAATATTATCTTTACAAAAATGTTACAGCAATCTCACACTTGCCAATTTTTACACACATCTATCCATTTTAACCCCTGCGAATACTCATACAACTCATTACAATACAATTCAATAGCCGAGTTACTGCTGCCGCAAGCCGGAAAAACTGTTTCAAATCTTTTTAGCGAAATATCCACAAAGACTTTAACCGCTGGACTTTTAATTCCAAACGGGCACACACCGCCCACCGCATGACCGGTTAACGCCAGCACTTCCTCCGGCTTTAACATGCGGGCCTTAATGCCAAACTCACCTTTAAATTTGCTATTATCCACCCGGGCATCCCCAGCGGTCACAATTAAGATACAGCCCGACTCACTTTGAAACGAAAGCGTCTTAGCAATACGTGCAGGAATTACTTTTAAAGCTTGCGCCGCAAGGTCTACCGTAGCACTTGATACATCAAATTCTAGAATATCATCCGCCCGGCCATATTCTTCAAAATAAGCTTTTACTGCTTCTATAGCCATTTTTTATTCTCCTTGACTCATGCTGCTGATACATCAGCAATATTTTCTTAAATCGGTATGCTACAACGCACGCCAAATGTAACCTTACTTGTTTTCTGCCGATCATACTTTACAGTCGGTCCAACGTAGCCCCAATTAACCTGAAATAAATATGCTGCATCAGCCGAACCATCGCCATATACGCCAAGTTCCGCCAGCTTATTCGTCAATAGCTGTTCTGCCAAGCGCACCCCGCAAGTAATCTTATCCGTCTTTTGCGAATCACGTTTAACGACCGGTCCCAAATAAACACCATTAGCGGGAAATAAATACGCCGCATCCACCGAACCGCCACCGGACCAACCGACTTCTAATAGCTTATCCGTTCCTGAATCAGCCTTATTACTAACTGGCTGCCACTTAGTATCTCCCCGACTACTTACCAGCTTATTATCCGCCGTTGTATTATCTAAGTTGCCGCCAGTTGCAGTACCATTCGAACCAGATCCTTGCCCCTTAGAAGTAACAACCTTATAACCGGGCTGCTCTACCGGTTGTTTAGTAACAACCGTATCACTAGGTTGTTGCCCTCCCACTTGCTTAAATCCATAATCCAATAAAAATGCGGCATCTTGCCAACGATTGCTGCTATTTAACACTACGGCAATAAGTTGTACCCCATTTCGTTTTGCCGACGCCACCAGACACTCCCCCGCTTCTTGCGTCGTTCCGGTTTTTACGCCGTTACAGCCAGGATACAGGCCCAACAGTTCGTTCATATTTACTTCGGTTTCGCTGATACCACGGTTGATAAACCGAATCGTTTGATACTTATGGCTTACATAATCGCCAAAGCCTGGCTGCTGATACGCATACGCGGTGATAACCGCCAAATCTTGTGCTGTTGTATACTGATGGTCCGGGTCAGGCAGGCCATGAGGATTAGAAAAATGAGTGCTACTGGCCCCCACTGCCGCCGCAGTCTCATTCATCCAGTTAATAAAAACCTCACTTGAACCGCCGCCAACCTGTTCAGCTACCACTTGCGCGGCATCATTGCCGGATACCGCCATCATCCCGCGCAGCAAGTCCCGCAGCGTCAACTGATCGCCCGCTTTTAACCCCAGGCTAGAACCTTCCAAGCCAACAGCATCTGCGCCTACCGTGACAATTGAATCCAGCTCGCCGTGCTGAAGAGCCACCAGTGTAGTCATAATCTTCGTCGTACTAGCCGGATACATAATTTTATCACCGTTTTTTTCATAAAGGACTTTATTATTATCAGCATTAATCAGATAAGCCGCTTCTGATTGAATCTGGGGTGCGGTCAATCCCATCGTCGCCGGCATCATTGTCAATAACCAAATAAATAAAACTTTTCCCCAAGTGCGCATATTTCTCTCTCCTTCATTATCTGCTGCCTAAACCATTACTACTATTGCGCACAATATATTAGTTTTTTTGTGCACCTGCGCTAACCATAGAATTTTTTATTAGTTGCGTTGTATACTATAATCCGCCGTTTTTTCCATAATTCCTGCTTTCAGCTGCCTTTAATAATCATGTATTCCCCTTTTGCAACAGAATCTTCCGCTTAAAGTGCTTTTATAGCCTTATAAAAAAACCGTTACCACGCTTACGTGCGGTAACGGTTTTTCTTTCAAACAATCGGTTTTTTATAGCTCGTAGTCTTCTGTTTCGGCTAAACCGCGGCCGGTTAATTTGTCTAAAACAATTTTTTGTTCCACTTGAGCAACCAATTTTTTCGTTGCTTTAACCGCATCCGGATTAACCGACAGCGAATCAATGCCGCTTTTTACTAAGAACTCGGCGAAATCAGGATAAACGCTCGGTGCCTGCCCACAGATCGAAACAGTTTTTCCGTCGCGGTGCGCTACCTTGATCAAATGTCTAACCGCCCGTTTTACAGCCAGATTCCGTTCATCAAAGAGATGGGCAACCGTATCATTATCACGGTCACAACCTAATAGCAACATGGTCAAATCATTTGATCCAATCGAATATCCGTCTACATAACGATTAAATTGATCAGCTAACAATATATTAGCTGGTATTTCCGCCATTAACCAAACCTTAAAATCAGGTCCACGTCTCAAGCCCTCAGCTGCCATTAGATTTGTTACAGCCTCAGCCTCACCAACTGTACGGCAGAAAGGAATCATTACATACAGATTTTTCAGCCCGTATTCTTCCCGAACTTTGCGAACTGCTTTTAATTCTAATTTAAACGCTTCGGTATATTTCGGATCATAATATCTTGAAGCCCCACGCCACCCCAATAAAGCGCTTGGTTCATAAGGTTCATATTTATCTCCGCCCTTAAGATCACGATATTCCGATGATTTAAAGTCGCTGAACCTTAACACAACCGGACGCGGTGCCAAGGCTTGACAAACTTTACGTATACCTTCCGCCAGGCTATTAACCGCCTTTTCATGCTGACCGGTTTCAATAAGATACAGCGGGTGCTCATGAATAAACGTAGTCCAAATAAACTCTTCCCGCATCAAGCCAATACCATCGCAAGGTAAACTCGAATACTTATCAGCAAGATCAGGATCACCCAAATTCATATAGACCTTTGTTCCGGTAACCGGGAATACCTCAACTGGTCCAGATTGTACCGCCGAAGAATCTGCAGCAGCTGGCTTTACTAAATCGCTGACAATACCTTCATATACTATGCCGGTAGTTGCATCAACCGTTATTTCCATACCATCCTTAATTGTAGCAGTTCCTGCCATACTGCAACTTTTAGTGCCAACAATACAAGGAATACCAAGTTCGCGGCTTACAATCGCCGCATGGCAAGTCATACCGCCCGAGTCGGTAACAATCGCTTTCGCCTTTTTCATCGCTGGTACCCAGTCAGGAGCAGTCATCTCCGTAACTAATATTTCGCCCTCTTTAAATTGGTCAATCTGTGCAGGATCCATAATAACGTGGGCAACCCCAGCGCCCCTGCCAGGGCTGGCTGGAAGGCCTTTAGTAACAGCGGTGCGGTTCACATTCAGCGAATTTTCAGTTGTACTTGATTTCTTGCCTTTATTTTCTTTATTCCGCCGCGACCAAACCGTTTCCGGACGCGCTTGCAGAATCCATACCTTGCCATCACGTTCATCGATACCCCATTCAATATCCATGTACGAACCGTAATGTTTTTCAATAGCTAACGCATATCTAACCAACTCTGCAACTTGTTCATCAGTCAAAACTTGCGCTTTAGCCATATCTACCGGAACTTGCTGCTCCTCACAATCACCAGATGGTTTACGTACCAACATTACTGGTTTTTCATGAATATTGCGGCTTAAAATTGCCAAATCGCTTTTACGAATCGTAAAGTTATCCGGCGTAACCGTTCCTTGAACTACATACTCGCCAAGACCCCACGCACCTTCAATCAGTACATTTTCATCATTTCCATTAGTAATATCTACTGTAAACATAACACCAGCAGCCCGAGAGAACACCATCATTTGTATAACTGCACTCAAAGCTACTTCCATATGATCGAAACCTTGTTTAACCCGATAGTAAACTGCTCTGTCAGTAAACGTAGAAGCATAGCACTCTTTCACTTTACTAACAATAGTATCAGCACCCTGAACATTTAAATATGTATCTTGTTGTCCGGCAAAACTAGCATCAGGTAAATCTTCCGCAGTCGCACTAGAACGTACCGCAACATAAGGATCCTTTTCACCAACCTTAGCCGCCAACGCATTATAAGCTTCCGCAATCGCCTTTTGCAAATCACCAGGCATTGACGCCTGCATAATTTCATTTCTAATTTGGGCGCTTATCTCGCGGAGTTTTCTTGAATCTTCAACATCATCTAATTGATTGAGCAACAAAGCAATTCTGCTCTCCAGCCCACTTTCCTGAATAAAATAGCGGTAGGCATAAGCAGTTGTGGCGAACCCATAAGGAACTGGAACCTTAGTATTTGATGTCATTTCCCCCAATGATGCCGATTTTCCGCCAACAATTTGAACATCGTTCTTATTAATTTCGTCAAACCATAATAATAAGCTATTTTCTCTGTCCATCATAATTACCTTCCTCATCAATTAAAGTATACTATTTAACTAAGTTCTTTAATTAGTATATACTATATCACTTTTTTTCAGAAAAGCCAACACTATTTTTCCCTTTTCTGATGCTTTCACCAACTCACCCGCCCGAAGCGCCTTCTTTACAAAATTTTATTTTCGTTTTTATTAATTATAGTATACTATTTAAACAGCTTTTCGAAAAATGATATACTATATCATTTTTCGAAATCTCAATATTAAATATTCTTTTCAGTACAACCATGCTTTAAGTTACTCGAACAACAGCTATTAAGCTAATCCTGTTTTTCACAAAAAAAGTCGCTTAAACAAAATTTTAAGCGACAATAACATCTCAGCAAATATCTTGCTGCTAAAATTAATTTTTAAATCTTTAAGCTTATTTTCCTGCCTCAAAACGAAATTTCTGTTCAGGATCAGTGATCGCAAGAACGCGAACGATACAACCATCCCCGCCTTCCCAACGCCAAGGGAAAGCCATAAAAAAGCACCGTTTGCCGGTAACCTTATCCAAATCACCGCCAATATTTTCTATACCAGGAATACCACCTTTGACCATTAGAGTTTTATGACCAGCCTCCCAATCAGGAAAATCGACTTTTGGATCACGACCATACTCTTTTTTCCACTCTTCAATTAGCTGCGGCTGAGTAGGACCAAGGCCATGATCAACTAATTTAGTCGCTATCGGATGGTCATTAGCCTGATGTCCATAGCCAACCAATTTCACCTTTTTATCAACTAGCCATTGGGCACCATCCCGATAAATACCGCAACCATAGGCAAAATATTCATCAGTATCCGCCCATTTATGATGAAATCCAGTATTAATCATAACAATATCGCCTTCCTGGATTTTCGGGCGGGCATTTTCGAGATCTTCAGCCGTAATAAGGCCCCATTTCCCTTTGGGTATAGATACAGCCACCCCTGTGCCACAAAGCTGCCACAAAGGATAACCGGTAATATCAGGCGTATTTTCAGTGACATGAAGCGGCGCATCCATATGCGTTCCGCGATGCATAATTCCCTCCCAATTTACTTCATATAGGCCATCCCTAGCATGAAATTTATTAACCGTCACGTTAACGCCAGGACTTGAGGGCCATTCTGGCATAAACTGCTCAAAATTATGGCTTAAATTATATATCTGAAGGCTCATGTTGTTACTCCTCTCGCTTATAAATCATTGATTTCCCGAATCAATCCGACAATTACCCACTGAATCGATAATCGCTACAAATCTTACCGGACAGGCATCCCCATGTTTGAATTTCCACGGTGTAGCCACAAACGTAGCCCTTTTCCCCGCCAACAGATCAACTTCACCGCCTACTTGTTCAATCGTTGGAATTCCCGCACCTAAAAGAGTTTTGTGAGCAATATTCCACTCACCGTGCTCTTTTTTGGGATCAAGCCCTGTAGCCTTTTGATAACTATCAGCTAAACGCCGCATCGTTGGTCCACCGCGGTTAGGCCCTAACGAAGTCGCTAAAGGATGATCTATCTGCTGAGTATCAACCGCAACCAGTTTACACTCTTTTTCTACCAGCCATTCAGCAGCATCTTTGCTTAATCCCGGCGACTCTCCATAATATTCTAAAGCATCAGAATATTTATGATGCCAGCCGGTGACAATCACAACAATATCGCCTCGCTGAACTTTCGGATTGGCAGCTGCCAAATCTTCAGCAGTAATCACTTCATAGCTGCCTTTAGGAATACTCAAAACAACACCATTACCAAAAAAACGATCTTCAGTAATTTCAGATAAATCAGCCCCACGCTGAATAAGGTGCAAAGGAGCATTCATATGCGTTCCGGTATGCATCACCGTATTAATTTTCCATGCTAAAACCCCATGTTGCGCATGTTTTACGGCACGAAACATCTTTACATCAGCTTGTCCGGGGTAAGATGGTACACCATGGCCCCAAACATGGCTGAGTTCTAATAATTGCAGACCTGAGTAGGGGTCAGTAACAAATGACATATTAATATTCCTCTCCCTTTTAGTAAATTTTTTAACCTTATAACCCTAAAATGCTTTTCTTGACTACTAAAAAATCCTCCCAACTATGCTATCTAAATAGCGGCTGATTCTTCGCTAGGCTAAAATCAACCGGAACATCGACGCCACTACCATGATAAAACAAAAAGCCCAGCTCACAACCATACAACAACCTAAGTTGTCGTACTGTAATGAGCTGGGCTTGAACTATTCAAGAGCAAGATTTTTTCTTGATCCTTAATACAAGCGACCCACAATCATATCCAGTTATTGTTAATATCTTACTTGCATTATAATCCATTACTACACAAGAAGCAAGTACAAAATGACCTTTTCCACATTATCCACTTCCCATACATGACGTATCACTTGCTTTTGCTGTGTTTTGCTTTCTGTACACCGATTTAGCTACATTCTTACAGTAACTCTGATCACTTTTGAATTCCCGCTATCTTCACGATTAGTCGTACTATCTGATAAAACTTGATTGGACAGCTCATATTATTTGCCAGCTTTGCCGGGATGAATACTAGGTCGGCCGATATAATTATTGCCAAAACTTGCCACTATACCCTTGGCACGGGAGCGTTTGTGTCCCCCGTGGTCATTATTGTCACCGGTAGTTTTTTATGTTTGGACAAGGCGGCTAATTGTCTATATGATTAAGGTTACCGTCGCTGGCGCTGTTGAAAAAACTGTCTAAATCTAAATCCTTAAAACTGGCGAAATAATTGTCTAATAATATCAGATTATTAGAGTAACCCCCTGGATAATTTCATTGCGGGAGCCAAAGTTGCCAATACTTGCCACCAGATACAGGTTCGTGATGTTGGTGTTTTCTAAAAAGTCAGATCAAATAACCCTCGTATTTCGGACTCACTCATCTTAGAGATAAAATTTTCGCCCGGCTTAATAAGATTATCGATCAATTCCTTCTTTTTCTGCTGCAATATATAAATTTTTTCTTCAATAGTATTTTTAGTAATCAGCTTATAAACCTGCACAGATTTTTTCTGTCCAATTCGATAAGCCCGGTCTGTTGCCTGATCTTCTACCGCAGGATTCCACCATGGATCATAATGAATAACCACATCCGCTCCAGTAAGATTTAACCCGGTTCCTCCCGCTTTCAGTGATATCAGAAAAATGTCCATTTCTCCACCGTTAAAAGCACGAACCAGCCTAATGCGTTCCTCCGCCTTGGTCGCCCCATCCAAATAAAAATACGGTATATCAAGTTCACCCAATTTATCTTTAATAAGCCCCAACATCCCGGTGAACTGGGAAAAAAGCAATATTCTATGCCCACCGCCAATAGCATCGTTGATAATCTCTTCCAGCATATCCAATTTGCCGCTTCCACCCTGGTAATTTTCAATAAACAACGACGGATGACAGCAAATCTGGCGCAAACGAGTAAGCAGTGATAATATCTTAATCTGGCTTTTTTCAAAACCGTTCTTCTGTATTTCGCCCTCCATTTCAGCCCGGGCCTTAAGCAGCCAACCGGCATAAACCTTAGACTGTTCCGCAGTCATTTCATTGCTCAGCTTACTTTCAACCTTTTCCGGCAGTTCATGCAACACTTCCCGCTTCATCCGCCGTAAAATAAAGGGGTTCATATACCGACTAAGCTCAACCATTGCCTCCTGGTCTTTGTTTTTTACGATAGGCGCTTCGAAGCGCTTACTAAACGCCTTATGGCTTAACAAGTATCCCGGCATTAAAAAATCAAATATAGACCATAACTCAGTCAACGTATTTTCAATCGGGGTTCCCGTAAGCGCGAAATAGTTTTTTGCTCTAATTTTTTTCACAGATTTAGCATTCATCGTATTAGGATTCTTTACATGCTGTGCTTCATCCAAAAAGCAGTACCCGAACTCTTTATCCGCATAAAGCTCAATATCTCGTTTAATCAGTCCATACGATGTCACCACAAGATCAGCCGCCATAATATCTCGAAAAAGTTCATGTCTTTCGTCTTGCTGACCAGATATCACGACCACGTTAAGATCAGGCACAAATTTGGCAGCCTCCTCCTGCCAATTATAAACAAGCGAGGTTGGCGCAATAACGATTGACGGTTTTTGCCCATTTCTCTTTTCGGACAAAATAAACGCAAGTACTTGCAGCGTCTTTCCCAGTCCCATATCATCAGCCAGAATACCACCAAAGCCGTATTCAGCAAGCGATTTGAGCCATCTAAACCCGGTTTTCTGGTATCCGCGAAGCGTACCATTTATTCCCTCGGGGAGAACATACTCCGTATCCCGTGGTTCTCTGACATCCTGAACCATCTTCCGAAACGAGCTGTTTCGTTCCATAGAAAAATCATTTGATTCCCGGGCTAGACTATCCAAATAAAGAGCCCGATATTTCGGCAGTTCAATCTCACGCTTCTCAAGATCGGCCGGCTTTAAGCTAAGCTGATCAATTAAGCGGGCAGCGATCTGAAAATCCGGTGAATCCAGGGGAATAAACGATCCATCAGCCAAACGATGATATTTTTTTTTCAGTTTATAAGATCCAATTAATGACCAAAGTTCTTGCGGCGACACCTCCACAAACTGCAAGGAAAACTCAAGCAGATCGGTATCTTTGTTCAGTTTTACCCCCGCAGCAAACTTTCCTGGGCGTTTAATTGCTACCGATTTAAAACCATCCGAATAAAATATGTCTGCCATATCCTGAAGTTCAGGTAAGCCGTGCTGCAAAAATTCATAAGTTGCCTCTTCATCAGCCTGCACAAAAGAATCATTTTCAACACTAAAACCATACCGCCGGAAGATGGTCACCAAACGAGCTTCCTCTGCAATTTCCCGCAATAGCCATTGATCATTGATTTTTGTTTCATTATCACTAACAGCTTTTACCGGATTAATAATAAGTTCACCATAATGAAACTCAATCCGGGCACTCATCCCCTCGCCGGATTTATCAAAATATACCCGACTTTCCAATGGTTCACGTTGGAAACGATTATATACCTCCGGTTCCACATTTACTGAACCAATTGTTTCAAGTGATGGCAACGCCGCGGTAAAAAAATTTGTTGCCGCCGCCGTAGGAATAAATACTTTTCCGCCTTCGGTTTCACCAAAGCACTCTAACAATGGCTTTATGTAACGGGAAAACTCCCCATCCACTTCATAAATATATTGTTTGTAATAAATATATTTACACGCTGTATCAAGACCATAAATAGCATCTATATTGAGAGCCAAAGAAATTCCCTCTTCAGCCGCTTTTACAACAATATTCACCGGAGGCCTTCCGTTTATAACCCTAATCGCAGTTTCCTGATTTCCTGCTATATTTGCTGAAAAAGGCTGTTCACCAACTGCCGCCAGAAATTTGCATAGAATAGTATTAGTCAGTCTGAGTTGACGTGCATTCACAGCCGACACCGCATTCGAAAATGACCAATCAGCGCGTTGCTGATCTTCCGTATAAACCTGCTGCATCAGATCAATGATAACTTGTGAGCGGAGATCAAATTCCATCAGCCGTGGATCAAAAACAAAATTTTTGCCGTAACTTATCGTCTTTCCGCTTTGAACCGCAACAAGAAGCTGTGAAATATCCTTTAAAACATACATCCGGTCAGTACCGATCGTGAATTCCAGCCAACTGCGCTTTTGCGACCCCTTAACAAAAAACAATGTCGGTAATAGCGTTACCTGCTTTTTCCCGGTAGAGGCAGATATATTGGTAGCTTCATTGCAGAAAAAACGCAAAAAAGCTTGTGCCGACGGCAAAAAAGCAGGTGTTTTCTTTACAGGTGCCGTTCTGGCTAATGGCATCACCTCGCCAAACACATCCTCCGGGAAATAGTAACTCCACTCATCTTTAAGGGCTAACATCGCGGCTACAATATGCTTACAGGCACCATAATACGAACTAAATGCCGGACAGTTGCAACTGTAGCCTGAAATTTGATATTTTTCGTTGATCTCAAGCGCTATAGCGTATAAATCCCCACCCCTTACTCTTGCTTGTAAAGTTAACCCGTCTTCCAACAACTGCAATTTCTTCACATAACCATTACGATAATACTGATACCCCCGGCTGTATGAAGGTCCATTAGCTGCCGCTGCCTTAATCCATTCGGTAGTTATCATAGAAAATAAATTACTCCTTCACTAAACCTTCGTAACACTTCCCAACTTATTACACAAACGCCGCGCTTTGCCTATCCATTTTTACTTTTCTCCAGAATATCAAGCTTCTTATCTTAAGTCAATTGTTGTATAATTTAGCCTGCTCTATAAAAATATTTAACCCGGGAACTTGTCCCGGGTTTGTTTTCATCACAGATTTTATTTTGCTATGGATTTCCATACAGTTTCAGCCGCTGAATATAACGAGCCCCAACTGTTCCAACATTGTGTCAATATAAAAGTTAAAATTGCAATTACTATCGAACCACGCCACAGACGCCAGGCATTCTGCTTTGCGCCTCGGCTTTGGCGGATAGCAACATCAGCCAGCACCGCTTTACGGGAAGTGATTATTTTATAAATTTCCCATAGTTCACGAACTATTTTTTCATAAGGCTCTAAATGTACACTAAGATCACCATTGCCAACATCTTTCTTTAATCGCAACCTTGCAATTTCAGTCGAGAGTCCCTCGATTTTAGGAGAATACTCAGAAAAATACTTTGGTAGGGCCATCTGAATGGCTTGATCAGAATATGGTTTTAAAGTATTAATAATTTCCTCACGCATCTTTAACGTAAACCAGTCAGCAACATCATAAAAAGCGCGATACTCATGGTTTACTGCGCTTTTCAAATTATCTACTATATAAGGTTCTTCAGCATCACCTTTAAACCCTTCGATTGCGGCCAACGCCCGAAGCAAATGAGTGTGCGCATTTCTTTGCTCATTAATAGGTCCCATATACATTTTAAACTCGAACTCTTCTACAATAGCAAAAAGCATTTGTGTAGAAGCATTTATCCGAAAAATTAAATGCAAATACTCCTTATGAGTCATGAACCCCTCAAATTATCGAAGAGCAGTGCCATATACCAAGCGCCGTTTCTCCTCATATTCTTTGTCGGTATAAAATCTTCCCGTAGCAAGACGAACCGACCCCCGGCAACGTTCCGACATTCGCAGGGTCTCATTACGGGTTTCTTCGGTTATAACAACCTTTAGCGGCTCTCTGTCTAAGATTGCAAATAAATCTTTGTCAGTTCTCACGCTAAGTCAACTCCGTTCTGACATTATACTCCTACCATTAATATATTATCCCTCTATTTAATAAACGTCAACCATTATATGGGAATTAATTGTATGACTAACCGCTAGAAAATATTCTCTATAATTATACGCCTACCGCAACTTAAATATACCAAAAACCGATTTTCTTCTAACAGCTTACCTATCTTCTGCCATCAGCAGCCTAGTTACTTCTTGAATAATAAAATCGACATCTGCAAGCAGACTATACAACGTCTTACCACTGGGCATTATTTTTTCCTGCTGAATAATTTGGCATCCGTCGTCTCGCAAAGTTTTCAGGTTCCTTTGCACTACCGCTTTTTGATACATTTTCGGATTCATATGGGGAGCAAAAACAGTTATCGCCTCGGTTGACAGAATAGTGGTAGACAACATATCATCCGCTATGCCGTTGGCCGCTTTTCCGATAATATTAGCCGTTGCAGGTGCTATCAGCAATAAATCCGCTTTATCAGAAAGCTTTTTATGCTCCTTGTTCCACACAACCGGATTGGCGAATTGATCATCAACAACCGGATTTCCCGACGCATTACGAAACGTCAGCGGCGTAATAAATTTCGTGGCACTATTAGTCATAATTACATCTACATTGGCATGCAGCGCTACTAATTTGCTCACAATATCCGCAGCCTTATATGCCGGACTACCGCCCGTCACCCCAACTACAACATTTTTCCCTTTTAACATATCCTCTATCTCTTTTCTATATTTGTATTTTTTAACCATTATACCAAATTAATCAAACTGATATAACCCTATCCAACAAGAAATCACCTCAATCGACATAAAAAATCGCCATCCTGGAAGGCTAAGTTTGAAGCCTATCATGATAGCGCATAAACATCAAATCCGGCAATCATTCTGTCAGCGACGCCTTTAACTGCAACAAAGACTCCACACGATGATACTCCTTTACTTTTTACTCTGCGACACACAATAGCTTTATTATATGCAGTCTTAACTTGAGCAGTTATGATGATACATTCGGTTTAATATAATAAGTTGAATATACCAATAAAAATAGGACAAAAACTAGACTTGAATATAAATACATCGTAGCATAATTAGTTGCCTGTGCGATAATGCCCAAAATTACTGAACCTAGGCCAACACCAATATCAAGAAAGTTATAAAAAGTCGCGTTTGCCGCAACCCGGCGATCCGGAGTCACAGACTTGAGCGCCCATGTTTCCAACACCGGAAAGAGCATTCCCACACCAACACCATACAAAGTTGAAGCACCAATAAGCAATGGCAAACCTTTAGTAATAGGCAAAATAACTGTCCCAACCCCACAAAATAAAGCACCTAGTACCAATAACAAAAAATGCCCCCGTTTATCATATAAGCGCCCTGCTATCGGGCGGATTATTAACTCCGCCAAAGAATTAATTAGGAAAAATATACCAATACTTTCTATGTTAGCTTCTGTACCAAACAATACCATAAAAGTAAACATCCCGGCCATTGAAACTCCGAAGATCAATGCCAGAATTGAAGGAAACAGCGCTTTAATTTCAATGAAATTAGCCAGAGAAATTGGACTACCTGACTTTTTTTCGTTGTCTTCTGACTCTCGTCCAGTTATTGTAAACAGACTAAGAATTATCGTCAAAACGCTCAATCCGGCAGATAAAATAAACACCCAGGGATAATTAGGACTCGCAATAGCTATTGCTCCCAAAAACGGGCCAATAGCAGCCGCAATGGTAATGCCAGTACCGAAAAAGCCCATTCCTTCCCCCAGTCTGGTTATAGGAATTGCATTTGATACCATAGCACCATACAACGTTGTTGCCGCACCAAACCCCAAGCCATGCAACACCCTAAGCGATAGTATTAATACTATCGCAGTTGTCCAATAATACCAACCTGCGGCCACAGCGCATAGCAATAATCCGGCAAATAGAAATGTTCTTTTGCCAAAGTATTCAGTAACTTTAATCGCCAAAACACGAATGATAATGGCCGAAAAAGTAAAGCTACCCATAACTATCCCAATTTGGACATTATTTACGCCGTTCTGGGCCATATATACCGTCAGGACCGGTGTGAGAATTTCCGAGCCAAAAAACAAAAGAAAATTAGATAAAAACAAGATACTAAAATCCCTAGACCAGAGCGAAGAACCTTGTTCTAGTTTAGCATCCATCTTCAAGCAAATCCCTTCTCTCAACATTTCAACCACCAGGCTTCTAAGTAAAACGAGTACTTATCTGTCAACTCATCATATTTTTGGATACGTTTACTATTTATAATAAGAAACATTATTATGTATCGAGGTGCTATACTCCTGGAACTTTAAAATTTGCCAATTTATATTTATCAGTTCTTTTCCTAAAAAAATCACTTCTGGCATAAACCCTTGCTAAATAGAGATTTGCCCCAGCGGTCATCCACCCCTGGGGCAAATCTTTAACTGTTAGGTTTTTATAATCCGGAAACTTAGAACAGGAACATTCCGAGCTGCACCCGATAGAAATAGTCCTGCCAATTATCACCGGCCGTTGTTGCTTTCATCAGATCAATCTCAAACGACAAAATCGTATTTTTTATGAGCACAACATCATATCCGACTTCGGGTCCCTTGGCGCCATGGGCCCGATCCCATCCCCAATAACCGCTTTTGATAACCGAGGTAGCGTCAACATTGAGATAACGTGCCCAGATGTCATAAGACCCCAGCACCGGCGGAATAGCATTCTTATATTGAACGCCAAGCGCATAAGTTTTATTGTTTGAAGCATAGTTAGATTTACCATAAAAAGCTTTTAAGGCTAAATCCTTAGTAAGGTTATGATCTACCCCCACGAGAGCATATTTAGCGGTGTTATAATTATCGGCACTTCCTTGACTATAGCTGCCACTCAGCGTAGTAGCCTTGCTGACGGCATAACTTCCTTCCAAGGCAAAATATTGCGGCGTAGCCGTACCGGTCCATAGTGGATCAAACGCGGCAGCCGAATCGAAAGAAGCTAACCCATAGGCGGCGGCTAACCTGCCATATTGAATCGAAGCTTTCAATTTATCCTCCGGTTTATTGCCGACAGCTATTTTTGCTCCCAAAACTTCACCATCAAATATCGCATCATAATGAATATATTTACCTAAAGTAACATTGACATCTCCGATATCGCCATGGAAGTTTAGTTGTTTTAATTCATTTTGGATCAGGGCCGGCGGGGCTGAATTACCAAAATTAATATTTCTTATGTATTCGTTTTCTGCGGTAAGAACAAAATTTCCATCCACACTATGATTAAACCCGATAATATATTTAAACCCACGTTCAAAGTAAGGCGTTGTGTTGGCACCCAAATTATGATAATCGTCCTTGATAAACCCTAACGAATAAATAGTCGTTTTATTCGTTTTCGTTTCCAATGCGGAAACTCGAACCCCTAAACCATTAAGTTCATTAGAAAACTCGGCCACCATTTTTCTTATCAGGGCGGCATCATCGGCATTGGCCTTGTCCATTTTTGCCATTGCCCTGGTAACTATCAAGGCCATTTCATAGCGGCTTACCGTTCTACCACCATTAAAAACCCGATCGCTATCCCCTTCGATCACACCATCCCTGGCAAGTTGAGATACCGCGCTATAGGCCCAATGACCTGCCGGTACATCGCCAAAAGGATTTGCTGCCGCCGCTCCCGCCACGCTAGCAATACCTAGGACAAAAATGACGGTCAACACTACACTAATTCTTTTCATCATACTTATACCTCCATTTTCATGTAACTACGGTAAAATACGTTTACATTTGACTATGGGGGAACTTTCCTCCTATTATTCAACCTCCTTCACATTTCTTTATGTTTCTATATTCTCGAGTTTTCTTGTTGCCTCAAGAACCTAGGAACCAGCAATGTTAATTTATTAAACTGTTAAGCGTTAGCGGACATATCGGAGGCTATTTCCGCATCAGTTTTTGGATTCGCAAAAATCCAAATCAGATACGCTACCGTATAAACAATGAACATAATGCCGCCAAAGAGGAACAATGCCCGGGGAGTTGGATCGCCAAAGACTACCAACGCTTTTTCTACAAAAGTAGCCAATATTTGTCCTACAAATAAGGAACCTAAAATTATGGAGGTAGCATAAGTTGCATTGGCTTTCGGCCCGGTGGAAATCGCTTTCAGTTGAAGCGCCGGCATCATCATCCCCATAGCAAAACCATTGAAAGCTAAAGCAATAATCACTAAATCTGCACTATGTGCGCTGAGAATGATAAAAAAGGCCAATGCAGTAAGAATCGAATATATCGCTAAGGTATATCTCTTGAAGAATCTGACGATATACCCAAATAGCAACGAGGAAATACAAGCCATAACTGTACTAGCAGAAAAGGCAGTAGCAATAACTACCGGCCCGCCTATATTTTCTTGCGTCATTAGGATCGGCATCTTCATAAACAACAACATGCCAACCATTAAGTTACAGAGTACATATAAGCCCATTAAGCCTAACTTTACTTTTTGTTTGGTTGTATATTTGGGTTTTTCTTTCGTCTCAGCCTCTGCTGCGGCAACAACTGCTGGCAGTGACGGCAACGCATACATCTCTAATAGCAATACAAAGACAAATATTCCATAAGCCAAGAAAGTATATGTCCAGTTTATGGCGCATAACCAACCGCTTAGCATCGTAATAAGAACCGCCAGCAAACTAGAAAAGCCATTAGACCACCCCAACATCATCGCTTGCTCCTTTGGTTCAAACAGATCAGCAATAATTGAACCGCATAACGGTGCCGACATTCCGGCTCCAATACCAACAAAAGCTCTCATTATGAGCAACTCAGCAATACTGCCATTAATGAAGGCTCCGCCCAAACCGCCAATAATATAAATAATTAACGACCAAAGCAACAGCTTTTTCTTGTCATATTTCTCAGCTAATTTTCCGATAAAAAAAGACATTATCAACGCAAAGAAAACCGGGAAAGTAGATATAAGGTTAATCATAACAGGATCTGTCCCCGGAAAGGCTTTTGAAATTTCACCAAGCGCCGTATTCACAAGTGATGTTTCCACGTTGAGTAAAAATATAAACAATACCGCGATTTTCGTTACCCAACCTTTTGTACTAGTTACCATCTCACTATTTACCTCCTATAATAAGTTTTGCTACTAAAATATCTAGCTCTTTAACGCTATTGAAGCTATCTGCTAAAAATTAATGCAGAATATACAGATTTTTGCCAATTCTTGTTAGTATTCTAATTATAACAATGATAGCAGTACTACTCTTCTTATTCCAACAAAATTGAACTCACTTTTAAAACCACTACAAGTAACTCCATAATCATTGCCGCACGGGAATATTTTTGCTAATAGCCAATTCCCCCGATCTCGATGAATTTTCAATTTTCACTCTTCCGAAATACCGACGGCAGCCCTCCGCAACATTCGCTATAACCATAACCTGCCCGGCCAATTTGTCGATAATGGATTGGTAGCTATAATTCAGGCCGATTACTATACGCCAGTAGCTCATCACTCCTAACTAGCCAGACTCAAAATTACCGGTGGCGGTATCGGAAGCCGCCAGCGATAATATGGACGGATCGTGCGTAATTAAAGTAATTTTAAAAACATTGCAAAAACAGTTAATCTTTGTAATGTTCTAAATTAATTATATAGACAGCCAATTTAGAAGTGAAATATATAAACCGGCTATGAGTAAGCACAAAAAGTTCTTACTTATCCGCTTTGTTTTCAAATTTTTATCATAAAGCACTCATCCCAGGCCCTATTCCTTATTTTTTTGATTAGGTGTATAATGTCAAAAGTAGTGATTATTTTTTTACATTTATTTAAAAACTTGTAATAAAACACTAAGTTTTTTCCCCTAAAAAATCCTCTAAATGAACCATACGCTAAACTATTTCATGTTGATGCAATTTTAATTTTTATTTAACCATATAAGAATTAAAATTTTACCGCATATAAGAATTAGGATTTTGTGGCCTAATGAAAATGGGAGGGTTCATATCGTGAATCTTAAACAACTGGAATATTTTATTTCTGTCGCCGAATATCTGAATTTTACAAAAGCAGCCCAACATCATTACATTGCTCAAACCGCAATAAGTCACCAAATTATTGCCTTAGAAAAAGAATTGGGAATACCGCTTTTTTACCGCAATAAACGCACCGTTAAGTTGACCAATGCCGGCGAAGTATTTTATAACGAAGTTAAAACTATTGTTACAAAATTAGAAAACGCCGTAAACACTACCCTTTTGGCCAATGCCAATGCCCAAGGCAATTTAACGCTAGGCTTCTACGGTCTTGTTGGAAAAGACTACTTTCCTCATTGGCTGCGGAATTTTCTCTTTGCCTATCCCAACATCAACCTGAAGTTAGTTAACAATACAAACAACCTCCAGGATTTATTACATAATGGAAAAGTAGATATACTGTTTCAGTTTTCACACGCCCTAAATATCGATCCAAAGTTTTCTTGGGAAAATATCTGCGTCGCTTTCGCTGACCCCTTATGCGCCGTAGTCCCTTGCGATCATCCCCTGGCTAAAAAAGCAACAATTCACCGCTCCGATTTAGCAAATGAGCCTTTTGTCTTCTTTGATCAAAAAAGCAATCCATCTGGCTTTGAATCAATAGTAAACGATTGCAATAACACCGGGGTCTCACCAAAAATCGTAGCTCAAGCCAGTTCAGCGGAAACACTGTTAGTATTAGTTGAAGCAAAGCTAGGAATTACCGTACTCCCTAGCTGTTACAAAAACCAAGCCAGCCCTGCCATTCGCTTCATTGATCTGGAAGAGGACTATGACCGAGTAACATCATTAATAGCCGTATGGCGAACAAACAATTCCAACCCCATAATCCCCTTATTTTTAAACATGATCAAAAGCCAACCGCCCTGCGACTTACTTGCTCCCCAAGAAACCGGCTAAACTTTTAACGTAAAACAGCTATTTGTCCACCATAAGACAAATAGCTGTTTTACGTTATACTATTCACCCCAAAAAACATAAAATCCCCGGTCACCAATGTGACCGAGGTACCATCTAGATTTTTCGTGTTTGATTAACAATATAAAAGCCTACAACTATAACTTCAATTAATCCGTTTCAGCCGCAGTCTGCCCCCAGCCCCGTTTATCGGCTTTTAACTTTTTCAGTTCCTTAAATAGCAGCAATATAGTTAACCCAGTAGCAGTAACATCTGAAATTGGTGCTGCGGCCCAAATTCCTACTAAACCAAACATTGGCGGCAAAAATATGACCAGTGGTATGAGCAGCAGAACTTGCCGAAGCAAATTTAAAACAATTGAATAACTTGCTTTACCGACCGCTTGAAAATAAGTTCCCCCAACCATCGGCAGACTGATTAACGGCAACATCAACAAAAATATTTTTAGCCCTCTTGAGCCGATTTTTACCAGTTCAGGACCACCGTTGAATAAGCAAACAATTTCCGTTGCAAAAACCTGCACTACAATAAATCCGCCGATACATAACATCGTAGCTACAGCCAGCGCTATTCTAATAGTCTGAATTACCCGTCCATAATACCTAGCACCATAATTATAACCAATTATCGGTTGAGCACTCTGAACAATCCCCATAACCGGCATCATGAGCAACATAACCATCCTATTTATAATGCCATAAGCCGCCACCGCAAGTTCACCACCGTAGACAACCAAACTATTATTGATTAAAACCATTACTACACTATTGCTAATTTGCATAAGAAAAACCGACACACCAATTTTAGAAATATCAACCACAATAGCTTTACGTAAGGCCAGACACTTTACTCGCAACTTTAACGAACCACGCCCCTTAATGAAATAAGCTAGTACCCAAATTGCTGCCACCGCCTGAGAAATGACCGTTGCTAGCGCCGATCCCTTAACCCCTAAATGCATACCAAAAATAAATAAAGGATTAAGAATAATATTAATTAGCGCCGATATCAACATCGTTTTTAACGCAGTTCCCGGATCCCCCTGCGCCTGGATAACATTATTTAAGCCAAACGCAATATGCAAAAATGCGCTTCCCCACAGAATGATACTCATAAAGTCGTGCGCATATGGCAAAACATCAGGTGTCGCCCCAAAAGTTATTAGCAACGGATCAAGAAACCATAAGGCCAGACTTGTCGATACCGTAATAAGTACGATAATCATGGTCAAAGCATTGCCTAAAATAAATTCCGCTTCCTCAAGCTTTTGTTCACCAAGTCGCATGGATACCAAAGCAGACGTTCCCGCCGCAACAAACATCCCTATTGCAATTAATATTAACATCAATGGAAAAGCAATCGTTACCGCCGTAAGACCGATCTCTCCCACACCCTGCCCCACAAAAATACTATCAACCACATTATATAGAGCATTAACTAAATTGCCAACAATAGCCGGTACCGAAAACCGCCACAGCAAGGAAGTAATTCTGCTCTCACCAAGTAATTTAGCCTTATCCACGATTACATCCTCCATAAGTCACCAACAACTATAACTTTCCGGCAATTTGTTCAACCTTCCCGGCCGCTTCCGCTAATGCCTGGACCGTTGCGGCAATTTCCTCCGTAGTAGCCGCCTGACGCTCACCAAACTCCGATGTATTGACAATCGTTCGGACAACCGTCACCGTTTCACTGTGCGTGGTTTGCAAAATATGTTTGATTTCATTAACTGACTGAGCGCTATTCACCGCCATTTTGCGAATTTCTTCCGCAACAACCGCAAACCCCCGGCCCTGCTCTCCGGCTCGAGCCGCTTCAATGGCAGCATTAAGCCCAAGCAAATTAGAATTTGCGGCAACCTCACTCACAAATTTTAAAATATCATCCGTTTTATTAATATTAGTCAGAACATTCTCACTACTAATTTTAACCTTTGCCAATTCTTCCGCCAACTGTGATGCCGAACCGCCCAACTCCTCCGTTGTCGCTGACAGTTGCTCAGTTGCTGATGCCAACTCTTTAGCCGCAGCATAAAGACTATTTTGCGTTTCCATACTCTGTGACATAATCATCGCCCCACTAACCGTTCCATCGTCCTCCACAATGGGGCAGGCCTGGGACTTAATTATTTCCATCGTTTCAGTGATAACTTTTTGTTGTTCCATCGCCTGGTAAACCGCGGCCTCTTTCGGCAGCCTGTCAACTCCAATCTGGGGTTGGTTTGTCATAAAACCCGCTGCCGCAATGCCCATAATTACCCCTTGCCGATTCACCACAATAATAACTACATCAACCGGACACGTCTTTTTTATAATATCAATCGTATCAATCACTCCAGCTAACTTTGACATGTTCCCCCTCCATTCAAGGTCAGACTACTGAAACAGATTGGCGTTTTTATTTCCTTTTTAATAAGGAAATAAAAACGCCATCCCTATAATTATTACAACCGCAAAAATTTAGTTGCTATCGACTTATTTAGCCACCCATGGCGTACTGGCGCCGGGCCCTTGGAGGTTGATATACCGATGCATTCCTTGGACCTTGCCGGAATGGAACCGGAGAATTTCAACCGTTGTCGCCGATGCCGGCATTTCTTGAGCGACCTTTCTTCCCTTAAACATTTCTGGCTTCAACGTCCCTCTATGCATCTCAATCATCTGGGCCGGTACAAAACACGATCCGGTTTCTTTAGTAACAACATAAGGCGCAACATAACCATGGACTACCGCGAAACTAACTACAATACCTTGTTCTTCATCGATAACCGCAACGCGGGCTTTGGGGTCCGTCGGCCGGGCCGGAGCTAACCCCGCCGGAATGGTGACTTTCTCTTGCGACCTATATTCATTCCCTTTGCCGTCGAAGTTTAAGCCTTCAAGATATTCAGGATCTTCATAGACAATTCCCCCGATCTCCATTAAGATACAGTCTTCCGATGACTCATACTCCACCCCGGTGCTGTTATCGAAGATGGCCTTGCCAACTGCCAACAATTCTTCCCGGGTTGCTCTGCCATCCGCCGGAATCGGCGAAGTCCAGCCCTTAGGCAGTGTATTCATTTCTTCCGGCTTAAAGATAAACCCGGAATCGACCGGCGCTCTGTCAATATACAGTTCCAACTCAGAAATTGTCTCATTTTCAATCTTCAATCTGCCGTAAAATACTGACGGCATCCCGCCCTCCGCAAGATTTGCGGTAACGAAAATCTGCCCGGCCGCTTTGTCAATAATACATTGCCCAATACAATTCAGACCGGTTACCGTGCGCCAGCAGCTCATCGCGCCTAATGCAGCCGGCTCAGAATTCTCGGTTGCAGCATAGGAATCCGCCAACGGTAATATGAACGGATCGTGCGCAACCATTGACTTAAATAATAAATCTACATATTTCTTCATTATAATATACCTCCAAAAATATAATATTTAACCTCACAGCTTAATTGCATACCGTACCGGCTCCGTCGTCTTCGACAACTCTTCCAGCGCAGCCTGAACATCATCAAGTTTTACAATCTTATTAAGCATTTTATTGGTATTAATTTTACCTTTTTCCATAAAGCCCAAAACAGTTCGTATTTCATCCTCATTATAGGCAAACGAGCCTTTTACATCCAATTCAAATAAACCAATCTGAATTTCATTTATTGTCGATAATGGTTCGGGATTTGTTCCAATCAAAATAACCTCTCCGCCAGGACGGCATACATCTACCGCAGTTCCTACCGCCTTAGGATTGCCGGCGCATTCAAATACAATATCCGGCCCCAGTCCGTTATAAACTTCGTTCAGCTTACCTTTTATATCAGGATATTCGATAGGATTTAACGCTAAGTCAGCCCCCATGCTCAGTGCAAACTCTCGCTTTTTAGCGTCAAGATCAAGAACGGTAATATAATCGGCCCCTGTCGCTTTTAGAATTTGAACCATTGATAACCCAATCGCCCCTGCCCCTACTACAACCACCTTCTGTCCGCCCTTAAAACTTGACCGACGAAAAGCATGATAGGCCGTTGAAAAAATATCAAACAAAACAGCTTCTTCAAATTTAACCTTTTCTGGTATTTTAATTAACATTCTATTCGGATATTTAGCTAAAACATACTCGGCATAGGCACCTTGCGTACCCGGACCAATGCCCAACGTCCGGGCAAACCCATTCACGCACAACGTTGACCTGCCACTCCGGCAAAAATAACAACCTTCCGGGCATGACCCCGGCGCACCAACCGCTACCCTTTCACCAACCGCAAAACCTTCAACGCCGCTGCCAATCTCTTCAACTATCCCCACCGTTTCATGACCAAATACAGTTCCCGGAGTCATCAAGCCTTCATGCATATAAGCATGCGTATCAGTACCACAAATTCCGCAATACTTGACCTTAACGACAACCTCGCCCGGGCCGGCCGTAGGTTTTGGCCTTTCTTCAATTTTTATTGACCTGACGCCCTCATACAATGCTACTTTCATAAAAACCTCCATTTTATCAATAAGCCTCAATTGATTTTTAAACTGCCAAACCTTAACGAAATATCAAACATATTTTCTGAATAAAAACCAATTTTTATTGGCTTAAAACGAAAATTGCAATAAAATAATAACATTTGCAATAATCTAATTTTTATTATACCTGCCTTAACTTATTAACTGAAATATAAAAAACAGCTATGAGTAAGAATAAAACCATCTTACTCATAGCTGTCGTATTTCCTATAGTTTTTTTACAATCAACTTTTTAGTTTTTTTTAGCCGCATAGCTTTAAAATTCATTGGCTGTTTGTCAATAATAAAGTCCGAAACCACTTTATCACTAATACGGTTTTCAGGTTTTTCAGATATCTGCCGCTTCCCAAACGCTAGCTTTACGCCCGTAATACATGATGTTTCTGTATCCAATGCAACCAGATCTTCAGGCGTAAGCTGTTTCAAAGTGGTCTTTCCCAATGCAAGCATAGCTTCCTGCATTTCTAATACCATCGAGGTAAACAGTTTCACCACGTTGTCAGCAGCCTGCTCGATGTTAAGCTGCGTTTTAGTTGGAGAATCATAATATACAAGAGTTGTAAGCGGTTCCCACGGCGTGACTTTTGCCGACTGATTATGCGCCAAGGCAAAGAGCGGCAAAGTTCCAAGATAAATGGCATCCGCCCCTAGCGCCAATGCTTTCAGACACTGGCCCGGCGTAAAATGCCCCCCCGCAATGATTAGACTAATCGGTCTATTAGCTAAAAATCGTTTAGCCCTAATTAAAGCATATAAACTCGGAATCCCGAAATCATCCTGCTTAATTGGCGTAGATGCATGAGAGCCTCCACCAGCCCCATCAATAACAACAACATCAACCCCCAAATCTACCGCTATCGATAGATCTTCCTCCAAATGATCAGTTGCCATCAATTTTAAAGCTATCGGAATACCGTTTGCTTTTTTACGAAGATCTTTCATAAACGCAGGCCAATCCTCAGGTTTTTGAACTCCCGGCGGTGCAGGTAAAGATGCCGGCGACTGACCAGGAATTATTCCGGCAAGTTCCTGCGCTCTACCTTGAAGTTCTTTCGCTTTAATCCTGGCGGTTCCTATGTCTGCCCCCTGGCCCATCTGAACTTCTAACATATCCGCAGCTGCTATCTGCTCATTCGTTCTTTCTCCCCACGACCAGCGACAAATCTGCAAAACATATTTATCGGCTTCTTCCCGTTCTTCCGGCAAATACGGTCCTTCACCAGAATTAGTTACTGTTTGAAGTTTTTTTGCAGCTCTTGCCAGAGCTCGCTTAGCTTCTTCACTAAGAGCCAAACCATAACCCATGGCGCTAATCATTAAGGGCATACTTATTGTAAGAGGCTTTTCCGCCGTTGGCCCGATGGTTACGCTCATATTTACCGGAGTACCTTCAGTTAAGGGCAGTTTAGTCATTTGCGTGGGCGAAAACATCAAATTTTCATAACCGAGAAAATGTTTTGGCGAACCTAACGGCCTTGTAATTACCTGTCCTTCTTCTGTACGCAGACTTAATTCTATTGCATTTAAAACCGAAAACCGCTTCAGCGAAGGCAAAAACTCCGCCAGGTTCTGCGTATACTTATCAGTCAATAATATCTCTAACGCATGATTAGTTATTTTTTTAATGCTATACCTTAAAATAGGCTTAATTAAAAGTATTAAAATTATCAAAATAACAAACACACAAATTACCGTCACAAGCCCCCATGCCGGATTGGTTATAATGATTTGCATACTAGCTCCTGTTATAACGTTTGATATAAATCGGTAAATCTAAAATTAGTATCTGCAAACATAAGTTTCAACATTCGCCATTACATAAACAAAGACTTTGTCTTAAAATCATTAACAGATATTTTCTCGAAGACCAATCATTCCTAATCCGACTAAATCAATTGCCGTATCAATCATTTCGTCAAGACTAATATCGCACTGCTGTAAAATCCCTCTGCTGTTAGAGAGAAAAACGCCTTCTGCAACAGAGTATAGATATAATGCCAATCGACACGGGTCAACAGGCCGTATTTCCTGACGGGAAATTCCCTCTTGAATTACCTTCTCCATAACTTTAACCATATCTTCAGATTTCCGGTTTAGCGTCTCTTCTAATGGTTGCGGAAGACCAATGCCATTCATCGGATTAGTTGCTAAATGCATAATTTCAAAGAGCTGCGGTTCTCGATAATAAAAAGATTTATAGGCGTAATAAATATCGCGCAGGCGTACTCCTGCATGACCATCATTTTCAGCAGCTTGGCGAAAATCATCAATTAGACGATCAAAAGCCTCACTACAAATATAAAAAAACACCTCTGCTTTACTATTAAAGTAAAAATACAAGGGCCCAGTCGAAATTCCCGCAGCATCTGCAATCATCCGCATTGTTGTTTTATTATACCCCAATGACAAAAAAAGCTGGCGGGCTTGTTCCAGAATCACTGCCCGCGTATTTGTTTGCTCAATGTTATCTGTCATAATTCCTCCATCAGAATCCTCATAGCTTACTAAGTAATTTTTTATAAGGCTCAATCATTTTAGTTATCATTAAATTGCTATAAACCTTTTTCCGGACTACTGGTAATTTAATTACCCAACCAACTAAAAAATTACGTAGCCTCTTACCATAATTATTCTGCGGAAAGTCATATACTCCATTGCTCTTATAAAATTTATGATCCGCCACAAATGGAAACCGTAGATGTCCCCATATTTCATCCCGAAAAATCTTAACGCCGCCCACGCCTAGGAAAGTAGCCGGTTTAATATAGTTACTCTTTCCATATGCTATACTTCGCCTAGCCAATTCTTGTAGCGCTTGATCCAACGCCTTAGAATCACCAGCCTCATCCGTCACTATCCCCACCAGATTAGTCCGCTGCCATTCCGTATAAGCTTCAAAAATCTGTCTGAGATTAGGCAGTTGCCCCAAGGGGCCGCTAATCAAAAAGGCCATTTGCTTTCCTGCTAGGGCAGGTATGTGAGTATTGAAAAATCCCCGGTCGAAAAACGTCTTCCATAATGAAGATAGATATCGATCACGAATCGCCCCCGCAAAAACTAAGATGTCAGCACTTCTTAATTTACTATTATAAAAATCAATAAATCCATCTTTTCCACTATATATGCAAGTATTATCATACCCACAGCGAATGCAGCCGAGACAGCCGCCTTTAATATCAATGTTGTGCAAATTGACTATTTCTACATTCACATCGAAATGTGAAACAAATTTTTCAATCATCTTATTTAAATTCGTATGCTGCTCCTCAGCATCTGTTACAAGCACTACTTTTTGACCTTCGGTATCAAAAGCTACTTGAGCCGTTCCTGGAGTATATTCTGAACCATTTACTATAAGCGGCAAATACAGCTTACTTGCGGAGGCATCCCTATCGATTGCATCAAAGAAGCCATTAAAAAATTGAAGCAAATTTTCTCTTTCTTTTTCTTTAAATAAATCACGCATTTCAGCTGAATAAGAAGCATAAACCTTCATATCCAGATCATCGCAAATACCATGCATATAATTGTGAGCTGTATGATCATAAAAGTGAATTGACGTTGTCAGCAGCGCGGTATGCTTACCTTGGAATGCAGCTTTTGCCTCACGCTCGAATATCAGCTCGATGAATCGCTTATAGTTAGAATGAACCAAAAACACATACAAAGGAAAAGCCCACAGGATACCGTCAGCGCTTTTTATCGTTTCAATTACTTCATCGAAGGCCTGCCCACCACTTGCTAGCTGACGAATTTGCGGAACTATGTTGACTATTTTTAATTCATGCTGGGGAAATTTTTTTTGAATGAAAGCAACATACTGCATCGTGACGCTAGTCTCGCCCTTAGGACTCCCGTTGAGAACAACAATCTTCATAATAAACCTCCTCTGTTTTTAACAAATCGCCGGGTAAAAAAGTCAGCTTACACTCTATATAACGTTGTTATATTTTTAGTATAACAACGTTATATAACATTGTAAAGATTTTCTTATTAAAAATAATTGTGAACTTTTTCTAAGGAAAAGTACGGTAGACAAGGAGGGAGCTTACAATGAAAAAAACCGCTCTAATAGCGGTTTTTTGTTATTATCTAAGTTGCTTTATGCCTACTTATTTTTTGCAATTGTTGACGGCTTGTATTCCGAGTATTTTCTACGTTTTTCTTCAATTATGTCCATATCAGTAAAGTATTTTTTCATCGTATCTTGTATTTCAAAGAAATGATCTTTGGCGCCCCGGCCATCTAACATCGATTTTCTATAACCGTCTTCAGCAATAACAAACTTCCATTTTCCAGTTTCATCTTTGACTAAATCGCCGCCGCAATGGCAAATCGGACATTCAATGGTAAAGCCGCCTTCGTTCCAATGAGGTTCTCCTAAAGATAAAATATTTGAATGACATACCGGACACCAACCTAATTTTTCATCACCGAGAAAAGTTACTTCATTATAATTTTCAATTCCTTTTACCACGTTTTCCCCCAACTTAGCTGCCCTAACAAGCGCCGCTTCATCAAGCAGAATTTGTCCCGGTCTTGGAGCGCGAGTTACCAGAACTTGATCCACTACTTTAATATCTTGTGATAACAAGGTGATGTTAATACTTTCCAAAGTCAATGACATCCAGCTGCGGGTAGATCCACCATTACCGATAATGCCCCCCACACGATGACGAAAGTAAGCAGAATTACCTACTTGTTTATGAAAATTTGGCTCATAAGCTAAAAAGCGATCAGTAAATACCCGATAAATCCCAGCCGGCATAAAGGAATAGGCAGGAACCGTTACGATAATTCCATCGGCCTCCAGCCATTCACGCATAATCAAATCCATATCGTCGATATTCTTATATGCGCATTCAGGAGCCTCACCTTTTTGCGTAAACTTAACTGTACAATATTCACACCCCGAACATGGTTTAATGTTGTAATCATGGAGATTAATCAGCTTAACCTCTGCCCCAAGTTCTTCAGCTCTCATCAATGCTGCCTTGGTTAAAATTTCACCATTTCCATTTTTTCTTCCTGCGGTAACTGCTAAAATTTTCATAATTTCCCTCCATTATTTATTTAATTAAATTTCACCACTTTTTTTCTTATAAACTTCTGACATATCCATGCCAAAAAACATTAGCGTTGGTTTTCTATGTTTTATCTTTTAATCGATAAAACATAGTTACAAAAATCACAATTTGTATGATACTCTAGTAACGAGCCAATGTATAACATATAAATTAAGTGGAATGAGAAGAAAAACTTATTAATGCCAACAATTCGCCAGCGATATATAATAACAATATACAAGATAAAGCTGGTTTTCTAAGGAGTTCATCATGGATATTCGCCAAATTCAGTATTTCATTTCAGTTGCTGAGCATCTTAATTTTACTAAAGCCGCCAAAGAGCATTTTATTGCCCAAACTGCTATGAGCCAACAAATTATGGCGCTAGAAAAACAATTAGCTGTCCAATTATTTATTCGCAATAACCGGTCAGTTCAACTCACACCGGCTGGAAGTGTATTTTTGCGCGAAGCAAAACTTATGGTTTCTATTACCCAAGAAGCCATTCGCAAAACACAGCATGCCGCTTCTGGCTTTGTCGGAAGTTTAAAAGTAGGTTTTCTCGGACCAAATGAAAAACGGTTTCTTCCTGAACTAATCCGAAATTTTCGCCATAACTACCCAAATATTGACTTAACATTTACACAAAATAGCACCGAGACAATTAATTCCAGCCTAAAACTTGGTTTATTGGATATAGCGTTTACCGAGTCATACAAGCTGCAGCAAATACCTGATTTTGAATGGAAAACAATCTGCAGTGACCAAATTTGTATTGTCTTACACCGTGAACATTCATTAGCTAACGAGTCAGCTATTAATCTCTCGTCTTTAGCCCATGAATCGTTTGTCACTATTGATGCCCAGGAATATCACGGCGCTTTCGAGCGTATGCTGGATTTTTGTATAACTAAAGGACATTTCACCCCAAAAATCATTAGTCAACACCGAGATCCCGAAACTGTCCTATTAATGATTGAAGCGGGGGTCGGGGTGGCATTACTCCCTCATTATTTTTTTAATGCCTATATAAATCCCAATCTAAAATTTATCGAACTTGAAGGAGACGGAGATTTGGCTTACTCCATTGTTGCTTGGCGAAAAGATTACGATAATCCATCTATTCCGTTATTCATAAAGGAACTCGATACAGTAACAGCATTAACTTTGTAACTAAAAAACAGCTTTTAAGCGTTACGGCTTAAAAGCTGTTTTTATACACATTCCAGGTTATTTGCCAAAAATAAAGCTGCTAATTAAAATTATAAAAACTATGAAAGAGATACCTACATACAACCAATCTTTTTCCTTAAAGAAAACTAGGATAGATATGCCTACGCGAAAAATTGGTGTACATATAAGGAGAATTAATCCTAATAAGATAATAGCGTAGGGCTTTAAAGCAAGAACACCTTGCCAAATCGTGGAGAAACTCGTGGGATAGGTGTCCCCAGGAAATCCGCCTTCACCGCTGGCAATAAAAAGGATCATCCCGACGACAATAACGGTAGCGCTTATCACAACCCCAAGCTGAAGGGAACGGCCCACAAAAGTTTCAATATCATAAAGATCGTTGTCCTTTTTACATTCCATTTGCATTAAAATTTCACCCCTAAGCCTTGAACTATCATTTCTAATGCTACATAAATCAATACCGGAATAAATAATTTGCGGATTGTTTTACTCTTTAACCGCTGCATAATTCGCGCGCCGATTGTGGAGCCAATCAATACGCCAAGAGCCACTGGAGCTGCCGTAGCAGGATGGATGTCACCGCGAAACAAGTAAATACCTGCGCTTGCAGCACCAGTAACGCCCATCATAAAGTTGCTGGTTGCACTGGAAACTTTTAAAGGAAGTTTCATAAAGACATCCATCGCCATAACCTTAAAACTGCCACTGCCAATTCCCAAAAGTCCGGAGATTACGCCGGCTCCATACATGACACCGAAACCGCCATATACATTACTGACATTATAAGGAATTTGCTTTTGCAAGGTTTTGTCATAATAGCTTCCTTGTAGTTTTAATACCTGGGCAAGTTTGTGCGCAACTACTTCTCCCGGTACCTCCTGCTTTACTTTTTTGATCATAGCAAGGGCAGAATAAAGTAAAAGCACCCCAAAAATTATGTATAATAAACTAGGTGGGATAAGTCCGCTAATAATTGCTCCGGTAATTGCACCAACCGTAGTAGCAATTTCTAAAAACATACCAACGCGAATATTGGTTATGCGGTCGCGAAGATAGGCAATAGCCGCACCACTGGAAGTGGCGATAACCGAAATCAAACTGGCACCGATAGCATGTTGAATATCAATTCCAAACAACAAGGTTAGCGCCGGGGTGACAATGATTCCTCCACCAAGCCCCAGAATGGAACCAAGTCCGCCGGCGAAAATGGAAATAAGTAGAATTTTAATTGCAAGAATTGTCATATGTTACACCTCAAAATATGGCTGATTGGAATATTCTTGAGCCAATTATTATATTTCGATTACATTAATATATTGAAAATCCAATACCATAAGTATAAAATAAAATATACAATGAATCAATATTAAATTATCTTTTTTTACAATGGATAGATAAATGTGATAAAAGGAGACCTTTAGGCATGCAGTTAAAGAACGTCGATGAAGTTGACACCAAAATATTGAAATACTTATCTGAGAATGGCCGTTTGAGTAATGCCGATCTGGGACGTTTGGTTAATCTAACCCGTGCGGCAGTCCGTGAAAGGATTCATCAATTAGTAGCCCGAGGCATTATTGAGCGATTTACCGTAGTGATAAACCCCTTGAAAGCCGGAAAGCTACTATCAATATATTTTGATATCGAAGTTGAGTGGTCTAAGCTGGACGCAGTTGCCAACGAACTTCTCGAAGCAGATGAAATTACCAACGTGTATCAAATGAGCGGTCGCCCGCACTTACATGTTCACGCTTTGCTAGACGATCAAGCGCATGCGGAGCGCTATATCCACAAACTGCAGGCTATTAACGGTATTATTAACGTTCATTCGGAGTTTTTAATCACCCGGTATAAAGAGAGGAGCGCCTTACTTATTTAGCTATTACGCTGTTAACGTATAACCAAAAAACAGAGTGCTAGCAAATTAGTGTACCAACTATTGATTTCTGTGTTATAATAGCGGTGGTAAAATCGCATAAATTTCCTGATATTTTCCTAGTACACTACGCCTGACATTTGTCAGGCTTTTATAGTAATTGAGGAGGTGCGCTATTATAGACACAGAGCTGTTACCGGGATTAACAACTTGTTGCTATTGTTTTTTGTTTATGGCTGTTGTCTTTCTCTGGATACCTTATAAACCCAAAATCCCCCTATGGATTATAACCTTTGCCCTGGCGTGTATTTTCGGCTTAGTGAGTAAGCAGCTTGACATGTATGCTGTATTTCCAATTTTTACTTTAGCGTATGCCTTGCATTATTTCAAACAAAAGAACGCACCTTTGGTATGGCGAGTAATTGCCAGTATCGTAATTCTCCTTTTGTCTTGTGGCTTAGGGGCCCACTTATTTCCTTACTTTCATAATCTGAAAGTATTATCCAATGTAGCTATTAGCCAAGATGGAATCCCATTTACACTGTATCTTAATTATGACAAGACCATAGTCGGGCTATTTATTCTGGGGTTAACGCAACCATTACTGACAAAAAAAACAGAATGGCTTGCTGTCTGTAAGCAAACCATCCCCATGGCCATAAAATTTATTTTTATCCTTGTTCTTCTTGCCCGGCTTGCCGGCGAAGTTCATTTTGATCCCAAACTGCCAGCATGCTTGCCGATTTGGCTAATAACCAACTTGCTCTTTGTCTGTGTGGCCGAAGAAGCGATTTTCCGCGGCTTTATCCAAAAAAACCTTGCGGTGGTTTTTATAAACTTTAAGTGGGGCAATTTGCTTGCCTTAGTTATTGCTTCCCTGCTGTTTGGCTTTGCTCACTATGCCGGCGGGATAGCCTATAGTATCTGGGGAACCATTGCCGGCTTGGGCTACGGCTGGTTCTTTCAGAAAACAAAGCAAATTGAGTCCAGCATATTAGTACATTTCAGCCTAAATTTGGTTCATTTCCTGTTGTTTACATACCCTGCCTTAGGGTAATATTTTTTATTCCCCCAGGCACATGTCCCGTCGGTACAAGATTGGCGGCATTTTGGCAATAAGCTTGCTGATCATCAAAAAAGATATGTGGCCGGAATTTTTCCAAGAAAGGTGCTTTATCCATTCCGCCTAGGAAAAATGCCTCATCTACATTTATTCCCCATGATCGTAACGTCTTTATCGCCCGCTTGTGCGTTGGCGCACTTCTTGCTGTTACTAGCGCTGTCCTTATTGGCTTATCCGGCATTTCCCGATACCAGTCTTGAACCTTGTTTACAGCTTCAAGAAAAGCTTTAAACGGTCCCGGCGGCAACGGAATATCACTTTTCTCCACTTCATAGCGTTGAAAAGCTTCAAGCCCCTGCTCTTGAAACACTTTTTCTGCTTCATCGCTAAATAATACGGCATCCCCGTCAAAAGCAATTCGTATTTCGTTTGTTTCATCATCTTTAATTTGTAATCCGGTGTAAATTGTTGCGCTAGCATGGCCTTGTGCCAAAGCCAGCCTTACATCTTCCGGATTTGCCGACAAAAACAAATCGGTTTTAAAGGTACTCAGATATGGATACGGCGATCTCCCATTAGTGAAGGCCGCCCTGGTAATATTCAGCCCATACCGTTCGATGGAGTTAAATACCCTAAGACCGGTATTGGGATCATTTTTAGATACCAATATTATCTCCACAGCACTTTCTTCAGTTTCTGGATAGCGCAAAGCCAATAGTCGTTTTATCAAAGGAAATGCCACGCCGGGGCGTAATTGTTCGTCCTCATGTTCCAACTGATATTTTGTGTATTGGTTTAAGCCCTTGCTTTCAAAGACTTCATTGCTCTCATCTAAATCAAACAACGCCCGTGAGGATATAGCAACAACCAGTTTATCGTCTAATGTAATCGGCATATTCGGTTTCCTCTCCACTATATTAATTTCTTAGTTTTAGCTTCTCCTTTCATCATAACAGAACTTAAAAGAAGCACCAACCTCTTATATCGAAAAAGGCTGATGCTTCTTTAACTTTTATAGTATACATCTTTTTAACGTAGTATTATCAGTTAGTTTTCCTTGGGTAATTGTTCATCTTTTATATGTTTTTAGCCTGACTTGGTACACTGGTAGAAGAAGCAAATAATCTGCCAACACTATGATAGACAATCAATAGTGCCAAAATAATCAAGGCAATGGCCACGATTAACTGCAAGCCATCTGTCAAAAAGGCAAAACCACCAACAAAGAATATTTTTTTGACGATGCCGTAGATTGACATCAGCAAAGCAAGCAAGGTAGCGACAAGCATAAAGCACATCGGTATATAGAGCATCTTCCCTTTGCGTCCAGTGACTTTCAGGAAAACAGCCAATGCGATTAACACTAGCGCCGCACATAATTGATTGGCTGCCCCAAATAACGGCCAAACATTCATATAACCACCCAAGCAAAGCAAATAGCCACAGAATAACGTGATAATTGTAGCAACGTATTTATTCGTCAATACCCGCTGCCATAGTGACATCTTCAGCGGATCAGTCGTAACACTTGTAAATAACTCCTGGAAACACATTCGTCCAATACGGCCAACGGAATCCAGGGTAGTCAATGCCAGTGCCGATACGCACATCGTGATAACACAAGTAGCTATATGACGTGGCAGACCGAACATTGACAGGAAATTTCCAACAGAAGCTGAAAATATTTGAAACGGCGTACCTTTGGGCATCACACCGCCGGTAGCGGCAGCGCCAACAACAATCAACGCAACAACTGCCAGAATAGACTCAATCATCATCGAGCCATAGCCAACAAACAACATATCTTTTTCATTAGTAATTGTTTTGGAAGAAGTCCCGGAAGAGACCAAGCTATGAAAGCCGGAAACTGCGCCACAGGCAATGGTTATAAAAAGTATCGGAAACAGAGGCTTACCACTTACTTCAAAGCCAACGAAGGCGGGAAGTTCGATAGTTGGATTGGTAAAGATAACACCGATCACGCCGCTCACAATCATCCCCAGCAGTAAGAAGGAACTCAAATAGTCACGAGGTTCCATCAGCAGCCACATCGGCATAACCGCCGCCATAAATATATAAGCAAAGATAACATAAATCCAGGTTGACTTATCAAAATAAAGCGGATATGCGATACCTACTGCCAACATACCAAGAATTAGTATAATACCGATTACTAGTTTTGGTTTTTCTGACAGCGGATATTTTTTTAGAAAAAGTCCAAAACAGATAGCAACAACAATATATAGCATTGAAATAGAAGCTGCCGCAGCATTTGGTGTAGCCTGCAGACCCTTAGCATCAAAGCCGTTGAAGGTACTAGCAACGATGTCGGCAAACGCCGCTATTATCAGTAGGGTAAACAGCCAGGAAAACAACAAGAACATCTGCTTTCCGGTTTTGCCAATATATCTTTCAATCAACATCCCTATAGACTTACCTTCATTTTTAACGGAAGCATACAAAGCGGAAAAATCCTGAACAGCACCAAAGAAAATCCCGCCAATCATCAACCAGAGCATGACTGGTGCCCAGCCAAACATTGCGGCAATAATCGGCCCCGTAACCGGGCCCGCACCGGTAATAGAGGAAAATTGATGAGCAAATACCGTGAACTTAGACGAAGGCACATAGTCATTACCGTCTTCAAAACGATATGCCGGTGTTTTAGCCTCGGGATCAATACCCCAGACCTTAGTCAACCAACGACCGTAGATGAAATAACCACTGGCACAAACAATTAATGCAATACACAGCAGCGTTAAGCCATTCATAATAAAATTATTTCCCCTTTCTTTTATACTGATTTTATCCTGAGCCTGCACTTCCATATCGTGCTCATGGCAACTGCGGCTCTTTTTGGGAAAGACCTGGCGATGCTTTTCCATGGTCTTAGGTAAAATTAAAAAATCCTTCGTCTCCTCCACCTATTTGTGTTGAAGACGAAGGATAGTCCTCCGCGTTACCACTTCACTTGCTGATTACTCAGCCGTCTTTGCCGTTTAGGAAGTATGTTTCTGCTCATTGCATTTAAAATATTCTATTAGAACAAATAGTACCATTTTACAATTGTCCTGTCAATACAAACATGGGTTTTGCCGGGGGCGTCTATTTTAACAGACAATATACCTCCTACTCATCCACTAGGTTCAACAAAAGTACATGCCACTTCTTATGTCAGCAAGTGGCATGTACTTTAAGTATTAAAAACGAGGACCGCCAAAAATATGGTCCATAATGCTGCCCGTTCCGCGGTTAATTAGCTCTTCGCCAGCTCTCTGTCCAACCTTATTCCACATTTTTTTGTCGTAAAACTGATCAATTAGCTTAATCCCCATATCTACTTCTTCACTAAACCGTCTCCAGAACTGAGAGTTCATCTTGTCAGTGACCATATTCAATCTAATGCGCTGGGCTTTTTCTTGCAATTCCGACTTGGAATAGAATTTTTCATCTATTGCAACACCGGTTGTCTCACCCTCGCTATAGACATTCACCACCCAAAATTTAGCCTTTGCTTCGGTGCTTTGTGCGTCGGAGCTTTCTCTACCCAAAACTCCCATGCAGATTTCAATTTTCTTTTTCCCAACAGCAGTTTCACAGGCCGCATCGTTGATGGCATCCACCATTTTTTGTGGATCTTTCTTGAAATCACTTCGCTCAAGATAAACCCAACCATCTTGGGCGGCAAAGACACCGTCAAAGATGTGGGTTGTATCAATGTAAGGAACACAGAAAATATCTCCTTCGGGAACATTCGGAATGTAGCGGGGGTGCCCATCAGGTCCCGGTCCTGGCCCATGCGGTGCGGCAAACACTGTCCCGCCAACAATAACCTGCCTGCTACCGGTATCTGTGCTGTCGCTTCTTACAGAATTCTGCCAAACATCGGCTTTTGCTATTAACTTATTAGCAGTTTCCTGAGTAAGCGGGACGAAGATAGACAGGACAGTAACCATGCCAACTGTCACACCTAGAATTTTTTTCTTAATACTCATCGACATGACCTCGCTTTGTGATTTATTTGCGTGCATTTTTTATTTTTGCTTATGCCTATAAAATTTGGCACAAAAGCAAAAATTCCCATGGTAGGAATATATGCACAATCACAAGCAAAATGAACTATTAATAACTTATCAAGTTATTAATACTAACCAAATAAAGGAATGTAATATTATTTAATTATTGTTTACTTTTACTAAAATTATTTTGGCAAACGTAAAGCACAACTGGCTTCGAAACAAACGTCGCGAAGCCAGTTGTGCTCTTTAAGAACATATATACTATTTAATTAGAAAACATCCATTGCGGCATGGAAACCTTCATGTACGGCCTGCTTAACTTTACGAGGACTTACGCAGTCACCGATAAAGAAATACTGTTTTGGCGCTGCTTTACACAACTCAAAGGCCATATTCGAATGAGCGCGCATACCAACAGCGTAAACGATTGTATCTGCCGTGATAACTTCTTCTACTCCGGCTTTATTGACAACGGTAATGCCGGAAGAAGTTATCGCGATACATTTTGTTTCAGTCTTAGCGGTAATTTTACCATCCATAGTATCAAATAAAGCAATTCGGTGACTTTCGGTAGCATCGGGAGCTAGTTTGTCCATCATTTCTACTACCGTAACCGATTTACCAAGCGCCGCCAGATGCAGTCCGGTCTCACAGCCTACCAGACCACCGCCAATCATTACTACCTTAGCACCAACCCTTTCCGGATTCCAATATACATCAAGGGCCTGCATTACATTTGAACCGGCTATTCCCGAAACATTGGGAACGATTGGGCTGGAACCCACAGCAACAATCAACGCATCCGGATTTTCCTGCTCCACTAAATTGGTAGTAACCTCAGTATTTAACTTAACAGTTATATTTAGTTTATTAATTCTAGTAATGAGTGAATCCTTATACCGTCTTAGATCATCCTTATATCGGTCATAGTCAGTAAATTTCAAAGCTCCGCCCAACGAGTTGGTTTTTTCGAACAAAGTAACCTTATGGCCGCGCTCAGCCGCAGTAATAGCCGCATACATTCCACCAGGACCGCCGCCGACAATCATCACCTTCTTGGAACTTTTAGCCGCTGGTTCCAGTTGCATTCTGAATTCTTTGCTTGTTACCGGATTAACGGTACATTGAAACGTATGCGGCGGCGTTATTTTTCCTTCCTCTTGCGGCATCGGACTGAAACAGCCGCATCGTAAACAAGGAGCTATTTCGTCAGTGCGTCCGGTAATGGCTTTATTAGGAAATTCCGGATCGGCTAAGGCTTGTCGGCCTAAGGCGACGAGATCAGCTTTACCTTCGGCAATAATTTGCTCAGCCATAGCCGGATCGTTGATTCCACCAACGACAGCTACGGGAGTGCTAACCGCTTTCTTTATCGCTTCTGCCAGATGAACATTACAACCATGGGGGTGATACATCGACGAAAAAGTTCTGGATTCCACATGTAAATGATATATTCCAACCGATACATGGATAATGTCAACTTTATTCTCGATCCTTTTGGCAAAATCTACAACATCATCAATCGTTAAACCGCCATCAACCAATTCCTCGCCACTAACCCGGTACTCAATAAGAAAATTTTTTCCAACCGCCTGCCTAATTCTATCGATAACCATTAGGGGAAAGCGAGCGCGATTCTCCTGGCTGCCACCGTATTTATCCGTTCTTTTATTGGTAAGCGGCGACAGAAACTGCCCTAATAACCAGCCATGCCCGCCATGAACCATACACATATTGAAACCAATAAGCTCTACATATTGGGCCGCCTTAGCGAAGTTATCAGCTACCTGATTCATCATCGCTTCGTCCATTTCGTCTATAGTTATGCCGTCTTCTCGAATATGTCCGGTGGGACCTATCGGATTCTTATGGTCAATAATGTTTTTAGGATGATTAGCCTCGCCGGTGTGATTAATTTCAATTGATGCAATCGCCCCATGCTCCTTAATCGCCATTGTTACTTCATTATAAGCTCCCGAGTGCCAATACTTTGGATTCGGATCAGAAATTATATTAAAAGCATCTGTCCGGCAAGCATAGTCAGTATCAACATCCACTTCACCTAGCGTTACCTGGGCAAATCCGCCTCTAGCGCGAGCTGAATAGAAAGCAATACTTTGTTCTGATGGACGATTGTCAACCACACAATTATCACTGGTCAATGGGGCCATGACCAATCGATTCTTAAAAATTACATTACCTATTTTTATTGGGCTAAAGAGATTAGGGTACTCCTTCATATTTCCTCCTTATATTCTCGCTTAAATTTACTCAACTCTCACAGCATAAATGCTGCTCAAAGTCTTATAGTTTAATTTGTTTCTCGTTTATTGATTTGCCAAAATAGTCTATTAATTTCTTTTAAATTCATGTTAACATGACTAATTATTATTGTGAAGTACGCACTTTATTGTAGGTTCATTGTATTTATGTTAGTAGGTTTCCCAAAAGTTACCGTGTTTCGAATATAAAGGTTTGTTCAGTACTCATTATTTAAATTTGTATGTGACAACCGTCAAAAAAAAATACCCGCCATTTCAGCAGGGTACATAATTTAAAAATAATTCATCACGCAACAACTCGAAAGTTAAAATATATCAATAACCGCGCTCAAGGATTCCCGCCCAATTCACGAATTTTATCTTTAAGAATTGAGACCATCGGTAAATATATCGAATTATCATTTTGTTCTATTGTTAGAATAAACTTGCGATATACAGTGATCGCCTCTTGATATAAGTGTTGTTTCTCATAAAGATTTTCTAATTTCCCATAACCATCAGGCTTCTTCGGTGAAATCTTAATTATTTTGTTAAAATCATTAATTGCTAAGTCATATCGTCCTTTTTTAGTATAGCTATCTCCTCGACCAATATATGCACTTTCATAAGAAGGATCGATTGCAATTGCCTGAGTATAATCATCAATAGCTTTATCAATATTCTCCATTTTATTATGCAATTCTGCGCGGCTAACATAAGCATACGCATATTTTGGATTAATTTTAATTGCCATATCGTAGTCACTAAACGCTAAATCATATTGGTCTTTTCTACTAGAAGATATTCTTCCACGTTTACAATAAATAACTGCATCATTTGGATTATTCGCTAGAGCATCACCATACTCACTAATTGCTTTCTCTCTTCTTTGTTCCATCGTTTTTGCAAATGAATTTTTCGCCTCATCCTGTCCATCTGCGGCAAAAACGATGGAAGTACAACTTAACACCAGCACTAAGATTAAAATAATTTTTTTCAATAAATCCACCCCCTAATATTTTTCCTAATACATCTCTACTGCCCCCTTTTTATCAAGTAGTAACATGATGCAAAAAAGTATTCAAATCACTCAACGTTACACAGCCAAGCTTCTTCATTTACAATAAGCCAACAAACAATTTATTTCACCTATTAAAAATCGTCTTTTTTTATGGTAACTATTTTTCTAGTTCCGAATAATCTATATTAAGTAAACAGAAAGTAGGCGTCCAAAATTAGGTTTTATGATAGCGGCCTCGTACCCTTCAGTTATGATAAAGTCTAAACGGCCTAAGGGAATTACCCCAGGACGTTTAGGCTTTATCATAACTATATTTATCATTTGCCTTTATACATAAAAAATTAGGCTTCGTTGGCCGATAAGCCAACGAAGCCTAATTTTTTATGGTGGGCGATGACAGGATCGAACTGCCGACATCCTGCTTGTAAGGCAGGCGCTCTCCCAGCTGAGCTAATCGCCCAAATATGGTGACCCAC
>JAGGAD010000101.1 GCA_017889625.1 Bacillota bacterium | reverse complement strand
ATACTGCATTTCGAATACAAAAACTGCGTTTGGTTTACAAATATTCACTTGTCGATTTACAAAATGGCGTCTCGCCTTTCAAAGTGGCATCTCGCCTTTTTTTAAAGCGTCGTCGGTAGTTAGCAATAAAACAATGTCCATTAATTACAAATTAATGAAGGAATCTATATTTTTTTGTCAAATAATGTAGAAATCGTACAAATTAATCGGAGGTGGAGACGTTGCAAGTAAAGAGTCTAAAAGCTAAATTATTATTACTACTATTGCCGCTTATTTTGTTATCTTGTATTTTTTTGGCGGGTGTTAGTTATTACCTGTCGCAGCGATCGTTAACAAAAAGTTTAAACGAGACGGCATCGGCAATTAGCACGGATTACAGTCAGCGGGTTCAGGCCAGCATAAGTGAAATGTTCGCTCAGGTGACGGAAGTTACCTATGTTTCGAGTATTCAGGAAGGAACAGATAAAAATAAAATTTTGTTTGATATTAGCCAGGCAACTAAACGAATTGGTAAATTCAACATGATTAACTATGTTGCGCTAGATGGAAGCACTATTCGGTCTGATGGCACGACAACTCAGCTAGGGGATCGTGATTACATAAAAAAAGTTATTGAGACCAAACAACCTTATATCTCTGAGCCCACGGTAGCGCGTTCGACTGGGCAAACGGCGGTGTTTTTGGTTGTGCCGGTAATGAAAAACGGGCAAATGACCGGTATGCTGATGGCTTCGCGGTATTTGGACAGCATGAATGATATGATTAAAGAGATTAAATTTAAAGACAGCGGCTATGGTTTCATTGCCGATGATTCCGGCATGGTTATTGCTAATCCGGTGATGCCGGAAACGGCCGGTGTGTTGATGCTGAAGGAAAAGAAAATAAGTCCCGATGTAAAAATGGCGGAGACTGAATTGGATGATCATCTGATCAATATGTTTAAAGCCTGTGCTGCCGATGGCCGTCAGATACAAGGCTCATATGTGTTTAACGGTTGTCAGCAGAGCGCGGTTATGACGGCGATTGATTTACCTGGCGGTCAACGGTGGGTTTTAACAGTAATGGCGCCGATCAGTGAAGTTATGCAGGAATCGACATTATTGGCGCATACCATGATCGCAATTTCGTTTATTTGTATTGTGGTTGTGGGGATATTTATTTTTAGAATGACTAAGAGTGTGGTCAGGCCGATTATGTTAATTCGAGACGAATGCCTGTTGTTAGCAAAAGGCGACTTTAGAGAAAGAAAAGTAACGGTTGATTCCCAGGATGAAATCGGCCAATTGGCTGGTGGATTTCGGGAGATGCGCGCTAATCTCCGGGCTCTGGTCGGCAAGGTTCAGGCCCAATCTGAACAATTGGCCGCCGCTAGTGAGGAAATGACAGCCAGCTCGCAACAGTCGGCGGAAGCCGCCAACCAAGTGGCCGGATCGATCACTGAGATTGCTGACGGCATTCAAAAACAGGCCGATTCCGCCAATCATGCGTTGGTGGTGACGGAAGAACTGTCCACCAACACAACCCAGGTTTCTGACGTGGCACGGCAAGTATCAGAAATCGCGAACAAGACTTCGGAAAATGCTAAGCAAGGTCAGCAAACGGTAGAACAGGCTATGGGGCAAATGCACCAGGTAGGGGAAGGTTCAAAGAAGACGCAGACCGCGATCAAGGAACTGGAAAAAGGTTCGCAGCAAATCAATGAAATTGTTGATCTTATCTCCAGCATTGCCGGTCAGACTAATCTTCTAGCCCTTAACGCTGCCATTGAAGCGGCTCGGGCTGGTGAACATGGGCGCGGCTTTGCCGTGGTTTCGGAAGAAGTGCGGAAACTGGCTGAGCAATCCGATGATGCGGCACAGCAAATCAGAACCTTGATTCAGAGCAATCAATTGAATATGGAGCAAGCCGTTAAGGCTATAACCGCAAGTTCAGCCAGCGTCCAAACTGGGATTACTATGGTTGATACCACCGGTCAGACCTTTGCGACGATTGTGGAATCGATCATTAAATTGTCGGACGAAATCCATAAAATATCTGAAGCGATCAATAAAATTGCTGGTAGCAGCGCCGAAGTGGTAGATGCTATTCAGCAGATTAATGAAGTCAGTCATGGTAACGCTGCTTCGGCCGAAACGGTGTCGGCGGCAACTGAAGAACAATCGGCGGCGGTTCAGGAAATAGCTTCCGCCAGTCAAGGCCTTGCTCAATTGGCCGGTAATCTTCAAACGGAAATTGCTAAGTTTCGAGTGTCAAACTAGTGGTGGTATAAGGGGCTGTTACATTAAGAAATGTAACAGCCCCTTTTTGTGATTCTCATTAACATTATGCGTATTTTATTGGCTGGGACCACTTGTATAATATTGCCATGGATAGGGCACAATAGTAATGCACTATGGAGGGTGGCCAACCATACAGGGTGCAAAACACGAATATGAGTGCACTCGATGTTATTCTTTTACACATCCATGGCGTTAAGAAGCCTGCCTGACGGAATCGATCACCCGTTGGGCTATTCGTGTTATTTTAAAGGTAGGGGGATAAAGAATATGACCGGATCGAGCATACATAACGAACAAGGTGAACGTATTCGTACCTTGGTTCATCAACTTTTTGGGAAGAGCATTGTGTCGTTTGAAGTTTTGGGAACGCCAGACCCCCTGGCGGAATATTCAGGGGTGATAGTTAGGCTGAACGATGGTACAAAGATTACAATCGAAGGGGTCATGGAAGTTAAGATAATGGAACCCGAGGTTTCTGAAGGAACAGATGTAGATCTTAATAGGATGCGGGTTAAACGGTCTAAATAATAATTATCAATACGGCAAATATCAGAATAATAGGAGTTAGTAAGGAATGTATAGGAAAAATAAAGGTCTCCAGGCAATTGCCTGGAGATCTTTATTTTATTGGAACATTTAATTATTTATTGTAAATAAAACTTCGAAATTTTATTCATAAAACAATCATAGTTTATTCATACTTTCTTCACAACTAAGTATTATAATTATATCAAGGGAAAGGGAGGGATTAATATGATGCATGGGTTTGGGCAGTTTGGAATGGCGTTTGGTTTGATTCATTTGATTGTTATAGCAGCCTTTTTCTATTTCCTCTACAGTATGTCAAATTCACTGAAAAGAATTGCTGATAGGTTTGACAAAAACGACGGTAAGTAAATGATGATTCCCAGAATTGACGGAGTTTGTAATATAAAAGAAGGAGCTACTCATTATGGGTGGCTCTTTCTTAGCATAATAATCTTGTACCATTTTACTTGATGTCGTCATCACCAATAATCCCCGGGATTGATCCAAGGGGAGTGTTAAACTTGAGATCCCGAATAATGTCTTATGTTTTTTTTAGGGGTCAGACTGACTAAAATAAAATTACCGCTAGAAGTAAAAACAATTGTACATTTCTAAAAAAATTATATAATAGTGAATAGTGGAAATAATAAATCAACTGTTTATTTACATTAATAATGATGAAGGAGTGACTGCTAAATGCCACATGGAAGAATGGGCTATGATCGCCTTGAAGGTGTAAATTTTGACCGGATGAGAAAATACCGTCTGCAAAGAATCAAGGAGTCAATGGCTGCACACGGTGTCGGAACACTTATTACTTGGGATCCATATGCTATCCGCTATATCAGCGGTGGCTATGTAACAATCCCAAATCGTTATAATTCACGGCAATGTGTAATCGTTCCTCGTAATGGCGAACCCCACTGCTACTTTATGAGCAGCTTCTCGATAGAAGCTCTGAAAAAAGAAGCACCATGGCTAAACGGTAAAATATTCAACAACTTTGGACCAGCAAGGGATGCGGATCAGCCCGAAGTTGAAAGATGCGCCAAAATCATTATGGACGTAATTTCACAGTATGGTCTCAGCAACGAGCCGGTTGCTCTCGATGCTTGTGCAAGAGAATATATGACG
>JAGGAD010000007.1 GCA_017889625.1 Bacillota bacterium | reverse complement strand
ACGCACTCGACGTGATACGTCTATGAGAACAGAGAGTCCCACCAAGCCATCGCAAATTGGATTGTGTCGTACAATCATTTAAAAGTTATCTCAGCTATCACGATAACCTTTCACCATATCAACGGCTTTGAATCTATAAGCTCAATCTTTTTTGATATAATTTCATCAATAATTACCTGCGCATCAACTCAATTATTCATCTTTTAGTCTTATTACAATCCCTTTGTGAACAATTCAGGCGCACCCTTCTCATTTTTTCGACGCTCTAAATCAACACCTAGCAACTCTTGAATGACAATTTCACCAAAAAACAAGGTTCGGCACTGCTCCATAAGATGTCCGGCCCAAGTCTGTCCAGGTGCACCAAAGACTGTATGAATATGTAAATCGCCATTTGCAATAATACCGCTAATTGATGCAACCTCCAACGGTGTTTGATCCATGGTATCTGTTACCTGTACCGGAGGATTTCCTATGGTACTTATACGATGTACTCTGCCTTGATCTAAGGTCCCGATGCCCGAGGTAACAACTGCAGTTTTTATTTTTTCTTTTTCGCACAGTGTTTTTATAGATTCTAACACAAGGTCACCCTCGTGTAATTTTAATATTATGGTACGGCCAAGTCTATTAGAAATAAAGTAGTCCATTTATTTGGTCTCCTTTGGATGGAACTTGGCCGCTAGTTTTTGATAGCCAGAAATCCGTGTCACATCAACACCAATGCTACCATTCGGATAACGGTAATGACCTACGTTTTTGTCTTTAGGATACAGAATCATACCTCCTATCTGCATAATTATAGTTTTAATATCTGGAGTCATTTCCTGTGCCAATCGTTCAAACTGGTTAACGATGAACATCGGATCGTATGCGGTATGCGCAAGGTTGTCATAGTGATCTGGTATCATAGTCTTGCATTGCAGTGCCATCCCCATACGAACACAGTCATAAGGTGTCATTTTGTCAGTTGCACCAGGCCAATTAAATCCCATGTCAAAAATAGCCAAGTCAATATCGAAAAATCTGGGGAAATACGCATAGGCATCGTTATACCATGTATCGCCCATAAACAAGACATTTCCCCCTGAAGTTTCAAAAAGGAAGCAAACACATGCATCTTCATAATCCAGCAGACCCGCCGCGCCTCCAGTGCGGATTGCCGTATCATCATAACAAGGAAGTACGCGCACTCTACCGCCTGGAATTTCAACAACATCTCCAACCGTTACCTGATGAATACGGTCAACTGGTGTTTCAAATTCATTGAGTCGCTTGGCAACAACTTTAGGTCCATAGAAATTAGTATCTTTGGTCTGATTAATTGCCTTGATCGAGTTAACATCACAATGATCCTGATGAACATGCGTAATCATGCATCCATCCAGCTTCCCAAACTCCCAAGGATTAATGACACCAGGCGTCAGAGTCAGCCAATTCATACTTTCTGCTCCAGACTGACGACAAACTCCACAGGATGACTGTTCTGTATAACCGGAGCCACCGGTAAACATATCAATCCAAAATGTTCCTCCTTCATCCGTTTTAAGTACCCATGAAGAGCCACCGCACCACCAGAGTCCAATCTGGCCCTTAGGTATTACGGCATGTTCAATCTGAAGATTCAGATACCTTCCCCACTGCGGAAAAGTATCATGCAGCCAAACATCCTGATCCATCGAATGATTCGTGTTGGAATAGGTGCCAGATAGCAAGCCTCTTCCATCTGTTTTTGTAACCATCGTAATTACTCCTTTATTATTGGTAATGTTATCATACCAATTTTTATATTTTCAAAGGCCGCCTAAGCAGCCCTCAAATCACTACCTAATTATATTTTCAATTGTAGTCATGTGTTCATACATGGCTTCCCATGCTCTATGTTGATCTCGGGCTTTGATTGCCATTAGAACTTTTTTATGAACTTCTTGGAACCTCTTTGCAGCATCAAGCCCAAGATCTTTGTCTTCACTAAAACTCTTTTCATGTAGAACGCGGAATGAGGCCGTGACCGTGGAAAGTAACTGCACCAAGTAGCGGTTGTGTGAAGCTTCTGCCACTGCATAATGGAAAGAATAGTCTAAGCTTTTAATCTGTTCCCGGAACAACCTGGAATCCGGCGAAAGATTAAGTGTCTCATCGTACTCAGCCAAAATCTGCTCCATTCTAATTATTTGTTCATTGGTTGCATTATCTGCCGCCAACCTAGCTCCTTCCGCCTCCATTGTTTTGCGTACTGAAAGTATCTCGCTCATTTGTGTATTTTCTAGAACCGCAAACGCGTAAAATACTCGCCCCATAATCCCAGAATCAAAGTGATTGACATAAGTACCGTTTCCCTGACGTGATTCTAGTATCCCCATGACGGAGAGAGCACAAAGTGCTTCCCGAATAGGAACACGGCTAACTTCGAGTTTTTCAGACAATTCACGTTCCGTAGGCAATTTGTCGCCAATCTTCAACTCGCCACAGTTAATCTTATCCAAAACATAATCAACAATTGCCTGACTAGTATTCTGTTTCTTGAAAAATCCCATATGATATGTTTCCTCATTTATAATTGAATAATAATTATAAGTAGCCTTAAAAAACAGTACTTTCCAATAGTCTTATTTTCGACGGTTCTAGCTTATTTTCGTGTCTCTTGCTGATTATTGGATTTTTCAACAGACCCTTATGCTGTATATTATAATCTGTAATTTTTATCTCGTCAAATTTTGTAAGGTTATATTACAAAACATATCAAATTTTTAGCCACAACACAGTATGTTGTGGCTAAATTACTAAATTCATACATTATTTTGTGGTTTCTTTCCTTTGCAGGAGTGTGACTGTCTCGACGTGATACGTCTGGGGAAACATGTCCACAGGTTGTATTTGTTTGGCCTTATAACCATGGCTGTCGAGGACGGCCAGGTCTCGGGCTAATGAGGCGGGATTGCAGGATACGTAGACAATGCGCTCGGGCTGCATATTGGCAAAGGCTTCTAGTACGGCGGGGGCACAGCCGGCGCGGGGGGGATCGACTACTATGGCATGGGGACGGATGCCGTCTTGGTACAGTTGCGGCATTATTTCTACGGCGTCACCAATGATGAATTCGGTGTTGCTGATGTTATTGATTTTAGCGTTTAGTTTGGCGTCATGAATAGCTGATTCGACTATTTCAATGCCATAGACTTTAACCGCTTGCCGGGCTAGGAACAGGGTTATTGTGCCAGTACCGCAATAGGCATCGATGACGGTTTGGCTGCCGGTTAATCCGGCGTATTCTACGGCTTTAGTATAAAGTATCGCGGCTTGAGCCGTGTTGACCTGGAAGAAAGACTGGGCCGAGATATGAAAGGTGAACTCACCAAGTTTATCGGTAATAGTGTTCTGACCCCACAGCGTTTTAGTACGGTTGCCCAGGATGACATTAGTGTTGCGGGTATTAATGTTATGAGCGATGCTAACTAGGCCCGGAATATTATCCCGGAGCGCGGCAATTAATTCGGCGCGTTGGGGCAGTTCGGGGGTGGCCGTAACCAGGACGACCATTGCTTCGCCGCTGGCACAGCCAACCCGCCCCAGGACATGGCGAAGAACCCCTTGTCCAGTACGTTCGTTATACGGAGTAATTTCCAGTTCATTGGCAATTGCCCGCACTTTCGCCGCAATAAGGTTATTAGCTTGATGCTGGATCAGGCAGTCTTCGACATTAATGATGTTATGAGTGCCTTGAGTGTAGCAGCCAATGGTAATCCGGCCTGATTTTCCCCCGACCGGGAATTGCATTTTGTTACGATAATACCACGGCTGAGCCGCACCAAGTGTAGGATGGACGATTACATCAGCCAAACCACCGATACGGTTGACGGCGTCGACAACCGTCTGGCGTTTAGCCGCTAATTGAGCCTGGTAGTCAAGATGCTGCAGTTGACAACCGCCACAGCTAGCAAAAAGTTCACAATCCGGAACGACCCGGTCGGGTGAGGCCGTGTCTACTTTAACCAGTCTAGCTTTAGCGTAATTTTTTTTGACTTCACTGATTTGGACTGTTACTTGTTCGCCAGGCAATGCGCCGGGCACGAATACGGTGAAGTTTTGGTATCGCCCTACTCCTTCACCGCTATGGCCTAAGCCCGCAATATCTATTTTGTAGTTTTGTCCTTTTGTTACCGGTAAGGTGTTTGTCACTAATATCCGTCCTTCTCCTAAAAACGCAAATGGTTCTTGGGTTGCTATTTTTTATAGTTTAGTCGTCCTTTTTCTCCCCATCAGCCGATTTGGCTAATTCAATTAGTTTTTCGGTGTATTCTTTGAGTTTGGTTTTGACCAGGGCATGAATGGTACCGTCAGGATATTCACCGTCCGCTCTCGGTTCACCAGCCGGGATTCCGGTCAGGATTTCCAGCCCCTGATCGATTGATTGTACTGGATAGATGTGGAATTTCCCTTCGCGGACCGCGTCGACGACTTCGTCGGACAGGGTTAAGTTATTTATATTCTGGTAAGGTATAACAACTCCCTGCTTGCCGGTCAATCCTTTTAGTTTGCAGACTTCAAAGAAGCCTTCTATTTTTTCCGTAGCCCCGCCAATCGGCTGAATTTCGCCTTTTTGGTTGACCGAGCCGGTGACAGCCAAATACTGACGAATAGGTACTTCAGCTAGGCTGGATAGTATGGCATAAAGTTCGGTGCTGGAAGCACTATCGCCGTCAACCCCATCATACATTTGTTCAAAGGTTAAGCTGGCACTCAGGGTCAAAGGCTGGCTCTGCGCATATTTTTGTCCCAGATAGCCGCTGAGAATGAGTACCCCTTTACTATGACTGGTGCCGCTCATTTTTGTTTCGCGTTCAATATTGATAACGCCGCCTTTACCCAGGTAAGTGTTGGCGGTTATCCTGGACGGTTTGCCAAACATATACTCACCAACAGATAACACTGCCAAGCCATTGACTTGCCCGACTTGTTCGCCGCCGGTATCGATAAGCAGTTTGCCTTCAGCAAACATTTCTTGGAGGCGTTCTTCGTATTTATTATAGCGGCGTTGTTTTTCCAAATTAGCCACTTTGATATGCTCGGCCTTGACCAAGGTACTGCCTTCGTATCCAGCCCAGGCATCCGCTTCGCAGAGAAGTTCAACTACTTCATTAAATTTGGTTGTCAGCTTATTCTGATCCCCAGAAACACGGGTGGCGTATTCGATTACTTTTTTAATGGCACTCTTGTCAAAGTGTCTTAATTTTTCCCGGCGAACGATTGAGCCAACAAAGCCGGTCAATTTGCCAATATTTTCGGCATTGTTATCCATTTGGGTATCAAAGTCGGCAAATACTCGAAAGAGTTTACGAAAGTCTTCGTCGTAGTTAAACAAGAGCTGATATAGCTGCGGGTTGCCGATTAATATTACCTTTATATTTATCGGAATATACTGGGGTTTTACCGATGCCATCGCTAACATACCGTATTGTTCGCCCAGGTTTTCAATATATAGCTTGCCGGTTTTTAGTACCCGCTTGAGAGCTTCCCAAACGCCGATATTAACCAATAGATCCCTGACCTGAAGAATGATATAGCCGCCGTTAGCCCGGTGGAGTGCCCCGGCCTTAACCATGGTAAAATCGGTGCTGACAACTCCCATCCGGTTTTCGTATTCCAGACGGCCGATCAAATTATAATAGGTGGGGTTTGTTTCGACAACAACCGGACTGCCATCCATATCCCGGTTGTTAATCAAGAGGTTGATTTCATATTTATTTTTGCCGGAGTCCTGCATGCTGCGCCGGAACATCAGGAAGGGGTTAGCATCTTCTTCGCCGGAAGACGGTTTGAAGTCCCCGATGTTTTTGACGAGATCACGCTTTACCGCATCGAGGTAGGTAACTACTTTCTTATACGACTGGTATTTGTCCTGGATTTCATCGATAAGGTGACCAACCGCAAACAAACCGACTTTTTCGTCCAATTTTTTAAGTTCTTCGCGGGTTTCGCGTTCGAGGTGTTGGACTTGGCGAATAGCTTCCATCGCTCGTTCCTGAACAGCGAGCAACTGTTTTTCATATTTGTCTTTATCATTCTTGTCCAGTTGCTGGAACTCATCGGCACTCATCGGTTTACCTTCCTGGATCGGTAAGCCGACAAAGCCGGTATTAGTCCATTGCGGCAGTATGCCCAAGGATTCAGCTTGGTGGTTAAAAACATCCATTACCTGGCCGCGGTTTTCCTGAAATTTTTTCATAACAGCATTCTTGGCCTGATCGTAGTCATCGCCAGTAAATACTTTAGGAATCTCACTTTTTAGATCTTCGACCAGTTCTTTCATGTCTTGCCTAAATTGACAGCCTAGCCCGGCCGGCAGGGACAGCGCAATGGGCTGGCTTGGATTTTCAAAGTTATTAACATAGCACCAATCATCCGGCGTGTCTTCGTTAGCAGCAATATCGGTGACGGAGGCTTTGGCATAAGTCATTTTACCAGTGCCTACAAGCCCGGACAGGTAGATATTATAACCAAAGCTTTTTGTGCCCAGACCAAACTTCATGGCCTTGACCGCCCGCTCCTGACCAACCATTACATCTAACGGAGCAACAAATTCAGTGGATTCATAAGGAAAAAGTTCATCATCACAGGTAAACCTGAGCTTCTCTGCCGGTAATTCCTGGCATTTATTCACTCTTCCATCCCCTTTTGTCATTTGTCCAAACGGTTCGCTATGCCTTATATGGATAATTATTCTATGGTTTTAAATAAAAGCCCTTTTTCATTCATCGTCTTCTTGCCAACCCACGTTCTGACTGTAGCAGGCCAGGCATAGATCAAAGTATTCCTTGGGGGTGACGCGGGCGGCGATAAGGGTTTTTTTATCAGCCCCCATGCTAATGATACTTTCAATTTGACCATTGACATCAAAGTTACCCATCATTCCTGATATACTGCCATTGGCCGTTGGCGCCACCGGCGGAACTTTGCTTGAACCAAATAAACGACTATTCGCACATTGTTTGCAGTAGGGCATAATTTGCCTCCTTAGTCAAATAGTTGTCAAGCCGAAAAAGACGAGCAATATTTTGGTGGTATTGATTACCGAGTGTGCAACTATCGAGCTGATAATCGAACCGGACCAGTAGTATAAAAGCGCCAGTCCGGTACCTACAATTAATAACTCCGCCAGCCAGTATGCATTGAAGTGAAACAACGCGAAGATTGCCGCGCTGCCGATTGCCCCCAAAAATACGCCAAACCGTTGTTTTAGCACCGGAAAGGTAAACATGCGATACAACATTTCTTCGGCGACCGGTGCCGCCACTCCCGCCAGGAATAACGGTACTGCCAATTGTTCAAGGCTGGCCGCAGCCTCTACTTGCATGATCAGCGGGTGCTGCACCGGGGTGAGAGCTAAGGTGGTAGAATACAACCGCTCGCTAAATACGCTGACACCTAACAGCACCACCCCGGCACTGAGTCCATAGCCAATGTTTCGCCCTAAGTCTCGCCACTTCCAATTTTGCCAGGAGAAACCGTGATGTTGATGTACTGCCAGATAAACTAACAGCACTACTACCAGCCTATCAGTCAGTTCTATTACTGTATTATTGGCGGTAAACAGCGAAGGATATACAAACCTTACCAGGATGAGACCCAGCACCAGTCGCAAACTATGCACCGCCAGTAACTCCTTCATTCCCCAGGAAACTGGGCCTAACCGCATTGCCATCCCCTTCTTTTTTATTACTTACTTTGACATTATGTGCGTGACCAACTTCTTTCATACAAAAAAGCAGGGGTGCAAAAAGCGCCCCCTGCAGGTAATTACAGGATTTTATATTTTTAATGACCAAACTACATCCGTTCTCTGAGCAGTTTATTTACTACTTCAGGGTTCGCACGGCCTTTAGTTTCTTTCATAACTTGTCCGACTAAGAAACCGATAGCCTTTTCTTTGCCAGCTTTAAAGTCAGCTACTGATTGCGGATTAGCTGCCAAGATACGTTCAACAATCGCAATAATTTCGCCTTCGTTGGAAATTTGGACCAGACCTTCTTCTTGGACAATGGCGGCGGCGTCTTTACCGCTTGACCACATTCCTTCTAATACGGTTTTAGCAATTTTTCCTGAAATAGTGCCTTTAGCAATCAGCGCGATCAGTCCGGCCAGTTTTTCGGGAGTTACCGGACAGCTTTCGATTGACTGCGCCGCATTGTTAAGGCTGCGGGAAACTTCGCCCATCAACCAGTTGGCCGCGAGTTTGGCATCCGCACCGGCGGCTACCGCCGCATCATAATAATCAGCCATCGCCCGACTAGTGGTAATCATCTCCGCGTCATAACTTGACAAACCATAGTCGTTCATTAGTCTGGCTTTGCGGGCTTCAGGCAATTCTGGTAAATTTTTCCGTACTTCTTCGACCCAGACCGGATCAACGACGATCGGCACAAGATCAGGTTCAGGAAAATAGCGATAATCTTCGGCTTGTTCTTTATTACGCATCGTCAGGGTAACACCTTTGGCATCATCCCAAGAACGGGTTTCCTGAATTACCTTGCCCCCGTCTTCCAATATATCGGTCTGGCGCAGGGTTTCATATTCCAAACCCTTCTGGACCGCTTTAAAGGAATTAAGGTTTTTAAGTTCGGATTTAGTACCAAACTTCGTTGCTCCTTCCGGTCGGAGCGAGATATTGGCATCACAGCGCAAACTGCCTTCTTCCATTTTGCAGTCCGACACATCGACATATTGCAGAATGGCTTTTATTTTTTCCAGATAGGCTTTCGCTTCTTCCTCCGAGCGGATATCCGGTTCGGATACGATTTCCAACAGCGGTACTCCGGTACGGTTATAATCAACCAATGCATAGTCGGATTTAGTGACACTGCCAGCATGAACCAGTTTACCAGCATCTTCTTCCATATGTACGCGGGTAATCCCGATACGTCTGGTCTCACCGTTTACTTCAATGTCCAGATGACCGTTTACGGCAATTGGCAGGTCATACTGCGAGGTCTGGAAGTTCTTCGGCAAGTCAGGGTAGTAATAGTTTTTACGGTCAAATTTGCTAAATGGCAATATCTCGCAATTCAGCGCCAGCCCGGTACGGACAGCAAATTCCAACACTTTGGCATTGAAGACCGGCAGTACGCCGGGCAGTCCCAGGCAGACTGGGCAAACATTGGTATTTTGACTGGCACCAAAGGTTGTCGAACAGCCGCAAAATATTTTGGACTTAGTTTTTAGTTCGGTATGGACTTCCAACCCGATGACAACTTCGTAGGCCATAGCTTATTCCCCCCCCAGCGGCGCAAGGCGCTTATGATAATCGTTACTTTGTTCGAAGGCATAGGCAGCCTGAAGTACAGTGGTCTCACCCAGCGGCTTGCCAATAATTTGCAAACCGATTGGCAGGTGGCCTTTAAAGCCGCATGGCAGGGAAATAGCAGGTACTCCGGCCAGGTTAACCGGCACGGTGCAAACGTCCTGCAGGTACATGGCCAGCGGATCATTTACTTTCTCGCCGATTTTAAAGGCGGTAGTAGGCGCAATCGGCGCAACCAATACATCAACATCTTCAAACGCTTTATCAAAATCACGCTTGATCAGCGTCCGTACTTTAAGAGCTTTGAGGTAATAGGCATCATAATAGCCTGAGCTTAAAGCATAGTTGCCCAGCATGATCCGGCGGCGTACTTCGTCGCCAAACCCTTCGGTCCTGGTTTTTGTTGCCATGCTGATCAGGTCATCCCCCTGACCGCGGTGACCAAACCCAACCCCGACATACCGTGATAAGTTGGAACTGGCTTCGGCGGTGGCTACCATGTAGTAGGTAGCCAGGGCATATTCGGTATGGGGCATGGACACTTCTTTATAATCAGCACCCAGGGCCTTTAATTGCTCAATAGCGGCATAGACAGCTTTTTCTACTTCAGGATCCATACCAGCGACAAAATATTCTTTAGGCAAACCTATTTTTAGACCCCCGATATCCTTAACCAGTGACTTGGTGTAGTCTGGCACCGGAGTATTTATCGAGGTAGAATCACGATGATCGTAACCGGCAATAGCATTCATAACCAACGCACAGTCGGTAACGTCACGGGTTATCGGCCCGATTTGGTCAAGCGACGACGCATAAGCCACTAATCCATACCGGGATACCCGACCATATGTAGGCTTTAACCCGACTACCCCACAGTAAGCGGCCGGAAGACGGATCGAACCGCCAGTATCTGACCCCAAGGCCCAGATGGCTTCGCCTGAAGCTACCGCAGCTGCCGAGCCACCGCTCGAACCGCCGGGAACAGTGTCAGTATCCCATGGGTTGCGGGATACTTTAAACGCTGAGTTTTCCGTTGATGAACCCATCGCAAATTCATCCATATTAGCCTTACCGACAACAACAGTATCCGCGTCAACCAGTTTCTCAGTAACGGTGGCATCATAGGGCGGAACAAAGTTTTCCAGTATTTGGGAAGCACAGGTAGTTTTAGTTCCCTGAACACAAATATTATCTTTTAAGGCACCGGGAATACCCGCTAACGGCGAAAGCGCCGTATTGGTTTTAATCTTTTCATCGACACGACGGGCTTGTTCAAGCGCGCGGTCTTTGGTCAGGCTGATAAACGCCTGGACCTTATTTTCTACGGCGTCAATGCGATTATATACCGCTTCTGCTACTTCGACTGCCGTAACTTCCTTGGTTTGTAGCTTTTGCTGCAGCTCATGCGCTGTCAGTTTATATAGCTCCACGCCGGTTCCTCCCTATCCTTTAATTATCAATTATCTTTGGCACTTTAAAGTAGCCGTCTTCCTGTTCAGGCGCATTACTAAGCGCTTGGTCGCGCGACAGCGACGGTTTAACTTCATCTGTGCGCATGACGTTTTTAAGGTTGAGTACATGGGCGGTTGGTTCCACCCCTTCAGTATCGACTTTGCTTAGCATATCGACATAGTCCAAAATGGCGTTAAACTGACCGGTGAATTTGTCCATTGCGGCTTCATCCATTTCCAGCCGTGATAACACTGCCACTGTCTCGACATCTTTTCTGGTAACTTTCATACTTTCACCACCATAATAAAATGATAATTAATGCCATATAGGCTATATTATACCACGCTTGTCCCTAACAAAAATACCCTTGTATTTACAGGCCTTTATGGCTGGAATATATTATATCACAATTAGACATTCTTTCCTAATTGCCCATAATTTTTATGTGCTGGCTATAAATTACCGGTATGATTTTCACAAAATCCCCCTCATCAGTTAACTTTTGTATATGGGATAGGCTCAACTCTAGTTATCACAACTAAAGTTGAGCCTATCCCATAGTACTGATTACACTTTCAATGCCGCGGAATTATTCAATCTATCAACTCACCTTATATCTCGTGGCAAAATGTCTCTATATACAACACCATGGTCATCGTTAAAACCGCAACGCCCGACTAGTAATAATATTTGCCACAGATATAATGAACGCCGTTGCAAATGAAAGCAGAAATGAAGGAATATAAAGACCGCTAATTAGATGTTCTGTCATTATCACCAGCAGCGTGTTGATTATAAATGTAAATAACCCTAAAGTTATAAAATTAAGCGGTAAACAAATTAGCAGTAATAATGGCCGAATAACGATGTTTAACACCCCAAGAACAATCCCAGCCAAAAAAATAGTTTCAAGAGAAGAAGTTATAATTGTCGGGAACAGTACCCCAGCTATATAGAACCCCAGGATATTAGCAAAACATCTGATAATTACTTTTTTCATTGCTGTCCTCTGCGTACTTTCAATATAATTTTATCGATACCTGATTTTTTCCGTCTGATATATCTACTAACTGCCAATTTTTAAACCGGCGCAATTCACGAAATAACTCCAAGCAAATAGTACTAAATAGTCCCGGCAGCTTTATATACGGGAACAACCTCCCCCACACTACAGCCAAATCCTTCAAGCCTGTTAAGACATCTTCCACAACAAAAAGCGGAATTGGCAAAATTATTTTACCTTTCTGATGCCGAATTTGTATTAACAAGAAGTAACTCGGACGGTTATTCCACATAAATTTCAACCTTGGTATTTCCATGGCGTTGATCGGCAGTATCGATATCGACCAGTTTGCCGCTTGCCAGTCCTTGATCAATCAATTGTACAAGTTCACCAAAGTCAATTTGAGAAAGATCAACTCCTTTTTTCTCCATTTCCAGGCGCGCTTCTTCCGGAATTAACTTCATGCCAATATTGGCAAATTTGCTAGCGACTTTTAACAAACTTAAGGGGATATTGACATCTACCTTTTTGTTTTGGTCGCTTGTAACGCGAATACGCAGAAACCGGCTACCAGTATGAATGGTCTTATCCTGTTTATCAAATGAATCATCTAATGCTTTCAACAGTTCTAGCCCTTCTGCTGCCGTAATATTGCCGTTTTGGATCATTTCTAGGATTTTTATTTTTTCATCATTCATAATTTCACAGTCCTAACTCATTTTTTTATTTTGCGTAATTGTTGAGCAGCTTCTTCTGAAGTTATTTCGCCATTTTCTAACGCGCTTAGGATTTCATACCGCTGCGTCCCTTCTTGTACATTTACTGTTTTTTCCTCACGGTATCCCAATGATTGCAAAACACCTTCTAGACGATTACGCACGGTAGGATAGGAAACACCGAGTTCTTTTTCTACATCTTTAATATTGCCTCGGCATTTGAGAAAAACCTCAACAAATTCAAGTTGGTCTTTCGGCAAGCGACAAAACTTACAGGATACAAAATCGCCTTCCACTTTCGTATGACAATGGTTGCATACTAATTGCGTTATGGTCATCTCATGTTTACAAACGGGGCAATAATCTAAAAGTGGATTACTAATAAAACGCACCTCTTCCAATCTCTAGTAACTACCTATGATTATAGCGCAGGGAATTAATATATTCAATATAAAAATTAATTTTTTTAATTATTATTTGCGTTTTTATATCCAAATTTGATTTTATCATAAACAAATTCACTAGTTTCGTTGATAATATCAATAATAGTATAGGCTCAACTCTAGTTATCACAACTAAAGTTGAGCCTATCTTATAGTACTAATTACCTTCTCAAGGCCGCGGCATTATTCAATCGTCGGAATCGCCGGGCGATTTTTTCCCCGCTCAGTTTTTAAGTATTTTCCTTCAATAGCATCTTTAACGTGCTGAACATAAATATCTTGTATCGCTGAATTTTCGCCCAACCCATGAATATAAGTTTCTACGCTAAAACCGGCTTGGATTAGCTGAGATTTAAATGATTCCTTATTATCCCCGGCCATATCTTCATTGGCATGGTCACCGGCAACTAACATTAATGGCATCAGTATTACCTTTTTGATCTTGTTTTGTTTCAGGGTTTCTTTTAAGCTTTCAATCGTCGGATAACCTTCAACCGTAAAAACAAATACATTTTTTAACCCGGCATCCACCATTTTCAGCTGCAAGGCAGCATAAGCCGTATTGGCCGGATTAACACCGCCATGCCCCATGAAGGCAACCGCCTCATGCTTGTCAAGTTTAGGGATTTGGGTTTGCAAGGCTTTAATGGCTGTCAGATAATCATCAGGCTTGCCTTCTTGTCCGGTATAATAAAACATCGGCCGGCCAACCGATATTTTCGTAAAAGCCTTGCTTTTATCATAACTATCAACTACCCGCATTAATTTCTCATATTCATCGCCGGGTTCCATATGAAGCGGTTGAATGACGACTTCAGTATATCCTTCCGCTTTCAGTTTTTCTAACGCTTGTTGTTCCGTATCCACCTTGATTCCATCACGCTCAGCCAATTTTTTTATAATGATTCGTGAGGTAAAAGCCCGCCGGACTTCATACTCGGGAAACTCCGCCCTGATTTTTGCTTCTACCACCTCAGTCGTTACCTTACGGGTATCCGCATAAGTTGTCCCGAAACTGACGACAACAATTGCTTTTTTCCCTGTTTCAGGCTCAGCCGCATAGATTTTCGTGTTAATCCAAGTTACACCGATACATACGACAACCAAACATACAATAATCAAAAAAACCCTTCTTTTCATTTTCATCCCCCATTTATAGTATCATAACTATACTCACGATCTCAAACTAAAAACCACTGGCAACGTAATATAACAACCTATCGGCTGTCCGGTTTCTCGTACTTTTGCCGGAACAAACCGCCAGTGAGGCATATCGGCGGCGGCGGCTTCGTCTAAAAGTTCTGAGCCGCTGGATTTATAAATACTGACACCGCCGGCACGGCCATTCTCCAAAATTTGAATTTTAAGAACTACCGTGCCTTCTATTCCAGCTTGCCGGACAGTTTCCGGGTATGCAGGTTCATGACACCGCAGGATTTGGGGCGGGATGATTTTCTGAGACTTAACACCACTAGAACCACTGGTTATACCCCCGCCTGAACTACTACCACTACCAGGGTTTCCCGCACCGGCTGTCGCCGCACTACCGCCGTTCATGGTTGGCAAGTTGTCCTCACCAAGGTCTTCACCACCACTAGAAATAACCGCCATTTCTCCGACGCTAGCAGTTGTTGGCGCCATTGCAAGTTCGTCCGCTGCTAGCGGTTGAGGTTGTTCCACAACCTGATTGGCTAGTTGTACCCTAGCTGGATTCGTACCCGGTATCGCTACTCCCAACGGATTGTCTGCTTCATTTTCCATGGCCAGTTCAATCATGGTCTCCTGAGCATCAATAGTATCCGCGCTCTGAGAGATAATACCAGCAGCTCCGATTATGACCATGCTATTGAACAGCAACGAAATAATCAAGGACGTTCGCCAACGGTTCAACGTGGTCAATTCCATGATCTATCCTTTCGTTCAGTGGCAATTGCTATCCTGGCAGCTCCCGCCAATTTCATTTCATCAAGTACAGCAACAACTTTGCCATACTCCGTCTGGCGGTCGGACTTAATGACAAATAAAATATCGTTTTGATTAGCCAGCGCGATTTGCGCCCGTTTTCGTACCATTTCTAAGGGGATATCTTCTTGGTCAAATAATATCCGGCCTGCTTGGGTGATGGTAACAGCTATGCTGGACGGTTTATCGCTTTGAGCCGAAGCGGCCTGCGGCAAATTAACCGGGATAGTCTGCTGTTCGACCATGGACAAGGTACTCATCATAAAAAACACCAATAAAAAAAAGATAATATCAATCATCGGAATTATCATCAACCGCGGTGACCGTTTGGCCCGAAGTTTATTTAAGTTCATGGTTTAACCTCATTACTGAATCCAACAGACAATTGGCGGTTTGTTCCATATCATTTATCTGTTTCTCAAGCCGCTGGGTAAAATAGCTATGAATAACTAGGGCCAGGATAGCTACACATAAGCCATAGGCTGTGGCTATCAAAGCCTCACCAACGCCTCCGGTTATAGCCTGCGGCTGACCGGTCTTAATGTTGAGGACGCTAAACGATTGAATCATACCGGTAACAGTGCCTAATAGACCTAATAATGGGGCAAGGGTTATTATGGTGTCCAAGTAGTTTAAAGGGCCGCGCAACTTTGCCACCACCGCCATAGCGGTTCTAGCCATAGCTTGTTCCAATCTAGACTGCTCCATCGTATTTAGCGCCAAGGCTTTTTGAACCAGTTCCGCGACACTCCCCGGGGTGAGTTGGCAAAGTTCGGCAGTCTTGCCCAATTCACCGGCTTGGAGCTGTTGTTGCAGTTCCAATAAATCACGGGAACTGGTTTTTGTTTGCGAAAAATATATCCAGCGTTCTACAGCGATAGCTATTACTATTACTGAACAAATCAATAGCGGATACATTACTAAACCGCCTTTATTAAATAGTGCAATTGTGTGACTAAAAAATTCAATCATTGTACGCCCCCAGAGTATTGGTTTAGGATTTCAGTTAAACATGTCTCCGCGACTCTTTTGCGTAAAACCCGGGAGAGGCTTGCTCCCATTGGCTGCATCGAAGGTTCTTCCAGCAATACAATAAAATTCGCCAAGTCATCTTTACTGAGCAACCCCCACGAGTATTCTTGTAAAATTGACTGACACATCGCTAGTAGAATTGCCGCTTTAGGTGAAGTCAGTTGTAGGTTAAGTTCGCTGCTTTTTGCTATGCCAAGCTTCCGCAATCGTTTCCCCGGCCGTCCTTCACGCGCCGGTTCAATGGCCGCTTCATTAGCCAAAGCTTGCTTTACCGCAGTTTTTACCGCCGTACATAACAGCTCGCCAAGTTTTGATTGAGTTCCGGCATCAGTCAACACAAGTGCTGCCGCCGGATCGCAGCCAATAATTATCCCATCAGTGCCGGTTCCGGTAGCCCAATTTAAAGTAGCCGGGCTTATTACCGCCAATTCTTGCAAGGCCGCGGTTTTTGCTTCGGTAATCGTTATTAAGGCTTTAGCCAGGGTTCCCTGGGGCAAGCAGCTATTGGTCAAGGCAATTATGTTGATGGTTCCACCGACCGGCTGGTAACCCTCGCCATCTTCATAGTAACCAGCCGGATCACCCGCCCGGGCCGCATTGCTATCGACCCCCGCAGTAGCCACGACTTCTACTAAGATATTGTTATATTCCATAGCACTAAAGCCCCGGCAATTCATATGGGCACAGGTTAGTAACCCGGTAGATTTTTGAAAATCAAGTCTATTTTCTCCGGCCTTTAGCGCTAAGTACGCTTCCATGCTACCACCCGGAAGTTCTTTCTCACAATCAACAAAGATATCTAACCGCTGGTTGAACACGGCATCGGCTAACATATACCCGCCATTAAACGCCGATGTACTTAAGACTAGCCGCGGTGCAGGAAACCGGCAGATAATGGCCCATTGATTGGCGGTCAGCGAGCCTCCGCTTTTTAGAGTTTGCTTGTCCATAGTTCCCCCTTCTTTCCTCCAGCAGTAGCGCGAGAAATTTGTCAAAAAGCTACTTCTCTAATAAATTACAGGCTTTCCTTAATCCCCAAAAGCACCGTGCGGCGACTAGCCGGATAATCACATACTTGTTGGTACTGTTTATCCAACAAGTTTTTAATAGTCAAAAACAGAGTAGTGTCTTTGTTCAAGGAATAGTTGGTATTGGCGTTAATGATGAAGTTACCGCCGACCCGACTAGTTCCTGTTCCCGTCTTATCCTGATATACACCATATATTGCTTGCGTCCAATTTGAATCGTGAACATTTATCCCCAGATGAATGCTGTGTCTCGGATCGCCGACATCCGCGCCGGTCTGATCACAACTGTCCAGGTAGGTATAGCCAAAATCCGTAGTTACTTTCTTTGACAATTTATTGATGATACTTGTATTTACCCCGGTTGCCTTGTATTGATTAATATTTTCATAAGTATTAGCAGTCGAATCCCACTTTATCGCATCGGTAAGATTACGTTTGAACACTGAAACCGTTAGTTCACTTACTGAACTTAGCCGCGATTTTATGCCAGTTTCCGCCGTCCAACCGGATTCAGGTTTTAGATTTAGATTACCTGTATAAGTACCCCAGCTAGAGGAAGAGTAATAATATAATTGATCAAAATTAGGAGCTTGGAACGTTTTTGCCCAATTAGCAAAGTAACTGGTTTTAGCATCAATTTGATACAGGTAAGCAGCCTGTGGTAGCCAGTGCGTGCCATACACATTGTTATCGTCACGCCGTACTCCAAGTGTAAGGCTTGCGGCTTTATTAAATGTATACCGATTTTGGAGGTAGACAGCATTAGTAATGCGATCGTGGGAACCATTACCTTCAGTGCTGCTCTCCACTTTGTCTTGCCGCCATTCTGTACCCCAGGTCAGTAAATTTGCATTATTTATTTTTGCGCTGTCCTGATACTCAAAGGCTCTAACCGTACTTTTGTAGCGGAAATCTCCCCATGAATATCCGGAATACACCTGATCGTTATTATAGTATCGAAGGACGCGACTGCCATCTATATGCTGCTTGGTATATCCAAAACTCCAATAATGGCGAAGCATATCCTGAAAATCAGTAGCCGAAGAACTACTTAGACTTCCTGGTAAACCAGCGTGGCTTCCATAATAATCGTAGGTAAAGTTCAAGCTTTCACCGATAGACAAGTCCTGATCCAAACGAAACGCGACATTTTTCCCTTCGTACGCACTGTTTTGCCGTTGACCGTCACTAGAATCTTTAACCCCAGTCAATTGCCAATGGGTGTTTTTTTCCGCCCCGCCAGTACTGAGTTCGTAGTAACGCGCCCCATAATTGCCACCTGCGACAGTTGCCGTGGTTTTATCAGTGTTACTGCCTTTTTTAGTAATAATGTTGATAACACCGCCAACTGCATCAGCGCCATATAAGGTGGAGGCCCCGCCGCGCACAACCTCAATCCGGTCAATGTTATCTCCGAGCAGAATAGTGTTGATATCAATACCACCAGCTCCCGAAGAAACGCCTTGCGGTAAATTCATGCGGATACCATCCACTAATACGACTACTCGGTCTGAGCCAAATATCTGGGGATAAGCAGCTTGCCCGGTGTCACCGTAGGATTTTACCATAACGCCGCTTACCCCGGTCAAGGCATCGGCTAAAGTTCGTGCCCCTTTGTTTTTTAATTCCGCTTCATTAATTACTGTAACATTTGCGGGAGTAGCGCCGACGGTTTCAGTAATTCGGTCAGCGGTTACAACAACTTGATCAAATTCAAAGACCGGGTCATCCGCGGCCCAGGCATTACTGGCGTAAAGCACAGTGCTGACAGTTATTGCCACCGCGATTTTTTTTCGTAATAAGTTATTTTTCAATATAAATCCCTCTTTTATCAATAATTACTCAAGTTTATTCGCCAAATTTGGGTCGGACATAGGTCGCTGCAGCATCATGATATAGCGTAAAGTCCAGACCATATAGCTGTTTTAAATTATCTATCGTCACAACAGCTTGCGGTTCGCCAAAGGCTAACACCCGGCTATTTTTTATCAGTAACAGCTTGGTACTAAACTCCAGGGCCAGATTGATGTCATGCAGAACCGCAATTACCGCCACTTTTTTTGGCACGACGGCTTTTTTTATAAGTCGCAAGATATTAAATTGATTGGCGATATCCAGGTGAGCTGTTGGTTCGTCCAAGAGTAAAAGCTGGGGCTGCTGAACCAGCGCTCGGGCAATGATAACTTTTTGACGTTCACCTTGGCTTAATTCACTATAAAAGCACATACTTTTGTTCGAAATGTCAACAGCTTCGATCGCGGCTTTAACTAGGACGTGATCTTTGTTACTTGGTCCATGAAACCGGCGAATATGAGGAAACCGCCCCATTAAGACCATCTGTTGAACGGTATAGCCTAGAGCCATAGTGTCCGCCCCGACCATGGCAATTTGTTGGGCTAGTTCACGCCGGCTATAACTGGTTAACGGTTTTTTGTTAATATTGACATTTCCGTCTATGGGCGCTAATACTCCGGCGATAGTTTTTAGCAAGGTCGACTTTCCGGCCCCATTAGGAGCAATCACGCTAATAAAATCTCCAGTGTTGATTGTAAAATTGATATTTTCCAAAATGGTCTTTTTCTCATAGCCAACGGAAAGAGCTTGCGCTTCTAATAGACTGATCATGACACTCTCCTTCCCGCGACCCGCAGAATATAGAAGAAAAAGGGTCCACCAAACAAAGCAGTTACCACTCCGACCGGAAGGCTGGCTAGCTGGGGAACGGTACGGGTTAAGCCGTCAGCCGCCAGGAGAAAAATCGCTCCGAATATCGCACTGAGGGGCAGTAGCACAATATGGCTTGATCCAGCTATTTTGCGAACGATATGCGGGATAATCAAACCAATAAAGCCAATTATGCCACTAACAGATACACACGCTCCGGTCATTAACGAAGTAACAATAAGCAGCAGCGGTTTAACTTTATTGACATCCACCCCTAAAAACTTGGCATCTTCATCCCCCAAGGCGATGATATCAAGGTCACTAGCATACACCATGACAATTATTATACAAATGCCAACAATCGCAACCAGTGGTTTAAGGCTATCGACATAGTTGGTAAGGCTGCCCATCAGCCAAAAGACAATCATTTGCATTTGTTGAGAGTGTATGGCCATAAGCGCGCTGAGCATCGCATTGAGCATCGCGCCACAGGCAACTCCGGCTAGAAGCAGTTGTTGGTCTGAGGGGTACAAGAAACTTTGTCCCAAGAAATATACGATCGACAGACTAAGTATTGCTCCGATAAACGCCAAAATAATCATCAATTCAGTGTGACCGGAAACGATTGCTATGGCCGCGCCTAATGCCGCACCAGAGGAAACACCTAAGATAAAAGGGTCCGCCAAAGGGTTTTTAAACATAGTTTGAAAGCACGTTCCGGATACTGCCAGACAACTGCCTACCAGCATGGCCAAGGCCACTCGCTGCCACCGGAAGTTCCAAACAATTATTTGTTCAGGCATTGGTATATCGGGATTAGGCATACCGAAAATTTTATGTGTTATGATTGAAAAGACTGTAGGTGCTGAAATATCAGCGGTGCCGATGGTGAGCAGGTAGATTGCCGTAATGACAAGCAAGATTGCCGACGAGCCCATCAATAGTACCGGTTTAGTTGTCAGTAGTTTCATTTCATCGCTCCATTTTTTACAGCTTTAGGATGCAGAATTTGCGCAAGACGTACGAGGCCATCAAAACTGCGTGGTCCGGGTCTGGTTAATAAGTCATCATTTATCGCAAAAATTTGCTGATTCTTTATAACCGCCATATCACTAAAGTATGTTTTTTTGATAAAGGCCTTATCGGCACTGTGGCTATGGCTGATGACTATATAGACCTCAGGATCATAAGCATATAAAGCTTCCAGGTCACAAGGAGTATAATCGACGTTTTTATCGCTTGCGACATTAGCCCCCCCGGCCCGGGTAATGATGTCGTTTATAAACGACTTATTCCCCACCGTCAGCAGGGGCGCATCCCATACTTCTAAAAACACTTTTTTCGGAGTGTCATTTACGTTGAGCTGCCGTACTTGGTTTAGTTTTTTCACAAGTTCAGCATGAAGAATAGCCCCACGCTGTTGTTCACCGATTGCTTCACTAATAATGTCTATTGCCGTTAATATTTCCTCCATGTTTTGGGGATCGACAGACACCACCATTATCCCGGCCTTTTCCAGGCTTTTAATATATTGGGCTTGTAAGCCGCCGATAGCAACAACCAAGTCTGGTTCCAGGGCGATGATCTTCTCAAGGTCCGGCGCATTGTAGGGGCCGATGCTTGGTTTTGTTTTAGCTTGTTCGGGATAATCCGAATAGCTGGACACACCGACCACCCGTTCACCAGCCCCAAGGGCAAATAAAATTTCCGTATTGGCCGGCGATAAGGATACAATCCGCTGTGGTCTTTTATCTAGTACCGAGCTCACCGGTGGCTCTAAGGCATTGTTTGCAGTATCTAACGGGGTTGTTATTGTAAGCAATAGTACTGCCAATACTAAACCAATAAAAATGAAGCTACTATGTTTTAGGTTAATGAAAAGTCCTCCCTTTCAATTTCAAGGGAGGACTTTTTTAGCAGTATCGGTGATTTAAAACATGACAAAACACGTCAGTCTAACCAACGACTCTAATAATCTCCTCCCCATCGCTCGTGGGTAAATAAACGGTGATTGACAGATAGGCAGTTCTCCTGGCTTTGAATCATTGCTTGCCCAAACCTTCCCAAGACTTTCGTCTCAGTGGCATATCCTTGGGTTTGCTCATCATTACAGTGGCGGGACCGCTCCGGTTTTTAACCGGTATTCCCTATTAAGCCCCTAAGGGCACCTACCTCGCGTATATTGAATTGTAGATATTCTTACTAATCAAGGCAGTTTTACTGGTTTCATATTTTGGTAAATAAAAAATCTCCAGCCATTGGCGGGAGAGATCGGCATAAGTAAAATAGTTGCAACGAAATAAACATCCCGGCGCAAAATTCGCCGGGAAGAAATATCATACAACTCAGGTACTTAAATCTCCTCCCCATCGCTCGTGGGTAAAATAAGCGGTGATTGACAGATAGGCAGTTCTCCTGGCTCTGAATCATTGCTTGCCCAAACCTTCCCAAGACTTTCGTCTCAGTGGCATGTCCTTGGGTTTGCTCATCATTACAGTGGCGGGACCGCTCCGGTTTTTAACCGGTATTCCCTATTAAGCCCCTAAGGGCACCTACCTCGTATATATTCAATTTCCAGTAATTACATTTTTACAGTAACACTATTGATGCTATTTTGTCAATATATCAAGTAAAAACTATTTTCGTTTCATTCACTCTGAAGCATCGCCTGTAGATCAGCTTCAGTTAAGATAGTAACGCCAAGATTTTGGGCCTTCTGGAGTTTGCTGCCAGCTTTATCACCAGCAACTAAGTAGGTAGTATTCTTCGAGACACTATCCGTAACTCGCCCGCCATGAGCTTGGATTAGTTGCGAGGCTTCTTCCCTAGTCAGCATTGGCAACGTCCCTGTTAGAACAAAAGTAGCCCCTTGCAAACTAGTATCAAGCACCTCACTAGTTGTTTTTGTTGACTTCATATTTACGCCAGCCGCCTCTAACCGCTGTAAAACCTCATTAGTTTCCGGTCTTTGAAAGAAATCCACCAGTGACTTAAAGATTATATCACCAAGGCCCTTCAGATTCTCTGTCCCTTTTTCCTCTTCTGCTTTTTTAACTTCTTTAAATTCCGTAAAACTTAATTTAGTCATAGCCCAAATATCAGGAAAATAGTCTTCAAGTACTCTACCGGAAAACTTACCAACATTAGGGATACCAAAGCCATTGATTAGTCGTTCCATACTTCGTTTCTTGGAATCTTCTATCGCATTGAGTAGTTTATCGGTACTCTTTTTAGTATCAGACTTTTTAGAATGAGGCTTACCCATGATGGCTTTATCGATAAGCTCATCCCGATAGTTTTTTAAATAGTAAATATCCGCTAAATCTTTTATATAACCGTTGGTCATAAGTTTTGAAATAACTGCCGGCCCTAAGCCTTCAATATCCATTGCGTTTCGCGATGCAAAATGTTCTATTAGCCGGGCAAGCTGGGCTGGACAGGTAGAATTGGTACATCGAATACTAGAACCGGTCCTATTAGTAAGCGTTTCTCTGGCTGCTGGCGCGCCGCAAACCGGGCATTTATCAGGAATGATAAACGGCTCGCTATTTTCCGGCCGCGCGGCTGGTACTACTGATACGATTTCGGGAATAATTTCAGCGGCTTTTCGAACAACAACAGTATCACCTATACGGACGTCTAGACGATCAATCTGATCCTGGTTATGCAGCGAGGCCCGGGCTACCGTGGTTCCGGCCAACTTTACCGGTTGGAGTATTGCTAATGGGGTAAGCCTTCCGGTTCGGCCGACATTAACCTCAATATTTAAAACTTTAGTGTGCTTTTCTTCAGGAGGATATTTGTAGGCAATGGCCCACTTGGGAACCTTTGACGTTGCGCCGATTCGCTCCCGGTCATTTAAATCATCAACTTTTATAACCGCACCATCAATATTGTACGGTATATCCCCGCGGCTTTCCCCAATTTGAGTGATTGCTTCCCATATCTGCTGTTCAGTAGTACATTTATAAAACTTAGGAACTTGAAAACCTTGTTTTACTAACCATTCCAGCGTTTCCACGTGAGAAGTAAAGTCTTTTCCCTGGACTGCCTGTAAATTAAATATCAGAATAGAAAGGTTGCGCTCAGCGACCACGTTCGGGTCTAACATGCGTATCGTGCCAGCGGTGCAATTTCTCGGGTTGGCAAAGGTTTTTTCGCCTAATTCTTCTTGACGCTCGTTAACAGCTTCGAAAACTTCATTACTCATGTAAACCTCACCGCGCACCTCAAGGTAAGGCAGTTTTACCGAGATTTTTAAGGGAACGGTGTCAATCATTTTTAAGTTCTCGGTTATATCGTCGCCATAGTTTATGCCATCGCCGCGGGTCATTCCCTGGACAAACTTTCCCTCGCGATAACGCAGCGCCACGGAAACACCATCAATCTTATGCTCAACAACAAAGCTAGGATCATCCAGGTCTTTTTGCATTTTATAAATCCACTCGGCAACTTCATCCCGGGAAAACTTATCCTCAAGCGAAAGCATCGGAACGTCATGCTTAACGGCTTTACCAGCCGCCCCTTGGGTGGCTTCGCCGACATGCTGAGTTGGTGAAGCCGGCGTACGCAATTCAGGATACTCCCGTTCAAGGTCTTCAAGTTCACGCAGGAGGGTATCATATTCATAATCACTGATTTCCGGCGCATTTTGTTCAAAATATTTCTTGTTATGATATTCTATTTGATTTCTCAAGTCCCGCAGTCGGTCCTGTATATCCATCCGATAGTCCCTCCACTGCCCTACTGTCTATTTTATTATGGCTAAGCTATGGCAAAAAACGTAGTACCAGCATCTAGCAGTATCTTTTATTTGGACAATCTCCATTTTTAGCAATATCGAAAGTATAATCCGGCATTGCTAAAGTAACTACACCCGCGTCAATGGGGCAAATTTAATCATTAATTGGCGGATACCCATGCCCGGAAAGGCTACCTTGACCTCCTGGTTATCACCGGTACCCCTCACTTCGACTACCGTGCCAAGCCCCCATTTAGCATGCTGGGCTTTGTCTCCGGCTTTCCAGTCCCCGCCAGTTCTAGGAGTCGCAGCTGGCCGCGCCGTGGCCGAAGCCGGTGCAGCGGAAGCCGGCGCAGTTGAACGTGGTGCTGGTGCGGCACTAACTGGTCTCCGGGCAGTCTGGTAGCTAGGGTTTTGTGCCTTATTCGCAACCGCTTGCCGTAAATGTCGCTCCACCAGTTTTTCCGGCAGTTCGCCGATAAACCGTGACGGCGGATACATAACAGTATTGCCGTAAATTGTTCGCATCCGGGCATTAGTAAGGTAGAGCTTAGTTCTGGCGCGGGTAATGCCTACATAGCACAATCGCCGTTCTTCTTCGATTTCAGTTTCGCTCATCAAGGTGCGGGCATGGGGGAAAATCCCCTCTTCCAAACCGGCTAAGAATACTATCGGAAACTCGAGACCTTTGGCCGAGTGCAGCGTCATTAAGGTTACTTTGTCGTCAGAGAGGTCGGCGGTATCGATATCCGACACCAGTGCCACCTGGCTAAGGAAATTTTCTAAGGTTGGTTCGATTCCATCTTCTTTAGCAAAATTCTTGGCTACCGTCAATAACTCGCGCAAGTTCTCGATCCGTGCTTCAGCCTGTGGGGTTTGCTCATTTTCCAGCTCGGCCAAGTATCCGGTATCATTAAGAACTGCCTCGATTAATTTTTCCACTGGCAATGTTTCCGCTTTGGTAATCAGCTTGATCATCAGTTCGCCCAGTCCTTCAAGCTGATGTTTCGCCCTAGTGGTAAGTCCGGTAACCACACTCGGGTTGGAGATGGCATCAAATAGCGTTATATTGTTAGCGCTTGCATATTCGGTCAGCCGGGCAATGCTGGTATCGCCAATGCCGCGGCGGGGTACATTTACAATTCTCAGCAAACCAATTGCATCAGCCGGATTAAAAATTACCCGGATGTAGGCCAAAATGTCTTTCACTTCTTTGCGGTCATAGAATTTCAAGCCCCCGACCATGGTATACGGGATTCCGGCCCGCATAAAGGCTTCTTCAATGGCCCGCGACTGAGCGTTGGTCCGGTACAGCACCGCCATATCATTGTAGGCAGTCCGATAAACAGTATTATGTTTAACCAGCATTTCGGCGACAAAATTAGCCTCGTCCCGTTCATCGTTAGCCATGTAATGGGTTATCGGTTCGCCGGACACATTTTCCGTCCATAATGATTTCGGTTTACGGTCGCTATTGTTTTCAATAACTGTATTGGCGGCATCAAGGATATTCTGAGTTGAACGGTAGTTTTGTTCAAGCTTAATAACTCTGGCATTAGGATAATCAGCTTCAAAGTCAAGGATGTTCTTGATATCGGCCCCGCGCCAGGCATAAATACTTTGGTCAATATCGCCCACCACAAAAAGATTACGATATTTTGCGGCTAACATGCTGGCCAAGAGATACTGCGCCCGGTTGGTATCCTGGTATTCGTCAATAAGAATATACTTGAATTTCTCCTGATATTTTGTCAGCACTTCCGGATTATCTTCTAACAGTCGGACCGTAATCATTAACAGATCGTCAAAATCCAGGGCATTATGATTTCTGAGCCGCAGCTGATACATCTTGTACAATTCAGCCACTTTTTGCTGATGAAAATTATCGGCTTCGCGTTCAAAAGTATGAAAATCAATTAGGGCGTTTTTGGCATTGGAGATGGCCGCCAAGACGCCATTAGGAGGAAAGTGCTTATCGTCAAGATTGCATTCTTTTATGCATTGTTTGATAAGCGCCTGGCTGTCACCGGTGTCATAAATAACAAAGTTGCGGTTGTAGCCGGGGTAATTATCCTCAATTTCCATTCTCAGGAATTTGGCGCAAAAAGCATGGAAGGTACTAAGCCAAATATCTTTGGCAGTATCACCAACAATAGCCGCTACCCGTTCCTTCATTTCTGCGGCCGCCTTGTTCGTAAAGGTAATCGCCAATATATTGTAAGGCCGTACGCCTTGTTGTAGTAAATATGCAATCCGGCTAGTAAGCACACTGGTCTTCCCGGAACCGGCCCCAGCGATAACTAGGAGTGGACCGTCGACATGAGTTGCGGCTTCACGTTGCGCTGGGTTGAGTCGATTAAGTATATTCAGCATTATTCCCTCCAAAAAGATGTATAAAACATAAACATTTTCTCCACCAAACGAGTATTTCCTGTCTGACAGCTAAATAAAAAATATTTTTAGAACATACGTTTTACAAACAAGCGTTCTTGTTTTATAATAATATTAAAAAACTAAAGGATGTGCAAGTGGTGGATGTACTGGATAAGCTGCAAATTTTAGGTGAGGGCGCGAAATATGATGTCTGCGCTTCTACTGCTGCAAAAAGCAACAAAATAATTAACCCCGCGATTGGCAGCACCAGTCCCAGCGGTATTTGCCATTCTTTCACCCCCGACGGACGGTGCGTTTCGTTATTTAAAGTGCTACTGACTAATTATTGCGAAAAGGACTGTGCTTATTGTCCCAACCGCACTGATCGGGATGTACCACGCAGCCGGTTTACGGCTGATGAACTGGTAAAGGTGTTTATGGAATTTTATCGACGTAATTATGTTGAGGGATTGTTTTTAAGTTCAGGAATTTTCCACTCCACCGCTGCTACCATGGATGAAATCATTAAAGTTGCCGAAATACTACGCTACCAGCACAAGTTTGGCGGCTATATTCACCTCAAAGTCCTACCCGGGGCCGGTGCCGCCGAAATTCAAGCCGCCGCCGCTGTAGCTGACCGGATATCACTGAATATGGAAGCGCCGTCCGCCCTGCATTTGGCCAGGCTTAGCCGCACCAAAGAATTTAATTCGGAAATTCTGGGCACGATGGCGAAAATTGGAGCGCATGTCGGCCAATTCAATAATGTCAGCCACACCACCCAATATATTGTCGGTGCCGCTGAGGAAAGTGATCAAGATATTTTGACCTCGGCCAATTCGCTATATAATCGTTATAGTTTGAAACGGGCATATTTCAGCGCATTTCAGCCCGTGGATAAGACCCCGCTAGCCCAAGAAACCGCCACGCCGCTAATTCGGGAAAACCGGCTGTATCAGTCTGATTTTCTCTTGCGCCTATATGGATTTCATCTCGGAGATTTTGTATTTGATTCGCGCGGAAATCTTGATTCTGAGCTTGATCCAAAACTGGCTTATGCCTTGAATCATCCCGATCTGTTTCCGCTGAATGTTAATACCGCATCCTATCACCAGCTTTTAAAGGTGCCTGGTATCGGCCCCCGTTCCGCCAGCCGTATTGTTGCGGCGCGCCGCAGCCACCGCTTTAACGATCCCCGCGAGCTTAAGAATACCGGCGCAGTGTTAAAACGAGCGTTGTCGTTTCTGACCATTAACGGGCAATTTTTCGGTGACCGCAAGCTTCTAGAAAAACCTCGCCGCCAAGCTTATCAGCAGCTAACGCTATGGGGCGATGAGCGCGACTTTAGCGCCAAGCTTATTACGGGGTGATAATTATGATATTATGCTCGCCAACGCCGTGGTCAATGATCAAAGGCGTACTATTGGCTAAAATTTATAACGACTTACCCTGTCTTAAGGGCGAAGAAGAATTTCTGGGGTTATTCAGTTATACTGCCGCTTATGAAGCAGACACCTTTACTCTGCCCGAACTGGTGAAAACAGCGTCACACAAAAATATTCAGGCTAGCTGGCTACTCGGTGCCCCCGGAAAAACGCTGACCAGTTATATCAGGGCAAATTTGCGGTATTGTTCCCCTGACCAAGCCGCCATAATTTTTGCGGCTATCGAACAAGCCCTCCACTTGGGCTATAGCTATTCTTTTAATGGCCTGGACGATATTAGTCAGATTTTTCTCCGCCGCTACCGGGCGGTATATCACGAAGTTCACCGCATGACCGGTTTTATCCGTTTTCATCCTACCCCTGAGGGCGGACTGGCGGCCAAGCCCCAGCTTTTCCACCGCACCGCCGACCTTATTCTCCGGCAATTTGCCCCCCGTTATCCTGATACATCGCTGGCTCTGGTTCTCGCTGACCATGCCCTGGTCTTATCCAATGGCAATTTTACTTCCGCTCCACCGGAAAAATTTCTCCCCTATATCGAAAATGACCAATTTACCCCGACTTGGGAAAAGTACTACCAATCACAATATATTGCCTCACGCAAAAATATCTCGCTAGCACAGCGGGTCATCCCTAAAAAATATTGGGACTGGCTGGAGGAAGGGCGGCTGTTAGCCAGCGCCGCAAAAAAATAAATTGCGCTAAAAATTTCACTGCCCCCTTGCGTGAGCAATATTTTCGTGCTAATATGGATTAAAATCTTAATATTTACACAGCAATGACAGGGACAGTACATGCCGATTATCCTCTTAGAGAGCCGGATAAGGTGAAAGCCGGCAGGATAAATGCCATGGAAAGCCACCCTGGAGCAGTGGGCCGAAATTAGTAAGCCTTTCCGTAATCCCGGCGTTAACAGGAAAAAAGATGAGCCTTCAGGCTAATTTAGGTGGTACCGCGGGAACAATAATCTCGTCCTTCTTAGGACGGGATTTTTTTATTTATTATTTTAATAATATAGAGAGGTGTATAATAATGCATGAATTACTGGAATTACTCGAGAGCGACCCCAGCCTGACTGTTGAACAAATGGCTACCATGTTGGATAAACCTAAGGCTGAAATCGCCGCTGAACTAAAACGATTGGAGTCCGAAAAAATCATTGTTAAGTTTCAAACCGTTGTCGACTGGGAAAAAGTCGGCATTGACCGCGTAAGCGCAATCATTGAGGTAAAAATCACCCCACAGCGTGAAGTTGGCTTTGACGCTATCGCTGAACGTATCTACCGCTTTCCCGAGGTACGCAACCTGTATCTAATGTCAGGTGCCTTTGATTTGATGGTTATGGTTGAAGGGAAAAATCTCAAGGAAGTTTCCCGGTTTGTTTCAACCAAGTTATCGACCATTGACGGTGTACTCAGCACTACTACCCATTTCATGCTCAAAATGTATAAAGAAGCCGGAGTTATTTTGGATGATAAAGAGGAAGACCACCGATTGGCGGTGTCACCATGAGTTGGGCTGAACGAATTTCTCCCCAAGTACAAACCCTCCCCCCTTCCGGCATTCGGCGGTTTTTTGATATTGTCGCTGAGATGAAAGGGGTTGTGTCGCTCGGGGTCGGTGAACCTGACTTTGTCACTCCTTGGCACATCCGGGAAAGCTGCGTCTATGGACTGCAGCGCGGCTATACGGCATATACTTCTAACTTCGGCCTGCTGGAATTGCGGCAAGAAATTACCAATCTCTTTACCCACAAATTCGGGGTATCTTATGACCCACGCCGGGAAGCGCTGATAACCGTAGGGGTCAGTGAAGCCCTCGACTTGGCAATGCGAGCTATTTTAAGTCCTGGTGATGAGGTGCTGATTCCGATTCCCAGCTATGTATCATATACTGCCTGCGTATCACTTGCCGGCGGCATCCCGGTAACTGTGCCCACTTTAATGGAAAATGAGTTTCGTGTTACGGTTTCCCAGCTCGAAGCGCTGGTAACCCCACGCACTAAAGCCCTTCTTATCGGCTATCCTAACAATCCCACCGGAGCAATAATGCCCCGGGAAGAGTTAGAAGCGATTGCCGCTTTTGCCGAAAAGCATGACCTTATTGTTATTTCCGATGAAATTTACGGCGATCTTACCTACAGCGGCACCCATACTTGTTTTTCCAGCCTGCCGGGTATGCGGGAACGCACGATACTGCTTAACGGATTTTCCAAGGCCTACGCCATGACTGGCTGGCGCATTGGCTACGCCTTGTCCAACCCAGACTTCATCGCCGCAATGAACAAAATCCATCAATATACTATGCTGTGTGCACCGGTAACCGGACAAATTGCCGCAATTGAAGCCCTTATAAACGGTCAGCATTCAATGGAAAAAATGGTGCGTGAATATAACGGCCGCCGCCGGTTAATGGTGGAAGGTTTTAGAAAAATAGGGCTCAACTGCTTTGAGCCCAAAGGAGCATTTTATATTTTCCCATCAATAAAGGAAACCGGTATGACTTCGCTGGCTTTTGCCGAAGAACTGCTTAAGCAGGAAAAAGTAGCCATTGTTCCCGGGGATGCCTTTGGGGAAAGCGGTGAAGGCTTTGTCCGTTGTTCCTATGCTTCCTCCACCGCTAATTTGACCGAAGCTCTAACTAGAATCGGCCGGTTTATCCAACAGTTCCGCTAACTTAGCGAACTAGTTGTGATTCAAATACTAGTTTCACCCCAGCCGCGTCTAATTCCGGCAGCATCGCCCGAAGGGCGCGGGCGGTATTCATCCTGGCATGACCAATTATCGTTACGCTGCCATTGTTCAACGCCACATGCATCGCCTTTCTGATTTGGTCTTTTATAGCCCCTACATCCGATTGATTATCAATAAATAGCTCGTTTGATCCAGCGCGCACTCCCATTTGGTGCGCGCTTTGATATGCTATCGACGCCCCATTGGTACGGCTGTCAACAAAAAATAGATTGTTGGCTTTTATAACTTGCATTACATTCTTCATTACCCGGGCATCGGCAGTCGCCCTCGACCCCTGGTGATTGTTTACCCCAATAAGACCCGGTATGGTCTGAATGGCATTAACCGTTGTCTCACGAATTTCCGCATCAGACATATTAACGGTTATTGTTGAAGCTTCCGACTGTTCACCGCTCGACATTGGTTCCATCGGCAAATGCAACATTACCTGGTGACCTGAGCTAACGCCTCGTGCTGCAGCCGCATTAGTAAACTGCTTATATGGAAGTACGGCGAAGGTTAGCGGACGGTTTATTGCGGCAAAGGCTTCGATTGGTTCACTGCTATAGCCAAAGTCATCTACGATTATTGCCATTACGCCCTTAGTAGTTCCGCTGGGCTGACTAGGGACAGCTGGGGCATTCTCCTCCGCCGCACCTTCACCTTTTTCCTGGGCAATGTAGATACGGTCGGTAATAAGCGTTAATTCTTCACCAGCCAGCTTGTCTTTTACCCCCGCATCAATGCGGGTAACTGCCATCTCTTGGTAGGTATCCGGCTCGCTAGCCAGAATCTCCCCTTTTACGGCTTTTAGCTCATCGGCCAAAGCCTGGGTCCAGGTTTCAATTTTTATATTAGCTGGCAGCTTGACCAGCATCGATCTGGTCTGCCAATGAATTTCCCCTTCGACATTACTCCTGGGTACTTTCCGGTCAGTTTCTTCACTATTCTCGGCTTTAAGTTTAGCCTTGTCTAACGCCGCATCCACTTTGCTATGAATACGCTTAGCTGTATCAACATAATCAATAACCACTCCAGCTCCGGTTTTCTCCACCTGATAGAGTTGATCTGGAACAGTGTTTTCCCGATTCGATTTATGCGTAACTTGATAGTACATAACCGCGGCCACTATAATTAGTATTATTAGCACCCAACCGCGTTTTGAGCTTGTTTTTGCCATTGTTTTCTCCTTCTAGTGGTGTTGGTTTACTTAACTATTATACTTTCCCCCAGCAGGACAGGCAACCGCTCTCATATGATTCCAATTTATGTAATAATAGCCTTAATTATAACAAGGAGAAGATGTCATGCAAGAAGTCGGCGATATCATCGCTCCAGATCTTAAAATTTTGTTTATCGGCTTTAACCCCGGCGAACGTTCGGCCCAAACCGGGCATCATTTTGCCGGTCACTCTAATCGCTTCTGGAAACTATTATTTACGTCCGGACTTACGCCCCGCCAGTTAAAGCCAGAAGAGGATCGACTACTTTTAGATTTTGGCTACGGAATAACCAATATCGTAGCCCGTCCCAGTAAAGCAGCAGCCGAAATTACCAAGGACGAATACCGCCAAGGCCGCCTTATTCTGTCAGCAAAACTAAGCCGCTATCAGCCAAACATCGCTTGCTATGCCGGAATCGGTGTATATAAAGAGTTCTGTGGTCTGAATAAGGTTGCCTGTGGCCTCCAACAAGCCGCAGCGGTTCCCGGCATCACTGACTTTGTGTTGCCATCACCAAGCGGACTCAACCGTACCTTGTTTGATGATCAACTTTTTTTCTACCAGCAACTGCATAAAATGATCCTAGTGCAATAAAAAAAACGCCGGTTCAGAAGAAACCACGCAATAATAAACAAATTGACACAATATACCTCAAGTTGTATACTATTTCCAATTATTTATTTTTACTACGTAAAGGCGGTGATTATTGTGCCAAGAATATTCGGCGAGAAAATTATGCTCCGAGAATATTCCGATGAAGATTTAATGCATATGCGCGAGTGGGTCAATGACCCGGAAATCATTGATAATTTATCCGATATATTTCTTCCTCCCCAAACCTGGCATGACACGGAAAGATTTCTTCAGCTTGCCATTGAAGGTAAATTAGAGACGAAATATCATTTTGTTATTGCCAATAAAGATACGCAAACATATATTGGCCAAATTGATCTTATTTCTGTTGACTGGAAAAACCGCAGTACGGAAATGGGGATTGTTATTGGTAAAAAAGCGTTTCTGGGTAAAGGGATTGGCACCGAGGCTATTAAGCTGCTACAATACTTTGTCTTTGACCGATTAAATTTGAATCGGCTGCAATTATCGCTCCATGAATATAATCAACGAGCGTATCACTGTTATTTAAAGTGCGGGTTTGTTGAAGAAGGACGCTTTAGACAAAATTTTTATATTAACGGTCAATATACTGATCACATCTATATGGCCATTCTCCGCGATGAGTATTATGCACGTACTGACAACTATACCCCAAAGGTAACTGCCCGCCATGATTAAGCTTATCCAGCTATTGCCAACCGAGCCAGACCTTACGTCATTACAAACATTATCAGCGAGTTGTCATGAATATTTGTCCCAGCAAGAAGGCAAACCGGTTGACGCTGCTTTTGCCGCCGAATTTTTCAAGTATCGTCCCGGCGATTGTCCCCCGGAAAACAAAATTGTCCTTGGCATTTATTATAAAGAATTATTAATCGGTGTCTTTGAACTATTTGTCCATTACCCCTCAACGGATACACTGAATTTAGGGTTAATGGTTATTGATCCGGCTTTTCGTGGTCAAGGCTTTGGACAAATGGCCTATCATCTGCTTGACGCCTGGACCTTAGTTCGAAATATGACTACAATCCGTCTGGGCGTACTCCTGTGGAACAACGACGGCTTACGGTTTTGGGAGAAGCTGGGGTTTAGAAAAACCGGTGAAATAAAGCAATATCTTCAGCATCAGTTTTATGTGTTACAAAAAAGCAGACAAATTATTTAAACTACAGTTTTATTATTTGTCTGCTTGGCAATAAGATAAACAAATATTCCGGCTACCGGAACCGCCAGCAATAGTCCTAATAACGCTCCTGATATTACACAAGCGATAAAGCCGCCGAAGGCTAAACCGATTTTTCCTCGCATCGCCCCAAAAATCATCGGAATAATTCCAATCACAAGTCCTGCTAAAAAACCAATTATCGCATAATCCATCAGCGTCACTCCTTTCTATTTTTGTCTTTCTCTGTATCTTATTCAACTAGACTAGATTATGACACGACTAATTTTTCTATGTTACATGTTCTGATATTAACTTCCAATCCAACAAAAAAGCGCAAGCTCTGGCACTTAAATGCCAGCTTGCGCTTTTTCGCGTGTAATTTAATTTTATACGATTTTAACGGCAATTTTTTGTATTGAAACCAATAATTATTTATTTACGTCTCCCGGCCAGTTCACTTAATAGCTGAGCTGGCGTTATGTTATGATAGGCCAGCAGCACCAGACAATGATACCACAGGTCGGCCATTTCATAGAGAATTTCTGTTTCACTGTTATTTTTTGAGGCGATGATTGTCTCCGCTGCTTCTTCGCCAACTTTTTTAAGAATTTTGTCCTGGCCTTTTTCAAAAAGGTATTTGGTATATGAACCTTCCACTGGATTTATTTTACGATCTTCAATTACCCGGTATAGGTCGTAAAGAATAGTTGTCGGCAGACTTGCCAGCGTAGCGCCAGTATCGTATAAGCGGCGGCTAAAGCAGGAGTATGTTCCTTCATGACAGGCTGCTCCGGTTTGGTCGACTTTAACCAGCAGGGTATCACCATCACAATCATAGTACATCTCCCGCACTTTTTGGATATGGCCTGACGTTTCGCCTTTATGCCATAATGACTGACGGCTGCGACTAAAGAACCAGGTCTCGCCGCTGGCCAGAGTTTTTTGCAGTGATTCTTGGTTCATGTAAGCCAGCATAAGCACTTCACCGCTTAATGCATCTTGAACAACCGCCGGTACCAAACCGTTATTGTCGAATTTAATATTATCAATATTCATAGTCTTACCTCCACTCCTCGGGCTCGCAAATATTCTTTAACTTGGCGAACAGTAAACTGCCCATAATGAAAAACCGAAGCTGCCAGTACGGCATCGGCCTTCCCCTGAGTAAGTACTTCATAAAAATGTTCCATTTCCCCCGCCCCGCCAGAAGCAATCACCGGTACAGAAACGGCTTCAGATACCGCGGCGGTAAGCGGGATATCATAGCCATCTTTGGTCCCGTCTTTATCCATACTGGTCAGGAGGATTTCCCCAGCGCCAAGGCCGGTAGCCCGCCGCACCCATTCAAGTACATCGATGCCGGTCGGCGTACGGCCACCATTAATATATACTTCCCATTTATTTTCACCAGTTCGCCTGGCGTCGACCGCCAACACTATACACTGCCGCCCGAAGCGTTTTGCGCCTTCAGCTAAAAGCTGGGGTTTTTTTATTGCGGCCGTGTTAAGCGATACTTTATCCGCGCCGGCTTTGAGCATTTTACGAATGTCTTCTACCGTCCGAATACCGCCACCTACCGTAAGCGGTATAAATACGCTGCCAGCAGTTCCTTTGACCACTTCTACCATAGTATCGCGTTCTTCGGCCGAAGCCGTAATATCTAAAAAGACAAGTTCGTCCGCAAGCTCCCGGTCATAAACTGAAGCCAATTCAATTGGATCGCCGGCATCACGCAACCCAACAAAGTTAGTGCCTTTGACCACTCGCCCATCTTTTACATCCAAGCAAGGGATAATCCGCTTAGTGTACACTAGATCCCTCCCCCTGTACGGCTTTTAAGGCCTCCGGCAGACTAACTGCGCCCGTATAAAGCGCTTTACCAACAATAACCCCTTCTACACCATCCGCTTCAACGGCCTGCACTGCAAGAATATCATTCAGACTGCTTACTCCCCCTGAAGCGATAACCGGAATACCGGCGGCTTTAGCCATCGCCTTAGTTGCCGCTACGTTTACGCCAGACAGGGTACCGTCTCGGGAAATGTCAGTGTATATAATGCGGGCAACTCCAGCTTGAGCCATGCGAACCGCTAGGTCTTCCGCCCCAATTCCCCCGGCTACGCCCCAGCCTTCAACAGCCGCCTGGCCATCACGAGCATCAATGCCGACTACCACTTGATCCTGATATTTAGCACAGGCCGCTTTTACCAATTCGGGCTGTTTTACCGCAACCGAGCCTAAGATTACCCGGCTGACACCGGCCTCCAGCAGCATCTTGATGTTTTCCAGCGTTCTAATGCCGCCCCCCAGCTGGATCGGAATATCCACCGTCCGGGCAATAGTTTTTATAATATCAAAATTAACAGTTTTACCGGCCAACGCCCCATCTAAATCTACAACATGAAGGTAGGCGGCCCCTTCTTTTACCCAACGCTTAGCCATATCTGCCGGATTATCGGCAAAAACTGTCTCGGCATCAAACCGGCCTTCGGTCAGCCGGACACATTTACCACCCCGGATATCAATTGCGGGAAATAATATCATTATGCCAGCTCCTTAAAGTTCTGTAGTATTTTAAGTCCAACTTCACCTGATTTTTCCGGATGAAACTGCACTGCATATATATTAGCACTCGCCACCGCCGCGGTTAGGGTCTCACCGTATTCTGTAACTGCCGCAATTATCGAACTTTCAACAGGTACTGCATGGTAGCTATGCACAAAGTATACATACGGTTTTTCCGGCAAGTCGGCAAACAACGGATTTTCTTGCGGAAAGCTTAAGCTGTTCCAGCCCATATGCGGAATTTTGAATCCAGGCGCATTAATTTTCCGTACATATCCAGGAAAAATTCCCAGACCGGTTACGCCAGGATCTTCTTCACTTCCTTCAAACAGCAGCTGCTCGCCTAAGCAGATTCCCATAAAGGGTGTGCCCCGGTTTATTACGCGCCGGATAACTTCTACCAATTTATAGTTGATAAGGTTTTGCATACAGTCCCCAAAGGCTCCGACACCCGGCAATACCACTTTATCCGCCCGCTCAATAGCCGTGGCATTGCTGGTAACTACCGCATCCCCGCCCAGCCGGATAAACGCCTTTTGGACGCTGTGGAGGTTACCCATGCCATAATCAATAATTGCAATCATCCTTAATCCTCCTATAGGCTGCCCTTAGTGGACATGACACCAACAATGCGTTCATCTTGCTGCAGGGCATCAGCCATTGCTCTTGCGGTCGCCTTATAAATAGCTTCGGCAATATGATGAGCGTTTTTACCGGCCAGCAGTTTTACATGAACCGTAATCCCAGCATTAAAAACTAACGCCCGTAAGAATTCTTCAGTTAGTTCTCCGGCGTATTCGCCAATTTGCCCGGCGGGTATTTCAGCCTCAAAGGCCAGAAAGGGACGGCCGCTGATGTCTACGACCACCATGGCTAACGCCTCATCCATGGGGACAAAAGCCGTACCGTAGCGCTTGATACCACTCTTATCGCCCAAGGCCCGGTTAAACGCTTGGCCTAATACAATTCCGGTATCTTCTACCGTATGATGGGCATCAATATTAATATCGCCAACCGCCTTGAGGGTTAAGTCAAATAGGCCATGTTTGGCCCATAGTGTCATCATATGGTCAAAAAAGCCTATTCCTGTGGACACTAAACTCTGGCCGTGACCATCTAAGTTAAGCTCCAAATTTATGTCGGTTTCACTGGTTTTGCGCTCTACCCTTGCGCTGCGGTTCATGATTGACCACCTCCCCTTTTATCGCTTCTAATCTTTCATGTCAATTTTTCTTATTCTAACTGCGTTGGCATGAGCTTGTAAGCCTTCGGCCTCGGCCAACCTAATTATGTCTTCACTTACTTCAGTTAACGCCGCTTGAGTATAAGCAATAATACTGGTACGTTTCATAAAGGTTTCAACATTAAGTACCGAGTAAAATCTAGCAGTACCCCCAGTTGGCAATACATGGTTAGGCCCGGCAAAGTAGTCGCCCAAAGGCTCAGGAGAATAAGCCCCTAAAAATACTGCCCCCGCATTCCGGACGTACGGCAACAAGTTAAAGGGCGCAGCTGTAAGTATTTCCAGATGTTCCGGAGCCGATAAGTTTGCTAGTTCCATCGCGGCCACTAAATCGCCGGTAAGTAAAATCAAGGCATTGCGCTCAATGGCTGCAGCCGCAATTTCCTTGCGGGGCAAGCGTCCCAACTGAATTCCAACTTCTTGGGCCACTTTTTCGGCCAGACTCTGGTCATCGGTAATAAAAATACTTGATGCCAGCACATCATGTTCAGCCTGACTGAGCATATCGGCGGCAACATAGGCCGGATCGGCAGTTTTATCGGCAACAATAAGTATTTCGCTTGGCCCAGCCAGCATGTCAATATCACAATGACCATAAACTGCTTTTTTGGCCAGAGTTACAAAGATATTGCCCGGTCCAGTTATTTTATCTACTTTGGGCACGGTAGCCGTCCCAAAGGCCAGCGCCGCAATCGCTTGCGCCCCGCCAGCCTTATACACTTTAGTAACGCCAGCTAAACGAGCCGCGACGAGAACATAGGGATTTACCCCGCCTTCAGCGGTTGGCGGAACAGTCATGACAATGTCTTTTACCCCCGCGACAGACGCGGGAACAGCATTCATAATTACTGATGACGGATAGCTGGCAGTACCGCCAGGTACATACAACCCAACCCGTTCAAGCGGGATACAGTTCTGCCCCAGCATAGCCCCATGTTCACGATAAGTCAGCCAGGATTTCGGCAGTTGTTCGGCATGAAACCGCCGTACATTTTCTACCGCCCGCTCAAGCGCGGCATATGTGGCTTTATCTACTGCCGCCAACGCGGCTTCAAATTCAGCGGAGCTGACAAGCTGATTATCCGGTTGTAAACTAACCCCATCAAAAAGCTTGGTATATTTAGCTACAGCCTCATCACCAAACTGTCTTACTTCAGCTACAACTTTATCAACTACTTCCGCGGCGGTTAGGTCTTGACCAAAAACCTGCTTGGTCCGGGCTCTGGCCCCCGGCCCTAGCGTAACCGCATCAAAGGGCGGTTTTTTCAGCAACGCTTCAATTTCTAATTGTGTCAATTTGCGGGTATCAATTACTTTCATTTTTCCGCCACTCCTTCGACTAACCGCTTAAGATCTTCTTTTAGTTTATTAATCCGGTCAAATTTCATTTTGAAGCTGACCCGATTGGCAACCATTCTGGCGGTAGCCGGATGAATCCGGGCTACTTCAATAAGCTTATTTTCTTTCAATGTCCGGCCGGTTTCTACCAAGTCAACAATCATTTCCGCTAACCCTACAATTGGGGCAAGTTCAATTGATCCGTTAAGTTTGATTATTTCTACCTGAATTCCCGCATCCCGGAAAAACCGCTCCGCTATTTTAGGGTATTTTGTCGCTACCCGCATATGAGCATAGTCAGCCAGCCGGTCTTGGGCTAAAGCCTCAGGTACGGCCAGCATCATCCGGCACAACCCAAATTTCAAATCTAATAATTCATATACATCTTTATCTTCTTCTAATAACACATCTTTACCAATAATTCCGATATCAGCCGCACCGTATTCAACGTAGGTCGGTAAGTCTGCAGTTTTAACAATAATGAACCGTACTTTTAGCTCATCATTGGCAATAACGAGTTTTCGTGAATCTTCACTAAGCCCCTCCGCAGTATATCCCACCTCCGCCAGCATTTTAGCTGCCGGGGCAAATAATTTTCCTTTAGGCAAAGCAATTGTAAGATACTCCATATCATTGGAAGTCATAAGCTCTCCCTCACTTTAGTTATTTAAAGCGTTAGTATGTTAATATAATAGCATTATGGTTTTAGCTGTGTCAATCGGTTATTTTCAAATCAGGGCTAACAAAACAGGGCTAGCCTCAAAATCTGGCCAACCCTGCTGAAAAATCACTTGAAAAAATATGCTAAATTCGTTTGTTAATTGAGGTCATCAGCTTGACGCAACAGTTTTAATTCAATAGCATCGCTTAGCTGTGACTCAGCATGATGCCGGCTAATGATGTCTACCAGTTTAGGCTCGGCCCCAATGGCCCGGAGTAATTGGGCACTCCGTTCAGGATGATGGAAATGTACATATACCGCATGACGGAAATTAGCTATTTTGCCGCCCCGCCCTTCTCGCCCCCACTTTGACGCAAGCTCCGGCACCAGTTGGTGAGCAATGACGGTTATGATTTTATCCAAGGTGCTGACATCACCAAGTTGTTTTCCTACATCATGTAGCAAGGCCGCACGAACCAGTAAGTTCAAATCTGACTCGGGATTGTTACGGGACAGGTTTAATGAAGTATATGCCACATTTAGAGCATGACGCTGATCCGGCAAATTCATACCGTAGAAAAGTTTTCTTTCTTTATCATTAAGTCTTTTGCTGACAAATACTTGGTCAGAGAAATTCACCTTGGCAGTAAGTGCCGCAATAACTTGTTTAACCCTACTTAGCATGATTGTCCTTTACATATACTACGTCACGATATTGTCCCGCTAACTTGATTGTTTCTACTTCCGCCGGTTGTTGCGCGGCAAGGGCCAGTTCTACCGTCCGGCCATCCTGACGATATTTAGCGGCAAGACTTATTGCTTCAGCTTGGGCACCTTCAACCCAAGCAATATACAGGTCTTTACTAACATTGGACGGCGTTATTCCCTGACGTTCAAGCGCCAACATAATCCGTTCAATCCCTAAGGCAAAGCCTGTTGCCGGAGAATCTACCCCAAAGGTCGCTAGCATATTGTCATAGCGCCCACCGCCTAACAGTGGAAATCCTAATCCAGGCGTGTAACCTTCAAAGACCATGCCAGTGTAATAGTCAAAGTCTCTAATCAGCCCTAAATCGAATTTTACATACTGACCAACACCATAGCTGGTAAGCAGTCGATGAATATCGGCAAGATTATCGAGAGCCTCCCGACTTACCGCATTTTTCACAACCTTATAAACTTTACTGATGACCTCTTCTCCGCCATGTAACAGGGGAATTTCACTAATAATGTTTTGCGTTTCCCGATCAAGACCGCTAGCAGTTAAGATTTCCCCAAGTCCTACTAAATTTCGGTTTACGATACATTGTTTAATCCGCTGTCTCTCCAGCGTACTAACAGCAACTTCTTCCGTAAAACCATTGATAAATCCGACTTGACCAAGACCAATTTGAAAATCTTTCAACCCAGCTTGTCGCATGGATTCAATCGCCAGGGCAATAATTTCGGCATCAGCCGAGGCACCAGGAGCCCCCAATAGTTCCACCCCAGCCTGGTAAAATTCGCATTGCCGTCCAGCCTGGGCCTGTTCGTGCCGAAATACGTTGGTCAAATAGAAAAGTCTAAGCGGAGGATTGGTTTCTTTCAGCCGTGTCGCTGCAACCCGAGCCATCGGCGTAGTCATATCCGGTCTCAGGGCTAATATACTATTAGTATTATCAAAGAATTTAAATAAATTTTCGCCAAAATCAGCTCCAGAACTTACGTCTATTGTTTCTAAATACTCAAAAGTAGGGGTGACTACTTCATCATAACCCCACCGCGAAAACAGCACCGCCAAAGAATTTTCAATAACCCGTTTTTGTTTTGCTTCTTTCGGCAGAAAGTCACGGGTTCCATAAGGTATTCTCGGCAAAAATTGTTTATTCATCAGCTTCTTCACCATCCAACCGCGCTAATATTATTTTATATCCGTCAGCACCATAATATAAGCAGCGCTTAACTCTGCTAATAGTTGCCGTACTTGCGCCAGTCTGCTCAACGATGTCTTCATAAGTATGACCATGTTTCAGCATCCGGGCAACCTCCAAACGTTGGGCCAAAGCCTTCAATTCGCTGACTGTCGTGATATCTTCAAAAAATTGATAACACTCTTCTTGCGAATTTAAAAGTTGCACGGCTTTAAACAATTGGTCGGTAAGCGCATCCTTTATCTTGGGATTAACAGTCATGGCACTCGCTCCTTTAATTTCCGCTACGATAAACTTTCGCTTTTTAGATATTCGCTCTTCGCTAAGGCTTTCCTGCCTTTTATTCTTTAACTTGTTAAATTATTTATTCTTCTCAGGAGGTCATCCATGAAAATTTGTTCTTTATTTTTAATACTTTTACTCAATGTTAGCTTGGTTGGCTGTGCTCAACCCCCAGCTCCGGCTAATACCCTCAAAGTTGGCGTAATTGCCGGGCAACATGCTGAAATTATCGCCGTGGTTAAGGAAGTAGCGGCCAAACAGGGCCTTAATTTAGAAATTATCGAATTTACTGACTACCTAAAACTAAATGATGCTCTAGGCCAAGGGATAATTGATATTAACAGTTTTCAGTCTCAGTCCTATCTTGATACGGTGAACGCCTCGCAAAGTTTAACACTTAAGTCTGTCGCTAAAACCATTGTTAAACCACTGGGCTTTTATAGTAAGGTTTATAGAAGTATTTCCCAAATTCCTCCCGGAACAACCATCACTATCCCGGCTGATCCAGTAAACCAAGACCGAGCTTTACGGCTACTCGCCAAGGCTGGCTTAATTACCCTCAACCATAATGCCGACTCTCAAGCTATTCTTGTAGATATTGCTAATAACCCAAAACGGCTCAAGTTTAGAGAACTCGACGCGAAAGCTACCGCTACAGCTCTTGCTACTTGTGATTTAGTGGCAATAAATTCCAGTTATGCCTTTAAGGCCGGTTTTATTCCAACTGAGAATGCACTGTTACTCGAAGATGCTGCCAGTCAGGCTACTAATATTCTCGCTGTACGCGCAAGTGATACCGCCAATCCCCTGATAAACACATTTATTACCGCCTACCAATCACCCGGGGTTAAGTCATTTATTACTACAACCTACCACGGAACAGTGCTACCCGCCTGGTAGAATATCCCGCTCGCCTACATTCTATTGCTATTACCATTGATATAACGTATACTTAGTTTAGATAGATAGCGGAGTAATTTAACTAGCCCTTCTTAGGGGGAAAAGAGGTGATTCCATTGGACACTACGTCACCGTCACCGTCTCCCGCTTCTTTTGATCCGTTAGAAGAAACAATGGACCTTACCTGGGATCCTCAATTTGATATATTGTTTTAAAAAATCATCTTGTTCTTAAACAATAAAACTGGTTGGCGCCGTTGGTGCCAGCCAGTTTTATTTATTGTCCTTATTTATCAACGACTAATCAGTCAATATTTATCACGTAGTAATTCCCCGCAAAACAAATTCAGCAATATTATGAACCGTAATTTCGATGTCATCCTCAATAAATTTTTGATAAACCATCGTCAGAATGATGCTAAATAAACAATAGGCCACATGGGTTGTATTCATTGGGCGAAAAACGGCTTTATCTACGCCCTCTTTCAGCACAGCTTCAACATTGTCAATGATATGTTGAAATCCATCTTGATACTTCATAACCGTTTCCTGCGAAAGATTAGAATGGTTATCTTCGCCTAAGCCGCGCACTTCATGAATAAGAACCCGCCATAAATCAGCATCTTCTATATATAAAACCAAAATTAATTTAATAATTTTTTTAAATTTTTCCATTGGGAGCAATTCTGAGGAAATAGTATCAGCCAAGGCTATTGCAAACGGTTCCCCGCGTTCCTGGACCAAAGTACAAAACAATTGCTCCTTGTTAGTAAAATAGTTATATACGGTGCCTTTGCCAGTATCAGCCAACGCAATTATCTCATCAACAGTCGCCCGATAGTACCCTTTACGTGAAAAAACGTCATAGGCAGCTTTTAAAATTTGCTGCCGCTTACTTTTCGCCTCATCTGTCCCATGACCTGCCTGCGTTTGATTCATAGCACCCTCCAAAACCGCTTATGAGACCATTATAATTAACAGCATCACTTACTGTCAATAAAGCTACCTTTTGATTTGACCTGCCTATGGCTTTCCCCAGCAATAAACCCGGCCTATCCGCTTTTTAGCGAGAGAAGCCGGGTTTTATCTATAATAAAATTTACCTACTTATCAATTCTGGCTACAGCCCGATGAGCAATATCTTTACGGTAGTGAACTCCCTCAAAATCAATCTGTTCCACTCCCGTATAGGCATTTTGAAGGGCTGGCTGCAGATTTGACCCAATCGCGGTAACCCCCAGGACTCTGCCGCCGCTGGTAACTACTGCCCCACTATCCAGCGAGGTTCCAGCATGGAATACTACGGCCCCTTTTTCTTCTGCCGCGTCAAGACCGGTTATAATTTTACCTTTTTGATAGCTGCCCGGATAACCGCCAGCAGCCATTACTACACATACTGCTGCTTCTTGTTTCCACTCAACTGATACTTGATTAAGTTTACCGTCAATGCAAGCTTCCATTATCTCGGTAAGGTCGCTGACGAGCAACGGCAATACTACCTGAGTTTCAGGGTCGCCAAACCGGGCATTAAACTCGACAACTTTAGGTCCTTCGGCCCCAATCATCAGTCCGGCATATAAGCACCCCCGGTATAAGCACCCTTCCTGCCGCATAGCATTGACCGTTGGCTGCAATATTTTCCGGACAACTTGTTCCAATAAGTCTGGCGTTACCACTGGTGCTGGCGCATATGCTCCCATCCCCCCGGTATTCGGCCCCTGGTCGCCGTCAAAAACCCGTTTGTGATCTTGAGCCGCCACCATTGGCACAACGGTTACGCCGTCGGTAAAGGCTAAGAGTGAAGCTTCTTCCCCTTGCATAAATTCTTCGATTACCACTTGGGCTCCGGCATTGCCAAACGCCTGGTCGCACATAATCATGTCTACCGCCGCAAGGGCTTCATCTAACGACATTGCAACAACTACACCTTTGCCAGCAGCCAAACCGTCCGCTTTAATTACAATCGGCGCGCCTTGTTCTTTAACATATTTTTTAGCGCTGACAGCATCGGTAAATACTGCGTATTTAGCTGTAGGTATACCGTATTTTCTCATTAAATCTTTGGAAAATGTTTTTGAGCCTTCAAGCTGGGCCGCTGCTTTATTAGGCCCAAAAATTTTCAGGCCGTTTGCCGTAAAAAGATCTACAATGCCTTCGGTTAGCGGACCTTCCGGTCCAACTACGGTTAAGTCAATATTTTTATCTTTAGCCAGCTGACACAACGCCTCGTTGTCAGTTACAGCAATGTTAACACATTCCGCGAGTTTACTGATTCCCGGATTACCGGGGGCACAATAAATCTTAGAAACTCGCGGGCTTGCCGCAAGTTTCCAAACCAAGGCGTGTTCACGTCCGCCTCCGCCGATCACCAAAATACGCAATATACCACCCCGTTCTCACATAAAACTAGTGTTTGAAATGCCGTATGCCTGTAAAGACCATGGCTATACCATGTTCGTTAGCTGCCGTAATTGACTCTTCATCCCGAATCGATCCACCGGGATGAATAATTGCCGTTATGCCAGCCTTAGCGGCAGCATCAACGGTGTCCCTGAACGGGAAAAATGCATCCGATGCCAGTACTGCCCCCACCGATTTACAGCCGGCCTGTTCAAAGGCTATTTGGGCTGAGCCAACCCGATTCATCTGGCCGGCCCCTACCCCAACCGTCATATTGTCAGCTACAACTACAATAGCATTGGATTTTACATGTTTGACCACTTTCCAGGCCAATAGCAGCTGCTGCCATTCAGCCGGAGTAGGGGTCTTGGTGGTTACTACTTTCATATCGGCGCGAGTTGCATCATTGATGTCAGCCTGTTGCACCAACAAGCCGCCCGAGATTTTCTTAAAATCCAAAGCATTTTGATCAACAACAAAATCCGCTGCCAATAGCCGGACATTTTTTTTCTTAGTCAAAATAGCTAATGCTTCTTCACTGTACGCCGGAGCAATTACGGCTTCAACAAATAAGCTGCTCATTTTTTCTGCTACCGCCCCATCTACCGCCCGGTTTAGAGCAATAATGCCCCCATAGGCCGAAACAGGGTCAGCAGTATAAGCTTTTTCATAAGCATCGGCAATAGTTTCACCAATCCCGGTGCCACAAGGATTGGTATGTTTTATTATGGCAGCTGCCGGTTCAGAAAAATCGTTGACTAATGAATAGGCCGCTTCTACATCAACCAAGTTATTGAAGGATAATTCTTTGCCATGAAGCTGATGTGCATTGGCCACACCGGGACCATTATAGTGTTTTTCCCGGTAGAACGCTGCTTGCTGATGCGGATTTTCGCCATAGCGCAAGTCTTGTACTTTTTCGTAAACCATGTGCAGGGAATTTTTAAAATGCCCTTCACCAGTCTGACCAGCTAAGTAGTTTGTAATACAAGCATCATACTCCGCAGTATGATCAAATGCTTCCCGAGCTAGCGCCATTCTCGTGGCGTCAGTAATTTGGCCATCTTGGGCCATTTCCGCTAAGACAGCGTCATAGCGCGCCGGATTGACAACTACCGTGACATAGGCAAAATTCTTAGCCGCTGCCCGAATCATGGCCGGACCGCCAATATCGATGTTTTCTACCGCTTCCTCCAGAGCAACGCCTGGTTTAGCGATGGTCTGGCGAAACGGATACAGATTCACTACGACTAGGTCAATGCCCCGAATATTATGCTCTTGCATCGCCTTTATATGTTCTTGATTATCGCGAACCGCCAAAATTCCCCCGTGAATATATGGGTTAAGAGTTTTAACCCGTCCGTCCATTATTTCGGGGAAACCAGTTATTTCACTAACATAAGTAACTGGTATACCCGCTTCACGAAGCGCCTTCATCGTGCCGCCGGTAGAAATTATTTCTACCCCGTAACTATTTAACGTCTTCGCGAAGTCAACCACGCCCGTTTTATCAGATACACTTATAAGTGCCCGCTGAATTTTCATTTAACATCCCCCTATTCAGATTTTTCGTCAGTTATTACTACCTGCCGGTTCTTTAGACTAAGCCGCCTCTGACAAAAGAGACTAATAGCCCGGGGATAAAGGATATGTTCAACTTCTAATATACGCGCCGCTAAGGTCTCTTCAGTGTCTGAGCTCTCAACAGGCACTGCCTGCTGTAGTATTATTGGCCCAGAATCCATACCTTCATCCACGAAATGTACCGTACAGCCCGACAGCTTAACCCCATAATCAAGCGCCTGTTGCTGAGCATTCAACCCTGGAAAGGCCGGCAATAGAGCCGGATGAATATTCATAACCCGCCCCGGATACGCACTGATAAATTTGTTTCCTAATAACCGCATAAACCCGGCTAATACGACCAATTCAACCTTATGATCCTTAAGCTCTGCCACCAAAGCGGCTTCAAATTGATCTTTACTTGCAAAGGCTTTACGCTCGATTACAGCAGTGGCAATACCCAGCCCAGCTACCCGTTTGAGGGCAAAAGTATCCGCCTTGTCACTGATAACTACACTAATTTTAGCGTTAATTTTTCCGGCGTTGATAGCATCTAAAATAGCCTGAAGGTTACTGCCGCGTCCGGACACAAGCACCCCTAGTACAGTACTATTCACCAAAGACGCCTCCCCGCAGCGTCACTTTACCAGCGCCTGCGGTTACTTTTCCGATTGTATAGCAAGCTTCACCTTGGTCAGCAAGATATTTTTTGAGGTTAACTGCTTCGTCCGGGGACACGACTAGAATCATCCCAATCCCCATATTAAAGGTCCGGTACATTTCCGGCCAAGCTACATTACCCCATTTTTGCAAAAGTTCAAAGATAGCTGGTTTAGGCCACGCGGTGCTGTCTACTTCTACGCCGCAACCCTCCGGCAATACCCGGGGGATATTTTCGTAGAAGCCGCCGCCGGTAATATGAACCATACCGCGAATATCAAACTGTTCAATCAGCGGCAGGCAAACTTTGGGATATAGTCTGGTTGGAACCATAAGTTCTTCACCCAAGGTAGACTTTAACTCATCGATATAGGCATCCGGGGTAAGCTTAGCTGCCTCAAAACAGATTTTACGCACCAAAGAAAAACCATTGGAATGTAATCCCGAGGACGGCAAGCCAATTAAAACATCACCAGCGGTAATTTTTTGTCCGGTGATAAGTTTCGCTTTATCGGCAATGCCTACCGCAAATCCGGCAATATCGTATTCACCATCTGCATAGAAACCAGCCATTTCTGCCGTTTCTCCCCCGATTAGGGCACAGCCTGACTCTTTACAGGCCGAAGCTACGCCGCTAACAATAGCGGCGACTTTCTCCGGTTCAAGTTTGCCTACAGCCAAATAGTCCAGAAAGAACAGCGGTTCCGCACCCTGCACCAAAATATCATTAACACACATCGCTACCGCGTCCTGGCCGATGGTATCATGTTTATCCATCATAAAAGCAATTCTAAGTTTAGTACCGACACCGTCGGTACCGCTAACTAATACCGGTTCTTTATATTTAGCCGCACCAAGCGCGAACAGACCGCCAAACCCACCAAGATCGCCCAGTACTTCCGGCCGATAGGTAGACTTAACATGTCCTTTCATGAGTTCTACTGCTTTATTGCCAGCATCAACATCCACACCAGCCTGGCGATAGGTTAAACCCTCACTCATTATCTTTTACCGCCTCCTGTTTTTCCGCAAGCTGCCTCAAACATATATTTATTGCTGTCATCCACGTCTTGCCGCGGCACTCCCGCCATATATCCGCCATTGAAACAAGCATAGCACATCTGGTCACAGGGAATATGAGGAACGGCTTTATACAGGCCGTCTAACGAAAGATAGGTCAAAGACTCCGCCCCAATATATTGGCGTATTTCTTCTACTGTTTTCGTTGCCGCAACAAGTTCCTTGCGAACCGCGGTGTCTATGCCATAATAGCACGGATACGCAATTGGCGGCGAGCTTACACACATGTGAACGGCGGTAGCTCCAGCTTCTTTCAGCATACGAACGATCTTACCGCTGGTCGTGCCGCGAACAATCGAGTCATCTACCATTACTACCGATTTTCCGGCTACTACCGCTTTATTGGCATTAAGCTTTATCCGCACACTGGAATCGCGTTTTTTCTGTTCCGGCTGAATAAACGTCCGCCCAATATAGCGGTTCTTTATTAGACCTTCCGCGAAGGGTATTCCACTTTCGTAGCTATAACCTAAGGCCGCAGTTGTCCCTGAATCAGGTACGGAAATAACAATATCCGCCTTCGCCCCGCTTTCCCGCGCTAATTGCCGGCCCATGGCAAATCTGGCTGAGTATACACTTTGCCCGTCAATGGCACTATCTGGTCGGGCAAAATAAATGTATTCAAATACACATAGCGCCCGTTGACCCGCCTTCGTAAACTTCCGCGACGTAAGACCATTTTCATCAACGATTACCATTTCGCCTGGTTCAACATCTCTTACGAATTCTGCGCCGACCGTATCTAAGGCACAGGATTCCGAAGCCATTACCCAACCATCATTGAGTTTTCCAATACACAGCGGCCGGAAACCATTAGGATCACGCACTCCAATGAGCTTGGTTTCCGTCATAATTACCAGGCAATAAGCGCCCTCGATCTTAGCTAAGCTTTCACCTATCTTATCTTCAATTTCCGGATGAGGTTCTCTAGCAATAAGATTCACAATCACTTCACTGTCAATTGAAGTCTGAAAAACACTACCTTTTGCTTCTAACTCTGCTCTTACTTCCCGGGCATTGGTAAGATTGCCATTGTGGGCCAGGCTAATCCGACCGCCAGAGTAATTTACCATGAGCGGCTGGGTATTTGCTAACAGACTTGACCCAGTGGTTGAGTACCTTACATGTCCGATGCTAATATAGGATCCATCAAGAACGGGCAAACCCTTGCGAAACACTTCATTGACCAAGCCCATGCCTCGTTCAACTTCCATTCGAGCTCCATCACTTAATGCAATCCCGGCACTTTCCTGACCACGGTGCTGAAGTGCATACAGCCCCCAATAGGTATTAAGGGCTACATCATCTTGTCGGGAAAATATTCCAAATATACCACATTCCTCATGCGGTTTATCCATGTCTAGTTCTTGATACACCCAGTCCACCCCTCCCCGGATTTTTATTTATATTAGCAAGTTTCCCCTGTGAGACGTTTTAGAATTTCTTTATAAGCAGCCTCAACGTCGCCCAGATCACGACGAAATCTATCTTTATCCAATTTTTGGCCGGTTTCGCTGTCCCAGAACCGACAGGTATCCGGTGATATTTCATCACCTAACAGAAGTTGGCCATTATGGAGACCGAATTCAAGTTTAAAATCGATAAGTTCGACTTTCTTTTCTTTCAAGAAGGTACTAAGAATTTGATTAATTTTAAGGCCCCATTGTTTCAAAGCTTTCATTTGTTCATCAGTGGCCAAATTAAGGGCTCGGGCATGATCTTCATTTATTAACGGATCGCCCAGGTCATCATCTTTATAATAAAATTCTACTACTGGCGAAGGCAATTTCCGGCCTTCTTCCCAGCCAATACGTTTAGCCAAACTTCCGGCGGCAATGTTTCGTACGACTACCTCAATTTGTACAATTGTCAGTTTTTTAACTAACATTTCACGGTCACTAACCATGCGAACAAAGTGGTTAGGTACACCGTTTTGGGTCAAGAGTTCAAAAAAGAAGGTGGATATTTTGTTATTCAGCACACCTTTGCTGTCAATTGTGCCTTTTTTGATACCATTAAACGCGGTGGCGTCATCTTTGTAATATACCAAATACTCATCCGGATTTGATGTCGCATAAACCTTTTTCGCTTTACCTTCATATAATGCTTCGTTCATTATTAATCACTCCTCCTAAGTTTTGCCTTTAAACTTTATCCTTTTAGTTTGGCTTCTACTTTGGCAGCCTTGGCTTCAACTTCAGCAGCCATTTTCTGACGATAACTACTAAGTTTTTTCGCCAGTTCAGGGTTACTTGCCGCAATAATCTGCACCGCAAAAATAGCGGCATTTTTTGCTCCATTGATAGCCATAGTGGCTACTGGTATGCCTGATGGCATTTGTACAATGCTGAGCAGTGCATCAAGCCCCCCCAGCGAAGTGCTGTTTACCGGTACTCCAATAACCGGCAGCAAGGTAAAACTGGCAACTACTCCCGGCAAATGAGCTGCAGCTCCGGCAGCAGCGATTATCGCGCTAAAGCCCTGCTCAGCAGCGTTAGCAACAAAGTTATGAACTTTATCCGGGGTGCGGTGTGCCGAAGCTACCACAACCTCATAGCCAATGCCAAATTCAGCTAATGTCTTAATTGCCGGTTCCATTACCGGTAAATCAGAGTCACTTCCCATAATAATCGCAACTTTCATTACTCCAACTCCTTTGTATCAATTCGCCATTGAGCGGATAAGAAACCCAGATGCCGGGATTATAGACCACGGCATCTGGGTCTTCATCAGCTTAGTTAAACCCAATTACCCAACTTCTAGCCTTCTGCCAAGAATATATATCTCGCTATTACTAAAACTGCCAAAACATAGACAATCCAGTGTACGTCACGGCCACGACCACTCACAAGTTTCAGCAACGGATAGAATACCAGGCCAGCTGATACCCCGTTAGCAATGCTATAGGTGAACGGCATAAGCGCCAAGGTCAAGAAAGCTGGCAAGCCTTCGGTGATATCACTGAAGTCAATAGCTTTTATCGATTCCATCATCAACGCCCCAACTATGATCAGCGCCGGAGCGGTAGCCGCATCAGGAATAAGTCCTGCCAGCGGGGAGAAGAACAAGGCCAAAACAAATAATATCCCACAGACTACCGCCGTCAATCCAGTGCGGCCGCCTTCGCCGATACCGGCGGTACTTTCCACGAAGCAAGTAATAGTGCTTGTACCAATAAGTGCGCCAAAGCTTACCCCGGTAGCGTCTACCAGCATCGCTTTACCGATTCCAGGAAACTTACCGTCTTTATCCATCAGTCCAGCTTTGGTTGCCGTACCAACCAGGGTTCCCATCGTATCGAAAAGTTCAACAAAAGTAAATGTGAAGATAATGGTCATCAAACCCATATTAATGGCCCCGGGAATGTCCAGCTGCAAAAATGCATTATTGCTGAAGTCAGGCATTGCTACCGGACTAAAGCCAGCCGGAACATGAACCACACCCATTATTATTCCCAACACTGTGGTAGCTAGAATGCCCCACAACATCGCACCTTTTACTCTCCACGCCATCAATACGGAAATTACGATAAGTCCGAATACTGATAACAACACATCTTTGTTGGCAAAATCGCCCATAGCAATAATCGTCTCAACACTCAGCGGCGTAGCATGTCCGTTTGTCGCGACAAGTTTTTCCAGTGTCGGAGCAAGCAAAGACAGTTTTATGCTCATGATTCCTGATAGTTTCAACCCAACAATAGTAATGAACAACCCAATACCGACACTAATTGCACTTTTAAGCGATGCCGGAATGGCTTCAACTAAAAGCTGCCGTACTTTTGTTAAGGTCAATAAAATAAAAATCAGGCCGGAAATAAATACCGCACCCAACGCAATCTGCCAGGATACTCCCATACCAAGGACTACAGTGAAAGCGTAAAAAGCGTTCAGACCCATGCCTGGAGCAAGCGAGATCGGATAATTAACAAAAGCGCCCATCGCCATAGTGACAAATCCGGCGCCAAGTGCTGTCGCTATTAGCACAGCATTCTTGTCCATGCCTGCCGCACCAAGAACACTTGGATTGACAAACAATATGTAGGCCATTGTCATGAAGGTCGTAATACCGGCAAAAACCTCCGTTTTGACATCAGTTTTCCGCGCAGTAAGCGCAAAATATTTATCTAGCATTTTGTCCCCTCTTCCAGAATCTAGTCTGATAATATTATCCCCAGTTGCCACACACCATTCTTTTTCTGCCCCCCTAACAACAAAAAATTAGCCCGGGCAGGGAAATTTCTTTCTCGTAAATGAGCGAAACCTCCCCGCCCGGGCTTTTATCCCATCGGTGTAATGTTACTGGGTAACACCTGTGCCACTTGGTCTCGACCATAACCAAAAATAAACCCATTGGCTATGTGGAACCCTAGGCACACTTTCACTCGTAGTTAGATACTTTACGGGTACCTGGTAGATACTTTTGAGCCATATCCTCAAAATTATACGAGCAGTATAAACTTTTTTCACTATTATTTTATCAGTCTATGGCAGCTCCGTCAACGGAAATAAGTGAACTTTTTTCCGTTAGTTCATTCTATTGTTCGATTTTCTCGTCAACCTGACTTTCAGCGCTTTGTTCTTCTTCCGACATAGAATCTTCAGATTCGACCTCAGCCCCCAAGGTCAACAGTTGAGCTAGCGGTACACTCGAAAAATAACCATTAACTATTCGTTTGGTCATTCTAGGCCCTCCTTATCCCTTTTATCGGATATTCGTGCCAATTCTTGTTCTGCCGCTTCCCGGAAGGAATGTTCATTCGAGGTTGCCTTGGATACAATGGATTCATTAATGCGCTGACGCGTCACCGCGTTATCGCCAGCACTCATCGCGTATTCAGAGCCAAAGGAATCCATTGTTGTTTTTTTTTGCATCAACACACCTCCCAATAATAGTTTGCCCAAGGAAACGCAAACATCAACAAAAAAACATTTCCGTTTATGTTAATCTTTATAATTTTCTAGCCGGCTAATCCCTGCTTTTTTATATGTATGTACTAATGGGTTTTGGCTGCAGCATATTTAAAAGCTGACGAATTAAAAACTCGCCAGCTTTTCCTCTGAATAACTACTATTTGATTTTACTTATCAAAGATTAAATCCATAACCACATGAGCAATGTCGTGCAGCATTTTGTCATGACGGTCTTTTTCCCGCATTTGACGTTCGTGCCATTCACGCTCATCTTCGCCATCTCTTCTTTGCATTGCCCAGTTATGGCGGTCATTTTCTACCTGCCGCAACGACTGCTCATGGCGCCGATTTTCTTGTTTTTGACGGTCCTGCCATTGACGTTCGTTTTCATTATCGCGACGCATACGTTCGCGGTCATGACGTTCGTTCTCCTGTTGCTGTCTGTCTTGCCATTGCTGTTCTTGCTGCTCATACCTTGAATCACCGCCAGGACCACCTTGAGGCGCAGCTTGCAGTAAACCGGTACCTAAGCCAAGTTGCATAATACCCACTACGGTAAAGACCACAATCTTTCTAGTAACATTTTTCATTATTAACAGCTCCTTCTTACTTCTTGGTTTAATAATAGCTTATAATTGTTTCCGTTTCTTGTCGGAATCATCAATAATATTTATAAACCACTTGTATAAAAATAGTAATTCATTTAATATATCAAGATAGAATCTCACCTGGAGGTATCTTAATATGCAAATAATTAGTACAAAGTCTCTTGTTTTTGCGGCGTTATTTATCGCCCTCAGCATTATTTTTACCCACGTTTTCGCTATTCAGACTACCTTTATCCGTATCGATTTTGGCTTTTTGGCTATTGCGATATGCTCTATGATGTTTGGCCCGCTTATTGGCGGTACCGTAGCCGCCATCGCCGATATTATCGGCTGTATGATTTTTACTCCCAATCTTTATTTCCCAGGTTTCTCACTTAGCGCCTTTGCCATCGGCATTATCTATGGATTATTTTTTCACAATCGTTCTATATCCCTAGTCCGCAGTTTTTTAGCTAATATCGTCATACTTTTATTCGTAAGTTTGGCTATGAATACCATCTGGTTGTCCATTTTGTATAATAAGGCGGTTACAGTTATTGTCTATAGCCGGTTACTGAAATGCGCTATAATGCTGCCCGGACAATCCCTGCTCGTTTATTTACTGCAAAAACGTTTATCCAGTTATGCCTTCAAACAACCAAAAGCCGAAAATTTTTGATGTATTGAGTATCGTTTGGCTTATTTGCGCCTCAACGCATTATAAAGCTTGGCAGACTCGGCAGCGATAAAGTCACTGGCATATTCATGATCGGCGGTTATTGTATAAAAACTGATTAAAATCGGATCATGACCATCCTGGATTACGCCAACATCACAAAGTACCTCGTCCAATTCCCCAACCTTATGAAAAACCGGAGTTTCCATATACCGTGGTATTTCATCATGAAAAATAGTATTAGCCAATTGATATTTCAGTTGCTTACTTTTTTCTTTATCCGGATATTTTTCGGAATAAACTTTTTCAAACACTCTCGCCATTTCGTAAGGCGTAGTTACACTGTGATATCTATATTTTTGAAAGGCTTCTTCGTTATGTATGCGGGTATCACGTAATCTAAAATCCTTAATTACATTAGCTAATGCATTTTTATTCTTGGTATCAAGTTCATTCAATAATTCATAGAAAGAAGCATTATCACTCACCGTTATCATTAGTTTTATATCCTGGTCATATTCTTTTGTTTTATCCGGCCCTGCCTGAGGATATAAATACTTATAGGTAGCTAGCGCAACCACCACCTTGCTGGTCGAAGCAGTAGGAAAAACAACATCCTGGTTAAATTCTATTTTTTTACCAGTGTTTAAATTTTTAGCAAAGACACCAACCCGCCCCTGAAATCCTTTTAAGTCATTAATGATTTCTTTATTAAGTGGCAATGCCGCAAAAGCAGTGACCGAATACAGCATTAAGCTAATTAAAAGCACTGCAACTTTCTTTACCATTAAGCACCTCATTACCCAATAACTTGTTTATTTTTATGCAAAGTATACACTAAATTTATGCGTAGCCCTCCCTTCTGTGGTTTATGAATATAGCAATATTTTAGCATTATTACTACTGCTTGGCCATTATAAAATTATGTAACTTTATTCCTTTAATTATATAGCACTACGCTATGGATGATAAAGCACAGCTCAACCGGCTCTCTTAGCCATGTGAGCTGCGCTTTTATCTTTATTCCTATGGCAACCAGAAGACAAGCATTTTTTGATTATACCGTGAAATACTAATCTCAAGGAGGAATTTTTCGTGCATAACAACAACCAGCATCATATCAAAAGACATTATAAAAAATTCGTGGCGGCTGTAGCTGGTGCGCTCGCGCTTACTACTGCGGCTTTACTCCCCGGTCTTCCTGCCCCGGCCCCCGCGCCGCTCCATTCCGAGACAACGGCTGCGCCTCCGGCCCCAGAGTCACCACCTGATCAACCCCCAGTGGCTCAGGCTGACCAAAATCCGACCGAAACCGAAACCACACCGGAAGAAAAAACAGCCGCCAAGGTCCTGGATATTACGGCTACAGCCTACGCCCCTGGACCACATGATAATGAACAGTGGGGTAATAAAACTTATATCGGCACCAATGTTCGTCCTGGAGTTATTGCTGTAGATCCAAGGATTATCCCCTTAGGGTCACGGGTTATTATTAAGTATGCTGATGGCCACAAGGAATATGCCGTGGCAGAAGATACCGGCGGCGCTATTAAAGGCCACCGGATAGATGTGGCCAAATGGACTGTTGATGAAGCACACCGGTTTGGCATTAAGCCGGTAAAGGTCTATGTTTTTCATAACAAAAGGCCACAAAATCAAGACAGAATCTAACCTTCATGATAAAATAAATAGGCGTTAGGTAACAGGGCGAAAACTCACGCCCTGTTTATTTGCTATTTTCTAATAGGAGTTTGATAGAATGAGTAACCGTTTAGCGTTGCCCCAAGTAGAATTCTTTTTTAGCGAAAAAATTCCGACTGATCAACTTTTATTTGTGGCCGGGGGACGGCCGCCGGCTGAAGAATGGCTGGCTCAAGCCGCCAAGCTTTTTCCGGTATGGGGCATCGACCGTGGGGTTGATAGTTGTCGGTCTGCTAGTGTTAAACCCGTGCAAGTAATCGGCGATGGGGACAGCGCGTCAACTGACGGTTGGCGCTGGGTTAAAACATTAGGCATTCCAGTAGAGATCCATCCCCCTGAGAAGGATTTAACCGACCTGCAATTATCCTTGAAGCGGGCAGGTCAACAATATAACCAGGCGACTGTTATCGTTACCGGTGTATGGGGCGGACGATTTGATCATCTATTTAGCAATATTTATTCATTACTGGGTGGGGAAGCATTTGGTCTAACCACCTGCTGTGCCGCCGATGACAAAGAGGTACTGGTACTGCTCCGCGGGCCAAAATCGCTAAACATTCACCCTAAGTTGCGGCCTACGATAGTCTCCCTGCTACCCTTATCGCCATGCACCGGTGTTTCGATTGATGGCGTCCGTTGGCCTTTATCCGGCGTAGACTTGACCATGGAGCTACCTTATGCGATCAGTAACCGCCCCCTTCCCGAAAAAGATAGTTTATCAGTAACCATCGACGAAGGTTGTTTAGGCGTTTATTTATGTTTCGATGAACATAAGGTAACAGAATAATCACAGTAATTTTAAATAGTACTGTCAATAACTTGAGAAAATGTCACATGAAAAGATAGCTAATTATCGCGAGAAAATGTCACGTAGTAGGATAGCGATAATTTAAAACTAAGCGTATTT
>JAGGAD010000006.1 GCA_017889625.1 Bacillota bacterium | reverse complement strand
TTGGTCGGAGCGACAGGATTTGAACCTGCGACCCTTAGACCCCCAGTCTAATGCGCTACCAAACTGCGCTACGCCCCGACTAACAAAAATCATTCTACATCTATTTTAGCTATTTGTCAAGACTATACTTGTTAACTTGTTTTGTTAACAAGTTACAACCTTAGCCCCTTCCGCATCGATATCCAGACTTAAATATTTTGCCTTGACATCATGCTCAGCAAAGGTTTTCACCATAGCTTCACCAATCTTTGCTTCACTACCTAGCGTGTAGGCAATCAGGCATGGTCCCGCACCGCTGAGGGTGGCTCCCAATGCGCCCGCAGCAACTGCCGCTTTCAGCACTTCGGGCATACCGGGAATTAGCCTTTGACGATACGACTGATGAAGTTTGTCATCTAACGCATATTGTAAAAGGTCCACTCGACCTTTGCTTAAAGCCCCGATAAGCAACGCTGAACGGCTCACATTAAAGACAGCATCCTGAAACGGCACCTCTTTAGGTAATACCTGCCGGGCTGCTTTAGTTGATAACGTGAAATCCGGTACCGCTACCACCATTTTTAAAGGAATGGATGGCATGAATTTTAGCGAGTGTGGCTTCTTGCCATCCATTATACTTACTGAAACTCCCCCGAAAATTGCGGGAGCAACATTGTCAGGGTGGCCTTCCATGCTAGTCGCAATATCAAGAATATCTTCCCGCGTTAATTTATTTCCAGTAGCCGCATTTGCGGCAACTAACCCAGCCACAATAGCAGCAGCACTACTGCCTAGCCCTCGAGCCAACGGCACATTATTATTCATTTCAATACGAATTCCGCTATAATTCAGTTTAAGCCGCTCCAGCACCAAGTTTACTGCTTGAAAAGCAATATTTCGTTCATTACCAGGAATTGCCCCTTCACCCTCGCCGGTAACCGAAATTACACATTTACCGTCATTGCTTAAAGTAAGCGTCATTTCATTATAGATCGAACAAGCAATACCTACTGCGTCAAACCCCGGACCACAATTTGCAGTAGTTCCTGGCACACGTACTTTAACTCCTTCCGCCATAGCCGCCTCCTGATATTGGTTTCTTATTCTTTTACAACTCTAATAACACTGTTTATTTGATTTACTACCGTCATACCTTTTAACGTGTCAATCGCGTGCTCAATGTTTAAATGATTTACATCATATGTAATTAAAACAAGTTCAGCAAATCTACCAATTTGACTTTTTTGAATAACCGAGTGTAAGCTTACTCCCTGCAAGCCAAAAGCTCCAGCAATAGCCGCCAATGCTCCCGGCTGATCGTCTACCAAAATTCTGATATAATAGGAGTTTTGCGTATTTTCAATCGGACAAAACGGTCGATTTTCAAAACATGTACAGAGAATTCGGCTGCTTACACCATGATGGATATCCCTGGCCACATCAATAACATCAGCCACTACCGCGCTGGCAGTAGGCAACTCTCCGGCTCCGCGACCATAGAACATGGTTTCACCAACAGCATCGCCCCTGACAAATATAGCGTTAAACTCATTATTAACTGACGCTAAAGGATGATCAATCGGAATCAGCGTCGGATGCACCCGCACATCAATACCATTTTCTGAGTCTTTGGCAATAGCCAGCAATTTTATAATATAGCCTAATTCACCAGCATAGCAGATATCTTCTGGAGTAATACCGGTAATTCCCTCAACATGAACATTATCAACCGTCACACGTGACCCGAAGGCAATAGAAGCCAATATTGCAATCTTTCTGGCAGCGTCAAATCCCGCGACATCAGCTGTCGGATCTGCTTCAGCATAACCTAAGCGTTGCGCTTCAGCTAGCACTGAATTATAGTCCACCCCTTCAAGCGTCATCTTGGTTAACATAAAGTTAGTTGTGCCATTGATAATACCCATTACTTCGGTAATATTATTGGCAGCCAAGCACTGCTTGAGCGGCCTGATAATGGGGATGCCACCACCGACACTAGCTTCAAACATCAAGTCAACCGAACTCTCTTCCGCTGCCGCAAAAAGTTCACGTCCATATTTAGACATAACGTCCTTATTAGCGGTAACAACATGTTTACCGGCCTTTAACGCCGCAAGCTGATAATCCTTGGCCGGGGATTCTCCGCCCATTACCTCAATAACAATATCTATATCTGGGTCACCAATGATATCTTGAATATCTGTAGTTATCTTTGCCTCAGACGCTATGGCTCGCACTTTATCAGGATTACGCACCAAAACAGTCTTTATCTTAATCTCAGCCCCGACTTTTTGCTCATAGTTATGAGAATTGGCAGTAAGCAATTTTACTACTCCAGTACCTACAGTACCCATGCCAAGAAGCCCAACATTAATTACCTTTTTCACAAAGTCATCCCCCAATTAATCATTCTTGACCTAATACTTCAATACGTTTTACCCCTGGCAGTAATTGCAATTTTTCCAGCAGCTGTTCTAAGTCAATACTAAGGCTCCTGGTTTCAAAAGAAATAGATGCATTAGCTATCCCTTGAAGCGGAATACCCTGATTAATAGTCAAAACGCTGCCGCCTTCATTGGCAATTATGCTTAACACCTGCGATAAGGCTCCTGGTTTGTGTTCAAGCATCAGCGAAAGGCTGACAATTTTCTCTTTACTTGCTTCATAAAAAGGGAATACATAATCTTTATACTTATAATACGCACTCCGGCTTAGCTCCATTTTTTCTACAGCTTCATTAATAGTGCGAGCCTCATTGCGTTTTAAAAGATCTTTTACCTTAATAGTTTTTTTTATAGCTTCCGGTAATATTTCTTCCCTAACCAGATAGAATTTAGATTCTTGACCGGGCATGTTCGTTTCTCCCTTCGTACTGCGTACAGTGGATATTGCTCTTCTACTAGAAGACATTATATCATGTACTTGTGTACTGTACAAGTACATTTTTTATTTTTGTATAAAAAAATAAAGTCAGCCACAATCGACTGACCCCAAAAATCTAAAATATTATACAAATCAAACCGCCGCTACCATCATTTACTACTTTTTGCAACGTTTCACGAAGTTTAACCTGCGCATTTTCCGGCATGCTGGTTAATTTATTCTGAATGCCTTCCCTAACTAACGCATTAAGGGATTTACCAAATAAATTTGTCCGCCAGATTTTCTCCGGTTCACCTTCAAATTCTCGTAAGAGGTATTGAATAAGTTCCTCACTTTGTTTTTCAGTTCCGATAATCGGTGATATTTCAGCCTGAACATCAGTCTGGATAAGGTGTAACGAAGGTGCCGAAGCCCGCAGTCTAACCCCAAAACGGTTACCAGTGCGAATAATTTCCGGTTCCTCGAGCACCATCTCATCAAGTTGTGGCGATACAATTCCATATCCCGTCTGGCGGACTTGTTCCAACCCCGCGGCAATCTTATCATAATCCCGCTTTGCCACCGACAGTTCTCGCATAATCTTAAGCACATGATGCTCGCCAGCAACCGTAAATCCGGTAAGTTCCTCCAATACCTGATAAAACAACTCGCTCCGCGCCGTCATCTCAATAGCGGCAATTCCCCCGCCAAGATCCATGTCGTGCAGTATTACATCTGCGACAAAGTCATAACTGGAGAAATCATCTATAGCCCGATCAATATCTCTTAGACGCCGGACATATTGAACTACTTCATTGACTGCATTATTAAATTTTTCCCGCAGCCAATGAGTTTCTTCCAATTCTTCCACCCAGCGCGGCAAAGTAATATTGACTTCTTTAACCGGGAATTCATACAATACTTCCTGCAAAATAGCATAAACATCATCATGGCTTAGGCGATAACAATCCACTGGAATAACTGGCACATCATACTTACTTTCAAGTTTTGCCACAAGTTCTCGGGTCTCTTTAGTTGTTGGATGGGCAGTATTCAGAACGATTAAGAATGGTTTATTAAGTTCTTTGAGCTCAGTGATTACCCGATCTTCCGCTTCTAAATACTTTTCACGGGCTAAATCAGTAACCGACCCATCAGTCGTGACTACCAAACCAATAGTAGAATGTTCTGTTATTACCTTTTTAGTTCCTATTTCAGCTGCTTCCTGGAAGGGTATTTCATGATCAAACCAGGAAGTCATCACCATGCGCGGACCACTGTCTTCCTCATAGCCAAGAGCACCATTTACCGTATAACCAACACAATCAACCACTCTAACCCTTACCTTAACATTATCCTTGATACTAATTTCCACAGCTTCATTAGGAATGAATTTTGGCTCAGTCGTCATAATGGTCTTTCCGGCAGCGCTTTGCGGCAGTTCATCTCTGGCCCGTTCTTTATCGTGTGGATCGGTTATATTCGGCAAAACCATAGTCTCCATGAACCTTTTGATAAAAGTCGATTTGCCGGTACGCACCGGACCCACAACGCCAATATAGATATCACCGCCGGTTCGTTCAGCAATATCCCTGAATAAGTCGAATTGTTCCATTTTCTTATTTACCCTCCTCTACTAAGTATATCTAAAATGCTGAGCGTCACGCTCCACCAAACCATCGTCACCCCTTCCCTTCCTCCTTACGGCGACTCTAGCACAATAAAGCGAAATTAATCATTACAAATATATGACATGCCACAAATATTATTACAATTATGGCAAAATACCTCAAAACCTCAAAAAATATCCATATTTTTGTATATAAAAAAATAACCCCAGCTTTATACCAGAGTTATTTTAATCCGAAAGTTAGGTTTACAATTACTAAATTTAATACTATAACCAATTCTCAATAATGGCTACTTCTTCATTTTCGTGAGTACGCCCGCGGGACATGAGCTGGCTTACCGCCTCAAGCGGATTAGCCCCTTCATACAGCACCCGGTAGATCTCCTGAGTAATCGGCATCTCGACATCATAGCGTCTAGCAAGTTCATAAGCGGCTATCGTCGACCTAATACCTTCGACCACCATATTGGTTGCAGTTTGGATTTGGTCCACACTCTTGCCATCAGCCACCATAAGACCCGCGCGACGATTACGACTGTGGCAGCTGGTACACGTAGCAATTAGATCACCAACACCAGACAACCCGGCAAAAGTGAGAGAATTAGCCCCCATCGCCGTCCCTAGCCGGCCAATCTCCGCCAACCCTCTGGTCATAAACGCCGCTTTGGCATTATCACCAAACCCCAAGCCTTCAGCAACCCCTGACCCTAAAGCAATAATATTTTTAAGGGCTCCGCCTAGTTCAACCCCGATAATATCCGGATTGGTATATACCCTAAAATATGAAGTAATAAACGCATCCTGCACGGTTTCCGCAACATTACGCCAGGGTGATGCTACCACCGTAGCACTAGGTTGTTTTAACCCAACTTCCTCAGCATGGTTAGGCCCGGAAAGAACCGCGATCCGTTCCGCAACAACCGGAATCTCCTCCACGACCACTTCCGACATTCGCTTTAATGTACCTGTTTCCAATCCCTTAGACGCACAAACAACAATTGTATCCTTTTTAATAACACCGGCTAACTTGGCCGCCGTTTCCCGCATAGCATGAGAAGGAGTAACCACCACAACAATACTGGCATCAACCGCCGCAACGTTCACATCAGCGGTAAACTTAACACTGTCAGGCAGCTTCACTCCAGGCAAATACGCTGTATTTTCCCGCCGCTCGGTCATTTCGTCGGCCAACTTAGCACTGCGCGCCCACAACACTACATTCTTATGCTTTTCGCCCAACATCCCGGCAAGTGCGGTTCCCCAACTGCCAGCACCAATTACAGCTATTTTCACTAGCCATCATTCTCCTTTTTTTCACGGGCAGCCCCTGGCGATTTAATTTTCAGTTCTTCCCCTTTTAAAAGGCGTTGAATGTTAGCCTTATGGCGAAAGATAACAAAAGCTGCAGCTAATATACCAAATACAAAAAACTCAATTTCTTCACCAAACAACCAAATAAGTACCGGCGCCATTGCCGCGCCAACGATGGATGCCAAAGAAACATACCGCGTCAAAGCTACAATAATAACCCAAGCAATAAATATAATTGCCGTTTCCCGCGGCATTAATATCGCAATAACCCCTAACGCCGTTGCAACCCCTCGCCCACCTTTGAAGCCGAGAAATACCGGCCAATTATGGCCAGTGATCGCAAAAAAGGCTCCGGTTATTTCTCCCATCGTTGTCCCGATAAGGACCTTACCAATATATACCGCAATAACGCCCTTTAACAAGTCCATAATCAGCACAAAAAAGCCCGGCCACGCGCCTAACACCCGATAGGCATTCGTAGCTCCGATATTTTTACTGCCGAATTCACGGATATCTACACCCTTGAATACTTTGCCGATAATCAACCCATTAGGAATTGAACCAATGAGATAACTTAAAACAGCGGTTATTACGAAACTCATTTTTCTCCCTCGCAATCATCGCATAATGCCGCTAATCATCCTCTTCTTTGCGGCCCCGTACAACTAATTTAAGCGGCGTTCCCTCAAAGCCAAACGCCTCACGTAACTTATTTTCTAAATACCTCAAATAAGAAAAATGCATTATTTCGGGATCATTGACAAAAAAGACAATAGTCGGCGGTTTTACTCCAGCTTGAGTCGTATAATAGATTTTCATCTTACGCCCACGATCTGATGGCGGCGGATTAATTGCGCAAGCATCCTCAATAACCTGATTGAGCACACTGGTAGCCACCCGCATCGAATGCTGCTCAGCCGCATACTTTACAACCTCGGTCACCCGCGGCACCCGTTGCTTGGTCAGCGCTGAAATAAACACTATCGGCGCATACTGCATAAACGCAAGCTCACTACGAATAGTTTCAGTAAAACGAAGCGTTGTCTTGCTATCCTTTTCAATCAAATCCCACTTGTTAACCACAAGAACAACTGCCCGTCCGGCTTCGTGAGCATACCCGACAATCTTTTTATCTTGCTCGGTAACTCCATCCACCGCATCAAGCAACATAAGCACGACATCGGCCCGGTCAATTGCCCGGAGAGAACGAATACCCCGCCGTATCAATAAGGACAAATTTATTGTCGTCCTTGATAAAACAAGTATCAATCGCATCCCTAGTAGTTCCCGGTACATCACTAACAATAACCCTGTCTTCACCTAACATCGCGTTCACTAGGGAAGACTTGCCAACATTAGGGCGTCCAATAAACGCTACCTTAATCAGATCTTCCTCTTCCTCCGAACCGGTATCCTTAGGAAACGACGCAACAACCTTATCAAGCATATCACCAAGCCCTAGGGCATTGGTTGAAGAAATGGACATCGGGTCACCCAGTCCTAAATTATAAAACTCATAAATTTCATTTTCATCTTTAGGACTATCCACCTTATTAACCACCAATACTACTGGTTTGCGAGTATTGCGCAGAATAATCGCCACTTCTTCATCTGCCGCAGTCAAACCATCTTTGGCATCAACAAGGAACATAATAACATCAGCTTCTTCAATCGCCAACTGTGCTTGGTGACGCATAGCCGTAAGTATTTTATCAGTGGACTCCAGTTCAATACCACCAGTATCAATCATCGTAAATTCATAATCGAGCCATTCTGCATCGACATAAATTCTATCCCTAGTTACACCTGGCATATCCTCAACGATGGACACCCGCTTCTTAGAAATACGGTTAAACAACGTTGATTTACCAACATTCGGCCTTCCAACAATTGCTACTATTGGTTTACTCATAGCAAATCCCCTTTTTCTGTTTATTTCTTTTTTCCCCGGTTAAAAATTTCACCACCCTGGCGATATCAACCAGGCCACAGGCCATCGCAACATTTATCTCATCCAAAATAACAATATCAAAATCGCCCGAGTCAATAGTTTTTTTGGCTAACGCCCAGCCCGACCTGGCTAACGAATAATCCTGTTCCTCCGGGTTCTTTAAATCAACCAACCCCGCTCGGCCAACTTGCACTACTTTAAACCCAGGAATAAATTTGGCAGCCTTAAGTTCGCTGGCATCAGCGCACTGTTTCATAAACTGGATCATACACACCTTAAACCCATGTCCACTAGCGCGTAAAGTCAATCCTAAACTAGCAGTAGTTTTTCCCTTGCCCGAACCAGTATACACCTGTATTAAACCCAACTCAGACACACTAATCCCTCCATGACGCTAATAACTCACCAAGGTCAGCGGCAAAATAGGCGCACCGCACAGTTGTTCCCAAACTTTCAGCAACCTCATCGACAGTAACCCCGTCTAAAAAGACATGTTCACCTTTTCGCAAGGCTACTCCTGGTAAAATGACTCCATCACGTGGACCTTCCACTCCCTTTAGCGCAGTAACAATGTCCTGACCAGTAAGCAGTCCGGTCACTGTAACCTTATGGCCAAAGAAACTATTCTCCACCGGAACCAAGCGAATAATTAATTTCGGCACGACCAGTTCCTCAAATAGCGGTTTAAGAATTTTTGCCGCTGAAACGCCGCAAACTATATCTAAATGACAAGGCTTATCGTAAGAAACTTGAGAAAAATCACATTCCTGCCATTCGTTCAAAAAACTACGGACTAAACCAATACCATTTTCTAACTGAGGAAATCCATCATAATAATTATATTCAGGTATAGGCTGTCCGCAAGCTAAATAAAACTCATCCGAAAGATATACAAACGAATTGTCAGCCTCCGCTCGGCAATGTTCTTGCCATTTGCTTACCAGGTCTACGACTTTTCCAGCTTCCGCCGGAGTAAATGTATCTAATTTCGGGCAATTCTCCCGATACCGAGTTAATCCTACCGGCACAATCGCTAACGACAAGACATATGGCTTTAGCGCATACAAATCGGCAATTGTTTTTTCCAGTAACGCTCCGTCATTTAACCCCGGGCAAAGCACCACTTGGGTATGAAGTTCAACCCCATTTTTCGTCAACGTCTTTAACTGCTTCATAATATTGGCGGCCTTAGGATTATTTAATAATTTAGCACGCATATCGCCATCAGTAGTATGTACAGAAACATACAACGGCGACAAATGCAGCCGGTTAATCCTCTCTAAATCCTTAGTTACCAGATTAGTAAGCGTAATAAAATTCCCGTATAAAAACGACATTCGATAGTCGTCGTCTTTAACATACAAACTATCACGCATCCCCGGTGGCATTTGGTCGACGAAACAAAATACACAATGATTGGCACATCGCCTTACCTGGTCAAACACCGCGCTTTCAAACTCAATTCCTAAATCTTCATCATAATCTTTTTCGACCTCATACAATTCTTGCTCGCCGCCAGCCTTTTCTACTAATATTTCCACATACTCATCAGCCAGTGCAAAGCTTAAATCAATAATATCATTTAACGGATTCCCATTAACACCGATAATCTTGTCCCCTGCCACAAGTCCTAGTTCCGCAGCAATACTATCAACGGCAACTTTGGCAATAATTCCTTTTGCAGTCAAAATATCTCACCCCAACTATGTATTATTCCGTTTTTCACTATTTTTTCCTGCAAAACAAACAAAGAGTGATGAAGAAAACATCACTCTTTATTACGTAAGCTGCTGTTTTACTTTTTTAACTAATTCCACAAAACATGGATAGCGACGTTTTATTCCCCAAACAGTAATACTCCGGCCCATCTCAGTAAAATGACACCGTTTAGATAATAATCCGCCTAGTTTAGTGGAAAAATTTATCAACGGAAAAGCATCCTGAAAAAAATATTGATTTTGTTTAACCCCAGCCGTATCTAAAAACTCTCCCAACGCAGTAATAATTTTTAAACGCTGGCTCCACATCCCCATAAAGTACACTTTATTACCGCATTCATCTAATCCCATAAAGTAAGGCTGCCCCACCAGCTCCGGCAAAGTCCGGTCATAGTATGGCACCGCCAAAAACTCCTGACGTGACGGAACCCGTTCCCGCGGAAGCAATCCACAATGAATCGCTGATGCCACCACCGAAGCATGCGCCCCGGCAAAACAATAATAAATAATGTTCAGCACTATTCCTCCTGCTGGGTGCTAAGTGCCGACGACAGCAGATGAATCGCACTTTCACCGGCGAATTTTCCAAAAAGCCAGGGAATATAATTGGCCACTACCAGCAAAAACCGTCTAAATACATTATATTTTACTTCTTGCAACAATAAATAGTCAATATCTAAAAACAAAACTTTTAAACCAAAAACTTGAGCTACCCCAGCCAGCGCTCTCCGGTACAGACAGCGATATCGTCCATGAGCCAAACAACAAATTGCATTGCCAGCCTCATCTGTTCCAACCGTCATCAGAGCCTGTTGCCACAAAATTACCCGTTCATGGCTAAACTGTTTCGCCCCAGTTGTTCGTTTGAGATGAAGCAGACAGGCTAGATACGGCCAAAACAGTCGCCGGCCATGATAAATAATTATCATGAATCGTTCTTATCGTCATCGTTCCGCTCAAAATCGTCATGTTTTTTCTCCGGCTTCTTTTTCGGGCCAAAGAAATTGGCAAACTCCGTAGTACCAAACTGTTTGAGTTTAGACTTAGCTTCGTTGAAACTTCCGGTACTTATAAACAAGAACGCTACAACCCCGACAACCAGTAACCCTACAATCCAGCCAATACTCTTGGCAGACCCAGACGGTCCTGCGCCAGTTGTCCCCAAGCCAGTTGTTCCACTAGGTGTACCCGGTGTACCCGAAGTCTGACCTAGCACCGTCGGTATAGCATCAGCAAATAACGCTATTCCCCGCTCCGCTGACGGACGGTCATTAGTATGGGCACCGACTTCTAACAACATTGCCCTAGGATGCAAATCCTCATTGTAATCGCCGCCCTTAGCAAAAAAGATCCCCTTGACCAGCCCTGGATGCTGCTGATCTGATGCCGACTTTAGCTGCATTGCATAATCTTCAACCTGTTTGCCAGTCGGTCCATATTTACCAACCACTAATTGCACCTTAGTACAATCCTGACCATTAATATTAGTCTTATAGACTTCCGGCGGAACTGCGTCGCGATGAACATCAAAAATCGCCGCTGGCTGCTCTTTTAATAAATCTACTACCGTCCGCCGCGAACGTTCATAAGCCATATCATCATGCGGGTCATGTTTATTCATCGAATGAATAACCGGCATTCCTTTTGCTTCCAACGCCGCTGCAAAAGCATTTCCTACCGCTAAAATTCCACCATTACCGTCAATACTTTCTTTGCCTTCGGTCGGCACATAAGATTCATCATCATGCGTATGATAAATGGCTACTTTTCCGCCCTGAGCTACCGCACTTTGACTACCAAACAACCGTCCAATTCGTAGTTCCTCTTCAGTTACACGGTGAGGAGTATATAAGCTAATATCAACATCACCGATAAATTTAGCTTTAGCGATATCACCTTCAACACTTACCACTTCGTAACGCTTATTATTTTCAGTAAGACACTGATCGCCAGCCTCTACCTTCCAGCCAGTCACAAATACCGCAGCACCATTATCATCAACAATGGTGTAGTAGCCACCATCACTGCGTTCATGGGCCCCTGCCACACCGAACGCACCAACAACCAGCATCACCGTCAGGATAAGCGCCAGCAGCTTATTCATCCTTATCCCCCCGTTTTTCCGCACTTATTTGTTCAGGTTTATCTATCTGCTCTTCACCAGCCATATCCGGCTTCGAATTTATGGTTTTTCCCGGCTCAAGCTCTTCACTAAATTCATACAAACCTTCTGGACGATGCATCCCTAGTTCAGGCCCGCCTTGTAGCTTTTCCCTGGTTTCACCTACAACTTCAGCTACAGCTACAGCTACAATACCAGCTATAATCGCTACATCAAAGGCTCCTGCTCCGCCAATTGAGGTGGTTCCCGAAATACCTGTTCGAACCATGAGTACAAAATGACCGATGTCACTAAGTACAATACCAAGAATACCGCCTATAAAAGCACTGCGCCGTGAACGCCCGGCAATATACGCAATCAAGCCAGCGGCAATACCGTAGACAAGCTTAGGATCCATAAACATATTTTCCGGCTCATACGGCAAATACCGCGATCCAAGTAAAGTTGCCGCCGCGACTAATAGGCTTCCCAATACTGCCCGCACCCGTTCTGCTGTCTCATCGGCTTTATAAATCAGCCAAATCGCCAGCGCCGCCGGAATAATTGCCCCGCCGACATTGATCGAGAGTGTCGTTGGTGTCTTAGTAATGGGAATATTAATGAAACTGCCAACAAGAATCGCCGCAATAACCATCAACGCTTGTTTGTCCGTCAACTGCATCCGGTCAAGAATTCTTTGGGTAACACCGAAATAAACCAACACAGCAACCACTAAGAGCACAATCATTCCGATAGGCATAGTCATCGTTTTCACCTCATATACGAAATAAGCTAACTTCTCGAAATTTATCTTGCCCCTAGCTATAGAAAAACATGCAAAAAGGAGCTGTACCAAAATTTTTCAGTACAGCCCTTTATTTGCATGTTGGACCTAACTTATATCCGTCTTATAATTTCCAGCGGTAACCGATGTTTCCACCCCAAAGTTTGTTTGTTGAACTACCATCTGTTTTTATACCCCAGGATTTTTCAATATCGATATAAAGTTGTTGCTTGCCAGTATCAGCAATATACCCAATTCCTGCTACTACTTGGTCACCTTTCAAGCTCGAATCAAACGTGGCATCATTAACAACGGTCTGACTATCGCCATCAAACTCATGCACATAGGAGAGTTTGCCGTAAAACTCTTGCGTACCACCATTTTTCACGGTACACTTCTTACCAATCATGCCGCCCAATCTGAGCTGTACCGAAGTAGAACTAAGCGATTCAATAATCAAACCATTAGTGCTGGTGTAGTCTGACTTGCCTGACCACAACGCTGATAATTCAGCCTGGGGCTCAACAAAAACGCCATCACCCCGTTCGATATGTTTGCCAAGCTCTGCTGATAGACTAAAGCCATTATTGTGGTAACTCGCACTATCACTGCCGCCGCCATACAGCGTCGAGGTGAAATCATGGTTCAACCGGTTATATTTACCGATAAGGTCGAAATACGCCCCATCATCTTTTATCCAGCTGCCATAAGCACCAGCATAAACGCTGTCAGTCGTTCCCGAACCACCACTGGTGAAAGTATTATCAGCTGTACCGCCGCCGATTACAAAACCGGCAAACTTTTTGCCGCCGTTATAGGAAGTGGCGTTGTCTTTACCTACTTCAATGCCTTTCATCGTTTGATAGAAGGTTTGACCACCGACAGGTGTTGCCTTGTAATGAGCGGCATAAGTTCTAGCCCACAAATCACCGCTTTCAGCGCCCAGTCTTAAGTCGCCCAGCCGTTTCTTGATTTCATTCATTTCTCCGTAAGAAGTTACAACCGATTCTGCGCTGCTGGCAATAGCGGCGCAGGCCGGTGTTGACGGCGTATATGTATTGTAGAGGTAATAGTCGGAACTATCAAGCCCGCTATAACTAGAAGACAAAGTTGATCCCAATGCTACGGAATAACGATAAGCACCCAAGTCTGCCCCGCCGGTAATCGTAGCCGAATTCGTAGCTGTATCACTCAGATCAACTACCTTGACCACCGACGTGAGCGTAGAGGTTGTGTTTTGTCCGGTAAAATACAGTTGATAAGTACCGCTGGCCGTGCCGCCGACACTAATAAGATCAGCCAAAGCATTCTTTAAATCAACATTCATATTAAAAGTGTCGCTGCCAGTCAAATCGCCGGTAGTAGTAAGCGTAGAATATGTACCACTATTTATAAAATTCACCGTACTATCACTAACAGTTAAACTTGACAGCGCCGAATTAGCACTGATATTCCAAATGCTGTCGGAATCCATCGTTAAAGCTATTGCGCCGCTAGTATACCCAGTCAGTGTGCTAGCATCTAATTCAACAGCAAGGGCACTAGTATCATCAGCAATAATACCGCCTGTTAACGATACATTTTTCGCTGTAAATGACGCATCAGTGGAGTCAGTGGCATCAACCAAAATCCCGCTAGCCGCGGTAATCGTCGTTCCATCCTCCACGGTAATATTTCCGATGGCCGTATCGTAAAGAATAGCGGCCTCAGTGGTTGAAGTTGAGGTGAGTGAACAATCGCTTATTGTCGCTGATCCGGCATAAAGTTCATTAGGACAATGCATTTTTATAGCAGTTACCCCAGTCACATCACAGTTAGTCAAACTTAAAACCCCAGCCGAAGCTACTACCGCGCCGCAATCATTTACAGACGTAAGCGTAGAATCAGTAATCGTAATAACCCCGGTGGCATCCACATAAGCCGCCGCCGACTTTTCACCGGAAACATAAAGAATGCTATTATCAACATTAACATAACTTATATTATCCGTGGCCACATTATCGGTAGCGACAGCCGACGAACTTGAGCCCGTGGTGGTGATCTTCACATACGAAAGATTCACTGTGCCGCCATTGGTAGCATCTACCCCGTGAGCGTGAGCTCCTGAAGCATCTATCGTAAAATAATCATCAGCGGTCCCAGATATCGTAACTGTCCCACCATTAGTTGCAAACGCAGCATTCCCAAAAGTTCCAGAGGTCGTTATTGAGCCACCGGTAATTTTTATCGTGCCATTATCGGCCAAAACTGCAGAATTAACCCCCCACATGCCGCTGGCCATTTCTGAAGTATAGTTTGCGCTGCTTGATATTGTCGGATTGGTCAGCGTTACCGTACCAGAGTTAATAGCATATATAGCCGATTCGTTAGCTGCACTAGCTGTATATGATCCGCTGTCTTCAGTAACAGTCGTACCGTCAGCCTCTAACACAGCCGTAGTATACAGTTCTGCTTCTGCCGCAGTCATCAGCGCAGCATGAGCCGGCAATGGAGCCATTCCCAATCCCACAACCAACATCGGTGCAACCAGCATTTTTCCTATCCGGTTTTTTTTTCGATTTTTCTCCATATACCCCGCATCCCTTCTGTCTTTATTTTAATAGCTACTTCTGACGAGCCGCCCAATTACATTGCTCTCACCTCTTTCAAAAATAGGATATTATGTTTTTCCATTATATTCTATTTATTCAATTTTATTCCTCTAGGTAAAATCAAACATTTTTCAAAATTTAGTAATTTCTTACTATATTAATAAATTAATTTCAATCTTTTTAATAATAATTTTTCAGCTATATAAAAAAGCGTTGAGCTTACGAAAATACGTAAGTTCAACGCTTTTTACCAAAATTAAACCAATAAATTCTATTATTAACGACGCCCTGCATAACTCACTACATCAACCCCCCGGGCAGTTAGCCATTCGCGGCTAAAGCCGGTTATCACCAGCGGGACACGGACCAAATCACTGATTTTAGCCGCCCCAACCAGCAGCATATAGCGCTTAATCTCATCAAAGTAATCATTAAGCCACATTTCTGCTGCATCCAGACCTTGGCAGGCAAGAATTTTTACTACCTGCCCGGCAATTCCTACGGTCTTGCCGCCAATAGCAAACGCCTTAACTGCCTCCAGTGCACTAACAATTCCACCGGACACCATCAAATCCACTTTTTCAGGTAGCACTGCCATAACTTCAAGCGCGCTTACCGCAGTCGCAATACCCCAATGCAAAGTTCCAACCGACAATTGTCGGTTGGCCCTAGCCGCCTCAATTGCCAAAAAGTTAGTGCCGCCCCGTCCGCCAACATCAATGGCTTTTACCCCGGCCATAATTAACATTTTAGCTGCTTCGGCAGCTATGCCGCAGCCAACTTCCTTGACAATAACCGGCACTGGACAGTCAGCAGCGATTTCCCTGATATTATTAAAATAGCCACGAAACTCCCGGTCACCTTCCGCCATAATTAATTCTTGGGCTACATTAAGATGAATTTGAATAGCCGCCGCCCCAATCATTTCTACCGCCCGTCGGGCATCATCAGGCGTAATATGAGCCCCTAAATTGGCAAAGATAACACCATCGGGATTAACTTGCCGAACAATTTTATAAGAATCAATTACCTCTGGATTTTCTAACGCCGAAAATTGTGAGCCAACCGCCATAGCCATTCCAGTTCGTCTGGCTAATTCGGCAAGCTGACCATTAACCTTGGCCACATCAGTGGCTCCTCCGGTAATTGCATTAATCATCACCGGCTGACCCAGCTTGATCCCCGCAACTGTTGTCGTTAGGTCCAGCTCCGACCAGGCTAAATCCGGCAGGCAATTATGTATCAGATTTAAATCATCAAACCCGGTTACTCCCGGACCATCTTTAAGCGCCACCGTCTGCTTCAAGTGCTCCAATTTTCTCGATTGCCGCACCAAGTACAACTCCTTAATTCTTTTTAAACAAATGGCCCAGTTTATCGCCAATAGTAAACCCAAAACCCTCCGGCTCTTTATCCAAGAACGGCGTATATTCAGCCCGTTCAGCCTCTTGACGGGCCTGGATAATACTAAGCGAGATCCGCTTATTTTCACGATCAATAGTAAGAATCTTCACCGGCACAACTTGATCGACAGCCACGGCTTCCTCAGCATGAGCTACCCGGTGATCATCAAGCTCGGACATATGAACCAGTCCTTCTACTCCAGGTGCCACTTCCACAAAGGCCCCAAACTTGGCCAGCTTGGTAACCTTGCCTTGTATGACACTACCAACCTTTAAAATTTCTACCGCATCAAACCATGGATCACGCTGAACCGCCTTCAGACTAAGTGAAATTTTCCGTGCATTAGCATCAACCTTCAATACAGCCACTTCTACTTCATCGTCGACACTGACAATCTCCGCGGGATTTTTGACCCGGTGCCAGGCCAAATCTGAAATATGAATCAGACCGTCAATACCGCCAATATCGACAAAAACCCCAAAGTCAGCCAACCGACGGACTTTACCCTTAATTACTTGTCCCGGTGCAATACTGGCAAATACAGCCGCTTCTTTCCGACGGCGTTCTTCCTCTAATATTACCCGGCGCGACAGAACTACCCGGTTTTTAGTTTGATCTATGTCTATCGGCACCAATGAAACGGTCTGCCCCACAAAAGTCGTAAGATCTTCAACAAACCTAATATCCACTTGCGATGCTGGCACAAAGCCGCGTATCCCGGCCACTGCTACAGACAGACCACCCTTAACCGCTTCCAGCACCTTGCCTTCTACCGGCTTATTTTCTTCCAGCGCCTGCGTTAACTCATCCCAGGCAATAATTTGCTCAGCCTTTAGTTTCGAAAGTTTAACCGCACCTTCAGTGGTATCCGCATCAAGCACATAAACAGTAATAATATCGCCTACCGCCACTACATCAGCCGCTTTTTCCGGATGGGGATAAGCCAGTTCGGCCAAAGCAATAATTCCTTCTGCTTTATAGCCAATATCAACGAAAACCTCGTCATCCCTGACCCCGACTATCTTTCCTTCCACCAAGCTACCTTGCTCCAACACTTTCACATCATTCATTAACAACTCAGCAAATTCTTGCATCTTATGATATACCTCCTCAATAATCCAGTCCGGTGTTGACGCCCCTGCAGTTATACCGGTTTTTCGCACGCCTCGAAACCATTCTATTTCTAGTTCAGACACCGTTTCTATATGATACACGTTACTGCCAGCAACCCGGCAAAGTTCGGTCAGTTTCGTGGTGTTGGCACTGTTTTTCCCGCCCACCACCACCATAACCTCCACCTGCGCCGCAAGTTCAACAGCAGCTTGCTGACGCTGTTCAGTAGCAGTGCAAATTGTCCGTTCAATTCTTACATCAGCGCTTTTCGCTTTTAGCACCTTAGCAATACTTTCAAATCTTTCCGGTGGAAAGGTGGTTTGCGACACAACTCCCAGTTTAGCAGCCCTAGGCACAGCCTCCGCCTCAGCAACAGTTTCTACAACTATTGCTGTATCATTTGTCCAAGCTGCAATACTCTTGACCTCAGGATGATTTTTATCCCCAACTACAACCACCAGACGGCCATCCTGCCAAAGTTCAGCGGCGGCAGCCTGAGCCTTACGCACATGCGGACAAGTAGCATCGACAACATTCAGCCCTTTTCCTTCTGCTTCGCTATATACTTTCGGACCAACACCATGTGAACGGATAATAACCGTCCCGTTTGGTATTTCCGCTAAGTTATTAACAACCACTACCCCCTGGTCAGCTAACCGCTCCACCATCTGTGGATTATGAATAATTGGTCCTAAAGTCGCGACATTCTCATTGCGACCGCTCCATTCGCGGGCAATATTTACAGCCCGCTCCACTCCGTAACAAAAGCCGCGATGCTCCGCTAAAATAATTTGCAATAAACTCCCTCCCCAGGCAAATCATCATCTTAACGCAATCCTTAGCCTTGCTCAGCCGTAAGCATCCTGGTAATCTCTGCCCTAACCAATTCAGTCATAACTGCAATATTTTCTTTTTCCGTTTTAGCCGGATCAGCAACAACTGGTTTTCCATAGCTAACTTTTAATTGCGGTAATAGACAGCCCTGAGAAAACTTCAATGTACCTATAATTGCAGTAGGAATAACCGGCACTCCAGCCTTTATAGCAATCATTACCATGCCTGGCTGTAATTTTTTAAGCTCACCAGTTTTACTTCTCGTTCCCTCAGGAAAAATGCCAAGGGCATCCCCAATTTCTAAAAAGGACACCGAAGTACGGATTGCATTGCGGTCAGCTGCCCCACGCCGCACGGGGAAGGTCCCTCCCCAAGTCATGATGAGTCCAAGTCCCGGAACTTTAAATAATTCTTCCTTGGCCATAAAATGAATTTTCTTAGTCTTAGGCAGACCACATCCCATCACCAGCGGATCCCAATAGCTTACATGATTAGCAGCAATAATCATTCCTCCCTGTGTAGGAAGGTTTTCGCCCCCCAATACCCGGTACCGGAAAAAAATCTTTAATACCGCATTAAACAAAAAACGTAAAACGCTATAAACCACCGTCTATCCCCTCACATAAACCTATAATCTTGTCAACCGCCTGCGCAATTGACAAATTAGTTGTATCAATAACCACGGCATCATCAGCCTGAACTAACGGGGAAATCTCCCGTTCACAATCCGCCTTGTCTCGGCTGGCAATCTCCGCTTTCAACTCATCCAGTTTCACCTTGAAACCCTTTGCCGTAAGTTCCAGCCAGCGCCGGTTGGCCCGTTCTTCTATTGAAGCAGTAAGAAAAATTTTGACATCAGCAGCCGGCACAACATGGGTTCCAATATCCCGGCCATCCATTACCACCCCACCATCTGCCGCCAACTTGCGCTGCAAATCCACCATCGCCGCCCGAACCCCGCCGTTCTGGGCTATTACCGACACCAATTGAGAAACTTCCGGTGTCCGTATCGCTTCGGTAACATCTGTACTGTCGACATATACCTTAGTTCCTTCACAACTATACTCCAACCTAAGATCAATCGTCCCGGCGGTTCTGGCAACTACTTCAGCATCATCAACCGCCACTTGGCAGCGCATCACTTTCCACGTCACCGCCCGGTACATCGCCCCAGTATCAATATACGCATAGCAAAGCCTTTGGGCAGCAATTCTGGCAACAGTGCTTTTTCCTGCTCCAGCGGGTCCATCAATAGCAACAATTAGCTTCTTCATAATATTCATACCTGCCTTTGGCCTATTCTTGGCGTAACGTGTTTATCTCATTGAAAAAGTCGGGATATGAAATTGCCACACACTCCGCTCCTTCAATCTCAATTCCAGACGAAGCCATGCCCGCCACCGCTACCGCCATGGCAATCCGATGGTCATCATGAGCTTCACAATTAGCAGCCGCCAGTTGTTGCGGCCCATCAATAATCAGACCGTCAGGCGTTTCCATTATCTTGGCCCCTAATTTAGTTAACTCCTTCGTTATCGTTGTCAACCGATCAGACTCCTTAACCCGAAGCTCCTCTGCCCCCCGGATTATCGTCTGTCCCTTGGCAAACAAAGCCGCTACCGCCAGCACCGGAATTTCGTCAATCAAACGGGGAATTATTTCAGCCTCAAGCGTAACACCGGAAAGTTCCGCAGCTTCAACCACAAGGTCAGCCACCGGTTCCTCTCCCGCCAAGCGCTGATTAACCAGCGTTATGTTAGCCCCCATACTTATTAAACAGTCAATAATGCCAGTTCGTGTGGGATTCACGCCAACATTCTTCAGCGTTACCTTACTGCCAGGGATAATCGTCGCCGCCACCAGCCAAAAGGCAGCGGAACTAATATCCCCCGGAACATCAATATGTTCCGGGGCGGTCAACGTTTTAGGCGGCGTTACTTTCACCGTTAAATGCTCGCGGCTAACCTTAACTCCAAAAGCCTCCAGCATGCGTTCGGTATGGTCGCGAGACAAATAAGGCTCTGTTACACTAGTTTCACCGTCAGCAAATAAGCCGGCCAAAAGTATCGCCGACTTAACTTGAGCACTCGCCATCGGCATAACATATTCAATACCTTTAATACCCCCGGTTGGAATAATCGCCAGTGGTGCATATCGCGAATTACCCCGGCCGCGAACATCCGCTCCCATTTTTGCCAGCGGAGTTATCACCCGTCCCATAGGACGTCGACGCAACGAAGGATCTCCAGTAAAAACGCTGAAGAAAGGTTGCCCGGCTAATAACCCGGTTAAAAGACGGATCGTCGTACCGGAATTTCCGGCATCCAATACATCCGCAGGCTCGGTGAGCCCACGCAGGCCATTTCCCTTTACGACCAATTCGGTTGGACCCAGCCGTTTAACACTAACCCCTAGGCTCCGCATGCAACTAGCTGTTGACAGGCAATCGGCTGAAGGCAGAAAATTAGTAACTTTCACCGGGAAATCAGCCAACCCGCCAAGCATTACACTGCGATGAGAAATAGATTTATCGCCGGGAATATTGATAGTTCCTTTTAACACTTTAATTGATTTTATTTTTTCACTCATACCGTATACCCCACTTATAAAATCTGTTTATTAAAAATAAACTTTCCGGCTGGCCTACAAACCCAACGAGTAATATATTCTTCTTAAACTGGAACATTCCTCCAACCCTTATTCAAATTCAGTCACTCCTTTAACCGCACTTTACCAACCGGAATCAGCTCCGACCGACCTTCCAAAATTCGTCCGTCATCCGGGAACATAAACTCAGACTTAGGTGCATTTATAACAAATCGTCCCATTTCATTTAGCCTGCGGGCGTCAATTTCAACATAATCGCCGTTATAAACACTTACTACCACTTCGCCACGGCTAAAATCACCGGACAGCTTACCATTAACCGTAATATAAACGTTCTTTGCCGTCTGAGGCTGAACTATACGAAGAGTGACATTCTTATGGCGGCGGAATACATCCAGCATAGTCGCAGGAAAACTTCCCTCATCGCCGATTTTGCCGCTGGCATACTGCGGCTGGTCCGTCAACACCGAATTTCCTTCAAGTCTATCTACTCGCGACAAATAATACCGCAGACTATCCTTCAGCATTAGCGCCTGGGCTGCTACCAGTAATACAAGGCAGCTTATCAATAAAATAATAAGCCGCCTTTCCCAAATTTCCGCATTATTTTCCCGGCTATGGCGCATAAATTAAGCCTCCTAAATAAATAGTCGGCTATATTGTTCACCATATTACCATTAATATTCCTGAGCCGCAGCCTGTCCAGCAATAAACCCGGTAGAAAATGCAGCCTGCAGATTAAATCCGCCGGTGTAAGCATCAACATCAATGACTTCTCCGGCTAAAAATAGCCCCCGGATCAATTTTGACTCCATCCTGCCGGGATGAATTTCTTTAGTATGTACGCCGCCAGCGGTTACAATAGCTTCCGCCAAAGGCCGCGTGCCAGTGATTGCAAACGCTAAGTGCTGCAGTAGATTAGTCAAACGGAGACGCTCTTCCTTAGTTATCTGATTCACCGGCTTATCTGGATCAATATAGGATAAATCAATAATCGGATTAATTAAACTTGACGGCAATAACTCATTAAGCGAATTCTTAAACTGTTTGCGAGCAAACTTTGTAAAATCACGCTGCAACCGTTTGTCCAACTGTTCAGGAGTAAGCGCCGGTTTTAAATTTATTTCCACAAATATTTCTTCATGATCTTTTTTCTGTAATAATTCAGAAACCACATTACTAAGCGATAAAATTATCGGGCCGGACATACCATAATGAGTAAATAACATTTCGCCAAAATCACTAACCCGCTTAGTTCCAGCATAAAATACTGTAGCCGAAACATTCTTCAAGGCTAACCCCTGTACTTCACCAATCCAGTCTTCTTCAACCTCAAGCGGCACCAGCGATGGTTTTAATGGCACAATCGTATGACCTAGATTTTTCGCCATCCGATAGCCATCGCCCGACGACCCGGTTCCAGGATATGATGCCCCGCCAGTAGCCAGAATAACGGCATCCGCTTCATAGGTATGACCCTTGATCGTTTGTACCCCAGTTACCCTTCCTTCTTGATTTAATATTTTTTCTACCGGCTCACCGGTTTTTACTGTCACCTGGTCAGCGGTCAATAACCGTTGAAAGGCATCAACTACATCGCGAGCTTTGTCGCTAACCGGAAATACCCGGCCACCCCGTTCCTGTTTGACCGGCACCCCCAGACCTTCAAAAAAAGCCATAACATCATGATTAGTAAAAGCGTTTAACGCACTATACAAAAACTGTCCATTACCGGGTACATTTTTTATAAAAGTAGGCAAATCACAATTATTAGTAATATTGCATCGCCCCTTACCGGTAATAAGAAGCTTACGGCCTATTGCCGGCATCTTCTCCAACAGTGTCACTGAGGCGCCGCCAGCGGCGGCAGTATGTGCCGCCATTAGGCCAGCTGCCCCGCCGCCAACAACCAAAACCTTTTTCATTTAATCCCATCCTCGCCGCCAAAAAGCTCGTTACAATATAAACAAAGTCCCGGCCCTAGCTTGCCTTATTCTATTAGGCCTTAACCTTTCCGCTCATCCGTTAATTTTTTTAATGATTCAACCTCTTCATTTGCAAGACGGCGATACCGCCCCCGGCGCAATCCTTCCAACGTCAGAAAGGCTAATTGAACCCGTTTTAGTTTATTAACCGGATTACCAATAGCTTCAAACATTCGTCTAATTTGCCGATTGCGTCCTTCATGAATAATTATCTCGATTTTCGCCACATTTTTTTCCCTATTAACATCCATAATTTTTACTCTGGCCGGAGCTGTTACTCCATCTTCCAATTTAATACCCAACCGAAGCTTATCAAGTTTCTCTTCAGTTGGTATTCCGGCAACCTCAGCAACATACGTTTTAAAGACTTTATTACTTGGATGAGTTAACGCATGCGTAAGATCACCATCATTGGTCAGAAGCAACAGACCTTCAGTATTATAATCAAGCCGTCCCACCGGATACAACCGCTCAGGAATATCAGATACAAGGTCAGTAACTGTTCTACGACCTTCAGGATCTTGCGCCGTAGACACAATACCTTTAGGTTTATAGAGCAAAATGTACACGTTTTTTTCTTTTGCCAGCAGATTACCATCAACCTCGACCCGGTCTCTTCTTGCGTCGACCTTACACCCCAGCTCAGTTACTACTTTACCATTAACTTTGACCCGGCCACCTACAATAAGATCTTCAGCATGACGCCGGGAAGCAATCCCGGCTCGACTAATAATTTTTTGCAAACGTTCCGACATAAAAACTCCTTAAATTAAATTAACTAGGTGCGAACTGGGTAAAATCAGCCTGTACTTTACACATTCTAAGCGTGCGATTATCTGCAGTTTCTCGCTGACAACTGCCACAAATACCTTCGCCGCAACACATAGTGGCATTATTGGTAGCCGCCATCGGAATATTTACCTCAGCATTTTGCATTGTCGTAATAATACTGCAATGCTGCTGATCTGGTCCGGTACTTACCACCAAATCAATATTCCGCCCGGATTCAAACAAGCGCTCAATAATCCCCAGCCCCGACCTCCGTAAAGAATCCACAGCATAAACTGTAGCCCCTAACTCCCGCAACTTTTGGCCAATGAAAATTTCTCCAACTTTACCGGGAGCCACAATAACAATAACATCATTTTTATTCGCTAACAACTTATTTCCGATTGCCAGTGCCGGAGCCTGCCCCATTCCTCCGGTTGCCAGTATTATTGTACCACAAGTAATATTATCAATCCAAGGTTGCCCAAGTATGCCATTATAATAAGGCCCACGCACAAAAATACGATCATTATTTGAAGTTAATAAACGATTTGTCTTGGGACCTGTATCTTCAACAGCAACTTGAACCAACTGCCCGGTTATATTCATTACTCCCACCGGAAAATGAAAATACTCAGGATCATTCGGCTGCCTAAGAAAAACAAATGCTCCAGTTTTCGTAAGTTCTTCTGCCAGCGCCTCATTAACCGTAAATTCCAACAAGTAAGCATTGTTAGCAATAAGCTCTTTCCGGGAAATATTTGTCTCCATTTCAATTCTAACCGTAGGCTGCTCACTACTGCAAATTTTCGGCTGCCAGTGTTTTTCATACAATATGCACAGGCCCGACCAATTACAATCACAAGTTGATTGACCTCGTAATTGGCTGCACATAATACAATGATTTGTTTCTGCCAACATGCACGGGCAATACGGCGAGTGTAGGTCAATGCAACTGACGTTTAACTTTTGTTGCACTTGTTATTCCCTCCTTTAAACCAAACACCGACTGTAAATATCGATTAACCCTGCTTTTTCTACACGCTTCTCAATTTCCGCTCCGTCCACAGTATATACTCCCATTGCTTTCATTCGTTCAAAATAAACCGATCCCGAAAAAGTATAACGCAATCTCAGCCCAGCATCACTTACCATCTGTTCATGAACAAATGCTATAAAATCTCCCACAACCAACGACCGCGGCAATTCCAGATATTGCATATCCAAAATATTCCGGACAGCATTATTCCCCGCTAAAAGTCCGGTTACAATCGCTTCCGTATGCCCAACAAGTACCCCGAATTTTTCTCCGGCGCAAAACAAATTATCCACACCGTCAACCTTCATACTATTATTACATGGGGCAATTCCCATATACCTCACCGAATTTCCTACCCCACCACCATAAGGATCCTCGTAACGGGCATTCTCAAGACCAGGTATCGTCCTTAAATCTCTTAACGGAAAATAGGAAGTCATCATCTTTACATGCCCGGTATCAATTAGCACCAAATTCTCAGCATACTCCGGCAACGCATACTGCGAGCAAGCTTTCTTGCCAAGGTTACTGCTTTTAACAAGATTAGCCGGTACTGGCAAAACCACAGTACCATCCCGGTTCAATTTTTCCCGCAAGGTTAAATTAAGCGACTCCTTGTTCAATTTACAAGAGCCGCTCATCGCTCCAAATGAACCATCAGTTTTTTGCCCCATAAACTCTTTCACCTGAGCTTTAGCACAAAGGCTCAACCGCGGGCCAAAAGTCGGGCAACGCAAAATACACATAGAACAACCATTACCATACTTCAGACAATTCCCCATTGGCCCAGAGGTTCCGGTTGTATCTACAAAAACATCTCCAGTTATAACTTCACCAGAGTCCAGCGTCACTGACTGAATGGTTTTCGCATACTTTTGAACATCGACTACGCGTGCCTTAGTTCTGATTTCTATATTATAATTTTGAAGCACTCGTTTCACTAATGGCTCGATATTACACACGTCGTAAAAAGATGCATGCTGGTGACCGGGAAAATTAACTCCTTTATGCCTGGTATTTGCATCCATAGCCACAAACAAATCACCGCCCCCCATGGCGATGGCTTCTTCAGCCGCCGTATAGCGACCGTTATTACGGAATATTCCTCCTACCAGTCCGGTGCCAAGCAACATATCCGTACGTTCCAGAATGAGCACCTGTGCACCGGCCTTCGCTGCCGCTAAAGCCGCCGCGCAACCAGACCACCCGCCTCCGGCAACCACTACCTTGATCATCAACTTCCCCCCATCCGCTATTCTAATCACACTACAGTTTATTCCGACCTGCGCGAAGTGCCACTCCAAGAGCTTGCTTTATCCATAGCAAATTCAAATAGTAATAAAATAGGTAGGGTTACCGTTCTACCACGGTAGCCCTACCTATTATCACAAACCTAAAATAGCATTTTACAAATAAAAACCGAACCAATAAATCCAAACAAATCACCGATAAGCCCCACCAAAATTGAATAACGCGGATTAATTACGCCAACTGATCCAAAATACACTGTCAAAATGTAAAAAGTAGTATCCGTACTGCCTATCACCGTCGATGCAATTCTTCCCACCAAGGAATCAGGCCCCTGAGTATTTAAAAGTTCACTGGCCAGCCCAATCGCCCCGGTTCCCGATAGCGGACGCATGATCGCCAGCGGTACTAGTTCAACGGGAATTCCAGCCTTAAGCAGTAACGGTTTTAATAACGCAACACATTCATCCAATGCTCCAGAATCACGAAAAATACTTATTGCCACCATCATTGCCACTAAAAACGGCATAATCCTTATAGCATTAGAAAACCCCTCGGCAGCACCTTCGACAAAAGCTTCATAAACTCTTACCCGTCTAACTAGTCCCGCCAGTGGGATAATCAATAAAATAAGCGGTATCGCCCAAACAGAGAGTTGGTTACACAGCTCTGTCATGCTACCGCCTCCCTTTAGAAAGCGCGAACACCGCGCGGCAAACACGGTCAGCCGTCAAAGCGACAACCGTAGCCAAAAAACTTACCACTATTGTCGAACCAACTATTTCCGTCGGATTAACTGAACCAGCTGCAGATCTAAGAGCAATAATCGTAGTAGGCACTAAAGTAAAACCTGTAGTACAAAGCGCCAGCATCGTGCACATCGCCTCAGTTGCCGATTTCTTTTCTTTATTGAGCTTCTGCAATTCGTTCATTGCCTTTATTCCCAACGGCGTAACTGCATTACCAAGGCCTAGCATATTAGCACTCACGGTCATAATAATAGCGCCCATTGCAGGATGTCCGCGTGGCACACTGGGAAAAATATACCTAATAATCGGGCCAATAAGCTTTGCAATGGCGCGCACCATTCCTGCAGCCTCGGCGATTTTAAGAATTCCCAGCCATAAACACATAATACCAATAAGTTTAAACGACAAGCTGACGGCAGTCTCCGCCGCATTTATCGCACTATGCGTTACAAAATCAATCCGGCCATTGAGTGCGGCATAAATAATTCCGCCAGCCATAAGCAACACCCAGATGTAATTAACCATACGCCTCCCTCCCATAGAGGGTATGATAAAATTCTCACCACTAGAACAACACCGTATATTAGAAAAAAAGCACCGCATAATGCGATGCTTTTTTTCAGGCAAAAATTTTAGTTACATAAGTGAAAAAGCCCCAAACAGTGTTCCATACACTACCAAAAAAAGATTTCCGGTCCGCTGAATCGGCGGCAACTAAATCTACCGATGTAACTTCAGTATTATTATACAACACCTTCACTTTTCCTATTTTCGCCCCTTTAGCCACTGGTGCCTCTACCCGTTCCGGAGCATCAATCACTGTTGTATAGTTATCTGAACCATCTGAGTTCACCGGAAGCACTACCGAATTAAGCGTTTCAAGGCGAATATACTCGGTCTTACCGGAATTAACCTTAACCGTTTTAAATATATCACCCTTATTTACAACCTCGACCGGCTTAAGCTGACTAAACCCATAATCCAACAACTTTATCGAATCATCCCACATGGTATCACTGTCTAAAACAACGGCCACCAGTTGAATATCATTCTGCTTAGCGCCAGACACAAGGCAACGTCCCGCAGCATCAGTATACCCAGTCTTGACCCCATTACCACCCTTATACAACCACAACATCCTGTTCTCATTGTATAAATCACGATTATTAGGTTTACCAGCCCAAGGAAGAATAACATGTTCCGTACCTACAATGCGAGCAAACATCGGATTCTTATAGCCATAGGCAGCAATTTTTGCTAAATCAGCTGCTGTAGTATAATGCTTGGGATCGGGAAGGCCGCTGGTATTGGTGAAATTAGTATTAACTGCACCAATTGCATGAGCTTTATCAGTCATCATTTTAGCAAAGTTTTCCACTGATCCACCAATATGCTCAGCCACCGCTACCGTTGCATCATTACCGGACACCAGCATCATTCCGTACAGCATATCAACCAATTTAAGCTGTTCACCCGGTGCCAATTCTAGGGACGACCCCTCAGTTTCCGAGGCTTTAACACTTGCTGTAACCAGATCATTTAAATTACCATTTTCAAGTGCAACAATCAATGTCATCATTTTTGTTGTACTGGCAGGGTACCTCATTTCTTCAGCGTTGTGTGCATACAAAACTCTACCGGTAGTTGCTTCAATCACAATTGCCGACTTTGCCGTCAACACAGGCGCATCAGATGCCATAACCACTGACGAAAAAGAAACCGTGCAAGCTAGTAAAAGAATAATTGTTCGTTTTAACATTAATATCCCTTTCTAAAAAAGCTTACAAAAACAGTTTACATTATACATATGTTTTTCCCAAACGTCAAAGGCTACATACATTCTTATGAACCGGTTGGGCACAATATACCTAGTCTAAGGAGGTGAATCTTAAAAATGCTTGACCTTAAAGCAACGCTGCGTACAACACTGACCAAAAAGCAAGAATTAGTGCGCGATTATCAGACTTATGCCGACCAAATTAACGATCAGGCTGTATCTAAAATGTATAGTCACTTTGCCGAAGCCGAAGCCCTAGACGCTACAAAGATCAAAGAGAAATTAGAAGCTTTACCGTAACCTAGTCAAAACCCGCTTAAAACATAACGTTCTAAGCGGGTTTTGCTTTTCCATATTGTAGCCAGATTTTATTTTTGTAATATATCAGTAAATCTACTAAGACTTATTGCTCTCAACCATTAACCTTGTGATGTACCGCTACTAGCTGGAGCACACGACTTGGATCCAGCTCCTTGATGCTGACCGTGTTTCCCTGGATAACACTGGCCTTGACCCTGCCATTCTTCCTGGCCTTGCCAATTATTCTCCTGCTGCCCTGGATAGCACTGTCCATGTTGCCGCGGATAGCACTGTCTTGGGTAACACTGCCGTGGATAACAATACCGCGGAGCACACTCTCGCGGATAACATTGCTGAGTTGGATAGCACTGCCGTGGATAACAATACCGTGGAGCACACTGCCGAGGGAAACATTTTTGTTGCGGATAACATTGACGAGGATAGCAACCAGTTGGATAACATACTTGGCGTTCTTCTTCTCCTTCTTCATCCTGCCATTCTTCTAAGTCGGGATTACCCCATTCATAGTCTTGATCAGACATTTGAACCCTCCTTTCAAGCTACTTGGTTTATCTATTACATAATATGCCCCCGGCCAATTTATGGTGCAAAGATACTAAAGTTGATATTATTACGGTGCAATTTCCCATTACAATGCCCTCAACTCCCACGCTACTCGTCTCCAACTAATTCCTATAATACGCTTTACATAGCTTAAGAGGTTTTTTTAAAAAAACCGCGAATTATAATAAAGTTTTCCTGCACGATTTATCACCAATTATCCAATTCTTTTGCACTATTACTAGATTGTCACTAAATTGATGCAGGGGGTGCAACTAATGACCAAAATATTCATCGCTCTACTTCTTTCAATATCACTAACCTTTAATCTATATATAGCGTCGGCTGCGCAGCCCCCCATCGGTTTTAGCTGCCGCCTAACCGACCAGTTTAAGCTGTCGCCCCACTCACTTGATCACTTCGAACATGATTTAAATAGAAAATTGCCAATTCTTCACGGCACTCCATATTTAGAAATTCAAGAAAACAACCTGTTTTTTACTTTAGGTAAACAACCTTACCAATTAGGTAACGACGGCCTGATCGCCGCAATGTGGGGAATACCTAATTTTAAAACCACCTTTAACGACGATAATAAACGGGCATCTCTTTTTTTCGGCAATGACGGTCAAGACTTATTTGCCACTAAAATATTGGCAAACTTCGATAAACGCCTGAATCTGGAATTTGCATATTTTAAAACCACCAACGAATTCATCGGCATCACCGCCACAAACGAAATTACAAAAAACACCTTACTTAGTATTGAAACCTCCGCCAACTTAACAACACTGCATACCGGCCTCTTAGTTACCACCAAATACAACAACACCAATCGCAAAGGTTCAGCCGATTTATCCCTGTCTTATCACTATATTGAATCAACCGCCGTTTCCGACTACAGCACATATTCAGATCTTGCCAATTCCAAAGGATTTCGCCTTGGAACCACCTATAGAATAACTGACAATCTCACGTTTACCGCTTTTCAAGGTCTCTCCCAAACGCTGGATAAGCAGAACACCGATCAAAGCAAATTCACCTTTCTATTAACATTTTAAATTATATTACTATCAAAGACATTTTGATATTAATATTGAACATTAGGAGGACCGAAGCATGTCATCATTAACGAAAAAATATTTATTAACCACCCTAGCAATTTTTATCGTCTTTAGCGCTGGAGTCATTGTCGGTTGCAGTAAAGACCAATTCAAAACTAGCCAAGCTCAACCATCCCATAAAGTTGATACCATGCCCGACAATCTGAAAGGAGTTCACACTGTTCCTGCCGTTGGCTCAATTGACGTGGCTTTTAGCCCCGAAGGGGGCATAACCAACATGCTAATCGGCGAATTGAATGCCGCAAAAAAAACCATTCACGTCCAAGCCTACAGCTTCACTTCCAATGAAATTATTAAAGCCCTGATTGACGCAAAAAAACGCGGCGTAGACGTAAAGATTATTATTGACAAAAGTAATGCCGATGAAAATAATGATTCTTCCAACAGCAAAAAAGAAAAAGCCCGCCTTGACTCTATTGTTGACAGCGGCATACCACTTAAAATAGACCGTGGCTTTCAAATTGCCCACAGCAAAATAATGATTATTGACGGAGTTGACGTAATCACCGGTTCCTTTAATTTTTCCGCCGCAGCGGAACATAGCAATGCTGAAAATTGTCTAATTATCCATGACAATACCAAATTAGCAGATACCTATGAAGCTAACTGGCAATGGCGCTGGAACAGCACTGATGCTTATACTAAATAACAAACTAAATAATAGGAAAGGCCACCTACGAAGGCCTTTCCTATTATTTAGCTCTAGCAGGCGCGAGTCCACAAGTCTTTCCCATAAAGCTCTGAAGGTCAAGCCAGTCGGGCAACGCTTATCCCGGCCCAAGTAGCCACAAGACCTACTAATAAATTAAACCCAATATTGTATATAGCATAATAAATATTTCCATCCCCAACTAATTTTAAAGTTTCATAACTAAAGGATGAAAATGTAGTTAATCCGCCAAGAAAACCTACTGTAATCAACAGACGCCAATAAGGGTTGACCATTATTCGTTCCGTAATCAACGTCATAAATATTCCAATAATAAAACACCCAATCACATTTACAATTAACGTACCATAAGGAAACTCACTACCCCACCTTGCGGCTAGCAAATTAGAGACTAAATATCTTGTCACAGACCCAACGCCACCGCCAACAGCTACTAATAGTAATTTTAACAACACAAAACCTCCGCCTCGTTATTAGAAATATAAATGCAATTCTCATTTATATAAAATTCTTTCTAGTTTACTAATAACCCTGCCAAGATAAACAGCTTCCACTTTTTTATCTCAACGTATTAACACAAAAAACTTCTACCAAAATTAAACGGTAGAAGTCATTTTTCTAAGCCATTAACTATTACACAGCCATAACCCTTACTTAGTTTGTTTTTTTTCCATAGCCTCAACCAAACATTGGAGTGAGCTGGATATCTTATAAAGCATCCATAAAACACCAATCACAAATATCGTCAACAAAATTTGCGACCCAATTGCCGCTACCGGGAAATATAAACCTACCATACTGATGCTCCTCTCCTCACATTTAGTATTTACATTATAACTACTAAATGTGACAACTTCGTAACAGAATTGTCAATAATAATTAACAATTCCTATTACTTCAACCGTTTGTGTTCCCAATAGAACTGACGCAATTTTTCATAGGCTATCGTAAACAATCCGCCAGAAACAATCAACCCGATCGCTATACTCCCGGCCAAGCCAAAGACAATGATCATTTCCTCGAACTCGCTCACTACGTTCCTCCTCCTTAATAGCCGATACACGTAGTTTGCTACCAAGCACCATTATATTATTACAATACGTTTCTCCTATAGTGTCTTTTTACACAATTGTTGCTAACCCTAGTAACAAAATACCCGCCACATACATAATATACCGTGGCTACTACGAATAGATTGAAAAGGAGGAATTTCAAATGGGTTTAGGTGGTTTCTGCGGCGGTGGAGGACGGAGTCCGATAGTCATAGTCGTCATAATTATTATTCTGTTATTATTATTTGCTGGAGAAGAATCTTCAGTCACGATCTAACAGAAACATAACCGGGAGATTAGTCTAAAACATATGCCATTACCAATAACTCGCCTGAGGTTAGCCCCCATAATATAAATAAGCCGGAAAAACCCGGCTTATTTTTTATTTTGTACTATTTAAATCACTATTTAACGTAATCTGCATGGGGATAAAACTTATTCCATATAAGTGCTGCTCCGGGCGACTTACCGTAAAGCCAATTTTTTCATAAAATCCAATGGCATAAGGCGATGAATTAACCGTGATGCATCTCAAATGAGGTATCTTCATTAAACATCTTTCCCGCGCGAGCTTAAAAAGGCTGCTGGCAATACCTAGTTTATGATACGTTTTTTTGACAAACAGCAACGAAACATGCTGATTATTCCGCATCGAAATAACGCCGACTAGCTCAGCATCATCCTTACAACACAGCATCGAAAATTTTCCCGTAGCACAACGCCCTCTAATATTCTCCGGTAGTATAAAATTTTTAAATTCATTAACACCTACCTCGCCATAGCCTAAGCAGTCAAACTCAGCAAAAACCTGCCAAAAAAAATCTGCTATCTTTACTTCCTCGTCAACGCCCATATCCTCAAAATGCAAATTCATTACCAATTGGCCTCCACTTCTGCACATTAATCCGGCTATATTCCTTACAAATAATTAGAAAAATATATTTACATAGCAGTAATAACTCAACTTTATATATTATACCAATAAATATATGCCACCGTTGACATATGTTTGAATATTTTGGTAAAATATAACATAATGGTTCAATCACTTAATGGCGTTACGGGCCACCACTTATAGTATCTTAGTTTAGAAAGGATTGTTTAAGAATGAAAAAGAAAATCATCGTCCTTATCATCGGCGCAATGCTGGCTGCAAGCGTCGGCTTCGCCGCCCCTATTAACGACTTAGCACAAGGCGAAACAACTGTCGGTGCCAACCACTACGCGCTGAGTCCGGTCACCGATGATGTCAGTGTTTACCTGGAACACGGATTATCCGACAAATTGCTTCTAGGCGTTGAATACAACAACAACGGTGACGAATCTGATAACAGTTGGAATACTACCGATATTTACGCCCAGTACAAGCTTGACCCTAACATTCGACTTATTGTCGGCGATCGCAATTACGATTATGGAAATCAATTTAACAAGTTCTTCTACGGCGTCGGTTTTAGTACCAATATAGCCCCAAAAATAGATGGCTATGCCTCAGTTACTTCCAACAATTACACTACTGAATGGCAAGTTGGGGTAAATTATAAACTAGACGACAGGGCTAAAGTTAATTTGGGCTATAAATCCAATAAAGATGATGGTTATCAGACTTACTCCGGCTTAGGATTCGGCATCATCTACAATTTCTAAACCAAATTTAACGAACCATATAGCAAAAATACTTAGTACAAGCCAGAAGGCTCGGGATGTTTCCCGGCTTCTGGCTTTTATTATACCATTATAATGAGATCGTTTTTTATTAACCGCTTTATCTTTTTCGTAAGAAATTTATCTTTCCCGCCGCCGGACGGCCTTGTAAAAATCAACTTAAAACCGCCAGTAAAATGCAACATGATTGAGATAATTTTGTAACGTCTGTTTTGTACAATGTACTCAACAGGTTAGCCCACACTACCAACTGCTTGTTATCAATATGGGCGACCAAATATACTATCTTATCTCAGAAAGGATGTTTACTTATGAAAAAGAAAGTTTTAGTACTTATCACCGGAGCAATGCTAGCTTCCAGCGTCGGCTTTGCCGCCCCGCTTAGTGACTCAGCCCAAGGCGAAACCACAATCGGCTATAACTACTATGGTTTGAGTCACAATACCGATAACAACAGTTTTTACGTGGAAGGTGCCATTTCCGACAAATTGACCCTAGGAATTGAACGCAACAACAATTCTTCTGGTAACGGCAATGACTGGAATACCACCGATATTTACGCCCAATACAAGCTTGACCCTAATGTCCGTCTCATAATCGGCGACCGCGATTACGATTACACTGATAACAACAAAGTCTTTTACGGCGTCGGCCTTACTACAAATCTGGCTCCAAAGCTAGACGGTTATGCCTCGGTTATCACTAATAATTACACCACCGAATGGCAAGCTGGCGTCAATTATGCCCTTGCCAACAATGTTTCCCTCAATGTCGGTTATAAATCCAATAAAGATGACAATTATGATACATACGATGGCGTAGGTATCGGCCTCAATTGCAAATTTTAATTCCATTTTTTCAAACTATATAATATAAAAACTGCTTTCAAGTTTTACAGCTTGAAAGCAGTTTTTATATTATATAGCAGTATAACCAGCGCTTGTTCTTTGATCTATTTGCCCACCAACATCAGCGCAAGAAGCCGTATTAAAAAGCACTAGCAACCACACTATTTCTTCCTTTACTTTTTGCCTGATATAATGCCTTATCTGCCATTCCCAAGATATAATTACAGCCAATATTATAAGTTGATTTATTAGAAGCAATGCCAATACTTATAGTAACATATTTACTTATATTAGAATTATTATGTTTTATTTTTGCTTTCTGAATATTTTTTCTTAAACGCTCGGCAACTTTTATCGCACCATCAATGGTTGTAGTCGGCAACACCACCACAAACTCTTCGCCACCATAACGCGCAACAAAATCAGTATCGCATTTCACTGACTCAAGCAAAATTTTTCCAATACTTCTCAGACACTTATCGCCTTCTAAATGTCCATAATAATCATTATATTTTTTGAAATAGTCAATATCTATTATCAATACCGCTAAACTCTGGCCAGAAGGTAACGCCCGTTTACATTCCTTATCCAAAAATTCATCTAAATACCTTCGATTTGCCAATCCAGTCAGGGCATCAATTCGTGCTTGTTCCTCTAATATGTCCCGGTAGCGTTTTAATGCTAAATGGTTTTTGACCCGCGCTTTCATCACCGATGGACTAACCGGCTTATGAATATAGTCAATCGCGCCTAACTCCAAGCCTTTGGTCTCAGCTTTTTCATCACTTTGTGTTGATACAAAAATTATAGGCATATTACGTGTGCCCGGATCAGCTTTAATCTTTTCACACAATTGATATCCATTCATCTCTGGCATGACAATATCAAGCAGAATTAAATCAAAACTTTTTTGTTTAAGAATATCCAGTGCTTGCTTTCCCGTTTGAGTTGTCATTACTTCATATTCATCATCTAAAATATTTTTCATCATCCGTAAGTTTAGACGGGAATCATCAACAATAAGGATCTCTTCCTTTACCGATAAATCACATTCCATCCAGCCAACCTCACCCTATTTTTTCTACGGCCAGACGGAGAATGCTCAACAATATCTAAACAAAATCGCCATCTGCCATATATAAGCAGCTTGGCGATCATAAACAAACGTTCTTAGACCCATAGCTTTGCGTCCTTGTCTTTCGACAAGTTTGCCAAAGATATGTTGTACTTCGGCATATGTAATTTATTCTCCTCCTTTATTTTGTTAAAATGTAGAATTAAGTATCATTATGTAACTATTACTACTTTTGGGGAACGATTTCCAACCAGTAACCGTCTGGATCGGTGATGAAATATATGCCCATAGCCTGGTTCTCATAACAAATACAGCCCATTTTTTGATGCAAAGCATGGGCTTTATCAAAATCGTCAACAACAAATGCCAAATGGAACTCATTTTCTCCTAAATTATAAGCTTCGGATCTATCCTTCAGCCACGTAAGTTCCAGCCGATGAGCCGTAGTATTATCCCCTAGATAAACCAACGTAAAATCGGGTTTTTCCACCCGGCGGGTTTCCACCAACTGCAACGCTTCTTTATAAAATACCAAGCTTTTTTCTAAATTCACCACATTAAAATTATTATGAGCAAAACTAAACTTCATAGACCTTTCCCCCATTTCTTTATTTGATCTTCAGGATAATTATAGCATGTTGCTAGCACTTCACCAGACTAAAAGAAAATCGTCTGTCCCCGATGAGTTATCTCCACCGTAACTAATGACGTATTTTTCATTTTTTCAGCGAACGCTTTCGTCGTACCTAGAACATCGCCGAAATGCATAGGCACTAACAACGCCGGATGCAATTTAGCCGCGAAATACTCCGCGCCAATACAATAGAATTCCTCAAGCCGCTGATCCACCGGAAAAAATACAATATCAATAGCCTGCGACGCAATCTTATCTACCTCGGCTTTGAACATAGCCTCCGCCCGTTCTTGATTTGCCTTAGTATCCCCCTTCCAGTGCCACCAATTCAAATCCCCTGCATGAAATATTTTTAGCCCATCTACTTCCACCAGAAAAGACAATCCTTCATCAGTAGACCCAAATGTTTTAACGCCTACCCCATCTTGCTGCCATTCTTCGTAAGGATTCATTATTTTACAGTGTTTACCATCGATCTGCACATCACTGCTAATAATATAGGTAATATCCGGAATACTTTTAGCCCATTCCAGAATCATAGAGTCATAGTGGTCCGGATGGTTGTGAGAGACCAATACATAAATCTTACTTTTGGTTTTGAGATATTCAGTGGTAATTACCCCATCAGTTAAATTACCTTCTGGCATCGGTTCCGGTTGAAAATAGTCAAAAATAAAAAGCCGTTCCCCTATTTCCACCGCATAACCACTATGAAACAAATAAACAATTTTAACCCTTGGTCTATTCATAATAATCCCCCCTTTTAACAAGCTCCTGTCCTTATTATATATTGTCAAAAACACCGTTACCACGCAATCGGCGTATCGTAACAGTGTTTTTATTTGTCAACTTATTCTTCTATTTCCTGTAACATAACCTGATCGGTTGAATCGATTCCTTGCAATTGTACACTTACTATTTCTTTGCGTGACGTCGGCACATTTTTACCGACGTAATCAGCTCTAATTGGCAGTTCACGATGACCCCGGTCAATTAAAACCGCCAATTGAATCGCTTTAGGACGCCCAATATCCATGACTGCCCCCAGCGCTGCTCGTGCGGTGCGTCCGGTAAACAATACGTCATCTACCAAGACTACTTTTTTACCATTAATGTTAAATGGGATTTGCGTTTCATGGACTACCGGCTGATAGCCCATTGTTGATAGATCATCACGGTAAAGGGTAATGTCCAGAATACCAACTGGCACGCTAACCCCTTCTATTGATTCAATTATTTCCACCAACCGTTTCGCTAGAGGAACGCCGCGAGTTCTAATTCCTACTAAAACTACATCAGAAACCCCTTTGTTTTTTTCGATAATCTCATGAGCTACCCGCTTTAGCGCCCGGCTGACAGCCTGATTATCTAAAAGCACTGTTTTATCAATCAAATTTATCATTAATCTTCTCCTCCCTTCAATCCTGCACGTTTTCTTAGCAATTCGATAATATCCTGCATATCTTTCGGCAGCGGCGCGGCAAAAACCAGCGTTTGTCCGGTGGAAGGATGCGTAAAAGTAAGTTCAGCTGAATGCAAAGCTTGCCCGCTAATATTAAATCGACTGTTCTTCGGCCCGTATTTAGGGTCGCCAACTACCGGATGACCAATATAGGCCATATGTACTCTAATTTGGTGGGTGCGTCCGGTCATCAGCCGGCATTCAACCACCGAATAGTTACCAAGCCGTTCGCGTACCCGAAATTTTGTTTTAGCTTCCCGGCTATGATGAAACGTTACCGCCATCTTTTTCCGGTCAGTGGCATGTCTCCCCAACGGAGCATCAATAAACCCCTCTTCGGACGCTATATTGCCATGAACAACAGAGATATACTTTCGTCCGGCGGTATGATTTTTAATTTGCTCCGCAAGATTGATATGTGCTGCATCATTTTTAGCAACCATCATCACTCCCGAGGTATCCTTATCTAACCGGTGGACTATGCCCGGCCTTATTTCGCCGTTGATACCTGACAAATCATTGCAATGCTTCAAGAGGGCATTGACCAGCGTTCCCTGGTAGTTGCCGACAGCCGGATGCACTACCATGCCCCGGGCTTTATTAATTACAATAACATCCTTATCTTCAAAAAGGATATCCAGCGGTATATCCTCAGCCACTATCTCTACCATCGCCGGTTCCGGCAAAGTAACGGCAATCCGCTCATTTGGCTGCACCTTATAATTGGCTTTGACTACTTTTCCCTGCACCGTTATTTGCCCGGCAGTAATCAATTTTTGAAAATGTGACCGAGAAAATTCCGGTATATGGTTGGCAACAAAGACATCTAACCGTTCATTTTTATCAGTCTCATCAACATCAATAAGTCGAACTTCTATCACAATGTTTCATCCTCTTTATCCAGCTTATACATCAGCATATATACAATGATTCCAACCCCAGTTACAATTGCCATGTCCGCGATGTTAAACACCGGCCAAATACGAAAATCTAAATAATCGGTCACATAACCGGTTGTAATCCGGTCAATTAAATTTCCTGCGGCCCCCCCAACTAAAAGACCAATACCGCCGCGAAGCGCCGGATATCCCTGGGGGATTTTAGGATAAAAATATAGAGCAGCAACAAATAACCCTACAGCAATAATAACAAAAAATATCGTTCGGTGCTCGAAAATACCAAAGGCTGCCCCCGGATTTTGAACATAAGTAATATGAAAAATATTGCTGACAATCGGAATACTCATACCCATCACCATCTTGGACTGCACAAGATATTTTGCCAACTGGTCAAGAATGACTACCGCCACCGTCAAGAATAGTATAGGCACAACCGCTTCTCTCCAATCATTTCCGTGAATCGGCTAGTAACGCCAATCCAACTTTTCACAATATATATTAAACATAAATGTAAAGAAGCGTAGCTTTAGCTACGCTTCACATTGATGCAAACTACTTCCCGGCGCTAATAGCACCTACTGGGCAAGTTTCTGCACAAGAGCCACAATCAATACATTCTTCACTGATATTATATTGAGCGTCGCCTTCAGAGATAGCGCTTACTGGGCACACCGAAGCGCAAGCTCCACATTTAACACATTCACTGCTAATTACGTACATTGATTTCTCACCTCCCTGCATTACTACAATGTATTATACCATAAGGTCTGGAAAAAAAAACATGTTTTATTCCTTGTTTTTACAAAAAAAAATTCGTTGACGAATTTCCTTGCGATAATACCAGACTGCACCGCCACATAACATCAATAAAGTAGTAATAACTACCGCCATTTTTAGACTTTTTGTTAAATATTGGCCAAGAATAGAATACAGCACTATCGCCGGGGTCTGGCCAATAGCCGTAGCCCAGACAAATTGCCAAAAAGGCATTGCCGTAAAGCCAGCGCCATAACTAATTAGCTTAAACGGCACCAGTGGGATCAAGCGGGTTATAAACACGGCTAAAACGCCATTTCGTTCTAAAAAACCATTGATTTTATCAAGATATTTGCTGTCAACCAGCCTCTCCACAACCGGTCGACCATACCATTTTGCAACACCAAAATCCAAGGCCGCGCCGCTCAGTGCGCCAATCCACGAATATAATCCACCAAGGTGCCACCCGAAAATCCAAGCATTGGCAAGCGTAATTGCGAGTCCCGGCACCAACGGAACCAAAGATTGAATAACCATAAGCATAATACCCATAATCGGTGCCCAAACCCCGTAGGAAAGGATATATTGCCGGACCTCGTCAAAATCATGCTGTTGTAAATAGCTAAGACTGGTAAAAATAAATTTTTGTACCCCCGGAAGATACCAATAAATTAACACCACCGCCACTAGCACACCGAACTTAATTATCAGCATTATTTTGGACGTCATTCGGGTCAAATTATTCAAGCCTCCGTCCCCATCCCTTTGTCTAACCACTAAATCTTAGTTTAGTACTTCACCCCAATAATAATAAAATCCTTTTGCTTTGAAAAAATATCAAAAAAAAAGCAACTTAGCGGCTAAGCCCCAGTTACTTATAGCTTTATTATTTATGTTTATTTATATTTTCCTCATTACTCCCGATTGAAACTGCCGGAATAGCATCAGCCTTATCAACAATGCCTTCATGCTCATCACTATTAGGAAAAAGATCCTGGTAGTTTTTGGTTCCAGGAATATCTTGCGGCGAATCAGAACTGCCATATCTCAACACCGCCTGCAAGGAATCTTCCCCATCGAAGCCCACAAACTCAGAATCACCATCATCCATGAACGTCCGGTAAAACGGCGGTTCCAGAGATTCTTCCTCAATCGGCCGCGGCATGTCATCAATGGTTTCATTGTCCCGCTGACAATCAATGCATTGTGTTGCCCATGGCAACGCCTCCAGTCGTTCGACACCAATTTGATTGCCGCATTGATCACAAACCCCATACGTTCCCTGTGAAATTTTATCTTGGGCAGCCTTTACTTCCTCTAATAACCCCAGAGCATTATCTTTTAGGGCCGTATCCTTGCTACGTTCAAACATTTCGCTGCCCAGATCAGCCGGATGATTATCATACGCTGATAGTTCCCCTACCGAATATGACATAGTATCCTTAACCCCGGTTTCATCCAACCGTGAAATTTCTGTAACTAGTCGCTCTTTCGCTTCATTAAGTTTATTCTTAAAATGATCCAGTTGTTCAGCTTGCATAGCTCGCCTCCTTAATGTAATATCTTGACAACTTCCGCTAGTCGCAACCGTTCTTTGATATGCCGTTCCCGTTCATTTCCATAGCCGAGACATATTATCGCTACTGCCCTAAGCCGCGGCGGAGCCTCAATAAAAGTCTGCACCGCCACTTCATCAAATCCACCCACCCAGCAGGTATCAAGGCCTAGTCCCTCAGCTGCCAGCATAATATTGGTTGTAGCTGCCGCCGTATCCTGCAGACAGTATAACTGAGCACCGCGTTCGCCATATTCCGCATTCGATCTTGCCGGATCAGCCAATACCACAATGATTACCGGAGCTTCATTTACTTGCTGCTGATCATCACAAACTTCAGCAATTTTATTTTTCAACGTATCATTTGTCACCACATAAAAATACCACGGCTGCAAATTACCGGCGCTGGGAGCCCAACAAGCCGCTTCCATGATTCTGGTCAACGTCGGTTCCGACACTTGAATAGGCTTAAAATTCCGTACACTATGAACTTCCCGCATTGCATCAAATACATCTTTAGTCATAAAACCGCCTCCTTAAAAGCTTCCATTTCTCGCTTCGACAATACGAATAATTTGCGCAATAAATTCTCCGATACCTGGAATATTCAACAAGATAAGCCGCCGTAAAAGTTCTATCACCAACGCAAAAACCAAAGTAGCCCCTAAAGCAATTCCCAATCCTCTTGCAATACCAGCAACCAGATTCACAAAAATAAGCCGCCCCGGTTTCTGCAGTAATTCCATATAATCAGCTATTCTTAGCGCCTCTAGATGCCTTATCAATTTCTCAAGGTGAGCATCAATAAACGACATTTTTTCGAGTTCCTGGCTCATGATCACTCCCCCTATCGCTAGTGTTACCACCACAATAAAAAAAAATCCATCACTAATAAACCTTGCTATATAAAAACCCGCTGAAAAACGCAGCGTTTTTTTAGCGGGCTTGATTCATCATCATTTTTATACATATTTACCAGATTTTTTAAAGTGGAGTATTTTCTGTATCTAGAAGCGCCCCTTTAGGCGGTTCTTTGTGATGATGGTCATGCGGATGGATAAATTCACCAGATATCTCCTGAATCTTCGTCAAAAACTGAGGCACCATGTCAATCACCCGGTCATATAAAACATTTCCTTCGACTGGCATAAACCTTATCCCGCTCTTGGGCGAACAAACCAAGAATCCAGATGGCTTTACACTAACCCCCCCACCACTGCCGCCGCCAAACGGATGACTACTATCATGCTCGCCGCCTTCTTCCTCAAAATTGAAATCGCTCCCCCCGGCAGCAAAACCAAACGTTACCCGCGAAATCGGGATAATCACCGTTCCATCAGCTGACTCTACTGCGTCACCAACAATGGTGTTAACATCAACCATATCTTTTATGCTTTCCATTGCCGTTTTCATCAAACTCTGTATTGGATGCTCGGCCACGTTCAGTTGCCTCCTTAAATGGATATTTTATAATGCTAAGTACCGCATCTATAACATTACCCACCTGGACACTGATTATACATTGAACCCTTATCTCTAGACCAACCGCATTAAAATCCGGCACCACGTTAAAAGATGGCACGGCCATAACCATAAGCCGCCGACGCATCGTCAAATAAAGGCGGCTCTTTATCGTCCACAAGAGGCCTACAACAATACCCGTCAGCGCCGGATCACCTATACCGATTTTTGTTTTTATAACCAATTTCTCACATACAAGTTTATCAATTATTTTATTCATTATTTTCCGGTATAGCTTAGTATAATAACGAACTTGGCGCAAAAGATAGTACCATTTTTTTGTATGATGCCAGTATTCCTGCCACAGATTTTTCACATACCGTTGTTCACGCCCTGGTTTAGGAGTAATTTTATTACCAGCTACTTCTAGCTCAGCTTCTACCCACGGTACATTATTTTTTTCCAGAACCCCCACTAACGGTACTTCCATCTGATAATTTATCCACCGCATCAGCCAAACTCGCACTACTAGGCGATCATCATCGGCCTGCCGATTGTATTCTAATTCAATAAAGATCTTCATGTGGCAAGCAGCAGCTAATACTACCGCTAACGCTAAACAGGCAGCTAGCCAAGTTTCCATCTCAGCCCCGCCTCCCCACACTATGTCAGTAGTATTATTGTGGCAAGAAATGGCTTTAATCATACAGCCCAATTCACCAGAAAAACTTACCTGAAGGAACACAATAGGGCTGTATAGAATAAAAGTCGGGTAAAATAAAACTGCACTTTGTTTTGTTACCATCTTCAAGATTTCGCGAAGCTGGTTTTTTATTTACTTGCAAGATTTCAAATCAACACGAAAGGATGCTTTTTATGCCGGACAGAGACCAAAATCACCGTATTAATATATTATTATATATTGTAGTTTTTGTAATATTTACCCTTATCGCGAGACTGGTCTATCTACAACTCGCTTATGGCCATGAATATAAGCGTCTAGCTGATAATAATCGGATTAAGCTTATGCCGATTATGGCCCCGCGGGGTCTTTTTTACGACCGCAATAGTGTCCCAATGGTATCTAACCGTCCCGGCTTTACTGTATCTTTAGTTCCACTCGACGGCCCAATAGATGACAACGTCATCGTCACTCTTGCCAGTTACTTAGGCATGAAACCAGAAGATATTAGAGAAAAGGTTGGCAAACTTGATAACCCCCTTGAACCGATACGAATAAAAAATGACGTTGGACCAGATATTGTAACCAAAATTAAAGAACATCAGGATGAACTGCCGGGGGTAATTATTGAAATACAGTCCGTGCGCAACTATATTAATCAGGACTTAGCCGCCCATATTTTTGGCTATGTCAGTGAAATCAGCGACACTGAATTAGAAAAGAAGAAAGCTCAGGGTTATAAATCCGGCAATATTATCGGCAAATTTGGCTTGGAGCAAGTATTCGATAAAGATATCCGCGGTATAGACGGTGGTAGTCAAGTCGAAGTTGATGTTAATGGCCGCCCCATGCGAATGTTAGGAAAAAAGGAGCCCGTTCTTGGCAACAGCCTAGTTCTTACCATCGATTCAAAGCTGCAAAAAGCTACCGAACAGGCCCTCGACAATCGCCTGCGATATCTGCAAACCAGACTAGGCAACATTAATGCTAAAGCCGCCGCTGCAGTTGTCCTTAATCCAAAAACCGGTGAAGTTTTGGCAATGGCCAGTCGCCCATCGTTCAATCCTAATTTATTTAACGGGGGAATTTCAGCTAAAAATTGGAAAGCGATTAATGACAATCCCTTTAACCCGATGTCCAATCGAGCAATTGCCGGCGAATACCCGCCTGGTTCCACCTTTAAAATCGTCACCGGTACTGCCGCCTTGGAGCTAGGAAAAGTAAAACCGGATGAAAAAATTCTCGATCTGGGCTACCACTGGTTAATTCCTAAAACCAATGCCGCGGGTGAAGCCTTAGGCTGGATTAGTTTTAAAGAAGCACTATCAAAATCTGACAATGTATATTTTTATGAAATGGGCAATCGTCTTGGCATTGATAATCTGGAAAAATACGCCCGAATGTTTGGGCTTGGCGCAGTTACCGGCATCGATTTAAGCGGCGAAGCCGAAGGTCTGGTGGCCAACGCCCGCTATAAAGAGAAAGTCTATGGTGAAGACTGGTATCTATCAGAAACCTTCGACGCCGCTATCGGCCAAGGCTTCCAGTTAGCAACACCAATTCAGATGGCTATGGTTATGGGGCAAATTGCTAACGGCGGCCATCGCTATCGGCCATATTTAGTCACTAAGGAACTCGCGCCTGACGGCTCCATCGCCAAGGCCTTTCAACCTGAAGAAGTCGGCAATATTCAAATATCTGACTCCACCCTTAATTTGATTCGCGCTGCCTTACATGATGTTGCACTACCTGGCGGTACTGCCGCCTATGTTTTTGAGGGGTTTCCGGTTTCTATCGCCGGCAAAACCGGTACCGCCGAAAACCCGCATGGCGACGACCACGGATGGTTCGTAGCTTACGCCCCCTTCGACGACCCGACAGTTGTCGTTGCCGTCATTGTAGAGCAAGGCGGTTATGGTGCCGACTCTGCATGCCCAATTGCCCGCAAGATTCTTGAAGCATATTTTAATACTCCGCCGCACCAAGATGCAGCTGATCAAATGGCGGAAGAAGAAGCCGCAAAAGGCATCCTCCCCGCTACTCCAACCACGCCAACCACAGTACCGGCTAAACAATAAAAAGAGGGCTAAGCCCTCTTTTTATATATTTTCTTCATTATCGATTTCTTCAATATTGATAATTTCAGCTAATTTAGGTAACTCTTCAAGAGTTTTTAACCCAAAACATTTGAGAAATTCACTGGTAGTACCAAATAGTATTGGTCTGCCAATAGCCTCCTTACGGCCAACCTCTTTTATCAAACCGCGTTCCAACAAAGTATTCACTACGCTATCAACTTTAACTCCGCGAATATTTTCGATTTCCATCCTGGTAATCGGTTGTTTAAAGGCAATAATAGACAACGTTTCCATTGCGGCCATCGACAACCGGAATTCCTGAACATTAATCAGTTTATCAATAGTTGCAGTACATTCCGGTTTGGTACAAAGCTGGTATCCACCCGCTACTTCGGCAACTTTAAGCCCCCGCTGGTTACTAGCCATATCCCGTTTCAATTCTTCCACTAACAAAATCACATTTTCGCGATCAATTTCAAGCATTTCTGCAAGTTTATCAGCAGATATCGGGTCCCCATAGGCAAATAAAAGTGCTTCAATATGGCCTTTTAAATGGCTGTAAAACATCATTCAACGCTCTCTTCCCAGGTAAGATAAATCGGGCCAAAGCTATGTTGCTGGCTAATATTTATCCGGTTAAGTTTTATTAGCTCCAACAGAGCCAAAAAAGCGGTTACCATTTCCATGCGGGAACCACTGCGAATAAAACACTGGCTAAATTCCATCTGTCCGTTATTTTTTCGCAACAAATAAATTATATCCTGCATTTTATCCTGAATACTAATTTCTTCCCTAGTGACTACCGCAAAATCTGAAACTCCGCTTTCCCATACCACAGCAAAGGCGGCAATAAGTTCATCCAGTTTAAGGCCTTCCGGCATAATTACTTTAGTCCCGAAATCGTGGAGCGGACGGGTGAACGTCTTTCCCCTTATTTCAAACATTTCTTCCAACATTACCGCCGCCTGTTTATAACGTCGGTACTCTAACAGCCGGTTAACAAGTTCCTGCCGGGGATCTTCCGTCTCTACATCGTCTGGGGGGGGCGGCTTCGGCAATAGCATCCGGGATTTTATTTGCAGCAAAGTTGCCGCCATTACTAAAAACTCACTGGCAATATCAATATTAAACTGTTCCATTGCCCGAAGATAGGCCAAATACTGCTCCGTTACTTCAGCAATCGGAATATCATAGATATTTAGCTGGTTTTTCTCAATCAAGTGCATTAATAGTGCCAACGGGCCTTCAAAACTTTGCAATTTGATATTATATACCGTCATAAAATTATAAATTCATGGCAGCTCGGACTTCCTCCATCGTGGCCGCGGCCACTTTTCGGGCCCGTTCCGTACCATTAGCTAGGATTTCCTTAACTCTGGCCGGATTAGCTTCCAAGGTTAAGCGCCGCTCATATATATCAGCTAATGCTACCACCATTTTTTCAGCCAGTTTCTTCTTACATTCTACGCAACCAATCCCAGCATTACGACAATTAGTTGCAATATCTACAGTTTCTTCTTTGTTGAATATTTTTTGGAATGTATACACCGTACAGACATCAGGGTTACCCACATCAGTTTTTCTTATCCGCTGAGGATCCGTTACCATCAGGCGCACTCTAGCCCGTAGTTCATCGGGATGCGCCGCATAAGGAATTTCATTACCGTACGATTTACTCATCTTACGGCCATCAATTCCCGGCAAGACCGCCGCTTTACTAAGCTTAGCCTGAGCTTCCGGAAATACCGGTTTATACATATTATTAAACCGCCGGGTTATTTCTCTTGCCAGTTCAAGATGCGGAATCTGATCTTCACCAACCGGTACTGTATCCGCCTTATATAGAACAATATCTGCAGTCATAAGCTCGGGATAGCCTAAAAATCCATATGTATTAATCTCCTTGCCCATCGCCCCTAACTGCTGGAGCTTGTCCTTATATGTCGGTACCCGTTCAAGCCAGGACAACGGCGTAATCATTGATAATAATAAATGAAGTTCAGCATGTTCTTTAACTGAAGACTGAACAAAAATTACATTTTTCTCCGGATCAAGTCCCGCACTCAGCCAATCTAAGGCCATTTCATATATATTACTTGAAATCTTACTGGTATCCTCATAGGACGAGGTCAGGGCATGCCAGTCAACAATAGAAAAAAAACAATCATAATCATTTTGCATTTTAACCCAGCTGTCCAATGCTCCCAAGTAATTCCCTAAATGAAATTTACCGGACGGCTGCATGCCGCTAAAAATACGACCTTTACTCATGTTTATCTACTCCCCTGCTAAAAAAATAACGCGATAACTGACTTAATTATATAATCAAGTCCGCCAATTATTGGACTAATGACAGCACCGACAATACCTATATACACTAAAGCTATTAGAATGATTGGTCCATACGGAGCAATCTGTTCATATGAATAAGCCGTTCTCGTCGGCAATAACGAGCTTACTATCTTAGATCCATCCAACGGCGGCAGCGGAATTAAATTAAATACCGCCAATCCAAGATTAAAAACATACATCCATTGAATAACCTTCGCAACCTCTATCGTCATAAGCTGCATCGTTGCCAGTAAGAAATACAATACCATGCAAATAACCGCCGTCATAAGGTTAAACGCCGGTCCGGCTAAAGAAACCAGCAGCATACCAGTCTTACCATGACGCAAATTACTGGGATTTACCGGTACAGGTTTTGCCCAACCAAAATGCGCGATCCACAACATTAATAATCCAACTGCATCGAGGTGCGGAATGGGATTCAAAGTGAGCCGCCCCAGAACCCGCGGCGTAGGATCTCCTAACGACACTGCAACTCGGGCATGACCATACTCATGAACTGTTAGCGCGACCAACAACGCCGGAATTTGAAAGATCGCATCAGGACTAATACCAAACACTATGTAGCCTCCTCAAACAAAAAAATTAAGTCTTATTCCAATCAATAATAAGCGCAAATTCGTCCTCACGCGACACTACTCTACAATCTAATCTTTCATATAATAATTTTTTTGCAGCATACTTACCTGAGGTCCCACCCCCACCAGAGCGGGAATGTCACGGCCAGATAATAGCATTCACATATTGTATAATTTCCCCATATACAACCGCAGGTTATATTCTTCCTTATCATTTTGGCACATAATCAAAAGATAAGCAAGCATTGGCCTTTAACAGTTTTATTCCAAACAACGGTCTTATTCATTCATATAAATCACTGCTTAAAAGTGCACTTCCATTAATTATACAAAAAAACACATAAATAGCCAAGACTTTTACGCACAGCAAAGCACCGTTTCCATACCGCTACGGCTTTAGAAACGGTGTTTGTTATCGATTTTCAAACTCAGCCCAACCAAGTCAGCCTTATCCACGCTGTATAGTTTTAAGCCAAATAAGCCTTTTTATCTTGCATTCTTTCAGGGACAACGTCATTGCGAATTAAATCATTATAAGTTTCCCGTTTCACAACCAAGTCAGCGTTCCCATCATTTACAAACACCACCGCCGGTTTAACATTCCGGTTATAGTTGCTTGACATAGAATAATTATAAGCGCCGGTCGATGATATAACCAACGTGTCACCTGCTTCAACTCTCGGAAGTTCGACATCCCAAATCAGCATATCCCCGGATTCGCAGCATTTGCCGGCAATAGACACAGTTTCCTCCGCCGGGTTATTCATTTTATTCGCAACCGCCGCTTCATATTTTGCCTGATATAGCGCCGGACGGATATTATCCGTCATCCCGCCATCAACCGCCACATATTTACGGACATCAGGAATATCCTTGATTGAGCCAACGGTGTAAAGCGTAACCCCAGCTTCACCAGCAATTGACCGTCCTGGCTCAACAATAATCTTCGGCAAAGGCAATCCATAATTAGCTGCTGCCGCCTTTACAGTTTCAGTAATTGTTACTACCATTTCTTCAACCGGCCGGGGAGCATCATCCTCGCTATAATAAATTCCCAGACCACCGCCTAAGTTTAGTTCCTGAGCCACAAAACCGGTACTGGTTTTTACCTTATGCACAAAACCCATCATAGTTTCAGCAGCTTCCTGATAAGATTTCAGGTCAAATATTTGTGAGCCGATGTGACAGTGGAGGCCCTTTAATTCAATATTCTTCATACTAAGGGCTTTTTCGATGGCTAACATCGCTTGACCGTTAGCTATCGCCAACCCGAATTTCGAGTCAATCATACCCGTTTTTATATAATGATGGGTATGAGCATCAATACCAGGTGAAACCCTAAGTAAAATTTTGGCTTTAGTTTTATGTTGCTTAGCCAATTCATTTAACAAACTAAGTTCATAAAAATTATCAACAACAACCCGACCAACCTGAGCTTCAAGAGCCATTTCCAGTTCTTCAGGCGACTTATTGTTGCCATGGAAGTATACCCGGTCAGCAGGAAATTCACTTTTCAGCGCCGTGAAAAGTTCCCCGCCCGAAACAACATCTAAGCCCATATCTTCTTCCGCAATCAAGCGGCACATTGCCATTGTCGAAAAAACTTTACTGGCGTAAATTACTTCAGAATTAGGATAATACTTTCTGAATGCTTCCACATATTGCCGGCAAGTAGAACGTATTTTAGATTCATCCATAACATAAAGCGGAGTGCCAAACTTCTGAGCTAAGGCCACCGTATCACAACCGCTAATCTCTAAGTGACCTACATTATTAATTTTCATTGTACCGAGTAATTTCACAATAACTCCTCCTTCAAGAGTCCCAAAATAAATAAAAAAGATTGTGATGCATATCTCACAACCGCCTAAATACCCAGTCGCAACGAGATAGCTCTCCATCCAAACTTCAAAAAGTCTGGATGACAGACTTGCGCTTATTCAGACACAAATCCAGTACAAGTTTATGCCACAACTTATACTTCGGCGGAAATTCCTTTCAATACGGTTCATCGCCCCGGCAAGACTAACCGTCAATACTAATAATTATCCGCGCCTCTATTCAACACAACTTATTTAATTTCTCTCATTTTATTATATACCAAGCCAGGTGTCAATATCCTATCAGCCGAATAAAGTCATCGCCCGACGTGCACTCTAAGCTTAAAGGAGGGAAGAACTATTGTTACACCGCTATAAGTTCATTTATCCACTAGTCCTGCTCACTGCTTTTTCTGTGCTTTTTACCGGGTGTGGTTTTAACACTCAAGCAGCCGACACTGGTCCTATCGGTAGAATAACTAAAATCAAACCCCCTACTAATCTAAATAGCCTCGTAACTCCGGCACCTCAGAGTTTATTCGACCTCGAAACAATCGCCGGAACAACCTTTGAAGCCATAAATAAAGCTAACTGGAGTCAGGCTAGCGAAGGCTTGATTCAATTGCAATGGGTTTGGCAGCAAATCAAGCCGTTAATCAACGACCCCGAAAATCAAAAATCAGCCGATGAAGCATTAACTAAACTGGGATCCGCAATAAACGAACAACAAGTTACCACATCTTGTGAAGGTCTCAATCGATTTATGTCCAGTATTAGCGATATAAGCAAAGCGTATAAACTTTCACCTTTATCCGATATAATCGTTGTTGACAATGCCGTTCGCGACGCGAGCTTCTATATCGAAAATAAGGATTGGAGTAAGGCCTCGTCCAAAATGAAGCAATTAGAAAACACTTGGAAACAAGTCAAGCCGGGGTTAGAAAAAATCGGCATTCTCGGTCAAACCGCCAAAATTCATTCCTATGTAAATCAGTTGAAAGATGCTGTGACTGCCGAGAACCAGAGCAGTGCTATTGAGAAGCTAGGCGATATCAATGCTGGCATGGCTCAGATTCGCGCATATTATCAAAATAAATAAATACTATAAAAGCTTCCGCCAGTTTAGTACGGAAGCTTTTATAGTATTTAGCCTTGAGAACATTGTATTCCATTACGGGTTAATATTTCTTCAATCGCTTTCTGGGTTATCGGTGAACCTCGACTAATATCATCGGCTTTGTTCATCTTGCCAATATCGCCAACACCAACAATGATTGGTACGTTAATATTATTCAATATATCTACAGTATCGCCGTTTACCATCGGCTGAGGATCTATGGTAAACTTTTCTCTGCCATTTTTATCTACAGAAGAAGTAGTTACATCACCGCAATAGTTTACACATATATCAGCATGTACACCATCAATCCCGGTTGTATTGGAAGCTACCGCCACCGCCCCTAATACCTCAACATCCGGATGAGACGCTACATATTCCAAGGCTGTTTCCCCGTTCCCCTTATCTTCCCGCCCCCGGTCATCAAACATCACCAACACCGGATCATATGGTACCGTCTTTAAGAGTTTTACAATTTTTTCACCCTCGATTGGCGTCGGATTGCCAGCAGAAGCTGAAATGCACCTCAGCCCTAATTTTACCCCAATGCTTTCGATTGCGTGCTGGGCACAGCGATCACCGTCAGTTATTAAAATAACCCTGACCCTATCCGACAAAATATTCACCTCACGCTTGTTGGCTGTTATTTTGTTCATCTAATACCACGCTAATTTTATTAGCTATCTTCTCACTTTCATCAATAACCTGCTTTAATTTGTTTAGACTAAGCCGAAGCTCTTCCGATAATTCATATTGAGCCTGAGACAACGCCTGAGCTGCTGTCTGCATTACAGAATTATCATTCTGATTGTTGTTATTTTGACTGTTTGCTTGAGCTTGCGCCATCCCCTGATCCGCCCCATTTACTATACTATTATTAGTACTATTATTTTTATTTTCTTGAAATAAAGTTCTAATAATAGCCTGTAATTTTTCATTTTGTTGTCCGTCATTAGTTGTCACCGCTCCGGCCTGCTGTTCTTTCGAAACATTAGCTTGTCCTCGATTAGCAGCACTATCAGCCGATTCGACGCCGCTATTAGATTTAGCATCATTAGCTTGACCACTTACCGCGTTATCATTTTGTTTAGATAGACGTTCTAATTGTTTACTAATGTTCCCCAGCAATTGCAACATTTCTTTATCTGGAGGATTTTTTTCAATTTTATCCTGAGCTAACGCAAACCCCTTAGCCAAATCAGTAATAAGACTGTCAACCGGAGCATTGTCTGAACTCGGCGGTTTAACATTAGCTGGCGTTTCTTCCTGCCTCGTATCAGAATAGTTACCGTTTTCTCGTCCTCCTAGACTTGGCGAAGCTTGTTGTTGCTGATAACCACCAAATTGCAAAGAATCCCGTTTACTGTTTCCATTAAATGTTTCATTCTGACGGCGTTTAGAATAATTTGCTGACCGCCGTGGCGATAATCTCATCTCATCACTCCGCTTATTGCCAAAATAGCCAACTACTAACCAGGATTGATACCACCGCTAACCTAAGGTTTACCACCGCAAACGGATGACTCACCGAAACCAAAGGATTAAGCAACCGAGCCGTTTTCTCATATTCCGTCCCGCCAACAGTAGCTGAGACAATATAATTGGCCAAAGGACCGCTAAATGTTATTAACAGCGCCTGCCAGTTACTTTTTATATTGCTAGCTACTGCGGTACCAAAGGCCCCGGCAGCTACGACTGTTTCCACATTGCCATGTAAAAACAGCACCATCATAATCCGGCCTAAATCATGAATTAGAGCCGCTACAAGTACATAGTGCGGATACCTAGCGCCAACCAAAACCATAGTAAAAACCAAACCAATAACATCAATACTCAACATAGCTTTCATCCTTTGGGATTAAATAACACCGCCATGGTAAATCCGAAAACTACTGCTACCGTAATTCCGACTGCAGCCCCCTTTAATGCGCCACTAAAAATTCCCAAAAAGCCACTGTTATTAATCTCTTCAAAAGTACTACTGACCAGAGTATGGCCAAACCCCGGCAATGGCACTGTAGCTCCAGCCCCACCGATATCAACCAATGGCTGATAAAGTCCCACCGCGCTTAATATACCGCCCAAGACTACAAACAATACTAAAATATGAGCCGGTGTCAATGAAGTTAAATCCATTAATAGCTGTCCGACGACACAAATTAAACCACCGACAAGAAAGGCCATTATATAAGCCTGCACTTTATTCCCCCCTATATCTCTATTGCCACCGCATGAGCAACACACGGTATTGACTCTTTCTGCTGATAAGACGTCGGACTATGCAAACTCCCCGTACCAATAAATAATATTTTTTTCAAATATCCGGCTGCTAACTGCGGATAAAGATACGCACACAATGCCGCGGCCGAACTCGCGCAACCGCTTGCTCCCGCATGGGCATCTTGACTTTCACGATAAATCATACACCCGCAATCCTCATAATTTGAGCTTACGTCGCTACCCTTATCTTTAATAAGCCGGATTACCAACTCCTTGCCAACGCTCCCCAAATCTCCGGTATAAATCATATCATAATAGTCTGGCGACCTTCCAGTATCCTGAAAATGTTGCCACATCGTATTGGCTGCCGCCGGGGCCATCGCCGGTCCCATGGCATTTGTATCTTTCATCCCGGGATCAACAATTTTACCGATTGTGGCTGCCGTCACTTTCGGACCATTATTGCCTTGTGTCATAACAACTGCCCCTGATGCAGTAACTGTCCATTGGGCACCAAGTGGTCTTTGAGCTCCTAACTCAGTGGGAAACCGATATTGACGTTCCGCAGCATCATGATGGCTAGAGACGGCAGCAACAATGTTAGTGGCGAAGCCACCATCCAGCATCATTGCGCCGATGATCATCGACTCCGCCATCGTCGAACACGCACCATAAAGCCCTAAAAACGGGCGTTCCAGACTACGCATAGCAAAATTGGTAGCAATAAGCTGATTCAAAAGGTCGCCAGCTAAAATAAAATCAATATCCATCATAAGTAAGCCAGTTTTTTTTACAGCGGCAGTTATCGCCACTTCCATCATATACGACTCGCATTTTTCCCAGCTATCTTGCCCGCCTAGATTATCTTCCATTACCTTATCAAAATAATTGCCAAGCAATCCCTCCCCTTCTTTAGGCCCAGCAATTGCTGCGGCGGCGCTAAGTGTTGGCGGAACTTTAAAAATTATACTTTGCTGACCTCGCTTCTTATTCACCCCAATATCCCCCTAGTGAATCAACCAATATATAAAACCAGTTACCACCGAAGTAAGCAATCCATAAACAATAACCGGCCCAGCAATAACAAACAACTTAGCGCCAACCCCCAAAACATAACCTTCCCGTTTAAATTCCATCGCCGGAGCAACAATGGAATTGGCAAACCCAGTAATCGGCACCGTTGATCCTGCACCAGCCCGCCGTCCTAATTCATCATAAACCCCTAACCCTGTAAACAGAGCACCCAAGAAAATCATTACTGCCGTAGTCATAGCTGACGCAGACTTTACAGATAGGTTCATAGCCAAAAAATAATTTTGAAACACCTGGCCAACGGTACAGATTAAACCGCCAACAACAAAAGCCCCTACCAGATTTTGTACAAGCGGCGGTTTAGGCTTTACTTGTTCATACATTTTTTGATACCGCTGATTAAACTGTTGGTTTTTATAACCACTATCATTTAAACTCACCACATACCTCCTTAATCTGGTTATTTTTTAAAGCTTTCCATACTCATATTTTTGCCACTGCCAGTTCAAATAATTCATCAAATGTAAAGAGGATATCTCAAGACACCCCTCAATACCAACGATATTACGTCTATCTACACCTTTGCCTTTTACTTTTCTATAGCCGCTCCTCTAATTGTTCTAACCCATAGTCTATTTGATAACAGCCGACCTGTTTAGCCCGCAGCGGCAATTTAGGCGCAAAATTGCCATAATACACCAGCCAAACGGCAGTAGTGCCGATAATAAACATGGTAATCATCAGAATCGCCAAGCACCACTTTTTTACATTAATCATATTTTTCACCTCTAATTTTTTTGGCGCCCAGAAAAATTAATAACTATCATCAACGCTCTCTTATCTAGTATTATGGCTACTTTTAAACAAAAAAATCAGACCATCCGTTAAGAGGTCTGCAAATATTCCCGCACTATTTTCAACGCTTGTTTTTCGATTCGCGATACCTGAACCTGTGAAATTCCAATTTTATCCGCTATTTCCGCTTGCGTTTTATCTTCAAAAAATCTTAGCTGAATAATCATTCTTTCGCGGCTCGGCAATCTTAACAACACTTCTCTTAACGCCAATTTATCAAAATATGTGCCGTCCTGGCCATCGGTACAAGAAAGCTGATCTAATAGATGAATAGCGTCACCGTCATCATGAAATACCTGATCATAGATTGACGCCGGCGGCTGAATAGCTTCTAATGCAGCGACAATTTCTTCAGGCGGCAAAGTCATCTCGTGGGCCACTTCGCTGATGCTCGGCTCACGGCCAAGTATGCCTTGCAATTTTTCCTGGGCCCGATGCACCCGATAGGCAGTCTCTTTTACCGGGCGGCTTACTTTTACCGGGTTGTCATCGCGCATAAAGCGGCGAATCTCGCCGATAATCATGGGAACAGCATAAGTAGAAAACTTAACACTATATTTCGTATCAAAGCGGTCCACAGCCTTTATTAAACCGATAGCTCCCACCTGAAACAAGTCGTCCCATTCATACCCCCGATTCATAAACCGATGTACTACACTGCGCACAAGGTTTAGATTGTTTTCCAATATAAATGCTTTTGCAGCCTCATCGCCGGACTGAGCCGCTTTCAACATTTTTTTGAATTCCTCATCGCTTAACATTGGCAACTCCTAATTAGCCTGTTCGAGTATTAACTTTTTAATCATTCGTACCGTTGTTCCCTGGTCAACAACGGACTCTACGAATAATTCGTCCATAAATGAATCCATAAACACAAATCCCAGCCCCATCCGCTCCGGATCGGATGAATAAGCCGGTTGCCGTGCTAAATCAATATCCGCTATTCCTTTGCCATGGTCAGTAATCGTAAATTCCAGCATTCCATCGGTCAAAATCATCTCGCACTCCACTTCACCAGTCATATCTTTATAGCCATGGATAACAGCATTCGAAAACGCCTCAGATATTGCTACTTTTATTTCTTCAATGTCATTTAACGTCAATTCAGCCTGAGCAGCAAATGTAGCGGCAGTTACTCTGGCAATACCGACATTTTCGCCATTACTGGTTAAGCTCATTTTTAAGTGGTTTTTTATCGTCATCTAGCAATTCCCCCCTACAAGCTTTCTACCGCTTCGGTTTCGGAATTATACAACTTCATGATTCGAAGCATCCCAGAAACTTCAAGCACGCGCGCCACCTGGGGCTTAGCGTTTACAATCATAAGATTTCCGCCTAATGCAGTGATTTTTTTATACCTGCCTAGTATTACGCCTACTCCTGAGCTATCAATAAAAGTAACCCCTTTAAGACTAAGAATCATATGTTTTACACCACTTGTTTCTAACGCAGCATCGACAGTATTCCGAAATTGTTCCGCTAAATGCATATCCATTTCACCTTCAACCCGTACCACCAATATCCCCTGCTTAACTAATGTGGTTATATTCAATTTACAACCTCCAATCACAAAATGACATAACACTCTTCGCTTCCAAGGAAAATTTTTCCTGCTTATTACAAAAAAAATAACGCGGCTTTGCTCGCGCATTACCGCATAATATCTTTTTTATTGAGTTATTGAAAATAAATCAAACAATGTACCTTTCATAACTTGAAAAAATCCGGCTTTATCCACATTTTTTTCAGCAACAAGATCAACTTTCCCCATTTCTTTGCCATCCTTAATCACCACAAGCTCGCCGCATTTTTGTCCAGCAACAACAGGAGCGAAAACGTGATCATCAACAACAACATTTTTAGTCAAATTTTTATTTTGCCCTTTAGGAATTACCAAATTTAGTTCATCCGCGGCCACAAGCTCTACCTCACGCTCCGTACCTTTCGAAATTTTAACCCGGTCAACTACTCCGCCTTTTTCAACAACCGGCACCGCAGTAAAATTTGCATAGCCCCAGTCCAACAGCTTCATACTTTCACGAATATGCGACCGTGGCTCAGGAGTGGCAAAAACTACGGCAATTAGTCTAAGACCATCCCGTTTGGCCGTACCAACAAAACAATACTTCGCCTCTTCTGTCCAGCCTGTTTTTAACCCATCCGCCCCTTTATACCACCACAAAAGCTTATTCGTATTAACCAGCCAGTTCTTGCCATCGCGAAGCCAGTATTCTTTTATGCCCACAAGCTCCATATACAACGGGTGTTTAACTGCTTCCTTCGCAATAAGTGCAGTATCATAGGCACTCATATAATGATCCGGCGTGGGCAAGCCATTGACATTGGCAAAATGGCTATTCTTAAGCCCCAATTCATTAGCTCGGTTGTTCATAGCATCCACCGCCGCCTGGGTACTACCATATATATGTTCCATTAAAGCAGCCGCTGCATCATTGGCACTTACCACAGCGATAGCGGTTAGCATCTCCTTAACTGTCATTGCTTCGCCCGGCTCAAGCCATATCTGTGAACCACCCTGCCGCCAGGCAACTTCGCTGGTAGATACATTATCAGTCAACTTTATCCGCCCGTTTTCCACGGCTTCAATCCCTAATAACAAAGTCATAATTTTAGTAACGCTGGCCGGCGGCAAGGGCTTATTAGCATCTTTTTCATATAGTATTTTACCATTGCCGTCCATTAAAATTGCCGTCTCAGCCAAAGTTTCGATACCGGCATTTACCGACGTCTTAGACTCGGCGGCATATGAATAGTTTACTCCTAAAACTGCAACAAAAATGAAGCATACCAGAATGCCCAGCAACACACCACGGCGCATTTGACACATCAACAACACCTCTTTTTGTCTTTTTATTAGGTTGTCCATGACAAAGTCCGCTTACACTGGAAATTCCAACATAAAAATAGACTTTGGGCTTTCGTTACCGTAACCCAAAGTCTTTAACTATATACTATTAATACAGTTCAACCCCGTTAGCATTAACGATTCCTAAAATAAGTTTTGGCTTTACAACAGCTTTACCGCCAAGCTGTACTGCCTGAATAACCTTGTCCGCCGCCTCCTTGATTCTAGCCGAATTATTGGTGTATAACTCAGCAACAACATCACCTTGGCGAATATAATCGCCGATCCGGCACTTCATGACCAGCCCCGCCCCTAAATCGATTTTCTGCCCCTTATACTCACGTCCTGCACCTAAAATCATCGCACTATAACCGATAGCCGCAGTATCTACCGCAATAACATAACCGCTTTCTGCCGTTTTCACGCTCACCATAGCGGCCTTAAGTAATCGACTTTTCCGAGTTACAATACCAGGATTACCACCTTGAGCCGCCACTAATTCTTTAAATTTGTCTAATGCCTGCCCGTTTAGCAAAAGTTCACTCAACTTAGCTTGGGCAGTTTTTATATCAACAGCCTTGTTGGCAGCTACCAACATATACGAACCAAGCGCCAAGCATACGTGCCGCAAGTCTTCCGATTCAACAGTTCCGGATAAAATATCCAAAGCTTCTTCCACTTCCAAGCTATTACCTACCGAAACTCCCAGCGGCTCAGCCATACTAGTTATAACTGCTATAGTCTCCCGGCCAACAAGCTTGCCGATATTCACCATCGCTTCCGCCAGTTTAACCGCCTCACCGACATTTTTCATAAACGCACCGCTACCAGCCTTAACATCCAAAACAATCTTGTCGGCCCCAGCAGCAATTTTTTTACTCATAATTGATGACGCAATCAACGGAATGCTATCTACCGTACCCGTTACATCCCGCAGCGCATACATTTTGCCATCAGCCGGAGTTATATCCGGGGTCTGAGCGGTTACTGCAATATTATACCGTTTAAGATTAGCGATAAATTCTTCACTACTAAGCCCGGTCCTAAACCCCGGTATCGACTCCAATTTATCAATAGTCCCCCCAGTAAACCCTAAACCCCGTCCGCTCATTTTAGCTACCGGCACACCAGCTGCTGCTACCAACGGCGCAAGCACTAAGGTAGTGGTGTCAGCCACCCCGCCAGTGCTATGCTTGTCAACCTTAACCCCAGAAACACCGCTCAAATCAACCATTTTCCCTGATCTAGCCATCGCCAGCGTAAGCGCAGCAATCTCCTGGTCAGTCATTCCGCGAAAATACACCGCCATCAACATCGCCGCCATTTGGTAATCGGGAATTTCATCCTGACAATAGCCGGCAATCATTGTCGCTATCTCATCCGCCGACAATTCCAAACCATCACGTTTCTTTTCGATAATATCAACCATTCGCATTGTTATCACCTCGCAAACAGCTTAAAAAACTCTTTCCATATTCAAAAACAGGCAGCCCAAAGTTTTCCGCAATAGTTGCCGCAACATCCGCAAACGATTGACGCACCCCTAATTCACTGCTTGACTCGGCCTTGTTATACACCAACAGCGGTACATATTCACGCGTGTGGTCAGTCCCCTTAGTCGTGGGATCACACCCATGGTCAGCCGTAATAATTAAGAGATCAGAATCTTTTATAAGTGGAAGCACCATCGCCAATTGACCATCAACCCGTTCCAGCGCCCGGGCATAACCGCGGCAGTCATTACGATGACCATATAGGCTGTCAAATTCAACCAAATTAGCCATGATCAGACCTTCATCATGCGCTTCATCAATCAGCCGGGCTAACGTTGCCATGCCATGATCATTAGACACGGTCGGATATGATTTTGTTATTCCCCGTCCCGCAAAAATATCAGAAATTTTACCGATCCCCAGCACACTCCGCCCGGATTTTTCCAAATACTCAAGCACAGTTGGCGCATGCGGTTCTAAGCTATAATCATGCCGATTAGCCGTACGAACAAACTTCCCTTCTGAGCCGATGAACGGGCGAACAATAACCCGGCCTACCGCATGTTCACCAATACACACTTCACTACGAACCCTCTTACCGATAGCATAAAGTTCATCAAGCGGCACCACTTCTTCATGGGCGGCAATCTGAAGTACACTATCAGCCGAAGTATACACAATCAATGCGCCGGTTCTTACATGTTCGCCGCCTAATTCGGCGATAATTTCTGTTCCCGATGCAGCTTTATTGCCAAGGACTCCCCGCCCGGTAAGCACAGAAATCTTCTCAATTACCTTAGCCGGAAAACCCTCTGGATATACTGGAAAAGGCTTAAACACCGGACAACCAGCCATTTCCCAATGTCCAGTCGTAGTGTCCTTACCACGCGATATTTCCGCCATTTTTCCATACCACGCTACCGGGTTAACTGCTACTTGCCCTTCATTGATTTTAGCAATATGCCCAAGGCCCAATTTTTCCAGCATCGGCAAAAAAAGCCCGCCTTGCGAGCGAGCTATATTGCCTAAAGTATTAGCACCAAAATCACCATATTTATCTGCATCAGGCAAAGCTCCAGTTCCAACACTGTCAAGCACAATTACAATAATTCGTTTAAACAAGCTATCAGCTCCTTTAATCAACTTTAGCCACCGCCCCTCTATCATTAAGCGGGCGGTGGCCATTTCGGACATTTAATATTGCAATTTTTATTATGCGCGCGGATGCGATTTATCATACACTTCTTTAAGATGATTCTTGGTTACATGAGTATAAATCTGCGTAGTTGAAATATCCGCATGTCCTAACATTTCCTGAACAGAACGAAGGTCAGCGCCATTTTCCAAAAGATGCGTCGCAAAAGAATGTCGCAACGTATGCGGAGTAATATCTTTATTGATACTTGCTTCCATCGCATACTTTTTAATAATCTTCCAAAAGCCCTGTCTGGTCAGCCGATTGCCATGATGATTTACAAACAGCGATGGTTCCTCATATGTACGAACGAGCTTTTGCCGTCCGCGCTGCATGTACTCATGAACACATCTAGCCGCAATCGAGCCAAGCGGAACAATCCGCTCCTTCGAACCCTTACCAAAGCATTTTATATAACCCATATCAAGGTTAACATCCGATATATTCAGTGAAATAAGCTCAGATACCCGAATTCCAGTCGCATAGAGCAATTCTAGCATTGCCTTGTCCCTTAAACCAGCCGGTAAAAAAGCATTCGGCTGCTTTAACAGCTCTTCCACTTCAGCAATGGAAAGAATTTTCGGCAATTTTTTCTCAAGCTTAGGCGATTCAAGATGAGCAGCTGGATCTTTCTCCAAATACCTTTCACGCACCAAGTACTGATAAAACGACTTAATGGCAGCAAGGTTTCTGGATATAGTCGAAACAGCACGACCTTTGCTTTGCAAGTTACTAAGATAATTAACAATTGTGTTGCGATTAGAATCCTTTATAAAGTCAAGCTGACCGCTTTGTAAAAAAGTCTGATACTGTCGTAAATCCCGTCCGTAGGATTCCAGGGTATTTGGTGCCAACCCGCGTTCCACCGCTAGATAATTGATAAACTCGTTGACATAACCTTCCATATCAACATCAACCACCTTTTTATTGCCAGTATTTAGAAGTATGGACAATTTTTACTTTCTTATAATCTTCTTAAGATGGTATTCGACATAAGAAGACGGTATCCCTTTGTTTTTCTTGAAAAAATGACACTTTTTTTTGTAAACTACTTTATATTATTTTTACAAAGCTGGAAAGCACCCTCAAAGGCCGTTCAATATACTGTTCTTCACGGGTCTTGGGAAAGTAGCTATTAAGATTCCACAGTTCGCTAAACAGCTTTGATAACGCTAACAACATGATTATAAGCACAATAATTATTTTTAAAACCACTCTGGCCTGCCGCAATGATTTTTGTTTAGATATGCCGACAATCATGCGAATCCTCCTTTACTACCCACTATCTTTCTATGTTTATGCGCGCTTAATTATGCTAACTTTGTTAACATTATTGCATAAAAAGGATACCTTCAACCGGAAGGACCGTTATTATCAGAAGACTTTCCCCTGACAATAACGGTCCTTCCGCTCGTTTCCAACTCTAGACCCATAAGTATAATACTAGTGATTGACCAATAACCCGGCCACCAGTTTCATGAATACCGGCGAAATATAGACTTCCACGATCGAGGCAACTACCATTACTGCCAACATCACTAGGCATACAGCCGTGTACCGCATCGCTTCGTACAAGAGACTTATCTTGCCACGAAACCGGCGGCGTACTAATAGCAATGAGTATGACATAGCCGATACTCCAGCGACAAGCACAGCCGGCACCGAAAAAAAATTATGAGGCAAAATAGCTGCCAACGCAAAAGCTAATCCCTTCGCAACATATTCATTAACTAAAAAACCTACCGTAAAGCCAATAACAAAGCCCCGGGTAAACACAATAAACAAAACCAGTGGTATTCCAATTACCGTAAACCCGAATAACCACATAAGAGCAATAGCCTTAAAATTATTTATTAAAATATTACTAAATAGGCTGACATCGCTCGTATTTGCTGTTTCTTGTACCAGCCCCTGAAAAAAAATTTTCAAATACCCAGCAAGCTCGAGTTTCTGATCTTCGGGCAATGTTTTAACCGCAAGAGCACCAACCACTACTCCTACCAAGAAGATCAAAGTCATGAAAAAATACGCGACAATATTAGCTCGTAAATGCTCCTTGAATTTTTGACGAAAAGCCGGCGGCATACCTTTTCCTCCTCACCGTTTGCTTAACTGTATGCCGCCGGAATAACGTTTATGCCAATTTGTCCTATTTTATCGCTAGTTTACCATATAATCCACCGCCGCCAGCCATTACTTTGGACCGTCCCTTGCGAACACAATCAATCGCCAAGGCCAATTTTTCTCCTACCACCGCCCTGATTTCAGCAATTGGAGCCTGATGCAAAATCGCCATTTCAGTACCAAAAACAGCCAAAAGTTTCGTAAGTGCCACTTTACCCAAACCAGGAACAAAGTCCAGCGGTATTTGATAATGATACACCGGTCGGTGCTCTGGATGACTTGGTTTGTCGTAATCCGCAATTAAATTAATCCGGTCTAAAACTCCCCGCACAGTTTTTGTTTCTCCGCACTTTGGACATTTAACGAAGGGCTCCTTCTTCTCCACAACCAAACCACATTTACTGCAAGCAGTGCGATGATACTTGCCCAATCGTGGGTCAAGACCATAGTTAGCGACTATTTTCCGGCCCAGCTTGCGGCGAAAAGCATACTGGCATTCCCGAAAGGTCGGGGCCTTAATGGCCAAAATATTATACTCTCTAGCTATTTTTTCGGTTGAATGAGCATCGGAGTTACTTAAAAAGGAAATTTCGGCAAGTTCGCCAATGCGATCAGCAAGACTGGTATCGGCACTTAACCCTAGTTCAATCGCCGCGATTTTTTCTATTTCGCTACTACTTAGTAGACGACTCAACCGATCAGTACAATTGCCATATATGCTCTTAAACGGCGTAAATACATGAGCCGGAACAATCAGCGAGTCAAAAGCGGCCGCAATATTGATGAATTTAGCCAAAGACATATGGGCATTTTGCGTACTAAGGTTTATATTACGAATATACTGTTGCATTATGATTTTAAAGCTTTCCATTTGTGATATATCAGGAAGAAACACTAAGGTGTGAGCCCTACCACCGCCGGGTTCAGTTGTCTCAATCTCAGTGCCTAAAATCAAAGTAAGCTTATTATTATATCGATAGCCGCCCGCCGCATCCAGCCTGACTAACCCTTCAGCCAATAGCTTTTTTAAATCATGCATCACTAATGGCGACATGCAATCGACAATGCCAACAATCTCCATTCCTTTATGCTCAGCAGCTTCATATAAAATATTACGCAAGGTTAGTCGCCGGGAAGTGGGAATTTTGATCCATTGTCCGGCCTCACTTATGCCAACATGAATATGAAAATCAGCAAAGTAGTTGATCATTTTAATCCAGCCAATAAAAGCCCCGCTACTGATTTGGCATCTTGAATAATGTTATCCGCCAGCATAGCTCTAATATCTTGGCTCGAATAAGTTTCTACCGCTAAAAATTCATCTTCATCAAGATTCTGCGCCGTTTGACGTAAATCTTCAGCCATATAAAGATGCAGTATCTCATCTGAAAATCCCGGCGTTGAATAAATCGACCCTAATTTTGTCATTTTCCCAGCTACATAGCCAGTTTCTTCTTCCAACTCACGCCCGGCACAATCATCCGGATCCTCGCCGTAATTCAATTTTCCTGCCGGTATTTCTAAAAGCATTTCTCCTACCGGATACCGATATTGCCGCACCATAATAATACTACCGTCCGCGAGACGCGGCACCACCGCAACCGCTCCCGGATGAGTAACCACTTCCCTGGTCGTTTCCTTTCCATTCGGCAATAACACTCGGTCAACCCGAACATTAAGCACTTTTCCCGCAAGAATAGTTTTTTTCTCAATTAACTTTTCTGTAAAATCATTCATGATTATTCCCCCTGCCCTATTGCCATAGCTCATATATCAGCTAAAAAGATCTCTGGAATCTGCTACTTATTATCACCGCCCGCTTATCTTTTAATGGCTGTATTTTTGTTATTTACTTTCATTATTCCTTTATTTCGGTTAAAACTCCTGCCGCGCGACTCCCCAACAAATACTCGCAAATTTCAAAACTACTATAGACTACGTATATAAATGTCTTAGGGCAGACATATTAAGTCTAGCATTATCTAGGAGGTGAAACAACTTGCCTTATCAAAATGACCTAACGCCTAAAGAACAGAGTTATTTGGATGATTCTCTGCAGATGGAAAACCTCTGCCTAACCAAATGTGCCATCTATGCCGACCAATGTCAGCGGCCAGAGCTAAAATCACTCTTTTCTGATCATGCCAAGCTTAAACGCCAGCATGTCAATGAACTTAAACGGCTTTTAAGTCAATCCAATAATCAAATGATTTAACAAAAAATTGAGGTGATGACATTGGCTTATCGCAGTATTAATTCGGCAATGACAAGCCGCAATCGGCTATCTGACCGCGATATGATTCTTGACATTCTTGCTACTAGCAAGTCCATGTCAAACTTATATGATCATGCCAGTCTTGAAGCAAGCGATACAATGATTCGGGATACATTTGAAGACTTACAGCACGATGAACACCGTTCAGCCGAGATGCTGTTCAACATTATGCAACAACAGGGTTGGTACAATACTAATGCCACGGCCAGTTCAAGTTCTAGATCAGCCAGCAGCCATCGTTACCGGAACTCGTCCAGCAATAACAGCAATCGTTATAACAGCGATGCAAGCGGACGCTATTCATCAGCTTCCAGCCGTAGTCAGTTCGGCCGCAATTCAGGGGACACGTCTAATAGCTCACTCACCGGCCGCAGCCGCGACAGCAACTATTCCCAACAAAGTTGGAACGTATAATCGCATTCCAACACCAAATAACATAATAGAAAAACCCCAGGAGTCTGAACTACTGGGGTCAGGCCGTAAACGAAAGGCACTGTACGCAAGTAATCTGTACGGTGCCTTTTGTGTTCCGGATATCAATATTCTTCCCAATTAGTCTTACTATCTGATAAAACTTGCTTGAATGGACAGCTCATGTTATTTGCCAGCTTAACCGGGATGAATGCTGGGCTGGCCGGTATATTTCTTGCCAAAATTTGCCGTTACCCCCTTGGCACGGGAGCGTTTGTGTCCCGCCAGGTCACTATTGTCATCGACAATTTTTATGTTTGAACAAGACCGCCAATTGTCTATATCTTTTAACAGGTGCTCTTGATTTATCTACAGTCTGACACCAGGAGTCTGAACTCCCGGTGTTTTTCTATTACCCCATATTCACATTTATCAAGGGATAGTTACATTTAAGGCCTTCATTACCTTATCCATCCGGCAAAACATCGTTGCTTGCTCCGAACCGGCAAATAGCAAACCGACAGCGTAATTATCCTCCGTTAAAACCAACGACCCGCTATCACCAGGCATGCTCATCGGCCCAGCCACCACCTGATCAGAAAATATTGCATATTCAGAGGAACTCAAGGCTATTTTGCAAGTTACATCCGTGGCTAAGACTACGCTAAAGGTTAAACCTGAGCTACGGCCACTTTTTTTTACCAGAGTTCCCACCGTTGCGGATTTAATTCCTTCTACCGCCCCCACATCAATTATTTCTCGGCTAATCGCGTCATCATTAATAGGTGTGGCCACCGCACAATCTACCTGATTTATTTTTTCGGTCTCCCGCAAAACGCGGACATGATAGTGCGGTTTAAATATATTAATCCATTTATTAAGCCACTGTTCAAATTTATTCGCAATCCGGCACTCGGATGACCCAACCTCAGCATAAATTGGGACAAATCTTGTCAAATGCCCAATTATTCCTTCATCGCTAATATTACCGTCATCATAAAGCCCCGGCTGTAATATCGCGTCCCCAACTTCGGCCCGGTTATCCTGACCATTGCTCAAATTAGCCAGAACATGATTATTGGATATAATA
>JAGGAD010000060.1 GCA_017889625.1 Bacillota bacterium | reverse complement strand
GAGCGAATTTATATGTCAATACCTCCTGTAAGACTCATAAGGTATGATGAACTGATAAAATTGCTTAAACTATATCAACATTTACATCCAGACGATCCTGATGTTATTAACCACGAACATCTAAAAAAACTTTGGAATGAAATTTATAACGATCCCCATTTATACTATTTGGTAATCGAAGATAACAGCGGCTTGGTCAGCTCCTGCACCCTATCAATAATAAAAAACCTGACGAGAAATTTGCGTCCCTACGCTTTAATTGAAAACGTCATAACCGACCCCAGTTATCGCGGCAAGGGCTATGGTACCGCAATATTACACCAAGCAGTTGAAATTGCTATGAAAAACAACTGTTATAAGGTAATGCTGCTGACTGGCTCAAAAAAAGAGCAAACGCTAAATTTTTATGAGCGAGCCGGTTTTATTAAAGGAATTAAAACCGGCTTTATTATAAACATTGGTTAGCTAACTCCACCATTACCCCGCCAAAACAAAACCAGAAATTATTCCTAGTTCATCAAATTAGTAACCCAAACCGCAGCCTATAACAAATTAACAAGGCAATCGAAAAAACAATAAAATATAATTATGTACATTATGGATAATTTCGGATAAAATAGTTAGTGATGAAACTAATTAAAAGCAACTTATGAAAATCAATGTTTTTTATCGATGCAGGTCACCGTTAGAAATGCTTCCTACATTATTCAATTTTGGGAGAGATGCTAATGACTTATAAAATTCTTGCTATCAACCCCGGCTCAACTTCAACCAAAATAGCCTTATTTGAAAATGAAAAAGAACAATTTCGGCAGAATATTGAACATTCAAGTGCGGAACTGGCTAAATTCAAATCAATTGTGGAACAGTACGATTTTCGTAAAGATGCCGTACTAACTTTCTTAGCAAAAAACAACGTAACCGTAAGTGAATTATCTGCGATAGTGGCTCGTGGCGGAAACCTGGGGGCACTGAAAGGCGGAGCTTACCGAGTTAATGCTGCGATGGTCGACACTCTAATCAATCGCCCAACCTCACAGCATCCGGCAAACATGGCCGCGCCTATTGGTTATGAGATTGGAAAATCCATGTCTATCCCGGTATATATTTATGATGCTATTTGTGTCGACGAGTTACAAGATATTGCTCGAATATCCGGGATGCCGGTAATTCCGCGAGTTAGCTACGCTCATACTTTGAATATGCGGGCGGTGGGACGAAAGCTAGCGGCACAATTAGGCAAAGATTACGCCTCCCTTAATCTTATTATTGCTCATCTGGGTGGAGGCATTACTGTCAGCATCCACCACTCTGGTCGAATGATCGATGTGATACCTGACGATGAAGGACCTTTTTCGCCGCAACGCGCGGGCCGTGTCCCCTGCAGTTCACTTATTGATGAATGTTATTCCGGCAAGTACGATATGGACACTATGCGCAAAATGCAGCGCGGTAAAGGCGGCTTAGTCGCTTATCTTGGAACAAATAATGCGATTGAAATCCAAGAAAGAATAACAGCCGGCGACAAGAAAGCAGAATTAGTGTTTCACGCGATGGCTTATCAGATCGCAAAGGCCATTGGTGATTTGGCCACAGTAGTAAACGGCAAAGTTGACGGAATAATCTTAACAGGCGGGTTGGCCCATTCCAAACTGTTGACCGATTTGGTTAAAGAACGGGTCGAGTTTATCGCGCCATTCCATGTTTCCCCAGGCGAAAATGAAATGGAATCATTGGCGCTGGGCGCACTAAGAGTATTGCGCGGTGAAGAAACGGCGCATGAGTACGCTTTAACTTAATCTAGCACCCGCTGATCTCTGGGCCAAGTCTGCTTAACGAACTTTATTACAATCGGCAGCGTGATTATTATTAAAAACAGCCCTACCCACAACAAAACAGTTTCATCAACCGCTCCGTCAATTACTGTAGTATTCCCTGGCAAAGTCAAAAGCACGATTACCCCAATTAGGTTATTTAGCGAATGAACCATTATCGGAAAGAGGATATTTCGCGTACTAAGATATAGTAAACACATAAATATTGCAAAAAAAACTTTACCAAATGGTTCAGCATGGATAAGAGCAAACAGCAGCGAAGAAATAACAATGCCAGCTTTCACTCCCCATCTTTGTGACAAACGATTAAGCATTACTCCGCGAAATATCAATTCTTCAACAATCGGTGTAATTAACGAAACTCTAACTGCTAAACAAATTTTAGAAAATGTTGAAGCTGTATGAAAATGTTTAGACAAAGTCTTATCTATTTCTCCACCTATATTAGGAAACCATTGTTCCAACCCATACACAATTACAAAAACAACCCCTAGCAGAAATAGCATTACCGCCAACATTTGAATTATTATTTTCCAATCAAATTTGACTAAAAAATCTTTATATACATTCACCAGAATTTGTTTATCATCTATTTCTTTGACGAAATACAATATGATAATTAGATTGCAGAACAGCTCTTCTAATTGGGCATCCCACTTTAGACCATGGTTCATCAGCCCAATAATAAGCGGAACTAGAACGTATATCAATACAACTTTTCTAATTTTAAACTTTGTAAAGACATCACTCATATCCATCACCCAAAAAAACTTCTTGACTAGTATTTATATTACCATATATTGTATTAAAGGTAAATTACTGGACCACCCTCTCTAATTTAGCGCGGCGCTCCTTGTTGATTAAACTTCAACAAAATAAGATTATTACGCCTAAAACCCACCTTGACAGCACCGACACGTGAGAGCAGCTCGTTCATTTATGAGGTGCTCTCACGTTTTGTATATTCTTGTCACCGGCACTCCACCGAGAAAACCGGCCGATAACGACTGTAAATTGAACACAATCAATAGACGCGCGGCGTCAGCTGAAACTCCGACAATCAACACATATTTCTGCTATTCAGCGCAGTTAGCGCCTGCTCCCGTCCGTAGCATCAAGTATTAAGGTCCGTAATCCACGCTTGCGCCGCCTCGGCCTTACAGACAAAAGTAAGTTCACCCAAAATGTTATGCGCTTCAGCGTCAGTCGCTTTCGGCAACGGCGTATCCTTGAATGGCCGCAGGAAATCAGTCGAAAGATACTGCGTATCCAGCACAAACACATCCGTATTGCCGATTTGCCGATGCGGGATAAAATTAACCGTTCCGAACGACGACACATACACATCAACGGCTGAATAAGCCGTTTTAGATTTTGCATCCACATTGACATTTATATTAGTAATAAACGCATTGGCAATATTCTGGTTATCCCCGGATTGGAACACATACTTAGGCACGCCCCCCGCCTCCCACGAAGCTTGCAGGGCTTCTTTCAACAACGTCTCCGTATAAGCGCGGGTTGTGCTATTAGACTGCTTATTCGTACTGATAAAGTACGGCAGACCGCCGGCTATCCGGGCCGTCGACGTATCGCCATCCTCGGCGCTGGCCGAAGTAAACCAGGCCTGTTCAACATCCAGCGCCAGTTCCTTCAATGCATCCGCCATCGCTTCGTCGATTTCAGATTCGATCCCGCCCCATTTGGCAACAACCTCCTGAGTCCCGGTCACGCTATAGCCTTGTTGAAAAATCTGGGTATAGTTGCTGGTCCGGGTTCGAGCCTTCGCCGCCTCATACGTAAGCTCCCCCCCTTCAACCGCGGTATTGGTCTTGGCAGCCCGCAGTGCCTTATTCAACCAGGAATGAGTCGTCGCCACCGCTTTCCCCTGCCCCACCATCGAATACAGCGGCGTTTCCTCCGGGGAAATCATCGTTACCAACCCGGTAACATCCTCTTTATTGCCGACCGCAACATAAGTAGTTAAACTAGCCATTTATTCATCCTCCTTGCCTTCTCCGCCATTCACCGATCATCTTTACTTTATCTTGCGGTGAGGCGGTCTTAAACTTATCAAAAAAAGCCGCATCAAGTGCGGTTTTATTTGGTTTCGGCTGTTCAATTTGCTTACCGCTCTTCTCAAGTGCCGGAGCCTTAGGCGGCTGTTTAGGCTCTTCCGCCGGACTCTTCTCCACGCCGCGAAACTCGTCACGCAGCCGATTAAATAACTTGACCGCCGGCTCCTTGTCACCCTTTAACAACGCTTGGGCCACCTCTTGGCTGTCCTTCTCCAGCAGCTCCTTATTTTGAATCTTACCCACCGCATACTCAAACGCCTCCGCATCAGCGGCTTTCAACTCATCAAACACCCGGCGCACAAACCCCTGTTGCTGCTTTGCCTGCTGCTCCTTAGTCTCGCGGGCCTGCCGCTGTTGCCTAAGAAACGCCCGGCCATCATTATACGCATCCTGCATCGCCTGCGGCCAGTCATGCGTTGCTTCCGGCAAATCCGCCAAATCAACGCCGAACATCTTGGCAATAGTGTCCTTAACCCGTTTGGCCTCAGCCTCGTACACCTCGCTGGGCTTAGCCTTAGCCTCTTTCGCGTCCTGCTTCCTCAAACTATCCGCCATTTCCTGCAGCGCCTTTTTTTCCCCCGCAACCTCCTGAAACTTCCGGCTTATTCCCGCTACCATAGCCGTATACAACCCCCGGAGAGCTTCAGGTATTCGGTTTGGGTCAAGCTTGCTGATATCATTGACCACCGTTATTTCCTCCACCGTATATTCGGGTGGCCTATCAGTTGGCTCAGCTTGCTTGGCCAGCTCCGCCTGCGGCGGTTCCTCATTGGACGGTTCTTTACCCACGCCACCTTCCTCGGCCGGGTTCTCTTGTCTCGGTTTAACCTCTTCTGGCACCCGCACCACGCGCCGCTGTCCGTTCTTTAGCTCAATCGCAAATTGCTCAGCCGCCCCCTGTTCTTCTGGTTCAGCGATACTATCCGGGGCTTCTAGTTCCACCGCAGTATCCGTGGCGGCGGCCTCCGCTGCAAAAAGTTGCAGTTCAAGCGATTGCCCCCATCGTTTATCCTCCATCTTGAATTCTCCTTATTTCTCTGTATTTGGCCTCACCTATTGCTATATCGGCCTTAATCTTGACTAAAATTTCATCATACACCACTAACTGAGCCTGGTACCGCGGTAGTTCCGCCACCGGCGCGGTTCGGATTCCTTGCTGGCACTTGTCCTCCAATCCCGCCATCAACCACTCCAGGTACGGCAATGCCATTTTTGCCGCTTGCCCCGCTTGAATTTGGCCCTGCAGACGTTCGAGCCGCCGATCGCTGGTTTCCAAACGCTTCACCCCCCTTCTTTAACTGGACTTCGATCATAGCTTTCAGCCTGGCATCTTCGACATAATCCTCCGGCATAACCATCAAACCAAGCTTTTGCATGATCTGAATCTGCGCCGGTATCGGCATATCCCGGAATGCAGTTGAAACATGTTTTGTTAATTCCTCCCCCGCCGCGTTTTTGTCCTGGCCCTGCATCGCCGCAAACTTTCGCATGACTTCCGGGGAATTTATATACTCATCAACATTCTTGCGTCCCATCTGCTCCAACAGCAGCTTGACCAAATTATAAGCTTTATCCGGCGTCACCATCCCCGGAAACATCGTCCCCAGCTTTTCCAAAGTAGCAAGAATAAGCTGGGTCGCTTCGATTTCCTGCTGTTTATTGGTATTACCAAGCCCGACATTGACCACAAGATCCAGCTTACCCTCAAGGTCGGACGAGTCGATCTCTATATCTTCATTCAACAGGCGAATATACTGTTTCTTACTCGGATACTGCTGGTTTAACGCAATCAAAAACCGATACATTTCCACATAACCGGTTTCAGCCATCACCCTGGCAATTAACTTAATCTTCTTATTAGCCTGTTCGATTATCGCCGTCACTCCTGTTGCCGTAGGATTAAGCGCTTTAGCATCAGTCCCCGTATTATACTCACTGACCCCAATCGTCCGCCGCAGCCTGCTCTGCATATACTCCAAAAACGGCATTGTCGCCGGACTTAGTGCCGTAGTCGGCATCGCCATAACCGCTTCCCGGGGACTCCCTTCCACCCCAATATCCGCTGCTTCATTAATCAAATCATCCTGGTCAACAATCCGCTTATTGACAAACCGCCGCCCCTCATTGCTCACCAGCAAATGCCGGACCACCAGCCTGGTCATCGCCACGTTGATATGCTGAATCTCCGCCAACAATTCAATAATCCCTTTATCCGGCACAACATTCCACGGATCAGGCATTGCCAAAAGCTCAATAATCGGGTGGCGCCGCCCCATATTGTTATACTGCGCCCCAATCAATACCCGTTCCCCGGCAACCGTAAATATCCAGTCGTGCAATTCATCAGTCGCTTCGAAATTCTCAGCCAACGGATATTGGCAATAACACTCGTCAATCGTTATCTCCCGCCTTAAATCATCCGTGCCATAATCTATTTCCTTAACGTAGTTCCGCCGCTCATTTTCATAACTATCTGTTACTGCCGCCCCAGTTTCCTCCTTAGCCTTGTCAATATCAAAATATACCCCCTCCCGCTGTTTGCGGTTCAGATAATCAATCGTCCGCCGTACTTTGTGCTTAACAAACTGCGCCTCCTTCAGCCGCTTGGCATTAGATGCCCACTGCACCTCCGTAACTGGGAGACATTCCACCAGCGGTCGGTTCTCCGTAACAATAGTTTCCTCGTACTTGACCGAATAAATTGTCGTCACCCTCACCCCGTCGCCTTGGGAAACTACCTCAGTCTCGCTAATCGTAACCTCAGGGTTTTCCTCTAAAGCCCACAGTCCCTGCTCATTCAGCACCGCCCTTTTCTCCCGCACCTCCCGGTGCTGAACCCACGAAACCTTCATAAACCCAATGTTCATCGCTAACGCCGACAACATCCAATAATACCGGACCATAAACCCATCATTGAGCCGCTCCACCTGATAATTGATTAACTCCTGCACCTTCTTCGCCCGCGTGTCATCCTCCGCGTTCTGCCCTTGAATACACACCACCTCATCCGAAGCCGAAAAAATCTCAACCAAAGCTGGCATAATCCACATAATCGTGTCGTATACTTCGCTCGTCGTCAATGGCATCTTCGCCAAAGCCGGGTACTTCTGATTGTAATATTCAGCCGTGGCATCAAGCACATTCTGCCGCTCCAAATACTTCGGTTCAAGATAACTCTCATAATACTGATTAGCATCGTCAAGCGACGGCTTTAAATCCAACATGATTTGTTCCTTCTGCGCCTCACTAAGCAACTAATCACCTCCTCACAACGCATCCCCTGACAGGATCTTTTTCAAATATGGTTCAGAGCAAATTAAAAACCCCCCGGACATTTCCAAGAGGTTTTGGCGAAACTGACATTATTTTATTGAGCAAGTAATTCTGTAATACGATTATAGCATTGACTCAGTTGGCAAAAGTGACATATTTGCGACAAACTCTGTACACATCCTTAATCAAAGGCAGCGGCCTTGGTTTGTTCGCAGCTAATCGTTCATATATGCCAAAACCGAAGCTGCTTACTCTTTCGAAGCTTTTACCACAACACCATTGTCATCAAAGTCTACCATCGTACCAGCTACATAAAGTTTAATACCGTCTGGCGATAACAGTTTAGCATCTTTATTTAACGTTCCCTTAGTGATTTCGCCTTTATCATTTAGTTCAAATTGTGTCCTACTCTTAAATTCAACAAACCCAGGAAACTCGATACTATAGGTAACTTCACCTTTATCATTTCGAGGCCCGTTCTTATAATCATCCACTCCCGGATATACGACATTATCAATGTAATTTTGAGTTAAAATTTGCAACCAACCAACCGGACGTAAATAAGTATCATTCTGTAATGTTCCTGATTGTAACCTTCCGTTATCATAAAAGCTGACTTCAGTGTGCGCGGCTAGTTCCACAAGACATACTTGATTAAGCGGAATTTCTGTACAGGAACCGATCGTACCTTTTATTACTTCTCCCTTATCATTGAATCTTATCCTATCCTGAAACGGAACTTTGTGCGATACATCGTTACGGTCCCAATCCGAAGATACCAAATACCCAAGTTGTGGTGCTACACCTATATGAAAAAATGCGGCACTCACTAAGGTACCTTCAAGAACCTCGCCATGCTCATTTATAGTAACAACCGTTCCCTTCTTAAATTTCGGACCTGCTGCCCACCAGTTAGTCACTGCCATTACTCCAGGCGGCAATAGTATGGTGTCATTGTCAAGTGTTCTGGTAATTAGGGCTGCATTAACCCTGGTATTATGGCAAAAAAATAAAAAAGCCAGCAATATTGTTCCGGTTAATACCTTTAATAGAATTTTTTTCACAAAAATCCCCCATCTTTTATGCTCCTATATTTAAATTAATTTTCCATAATTTAACATTCTATTTATGAACTTATTTTCCTTCCTTAATTTAGAGTGGAACTGGCCAACTTCTTCATAACTTATCGTGCAACACACCTAACCCATATTTATTCTCAAGAGCTAAGCATATTCATTTTGCAAATCGCTTAATATGTGTTGTTAAATATTGGGCTAAAATAAATAGTCCATAGCCTAAATAAACCGAACAGAACTATCATGTTTGTCTCATTTTGGGCAGGGGGACATAAACACCGGCCCCTTGTAAGCTTTTGAATCTGCTTGAGCTACTTGCAGTTCAAGCTCATCTATAAATAAAGAAAGCGAAGGGTTATGGTTATCACTTCGCCACGCAGCGACTATCTCGACAATGGCATCTATTCCTTCAATATCAATATACCTCAACAGGGGACTAGAATAATTTTCAAGAACCGCCCGCGGGAGAATTGAAAATCCACCGCCAGATTCTATCAGTGTTAACACCGTTTGCATATCTGGTACTAACTGTACTTTTGGGCTAACGCCCCGCTCAGTACAAAGCCGCAGTATAGTATCCAAGCCCCGACTCGATCCATTACGGTCAACATAGAACAGCATTTCCCTATTCAAAAGCGAAAATTGGCCCTCTACTTTTTCAGCTAACGGATGATTAGCCGCTAAAACCAGCGCATCTCTTGTTTCGTAAATCCGCCTATAATTTAATAAAGGCAAAATATCTTGCTTACTCTTTAACGTTATTGCAATGTCTGTTTCGCCATTATAAAGAGTTTGATCTAAATAATTAAGGTGTATATGTTGTTTTAAAGTTAGCTCAATCATTGGATAACCTTGACGGAATCGGGAAATTAACTGAGGCAAAAATTGCCGTTCTACCGATCCTAAAAAGCCAAGATTCAGATTACCGATGGTGCCTGTTTCTGCTTGACGGGCAATCTGTATCATCGACTCCGCTTTGGCAACAATGGTTTTAGCCTCTTTTAATATTGCTTCTCCAGCGGCAGTAAGTAGAACCGAATGCTTGTCGCGGAGGAAAAGTTTAACACCTAAAAATTTTTCCAACTCAGCAATTTGATGGCTTAGGCAGGGTTGAGTAACATACAGACCTTTTGCAGCAAGTGTGAAATTAAGTTTTTCTGCTAAAAAAATAAAATATTTAAGTTGCCGAATCTCCACCATGGCCCTCCTAAATTGTTATTAAACTCTGATAACAATTCGCAATGACGATAATAACTTCTATTTATTATACAAGGACAATTAATTTTATTATACTAATTATAGTAATTCAGCAATGTACTTGGCAAGGGAGAAATGTACATGAAACTATCAGCCAGAATAAAAACATTAAGAGAAAAAATGGTTACTATGCCGGAGATCTGCGTGGAACGTGGGTACCTCTTAACCCAGTCTTACAAGGAAACTGAGGGCCAACCAGAAGTAATCAGAAAAGCTAAAGCAGTAGCCAAAGTCTTGAAGGAAATGCCAATTGTCATTGAAGACGACGAACTGATTATTGGTATGCCTACTAGTAAGCTTCGGGCTGGAGCCTTAACGCCTGAACTTAACGCAGGCTGGTATGGCAAAGAAGGCGAACTATTGTCAACAAGAGAGTGGGATCGGTTTGTTCCCTTAACTGCTGAAGAAATAAGTAAAATGAAAGAAATCGCCCACTATTGGCAGGGAAAATCGTTAGCCGATAAATGGAACTCAAGAATACCTGAGGCTGCCTTAAAATTAAATGGTGTGGTTCAAGGCGGCGGTGCCTTTTGCTGTAATAATCAATACTTTGGTCACGTCAGTATTGATTATTACAAAATTCTTACGCTGGGGCTAAGCGGAATAAAAGCCCAAGTGGATCAAGAATTGAATAAATTAAATCTTGCCTTCATCGAAGATTTAAAAAAATATCAATTTTTAACCGCTATAAATATTATGTTGGATGGAGCTTTAACTTTTGCTCAGCGCCATGCCGATGCAGCCATTGAATTAGCCCAAAAAGAAACTAATCCTAAAAGAAAAGCGGAGCTTGAAGAAATCGCCGCAATTTGTCGCAATGTTCCGAATAATCCGGCGCGAAATTTTCGTGAAGCAGTACAAGCTACGTGGTTTACACTGGTAATAGTTATGATCGAAGGCTGGGGTACCGGAATAGGTTTTTTGCGCCCTGATCAGTATCTATATCCCTTCTACAAAAAAGATATTGAAGCCGGGCAAATTACCAATGAACAAGCTTTGGATTTAATCGCTCTCCTATTTATTAAATTGAACGGTCCGGTAAATCCTTATTCTTCCGAATTGGTAAGGTGTTTCTGCGGGTTTAGTTTGGCAGCAACTATTACGTTGGGTGGTTTATCTCCAGATGGTAAAGATGCTGTAAACGAACTTTCCTACCTTTTTCTTGATGCAGAACAACAAGTTGCGTTAAACTCGGAAGATATAGTAGTACGAATCCATAAAAAAACTCCGCTAGCCTTTGTGTTGAAGGCCTGTGAGGTTGCAAAAGCGCTTTGCGGCAAAGTCAAATTTGTAAGTGACGAAACCGTTATTACCCAACTTATGATTGATGGAAAACCTTTAGAATGGGCACGAAGCTATTCTATAACCGGCTGTAACACCCCAACAATCCCCGGGTACTCTTTAGATGTCCCTGGCGGAATAGTGAATACCCCCCTAATGCTAGAATTAGCATTAAACAATGGTGTTTGGCGGCAAACCGGCGAACAAATTGGCCCTAAAACCGGCGATCCAAGAAATTTTGTTTCATACGAAGACGTTTGGCAGGCATTCAAAACACAACTGGAAGCTTTATTGCCAGTAGCACTTATGTTTAAAAACACTGATAAACAACTTTACGCTGACTTCGCCCCATGCCCATTCCAATCTGCCTTGTTGCATGGCTGTATAGAAAAAGGAATTGACGTTAACAGCGGCGGAACAGCTCCGTATATCACTTACGCGGTATCGCTAGGTGGAGTGCCTAATGTAGGCGATTCGTTAGCAGCCATTAAAAAGGCAGTATTTGAAGATAAAATAATTTCCATGGATAAACTTCTTGTGGCGTTGGACAAGAACTTTGATGGTGAAGCTGCCATTCTCCACATCTTAGAAAGCACGCCAAAATTCGGTAACAATGATGATTACGTTGATTCCATCGTCAATGACATACTTTCTATGGGCAGTGAGTTTGCAGCCAAAGTGCCGGGAGTCGCGGGAGCAATATCCAACGTAGCAGCAGCGACAATTACCGCAAACATTCCGCTGGGATATTCAGTCGGTGCTTTGCCTGACGGCAGAAAAGCCGGGGAAGCTCTTTCTGAAGGTGGCATTTCACCACATCAAGGCAGAAATGTTTCCGGCCCGACAGCAACTATGATGTCCGTAGCAAAACTTGATCATTCGAGATTAACTAACGGTTCAGTTCTAAATATGAAAATTAGTCCTGGGGCTTTAAAAGATGCAGCTAAATTGCAAAAATTGGCCATTCTTATCCGAACCTTCTGTGAAACCGGAGGTATGCTGGTACAATTTAATATTGTCAGCACGGCTACTCTTAAAGATGCACAACAACATCCCGAAAAGTATAAAGACTTATTGGTGCGAGTAGCTACATTTAGTTCATATTTCGTGGAACTAAGCCCCGAATTGCAAAACGATATTATTGCTAGAATGGAGTTTGAGGATGTCTGATGTCGAGTGCCAAAGCAAAGCTATTAGGCGCTCTGAAATCCATAGAAAGAGTAGACATTATGGCGGTTCATGAATACGTCAATGTAAAATATGAACAACTTAGCAAAGAGTATAAGCTAAAGGCTGAGCCTATTCCGCCGGAACGTCAAGAACAGATAAAGAATCTTTTTGAGCAGTATGGTTTAAACGTACAGCTTGGTGGCTAGTAGTCCAGTCACTCCTTTAGCTGACCCAAACGTGGGGACGTTGGTTGTTGTTAGCAAAACACAACCAACGTCCCCACGTCTTCTCACGAAGCTTTTACTATGAATTATAGATCGCAATAACAAATGCACCATCAGCAGCATGAAAAACCGGAAACCGCCTTACAACCTAGCCCCCACCAAATGCCGCCAGGGCTTTTTCGCAACATTAAAAATCGACGCCGCGACATAGCCCACCGCATCCATCATGTGCGAATACTCATTTTTGTCCGGTTCCTCTAGCAGCACCCCCGCTACCTCTTTACGGTGATAGCCCCCGGTAAAGCCACCAATGATCCAAGTACAGCGCGGATCAATCAACAACATCGGCTGACCGTCCGGCGTCAAACTAGTTAACTTCTTCCGTACCGCTTCCCAACGGGCCATTGCCGCCACCGGGCCGGGCAGCACCACAATACCGTATTCGCTTTGCAACAGATCATTCGCCGTCCGCTCATCATTCTGGCTGCGCTGATTGCCCGCCGGATCACCATAATCGCTAAACTCATACCCCGGGAAATAACTAACCGCCTCCGCCTTAACCACCTGGCCATGCGCCAAAATACCACAGTCCGTCGACTGCAGTTCCGGATACAATATCACCATCTGACCCTTGGCCGTAGTCTGGCAGAAACACGTCGCCGGCGTCAGCCCATAGTCCCAGCCGCGCACGATTGGGCGACCCGCCACTGGCCGGATGGGATCTTTCGCAACATGAAAGTCCCGGCGGAACTCTGGATACCACGGTCGGCCAGAAAAATAATTAAAATTAATCTCATATTCTTGTTCCCACGCGGCGGTCGTAGTCCCTTTTTTCTGCTCCGCTACCCATTCAGGATTATCCTTGGCCGGATCCGCCGAATAATGCACCCGCAGCACCTGCACCCCATTATGATCATATTCGGTTATGCCCTGCATTGTTATCCTCTCCCACTAGCCACTGGAAAAAGCCCGGATTTGCGCTGGAGTCAATAACAATCTTCCCCCCACCCTGGATGGTCGGGCGCAGCGCCTTCCAAGTATCCTCGGCCTTATCCCAAAACGCCATCTCAGTACAATATACCCGGCTGGCAGTATATTGCCGCAATTGGTCCGGCCCTTCGGCTATCGCATAGAAACTCGTGCCGTTCGCTAACTGAATAGTTTCATACCCTCGGCCATCATTATCCCTTATCTTGCGATTAACCTTGGCCCACGGATACCCCTTCGGCAAGTGGTTATACATAAACATTATCCGGTCATCACCCAGCAAATACGCACTGTCCGCCGCCTTCTTCGACTGAACAAATATCGTCCAATTAGAATTAAATAACCCTTCCCACAAAATTAACGCTAAAAGCCGCCAGGTCATCAACATCCGGCGGCTTTTCGGGATCGCTAGTATATTATACTGAGTAAAACACTTATCCACACAATAAAGATACTCCAACTTAGGAAACGGCTTTACCCGCCCCTCGTCCGCCTCATCGCGCGTCACTATACATTCGTCAATAAACTTCGCCGGCTTATTAGCCCACGCTTCAATCATCAGCGCCCGATCTACCATTAATGTATTCATCAAGCAACCGCCTCCGCTCTTCCTTATCAAACAAGTTAAAATCCATCGCCGTCTCTTCGTCCTCCTCATTAACGCCGCACCGCTCAAAACGCATCGCGATAACCCGGTTAAGCCGGTCAATTACCATCAGCTTTTCCGTTACCCTTAACTTAATCGGTTCGCCGTTCTCATCCCGGCCCAGCCGCCAGGCATTCAATTGATCACGCATGTCCTCCAACATTTCAAGATCAGCCATAACCGTTTTCTTAATATATTCACTGGCGGCTTCCTTCGTCGGCACGACCCGCTCCCGCTCGGTCTCCTTAATAAATTTGCCAATTGTCGTCCTTGACACCTTTATCCCATGACTGGCAAGCGTAGCCTCAATTTGCCGGTTGGAATGCGTAAGGCACAACCCCATGATCATATTACCTATTTCCTCTGTTATCTTTGGCAAGTTGTCACCCCGCTTTTCTTTGAGTAAACTTGTGGCAAAAATAAAATTGTGTCATACTATCAATAACTGACGCATATTCAAAACATGAGGAGTGATTAAACTGTTTAAAGTCACTGTTGATGGTCAATATACCGGATGCGGCACTACCTACCTGGCCGCAATCAAAAACCTCCCCGCCGAATTGCTTACCGCCGTTTACTCCCGAGCCGATCAAATGGTCTGCCAACTGCCGGCCTTTGCCGAAGCCACCTTTATAATGCCGAAATCGAAGCCCACCTTGAAGCCGCCTTTGATTATGCCCTGGAAATAAACAATCACAAAATTAAATGGTCAGAAGATTAACCGCCTCCGGGCGGTTTTTCTATGTCCCGCCTGGTTTTTTGCATAAAAAAACCCGCTAACGCGGGCCTTGCCTGTTCTATCTTAACCCCGTGGTTAATTTTCCCCGGTCTTCCCGACTTGGATAATTGAGTTCACCATCATCATGATTCACTCGGTCCCTAAGCTCCGCCAACTTACCATCATTAAAACTATCCTCCGTACCCAAGTACCCGGTAATTCGCCGCACTCGCGTTATATGCGACAATGGACTTATTACCACATCCCCGCCATCCAGCGTTATCACTATTTTCCCCAGGATACCTAAACTTTTCCCCTGCCTCTTCCAATCCTCTTTCCCTAGCGTTGCGTAATAACCCATCTCCGCCTCACTCATATTGTCAGGATAATCTACCCGTATTCCGTTAGAATTTCCGGTCATCATCTCACCCCTCCGCAATTATTCCTACAGCTCAATCATTTCCATCCCAATACTATGATATTCCCAACAATGGCTCCACATACTTTTCCGCTGTTAGCAACTTATTATTCGTCAGGCTTAGTGTTCCCGGTCAGTTTCGCCAAATCACACCAACTTCAATAATCCAATTTCTTTGTTTTCATTATTTTACATTTATGGATATAATGTCAAGCACATTTTGCATATATTTAATTAAATCCCAAACCTAGATTTAATCACATTTCTTACTTATAACTAAAATTCCTAATACAATTTTAATACACCTACCTAGGCCAAAAGTGGCAACTTTTTGTCAAAATAGCCCCGCCCATAAAACCGGCAAAGGAGAACGACTATGCCCACCGCAGCCGCATATATCCGGGTTTCAACCGATGAACAAGCTGAACAAAACATTTCCATTCCGGCTCAGAAGTCCCGGATTATCTCCTACTGCCACGCTAAAGGCTGGACAATCTACGACTACTATATCGACGATGGCTACAGCGGCAAAGACTTATCCCGGCCAAACATGGCCCGCCTGATCACCGATGCCCGCGAAGCCGCTTTCGATACCGTTATCGTCTGGAAACTAGACCGTCTTTCCCGCCGCCAACAACATGTTCTCCACCTGATTGAAGATGTTTTTTCCCCCCACAACATCGGCTTTTCCTCCGTCACCGAAAACATCGATACCTCCACTCCGGCAGGCCGGGCAATGATCGGAGTCTTAGCCGTTTTTGCCCAGTTAGAACGCGAAACCATTATCGAACGCACCCGCATGGGAAAAAAAGAAGCCGCCCGCCAAGGCCGCTTTGGCGGCGGTATCCCTTACGGCTATGATTACGATAAAAAAACTAAAAGCCTTGTAATCAACCCCATCCAGGCTGAAGCGGTAAAACAAACCTTTGACCTATACCTCTCCGGACAATACGGCTTTCAAGCCCTGGCCGATGAACTAACCAGCCTCGGGTTCAAAAGTCAAAAATCAGGCACAATGACCAAAGACCAAGTTAAATGCATTCTAAAATCCCCCTTCATTGCCGGATTAATTAAACACTTAGACCGGCACTATCCCGGACAGCATGCCGCAATTATCGACCTAGCCACCTGGGAAAAAGCCCAGAACCTTATGGCCGAACGCTCCACCCCAATACCAATTAAAGCTGACACCAACCTTCTCACCGGACTAATTTGGTGCGGCAATTGCGGTGCCAGGATGCGGTTTAAATCCCGCAGCTGGCATAGCGCCAACGCCTCGGGAAAAAACTTTTACTACATCTGCTATGGCCGCGCCGGCTTTAAAGCCATGGCCCCGGAGTACTGCAGCAGCCCCTACCATTCCGCCAGCGAAATTAACGCTAAAGTTATCCGACAGCTGAGCGAATACTCCTTTGACCCCGAACAAATAAAAGAATTAGTCGGCCAAGCCTTCCAGCCGGTTGACAATACCCCAAACCAAACGGCCCTCCACGACGAAATTTCAACAATCGACAAACAACTAGAACGCTGGTATACCGCCTTCGAAAACGCCACCATCGCCGTCGAAGTAGTTACCGCCCGAATAAAAGCCCTGACCGACCGCAAAACCGCCTTACAAACTACCGTACGCAGGCTCGAACATAACATGCCACCCTCTCTTAAACGCGACTACGTTAAAGAAATCCTATCACTCCTACACAATCTCCCAAACGAATGGGCCGAGTTTACCACCGAACAAAAACGCGGCCTAGTCTTTAACCTGGCAAAAAAAATCACCGTCCAAAAAAACGGTGAAGTATTGGTAGAATTTGATTTATAGACGAAGGCTAGAGTGTAATGCCCACTCCCCTACCATTAATTCTTATGTGTTACCCTTGATAATTAGCAATTATCCTTTTCACTTCTTCTACCCTTGTATCACCAGAAGGGACATATTGGAGAAACAACTCAAAGTCGATTATTGCCGCTTTTTCTCTTCCCAAGGCATGAAAACTTATTGCTCTAAGAAAGTAAATATCGCCAATTTGCGGACTTAGTTCTATTGCTTTAGTGTAATCTGCTATAGCTTCTTCATTTTGCCCTTTATTAGCATAAACCATTCCTCGATTTATATAGGCATATGTATATTGCGGATTTAGTTCTATTGCTTTGTTCAAATCTGCTATCGCCATATCATATTGTGCTCTATCCTTATAAGCACTACCCCGATTATTGTATACCTCTGCCCCTTGTGGATTTAGCTCTATTGCTTTATTAAAATCTGCGATCGCTTCTTCATTTTGCCCTTCTTCATAATATGCAAAACCTCGATCTGCATAAACTATTGTCATTTGTGGATTTAGTTCTATTGCTTTTGTGTAATCTACTATCGCTTCATCTTTTTGGCCTTTATGATAATTGGCAAGACCTCGCTTATGGTATACATCTGCCATTTGCGGATTTAGCTCTATTGCTTTATTAAAATCTGCGATAGCTACATCGTAATCCCCTTTATTATAATAGACAATACCACGATTATCGTATGCCTTCGCCATTTGTGGATTTAGTTCTATAGCTTTTGTATAATCTGCTATCGCTACATCTTTTTGTCCTTTATCAGAATAAGCGTTACCCCGATTTACATAAGCTGCTGCCATTTGTGGATTTAACTCAATCGCTTTTGTATAATCTGCTATCGCCATATTATATTCTTCCTTGTGCTTATATACACTTCCTCGATTGAAATATATTTCTGCGTCTTGCGGATTAATCTCCAGTGCCTTATTGTAATCAGCAATAGCTTCGTCGTCTTGCCCTTTATCAGCCCAAGCATTTCCCCGATTCATATAAGCACCTACAAATTGCGGATTTAACTCTATTACTTTAGTGTAATCTACTATCGCCAAATCATATCGTTTAATTTTAGCATAGGCAACACCTCGATTATTGTATGCCGCTGCAAATTGCGGATTTAGTTCTATAGCTTTGGTTAAATCTGCAACAGCTAGGTCAAGTTGTCCTATAGATATATAAACATAACCTCGATTATAATACGTTTCGCCATCTTGTGGTTTTAGCGCTAATACTTTGCTGAAATCTGCGATAGCTAAGTCATTGCTCCCTTTGTTAGAATAAGCACTGGCCCGATTCATATAAGCCTCCGCTTTTTTCGGTTCTAATTCAATAGCTTTGGTTGAATCCGCTATTGCTAAATCGTATTCTCCCTTATCACAATAGGCTAGACCGCGACTTCTATAAGCAATTTCAGCTTGTGGATTTAGTTCAATAGCTTTGGTAAAATCAGCTATCGCCAGATCATATTCTTTCTTTTCACCATAGACAATACCACGAACTATATAGGCATATGCATTTTTCGGCTCTAATTTTACCGTTTCATTATACGCCAGTATAGCATTATCATAGTCTCGCGCTTCTACAAAATGATTTCCCTTTACAAACCAATCGCTAGCGGATAATTTGGATTTGGCACTAACTATATTAGACATCATTAAAAGAGATACGAGCAAAGTAGAAAACAGTATTAACTGTTTTTTCTTGAAACTTCCCATATAACCCACAGCCTTTCGTTTATAGTGTAAACATATCTAATCCAGGCTTACGTCGTATATTTCCACTTAACCAAGTACGTCTATAGCACTAACCCTCTATATTTTTTACCAAATTCAAATCTACTTAATTATAACATTTATGGATAATTCAGGTAAGTAACCAACTTATATATTTTGCTGTTAGTTAAACACAAAATCAAGTTGTCGCCAAGTATTGGCTTAGCAGAAGCTGTTGTACGTCCACTTATACTAAGCTACAATTAATATAAATGGAAATAAATTAAAGGGAGTGCTTTAATAAAACCACGCCCCCGCGAAAGAAATCCTTTCCATATTGCAAAACCTCCCCAACGAATGGGCCAAATTTACCGCCCCCGAAAAACGCGGCCTAGTCTTTAACCTGGCAAAAAAAATCACCGTCCAAAAAAACGGTGAAGTATTGGTAGAATTTGATTTATAGACGAAGACTAGAGTGTAATGCCCACTCCCCTACCATTAATTTTTATATGTTATCCTTGATAATTAGCAATTATTCTTTTCACTTCTTCTACTCTTTTATCATCAGCTGGGATATATTGGAGAAACAACTCAAAGTCGCTTATTGCCGCTTTTTCTTCTCCCAGGGCATGAAAACTTATTGCTCTGCCTAAATAAGCCTCTGCAATTTGTGGATTTAGTTCAATTGCTTTTGTGAAATCTGCTATCGCTAAGTCACTTTTGCCTGCTTGAAAATAAGCTTTGCCTCGATTGCTATAAACATTTGCATATTGTGGCTTTAATTCAATCGCTTTTGTATAATTTATTATCGCCGTATCATACTCACCCTGTTTAGCATAGGCAATACCACGATTATTGTATGCATATGCATATTGCGAATCTAACTCGATCGCTTTTGTATAATCTGCTATCGCCAGATCGTATTGACCCTTTTTATCATAGGCGATACCACGATTGTAATATGTTTTTGGCCCTTGCAAATTCAACTCTAATGCTTTGGTATAATCCGCTATTGCTATATCATATTCTCCCTTATCAAAATAAACATTACCTCGATTATAATATGCCACTGCCATCTGCGGATTTAGTTCGATCGCTTTATTGTAATCGGCAATAGCTTCGTCGTTTTGCCCTTTATTAGAATAGGCATTTTCTCGCTTATCGTATGCCTCTGCCATTTGTGGATTTAGTTCGATCGCTTTATTGTAATCGGCAATAGCTTCGTCGTTTTGCCCTTTATTAGAATAGGCAAGTCCTCGATTACTGTATGCCTGTGCCATTTGCGGGCTTAGTTCTATAGCTTTATTGTAATCAGCTATCGCTCTGTCATATTTCCCTTCATTAGAAGAAGCATTTCCTCGATTATCGTATGCCTCGGCCATTTGTGGATTTAGTTCGATCGCTTTTGTATAATCATCTATCGCTAAACCATTTTCTCCTTTACGATAATAATCAAGTCCTCGATTGTAATATATTCTTGAATCTTGCGGTTTAATCTCTTGGGCTTGGTTGTAATCGGCAATAGCTCTGTCCCTTTCCCCTTTATTAGAATAGGCAAGTCCGCGATTATTGTATGCCTCTACCATTGGCGGGTTTAGTTCTACAGCTTTATTGTAATCCCCTATCGCTAAGTCATTTTCTCCTTTATCATAATAGGCTAGACCACGCATTACATAATGCTACTGCCATTTGTGGATTTAACTCAATAGCTTTTGTATAATCTGCTATCGCTATATCATATTGTTTTTTGTACTTATAGATACTTCCTCGATTGAAATATATTTCTGCGTCTTGCGGATTAATCTCCAGAGCTTTGTTGTAATCGGCGATAACATTGTCCTTTTCCCCTTTGTCATCCCAAGAATTTCCTCGATTCATATAAGCAGCTACATCTTGCGGATTTACTTCAATAGCTTTTGTATAATCCGCTATCGCCAGATCATATTGCCTCTTATAATTATAGGCTAGACCACGATTATGGTATGCACTTGCATTTTTAGGATCTAATTCAATAGCTTTTGTATAATCCGCTATTGCTAAATCGTATTCTCCATTATTACAATAGGCTATACCGCGACTTCTATAAGCAATTTCAGCTTGTGGATTTAACTCAATAGCTTTGGTAAAATCAGCTACCGCTAAATCGTTTTGTCCCTTATGCAAATAAACAGTTCCCCGATTATAATACATTTTCCCATCTTGCGGTTTAAGCTCTAATACTTTGCTGAAATCCGCAATAGCTAAGTCATTTCTCCCGTCGTTAGAATAAGCACTGGCCCGATTCATATAAGCCTCCGCATTTTGGGGATCTAATTCAATGGCTTTAGTTGAATCAGCTATTGCTAAATCGTATTCTCCCTTATGCAAATGAATATTTCCTCGATTGTAATATACTACAGCATTTCGTGGATTTAGCTCTAATGATTTATCGTAATCGGCAAAAGCTAAATCATTTCGCCCTTCCTTGGAATAAGCATTTCCCCGATTCATATAAGCCACCGAATTTGTTGGATTTACGTCAATAATTTTTGTAAAATCCGCTATCGCCAGATTGTATTGTTCCTTTTTTATATAGCAAATACCCCGATTCATATACGTATCTGCACTTTTCGGCTTTATTTCAACAGCTTTGGTATAATCCGCTATTGCTAAATCGTATTCTCCATTATCACAATAGGCTAGACCTCGACTTCTATAAGCAATTTCAGCTTGTGGCTTTAGTTCAATAGCTTTGGTAAAATCAGCTATCGCCAGATCATATTCTTTCTTTTCAACATAGATAATACCACGAACTATATAAGCATCTCCATTTTGTGGCTCTAATTTTACCGCTTCATTGTACGCCAATAACGCCTTATCATAGTCTTGCTCATTTATAAAATGCGCTCCCTCCGCGCGCCACTAGCCAGCGGATAATTGGGATTCAGCACTGACTATAGTAGACAGCAATAAAAGCGATACGAGCAACGTAAAAAACAGCATTAACTGATTTTTCTTAAAACTTTCCATACAACCCACAGCCTTTCGTTTACAGTATAAACATATCTAATCCCGGCCACGTCGTATATTTCCACCTAACCAAGTACGTCTATAGCACTAACCCTCTATATTTTTTAACAATCAATTCCCTTTAATTATAACATTTGTGGATAATTCTGGTAAAATGTTTTCAACAATCGACAACAAACTAGAACGCTGGTATACCACCTTCGAAAACGCCACCATCGCCGCCGAAATAGTTACCGTCAGAATAAAAGCCCTGACCGACCGCAAAACCGCCTTACAAACTACCGAACATCACACGCCACTCCCTCTTAAACGCGACCACGTTAAAGAAATTCTATCACGCCTCCACAATCTCCCCGCTGAATGGGCCAATTTACCACCCCCGAAAAACGCGGCCTAGTCTTTAACCTGGCAAAAAAAATCACCGTCCAAAAAAGCGGTGAAGTATTGGTAGAATTGGATTTATAGACGAGGGATATAGTATAATGCCCCCACTCACCTACCATTAATTTTTATGTGTTATCCTTGATAATTAGCAATTATTCTTTTCACTTCTTCTACTCTCTTATCATCAGAAGGGATATATTGGAGAAACAACTCAAAGTCGCGTATTGCCTCTTTTTCTCTTCCCAAGGCATGAAAACTTTTTGCTCTGTAAAGGTAACCATTTGCATATTGGGGTTTTAGTTCAATAGCTTTTGTGAAATCTGCAATAGCTACATCGTTTTGCCCTTTATTAGCATAAGCACATTTAGTTCTATTGCTTTGCTGTAATCTGCTATCGCTACGTCGCTTTGACCCACTTTAGAATAATAATTTCCCCGATTAAAATAAGCATCTGCATATTGGTGATTTAGTTCAATTGCTTTGTTATAATCGGCAATAGCTGCGTCATTTTGGCCCATATCAGAATAGGCATTTCCCCGATTCATATAAGCACCTGCATCTTGGGATCTTAGTTCAATAACTTTTGTATAGTCCGTTATTGCCATATCATATTGTTTCTTATTAGAATAGATTATGCCACGATTCATATAAGCGTCTGCCATATGTGGACTAAACTCAATAGCTTTTGTATAATCATTTATTGCTAAATCGCATTCTCCCTTGTGCACATACATAGTTCCTCGATTGTAATATGCTTTTGAATCTTGTGGATTTAGTTCAATAGCTTTGTTATAATCGGCAATCGCTACGTCGTTTTGACCCGTTTTGGAATGATAATTTCCCCGATTACAATAGGCATCTGCACTTTTTGGATTTAGTTCAATAGCTTTGTTATAATCCTTTATTGCCATATTATTTTCTCCATTATGTGAATAGGCAACACCACGATTATTGTATGCATCGGCAAATTGCGGATTTAGTTCAATCGCTTTTTTGAAATCCGCAATAGCTAAGTCATTTTGTCCCTTAACAATATAAATAGCACCTAAATTGTTGTATATTTTTGCATTTTTCGGTTCTAATTTAACCGCTTCATTATACGCCAATACAGCATTATCATAATCTTCCACTTCTACAAAATGCTCTCCCTTTATCCTCCACTCTCCAGCCGATAATTTGGATTCAGCACTAACTATCGTAGACAACAACAATATAGCTACGAGCACAAAACAAAACGATATTAACTGATTTTTCTTTAAATTTATCATATAACCTCGCCTTTCACTTATATTAGAAACGCATCTACTCCCTGGAATTAACCCATATTTATAAAACTACCCATAAATATGGGTTAATTACCTTTAATTATAACATTTATGGACAATTCTGGTAAATAATCAACTTATATCGTTTGCTGTCAGTTAACCACAAAATCAAGTTGTCGCCAAGTATTAGCTTAGCAGCAGCTGTTGTCCGTCCACTTATAATAAGCTACAATTAATATAAATGGAAATAAATTCAAGGAAGTGGTTAAATGGTACGGAAAATACTTTTCGTTGGGCTTTGCCTCGTTTTCTTTATTAGCCTGACCTGCTCAGCCGAAGAAAAAAAAGACGAATGGCAAGAAAAGGCCTTTAACTTTACAACAATTAAGACGGTTCTCATTCAGCTTTCAGCAAATAGCGATATTACCATAAATGATGATGACAACAAAAAGTTGGACGATCTGCTTAATAAACAAATTTCCCAATCTTCTAACCAACGGGTCCATTTTATTTCCCCCAGCCAACTCGAAGACAATATCGGCAAACTTATTAATACGGATATAGAACAACTGCGGGTTGACGATAACGCCAAATATTATGAAACGCTGCGAGAATACGCGCCCCTGGTGGCTGATGCTGTCCTCAAAATTAACATCAAGGCCCTGACAACAACTCAAGTAGCTGTACCAAAAAGTACCCGTTCTTATGTGGAGTTTCAGACAACTTACGTTAGCGTACCAATATTTTTACCACGCGGCGGGACATCTTACACCACCAAGGCAGTTCAAGTCCCAGTTACGAGATACACCGTAGTCCCGGCTCATAATGATAACGTGGGTCACGCCGGAGTGGAATTTACTCTAGAAACGTGTAATAATCAACAAAAAGTATGGAGTTTGCTAGATATGCGCGAGGGCACGGACAAAAAACCGCTGGAAATGACCGAGCACATCTTTCAGCGGGCAATAGATCGATTTCGGGCGATAACTAATTAACTAGAGCACTAAGCTTTAAACCTGCTTGGACGCAAAATGAAACAGCGAAATATCAAGTTATTAAAAACAAAACAAAAAACGTTAAAACCGAATCGGTTTCTTCGACCATCAATATTACGGTAATTAAGAAAACTGACACTGGGTATATTTTCGAGTTCCAGTGTGAAGACTTTGACATGAATAACAATTTACCGGCCGAATTTAAGGTAGCTCTAACCGAACTCGCTAAAGGAATAAAAATAAAATACGCGACGGACCGCTTCGATAGCTATCAAAAAATCGTCAACTGCGCTGACGAAAAAGCGCGCACTTCAATCAGCAACTACTTGAACTCTCTTGCGGAAAATGACAATTTTATTAACCTCAGTATGGCAAAAGATATATCACCTTTGCATAATCCCTACTTTTTAGGGCAAGAGTTTAACATCGGCGATACATATGTAATGCAAGTAAGTTTGCCGAATCCGCTAAACCCGTCACACCCTTATACCGGATTGGTAAAAATGACTGCGTCAAGCACCGGCGATTTTAAGCAAATGCTCATCGAACAAGAACTCGACAAAGAAAAATCGGCTGAGATATTGCAGAATACCATGCAAAATATATTCATTTCGTTACCGGGCCACCCGCCTGGTGATGGATTCAAAATCACCAACCTCGAAATTAAAGACACTTATCAATATTCTTTTGCCAAATCCAGCAGCTGGGTTGAGCATGCTTATTAACCCGTATGCTTGCGGTTGACGAAATTACCAATACTGAAACTACCGAATTTATTCGCCGGAAATAAATTCGGTAGTTAGTCCCCCTTATATAGGCGAAACCAAGCGATTTATAAGCCTATGAATAACGGTAAATATCAGTACTAATAATCGAACAAGCCCTTATATTGGCTCATTTCCTTTTTCCAAGGGCACGAGCTAGAAGATCAGCCGGTACTTATACAAAATTTTTCTTAAGCAATATTTGTTTGTTTAGAATGATATTATATTTTCTTATTTTATTATATAAAGTAGCCCGGCTAATTTTAAGTTCTTTAGCGGCAGAAGAAATATTGTAATTGCAATATTTTAAAGCGTTTATTATTATGTTTTTTTCTTGAGTCTCCAGTGAATTTTCCGCGGCTAGCGAATTAAGTTGATATTTGGTGGCTGTATCATACGGCAATTCCGCATTATGGGGGATAATTTGCATTACCTGCTCTGCCCCAATCAATTTCTCATCATAATTAATACTCAGTCGGTTAACTACATTACGTAATTCACGTACATTTCCCGGCCAATCATATTGACTCAATATTTCTAAGGCATCCTTAGATAAGGATATATCCAATTGATTTTTATGAATAAAATGCTTGACTAGAAGCGGGATATCTTCTTTTCTAGCTCTTAACGGTGGAACCTTGATTTCAATGGTATTTAACCTATAATATAAATCTTCCCGAAACTTGCCCTGCCTACATAGTTCCCTTAAATCTCGATTAGTAGCGGCAAACACTCGCGAATTAAGCGGTAATAGCTTGTTTCCGCCAATACGCTCATACTCTTTCTCCTCTAACACTCTAAGCAACTTGCTTTGTAACCTTAAATTCATATCACCAATCTCATCTAAAAGAATTGCTCCATTAGCAGCCAACTCAAATTTTCCTTTTTTTGCAGCTACAGCACCTGTAAAAGCACCTTTTTCATATCCAAATAATTCAGATTCCAGTAAATCATCGGGTATAGCTGTACAATTAATTTTTATAAAAGGAGTGAACGATTTCATATTCTCTGAATGGAATCCGTTTGCTAAAATTTCTTTTCCTGTTCCCGTTTCACCAATTATCAAAACAGGATAATTAGTTTTTGATGCTCTTCTGCATTCTTTTAACATATCCTTGATAAGGCGGCTTTCACCAATATAGTCATTAAAAGTATAGTTTGAATCCACTCGCGCTATTATGTCATATATATTTTTAAATTCTGACTCAGTATATTGGGTCATACTGGCTAAAATATTTTTTAAATTAGTCAAACTTTGAAACAACACCATTCCTAGTACGCCGATCACTTTCCCGCCTGAAATAATCGGAATAAGATTAGTCATGCACTTTCTGCCATTAATAATGACCATAACTCCGGTTTCATGTTTACCGCTCTTTAAAACCTGTTCAAAAGGCGATTCAGAATCGATAGCGCTGATATGCGTACCTATAATATCTGCTTTTTTCGAGTTTACAAGTTCTATTGATCCCTTGCTACAATAAATAATCCGCTCATCCTTATCAATTATGATAGCAGCATCAAATGCTATATCTAAAAGCTTATCTAAAATTCCATTGCGTGTTTGAATTTCTTCTAAAGTAAAGTCAAAATGCACGATGCATATTCCCCCTTAAGTCTATAGTAATTACCTAATGGTTTACAGTCAATAAAATTGTAAATATTTTATACATTTGTCTATGCAATAGGCTAATTAATTTACATAAACTCATTAAGTAAGTTTTGTTTTTTTATAAAACCGGCAGAAAGTAAGCCAGCTTGAGAACGCATTAATTTTGGCATAGTTTTTGCAATTCTTATTTATTTAAATATTCATTTAAACCATTAAATAGAAAGGAGTGCACTCTCATCTATTATAGTCTTTAGTAAAATCAACTCTATCAATAATACAGCGGAGGCAATAATAATGACAAAAAAGGTTCCTGTAACGAACAACGACCGAGAAAAAAGCTATTTCAAGTATTATGAACAAAAATGCATAACGGGGCCAAAAGAAAAATTCGATATGATTACCCCAGAACCTTACGATAATGCAACAGCACTACATATTCAAAACAGAAACGATCTGTTTAAGCCCGGTGATTTGCCGGGAGAATTTGGCTGGTGGTTGCTAGAAGATGGTACCGCGCTAATCGCAAACCGTACATTTTTCCCAAATGTAGATGGTCAAATGTTTGATTGGTGGTTTGCATGGCATGCAATTGACCGTCTGCGCTATGCAATTTGGGACAACGAGGACCACTATGATATATATTTAGATGACCCTGCTCATTCCAGAGATATGAGTCTTTCTATGCAGGAACGTCATTGGGGAAGTATTCATAACATTTGGGAAGACATCGGTACTGGCAGTGTTGACTTACTTCGTATCGAGTTTAAAAAACCATCGGATCTTGGCTACGATATGAGTAAAATTGGTACAAACGCTTGCAATGCACTATGCTGTGCAAACGTCAAAGTCATCGGCAGTGGAAACATGCCAGATGTACCTGTAGTTATGACGCACTTTTTACGTCCTGTAGCCGGTGGTTCCGAACTACGCTCACGTTTTTGGTTTGGTTGGCAAATTATAAATGGAGACCCAATTAAATGTATCCCTGATGGTGTTAAAATTCCTGCCATTGGCCCTGTTTGTCTGCTTAATCACAATGTTAAAGAATTTTCAAACCTAGCACGCATTTTACCTGATGTCTATTCAGAAGAAAAAGATAATTGGTTCTGAATTTATAATAATGAATAAGACTTTTTAGAAAAAATCAATAAAGTTCTATTCTTAATAGCGTGTATTACTATTCAGCTAATGCGCACGTTGCATTATGATTAATATTCTTATGCTGAATAGTTATACACGCTTGTATAATTACTGACATTTGTCCACAAGAAAGAAGGATTAATTTTATGAGCTCAACAAAAAATAAAGCTATTTTTATTCAAGCTCTAATTGGCGCAATTTTGGTTACAGTATTGTTAATACCGTTTCAAGCTTTAACTTCATACGCTCCTTATACTTGGATGATATTTATACCATTAATATTGTTTTTCTCTTTTGGCGGTTCGCAAAAACTATTACCAGCGATGTTTTTAAGCTTTTTAAGTGGAATTCTATGGGGTATTGCATTTTTTTACTTAGCAGCTATTATGAACGGCTTACCTATGCCTATGGTTTTTGGTATATTAACTACCGCTTTAATTTTTGGTATATTAGCAATTCATCTAATTCTATTAGGTAAAACCCCATTCGGAATGGTTCCATGTGTTTTGATAGGGTTTGTTGAATCGCTTTTCATTTTTTTAATAAAACCTTCAAATGTATCTTCGATAGGATCAATTCAACTAATAGCATTTTTTGCTTATGGAATTGTACTTTCATATATACTTGTTAACGTAAGCGGTTTCTTTTGTAAATTAGCTTTAGGTAAAGATTGGCTTAACTCCTTTAATGAATAGAATGTAGCAATAGAAAAAACCCGCTTCAACTTTTAGTTTTAGCGGGTTTAATACTAGTAACAATTGTACAAACAATCAAGATTGCAGCTGAAGCTCCATATAAAAATCTGAATGATTCATTTCCTGAAATAGTTGCCATAATAAGTTGAACAAATGGTGCTAGTAAGAATCCCATATGAATACCGCTTGTTACAAGACCATAGGCCCAACACCAATACCTGTAATCAATCTAGCAATTAAAATCTAACTCATAGTTTGAGCTAAAAACGGCAACATACCAGCAACACCATAAATCGCCAGTCCCACGAGAATCAGCTTCTTCTTATCAAATTTTTCCGCTAGCTTTCCTGCAACTACACTCATCGGAATTGATGCAAAAATGGCATAATAACAATTAGCTGTAATTGGAAAGTTGAAGCATCAGGAAATGCCGCTGCTACTGAACCTAAAATAGGAGCAACTACAGATAACTCATATATCCACACGAATGGTATTAATAATATTGTAGAAATATTAAATTTTGTACGTCTACTTATCGGAGCAGTTACCTTTATAATTTAAACTTTGCCACAGCCTCTTGCAATTTTTCAGCTAAGTTTGACAGATGTTGGCTGGAAGCAGCTATTTCCTGCATCGATGCTGATTGCTCTTCGGTTGCCGCAGAAATGCTTTGCGATTGACCAGCTATATCTTTATTGATATGTTCGGATTCTTTAACTTGTTCAAGCGCAGCTTGACTGCTTACCTCAAGCTGGCTTAGGGAATTAGCTACCCCCTCTGAAATTTCCGCGACCTTCTTTACATGACGTTCAATATCCATAAACGACTGTCTGGCCTTGTCTACAACTTCGGTGCCCCGTCTAACTTCCTGTGTCCCGCTGGACATAACGTTAACTGCCTCATTCGTCTTTTGCTGAATATTGCTAATAAGCTCGGTAATCTGTTTCGCAGCAGCTTGGGATTGTTCTGCCAAATTGCGCACTTCCTCAGCAACTACCGCAAAGCCACGTCCCTGCTCACCCGCCCTAGCGGCCTCAATGGCAGCGTTAAGAGCCAATAAATTTGTCTGACTGGCAATACCAGAAATTGTTTCAACAATTTTTCCAATTTCTTTCGACTGCTCACCAAGCTCAGCTATTACCACTGAAGAATTATCGACCGTCTGCCGGATATTATCCATTTGAGTAATAGCCGTAGTGACAGTTTTATTTCCTTCACTAGCCGCCACAACCGCACTTATTGCTATATCGACAGCATTTCTTGTTTCAACTGCTTCTTTTTTAGCCTCTGCCGTAACATTTTGCATTACAGACAACGTATTATCAGCCACCTTTACCTGACGCTCAACCCCTAATGTCGTTTCATTAGTAGCATCAGCCACATGGCTTGCTGCCTGTGCCGCCTGATCGGCACTTGCCGTTAGTTGTTCAGAAGAAGCGGCAATCTGTTCGGATGATCCGCTAATATGCCGCGTCAACTCTCGCAAATTTTGCACCATAAGTTCAAATACCCGCGCTAATCGCCCAAGTTCATCTTTAGTTGTAACTTCGATTTGCGTAATACTAAGATCCCCATCAGCAATCCGACTAGCCACCCACTCAAGCTTAGCCAACGGTTTCGTAAGCCGATAACAAAATAATGTGATTACCAAACCAGCAATAATTATACTAACAATCATTATCAAGAGCATAATATACTTTTGTTCATTGATATCCGCCATATATTGAGTTATTGGCATATACGTAACAATATACATATTTAGTCTATCGGATTTAATATAAGCCGCAATACATTTTTGGCCATCTAATGTAAAGCTACCAATCCCACTGTTATTGCTTTTAATTAAACTAAAAAATTGATTTAAATCCCCTTCCGCTTTACTAAAATCCAATGTAAGAATTTTCGACGAATCTCCGGAAGAAGCTACTAATCCTGACGATGTCATGAGCAGTGTATTCTGCTGCATTGCTGAATTATCTGCAACAATACTTTTAGTTAACGTATTTAATTCGATTGGCAAAACAAAAATTCCTAGAATTCGCTCGGTGCGATCATCCACAATAGGACACGCGATTACTATATCTGGCATACCTGTAATTGGTGAAACTATCGGATCGGCAATATATGAATTATGGTTTAAAGAACTCATTACCGGATTAAACCATGGTTCATCACTATTTTTATGCCCCACCGATTTGCCACCAGTGCCATCAATAAAAATTTCCCCATTGCATGAAATAAAGATATTTTCATATAAGCCGTTTGCATTATTAAATTTTTTCGTCAAATTATTGGATATCCTAGCCATTTTTGCTTTATCAATCTGATTAGTTAACGCAGTTTCTTGCAAAAAATCGACAATATAACTATCATTTGCATTTGACTGAGTAATATCAGCCAGTTCTTTAAACGCCACTTCCAATTGATTTTTCTTTTCATTGGCAGTACTAGTTAAAGAATTAGTTATTTTACTTTCAATGATACTAGCTGAATAAATACTCGCAAAAAAAGTACTAACAATCATTGGTATTACCATACAAATAATTGCAACTAGAGAAATCTTTGCAAACATACTACGAATTACTCTTTTAAACATAGTGCATCTCCTTTAATTTGTTTAAATGCTACTATTCATTCTAATTAATTAGAGTGTGCTATTGATTTTGCTAAGAGCTTATTCTTAATTTTCTTAAATTGTGGCATTTGAATAGTTCAGATGTTGGTCCAAACCCGAATTGCTGGAAAGGACAACGTGGTAAAAAATTCACTCACTACTAAATGGTGTTCGAGATGGATAAAAAACCCGCTTCAACTTTTAGTTTTAGCGGGTTTAATACTAGTTTACACACAACCCCAAAACAATTGTACAAACAATCAAGATTGCAGCTGAAGCTCCATATAAAAATCTGAATGATTCATTTCCTGAAATAGTTGCCATAATAAGTTGAACAAATGGCGCTAATAAGAATCCCATATGAATACCGCTTGTTACAAGACCATAGGCAGCATCTCTATGAGCCGGCTCAACTTTTTGTGAGGTTAAATTTAAAATGTAAGGTGCAAGCATTCCTGAACCAAGTCCAATTAAAATGTTAGCCACCGATTGAACTGCAAAGTCGTGTGCACAATATAAAGTTACATAGCCAATGGCAAAAATAGCTATCGATAAGAAAACCAGATAATTTTTCGTTTTATTATAGAAATTCGGGAAAATTGCTCCAGATATAATGCTGGCGCCGCCTGGCAAACAAACTGCGATCCCAATCATCCACGGCAAACCGATACTTTCCGTAGTCATAAACAAAGCCATGTTTTCAATGTTAAAGGCGAAGAACATCCAGTTAATTGTCATAAACCCAACTAATGCATACACAATCTTGGGAATACTTTTACTTGCCAAATGATTATCTACTACATCAACTACAGCCTGCTTATTGGGGGCAGATTTTGGCAAGCCAAATATAGCAATAGCCATGATAACAAGACAAATGGCAAAACATAAGAATGGATATCTCCATCCATACAATAGAATGAAGCCTACTGCAATACTATCAAGCACATTGGCAATGTTAGCTACACCAGTAGCTAAGCCCAGCATTCTTTGTCTTTGCGTCCCCGTAAAATGTTCTGCAATCAATGCATTCGGTAACGGTAGTACCAGGCCAACACCAATACCTGTAATCAATCTAGCAATTAAAATCTGACTCATAGTTTGAGCTAAAAACGGCAACATACCAGCAACACCATAAATCGCCAGTCCCACGAGGATCAGATTCTTCTTATCAAATTTTTCCGCTAGCTTTCCTGCAACTACACTCATCGGAATTGATGCAAAAAATGGCATAATAACAATTAGCTGTAATTGGAAAGTTGAAGCATCAGGAAATGCCGCTGCTACTGAACCTAAAATAGGAGCAACTACAGATAGCTCATATATCCACACAAATGGTATTAATAATATTGTAAAAATATTAAATTTTGTTAGTTTTAAATTTTTCATAGCTTCCTCCTGTTATTCTTATATTTAACTAAAGATTAAACGGAAACCCCCGTTCGTACATACACGCGTTCTGTTCTATCCTTTACAGCTTCAAAATATAGGCCTAGGGACATTCTAATTCAGATTGATATGATATAATAAGTAAGATTGCTTCCATTGCTTATTTTTCTCAAATGATAAATCTAATTGTCCATGTTCATTAATTCACATATAGGGCATATCCGTATACGCTTTTACACTTTGAACCTGGTCCATATATTTCACCTCCCTTTATATGACTCAAACTATTACATTTATCATTAGCCGCTAACCCTACTTAATTCATATATATTGATTTCCAGAGTTACCCTTAAACCTATTATTTTTTCTATAACTATTTCATATTTTACAGAAAAGTCTTATACTTTAATATTGTAGTTTCTTATGATTTTATTTAATATATTCATATGTTTTAATATATTCGCATCTTTCTAATTATTATTGGAGGCCTTTATGTACAAGCTTATTATTGTCGATGATGAGGAAATTGTTTTAAATAGCATTCAAAAGATATTTAAAATGGAGAATTACCAATTCCAAATAGTTGGTACGTTTACTAATCCCCTAAAAGCTTTAGACCAAATTGAAGCTCTATCGCCCCACTTGATTATCACAGATATTAAAATGCCTCATATGGATGGCCTGGAGTTTTCCGCCAAAGCCAAGCAACTCTTACCTCAATCTCAAATCGTGGTTTTATCTGGACATGATGATTTTGTCTACGCTCAAACCGCAATAAAACTAGGAATTAGTGATTATTTATTGAAACCGATTCGAAAAAAAGATTTTGAAGCAATGCTTACCGCCATGCATAAAAAAATCGAAGCTGAATTAAGCTCCGAAGAACAATTAAAAACGTTGACTAATGCGATGCTGTCAAACTATTCTATCCTCAAAAATAAATTTTTCACAATGCTTATGGAACACGGTGATGCTTTAGACACAACCATACAAGCTCTATACGATCAGCTAGGTTTCTGCTTTGCTAATACTAATTTTATATTAGTAAAGTTTGTCATTGACGAGATCTATGTAGAAGACGATTACATATCCATTATTGAGAAACTAATCAGTGAATTTAAAGAACACATGCAAGGCTATGGCTTCATTGAAGAATTTTATACTGATGAGTACTTATATTTCTATATGTATGACCTGAATAAAGAAAATTTCTTGCAGGAAAACTTTTTGAACAAAGTTCGCCAATATACTGAGGGAAAAAATAATCATGGTTTAAAACTGCTGGCAGGAGTTAGTCAACTACATTCTTCGATGTACAACCTATTCTTTGCCGGTTCTGAATGTGATGAATTCATTTTAACTTCAGGTACAAATTTGAATGACAATACGCCGCCTATGGACAACCTTTTCTCAGTAGATTCAACCACCTATTTCCCCTATTCAGAAGTAGAAAGTTTATTTTTATCGATCTTCGCCAATGATAAAGCTAAACTGTTGTCCTCTATCGAAACCATCTTAAATCTTCCCACAGTTTCAATATATAAAGATTTTATGTATAGTATGGCAATTATAGTAATGATCAGAATGTATCAACTTCAAGATAAATACGATTCGCAGAATAAGCACATTACTAGGGATTTACTGAAAATAGAACGTCTAAAGCGGCTCTGTCCGACCACTGCGCACCTTAGAAAACTACTTGTAGAAAAAGCTGATGCCCTTGCCGATTTAATAAACTCTCAAAGTGTGCTTGCTCCTTCCAAGACAATTTTAGCTGCAATCCAATATATTCAAAATCACTTCAATGAAAATATTTCTCTTTCCACCGTGGCCGAACATACTCATATCAGCAAAAACTATTTATGTGATTTGCTGAAAAAAGAGCTGAACATTACATTCATTGATTACGTTACTAACTTACGGATTGAAAAAGCCAAATATTATCTATCTAATACCGATATGAAAATGTATGAAATATCCGCAACTGTTGGGTATAATGATTACGCTTATTTCTCCCAAATCTTCAAACGACATACCGGGGTTAGTTTGTCTAATTATCGTAAGCAACATTAAACAAGGGGGCTGTTGCCAACGAATTTTTTCGTTAATGCAACAGCCCCCTTTTTATAACCATTCAAACCTGAAAGATATTTTACTCGATCAAATTCGGTATGGTTTTCGGCAAACGGATAATGCATGCCGTTCGCACTTTGTCCACGATCTTATATTGTATACCGTATTCCATACCGTGAATAATTTTAATTCTTCGGTTGATATTTTGGATACCATAACCCTTACTTTCAAAAGAAAGATACTCAGTATTATTTACATCAAATTCCAGGAGTTTCTCCATTTGCCCTAAATCAATATTAGCACCATCATTTAATATTGTAATATACAAAACTTCTCCCATAACTTGAACTTTAATATCAATAACTCCGGGTCCCTCCGAAAGGCTGATACCATGTTTAATACCATTTTCTACAATCGGCTGCAAAACAAACCGAACTACCTTTAATTTTCTGGCAGCTTCTTCAATTTCATAGTTACAGGTAAGTCGATCACCAAACCGTAACTTCTGAATAGTTAAGTAGCTTTCGATATACTGTAACTCATGCTCCAGGTCGATAAATGAGCCATTGTTTTTGGTGAGACTCAACCGAAAAGTATCGGATAAAGCTGTTACCATTTCACTAATTCTTTCATCACCATTGGCCAAGGCCATCCAATTGATACAGTCTAACGTATTATATAAAAAATGGGGATTAATCTGAGTTTCCAAAAGCGCCAGTTCCGCATCCTTTTTTTCTAAATCCTTGATATAAATTTCTTTTATTAGAGTTTCGGTACGGTTAACAAGCCGTTGATACGATCGGTACATAGCCCCGATTTCGTCTTTTCGGGAATTATAATCATTAACGTTTAATGCTAAAGTTTCTCCCTTGGAATGTCCCCCATGGTATAAATCCATCATGTTTGACAAGGTATGAATAGGTTTTGCCATATTACCGGCGAGAAAAACAGCCATAAACAAAAGAATAAGCATTACAATACCCGCAACCATAATCATTTGATTCCTAACTGAAACGATATTGTCATTAACCTCGGTAAACGGTGTGGCAACTAGTAACTGCCAACCGCTGTTTTTAAATGGTTTTTTCCCCACAACATATTTTTCATTATTCACTTCAATAATTTGAACGTCGTTTGTTGCTATAATCTTATCAAAAAGGAAGGAATAATCCCGCACCGGTGTGTTCTTCAAAATTACTTGATTATTCTCATCAATAATCCAAACATTTGTCGTACTACCCCATCCTATATCCTTTAAGATTCCATCTACATAACTTTTATTTATATAAATCATAACTCTTCCAATGGGTATTTTATAATCTTCCAAACTTCGAATCACTCGGGTCAATATTACATCATTACTTTTAAACTCCTCTGATTTTGTTTCAGATAAAGCATGTCCATACCAACTATAAGGTTTCGTTTCCTCGCCAAGCTGCGAAAACCACCATTTCTTTTGTATCTGGTTTATTGTTGAAACATTTGTATATGCTTTTTCCGTAGAAAATATAACCGTATTCTCACTCATTAGCACAACACTATTTATATACTCTCGATTTATAATAAAGCTATTAATAAAATAACTGACATCACTATTATTGGGATATTTTTCTCCGCTCCGCGCCTTTTGCAATAAAACCTGAACATCCTTGTCATAAATGATATTTCTTGATAAATTTTCAGTCTCACTAGTTACCAATTCCACCTGATTTCTCAACCGCTCCATGGTAATCGTCAACGAATTTATCAGTTCACCTTGAGCACTTCTACTAAGAAAATAATAGAAACCGGCTGAAATAATCAATAATACTGGAAGCCCAATTGTAAGAAAAGTTAAAAATAATCTCATTCGAAAATCAATTTTATTTTTAAACTGTCGAAACAAATGGATTTCGCTCTTATTCCAGGTCAACAAAACACCCCCTGCAGCTACAATTATTCCTTCGGCAAATAAGCTAAATGCTTTGCCCCCGCTTCAATAAATTTCTCAGGGGTAATTGCTTTTGCAAATAGTTTTTTAGTAAGACTTCGCCATTCATCGGCCTCGTTTTGTGGCAATATCGAATACCAAAAGCTTGTATAATACTTTGCCTCATCTACCATGGTTGTAAATTCTTTTACCGGAAGAGGCGGATCATTAGGAGGCGTCAATTTATTATCCGCCATAAGATTAATATAGCCGTATTTCGTAACGTTTATTTTGTTCACTTCTTCCGAAAACCTCAGGCATAACTTAGCAGCTTCGTCTTTATGTGCGGTCTTTCGACTAATACACAGACCCGGCTTCAAAGTATGATTAATATCGATTAAATAATGACCATAATCGAAGTCAGGCTTCGAACCACTATTAGGCCACTGAATTAGTCCAATTGAATCATTGCCCATATTTTCAATCAAGTGATAAACAATAGTGGATTGATGCGGCAATAAGAGAGACTTGTTTTGAACAAAATTATGAATTGACTCCACTTCACCAGTTTCTAGATAATCCCTGGGAAAAGCACCTGAATCCACAAGTTCTACTACCTTATAAGCTGCATCTAAAAAAACCTTATCGGTAAATTTTATTTTACCGGCCCTTAGCTTGTCAAATGCATAGGGGTCAATTCGATTTACAATCATATCATATAGTAATTCTCCCAGCCAACTATCTTTGTCGCCAAGCTCAATGGCAGCGTAGTTTGTTTGGTGTTCTTTATTGTAAGCGTTGACTGTATATACTAAGTTCATTAGCTCATTCCAAGTTTTTGGCGGCTCTACGCCTATTTTCTGCATTAATGATTTATTGTAGAACGTTACGGCATACGCTTCGACCAGGCAAGGAATGATGTAGTTATTTCCATCAGAATAAGGAACCAAATAAGACTTCTTATAATTTAAGCCCGAATTGTTTATATAATCTTGTACCGGTAAACAGGCCCCGGCATTTAATAAAAAGTCGGGAAAAGTCCCGCCCCATACCGCAAAGATATCTGGAAGCTCATCGCAAGCTAACGAAATTCTTAACTTATATTTCAACTCTTCTGAGGCAAAGGTCTTAACATTTACATTATAGCCAAGTTCCTCCCCCAATGATTTCCACAAATCAAGATAATGGGTACCGGGTGTGTTTTGATCAAAGAAAATCCAGACATTCAATTCCGGTTTCTTATCCTCTACCGGAGCGTTTGGCGACACGGTTTGTGGCTTGGCACAACTTGAAGTGAATAAAGAAAACAAAACTATAAAAACAATCAATAATATATGTCGATAAGTGCACTTCATATAATATCTCCTCGTAAATCATATCGATATTTTTAGTAAAATTACCGTACTACTTTAGTTCTCGCCACCAAGCTGAGCATGGATACCTTGCCGCCCCAATCACGACAACCTCCCCAATTCGCGGTGTAGCAACTTTTATCTCCCGTCTTTCCGCTTCACTAAGCAGCCGTTCAACTTGATTCGTCCAGTCAATATTCGATTGACTGAAGCTCCCCCAGTGAATTGGCACCATAATCTTCCCCTGCAGATCGATTTGGGCTTGTACTACCTTTTCCGGAACCATATGAATATTCCTAAAAGCTTTATTGCCTTGACCACATTCCATCAACGTTAAGTCAAATGGACCATATTTTTTGCCAATTTCCTTTAAATGAGTGCCATAACCTCCATCGCCACTAAAGAAAACATTATTCTGTTTACCGGTAATTACCCAAGAGCACCATAATGTCTTATTTCGATCAAACAAGGTTCTTCCAGAAAAATGTCGACTCGGCGTACAGGCAAAAATCAACGCCTTAATCGCCAAAGTTTCCCCATAGGTAAACTCGGTAATTTTCTCATCTACAATCCCCCAGTTCCGAAGTCGTGCGCCAACCCCGCGCGGAACACAAAACTGTTGCACTTTATCTTTTATTTTCATAATAGAATAACGATCAAAATGATCGTAATGATCATGCGACAACAAAACAACATCTATTTTCGGAAACTCCTTCGGCGCGAGCGGCAATTGTTCTGTAAACCGCCTACCGGTAAAAATGGAAAATAGCCAAAAAAGATTAGAAAAAACCGGATCGCACAATATAGTCATGCCTTCGATTTGCATAAAAACTGTGGAATGACCGAACCATACCACTTTTGACGTCTCGGCATTTAGCATGTCACTCAGATTAAGCTTGTCCACCGGAAGCACCTGATGCGGCCTCCTATTTGGATATTTCTTGAACCGGTTATATAATATCTTCATCGTTACATCCTCTAGTCAGCTTCATTTCTTATCCAGCCATAACCAAAAATTGTTGTCAGTCGGCAGTCCATCATCCCCTGCCTTCTCCCCTTAGTCTAGCATAAAAAAAGAAACAGGGAAACCGCCCCAAGCTTTCCCCGCTTCTTCTCTTCAATTCAATTATTCCATTAACAAAATGCCCCTGGAAAGCTAGCCTGCCAGCAGTTGAGTGACAATATGAGCCACTCCATTATCATCATTAGTAGGCACTACATATTTGCAACACGCTTTTACTGCCGGCTCGGCGTTGCCGACAGCTACGTTTATTCCGACTCTTTTAAGCATCGAAATATCGTTATAATTATCCCCAATCGCCATTACCTTCTCTAGCGAAATTCCTAGGTGTCGGGCTAAAATTTCCAGCGCATTGCCCTTCGACACCGACGGATGAACCATTTCAAAATTATCCACACTAGCCATCGTCATTGCCATACCTTGAAAAGCGCTAAAATAATCCCGCCCGGTTTGTAGTTTAACGGCATCAATAGCAACGGCCGTCACATGGCCAACACTAACTTTTTCACGAAAAATCCAGTCCAGATTTTCAACTAACTGCGCATCTTTAGCCGCCGACAACCACGCCACCCGTTCCTTAAGTTTCTCCTTATTTAACGCCGCATCAACAAAATTATTAACCCGATCAAACTCGCTGCTTAACCGCTTAATGGCACTAACCGGTAAATAAGTACACTTGGCAGTACCAATCGAATAATAGTATGCATTTACATTTAGCCAGTCCAGCGCTCTTGTTAGCGGTGCTATATCCAAACCGGCCTCATGAATACACTGTCCATCATTCGTGTGAACAAACGCACCGTGATTAGAAATGATGTATGGAGCCTCCAATCCGGCCCGTCGGCAAATCTCCAGCGCATTGCCGTATGGCCGTCCGGTTGCGACCACAAACTTTACCCCGACATCCTGAGCCGCTTTGAGAGCATCAGCGTTAACCGAGCTTATTTCGCGTTGCTTAGAATCAAGTAGTGTTCCATCTAAATCTGATACAATCAACTTCAACCCCATATTAAGCTTCAACTCCTAATAAAATTTAAACTACAGTAGCCACGCCTATGAGCCTCCAACAATTCATCAAACAGCATCACCAAATTTTGGCACAAAAAATACCGAAAACGCAAATCTCTGCTTGTCGTTTCGGCTCACAAAATCATTATATATTTTTAAGGAAATTGCCCCCCAAAATTTATAACTAATTTTGAAGGTTTGGCCAACCTAATGTCACCATCCTATATTCTGCCGCACAATATTATTAATGCTTTATAAATTTATTTAATTCTAACCTATCGGTTTGTTACTGTCAATACATTCTGGAAATCTAGTGCTTGCTGCTATTAAAAACTACCAAAGCATGATATAATATTCAAATAATTTATCAGCTATTGAAAAGGAACAAATTGTTGCTTGCAATGCTGCTAAAAAATACAATTGAGGTGCAGTAATGGGAACCTATTTCACAATTAAGTATACTCCGGAAGAAGCTGATAAATGGATATCTTATGAAGATAACGCGGCATTAGGCCTAACGAAAAACGCCGAATACGACTTATTGGCTGAAACGGTTGACGGCAGCAACGTTTACTACATTATCAATGATAATGAAATAAAGACCTATGACATCTGGAAAAAAGCCCAAGGTGACTTGGTAGCCTTATTCTAAAGCGAATCACACAACCTTAGCCACCTAGTTCGATCTAGGAAAATTGAACAATCTCAACAAAAGAATCCACCGAAATTCGGCGGATTCTTTTGTTTCATTTTCAGTTATTGGGTTGTGGCGGTTCCGGTTGCGGTGGTATCGGCTGCTGTGGTTCTGGTTGATGCGGTACCGGTTTATGTGGTGCCGGTTTATGCGGCACTGGTTGCTGTGGCGCTGGACGCCGACGCTTATTTTTATGTGTGGGATCAACAGGCGGCTGCCCATCATTAGCATCTAGCATTTGATATTGAGGAGCTTCCCCTGCTTGATTAATATCATGAGCACTTACTATCGTAGCTAAACTCATAACAAATAAAAATAGTATTAAAGTTGATATTTTTTTCAAAATTTCATTCTCCTTTATTTTTTACTTATAAACCGCAAGTTAATTATAGCAAAACTATAACTATTTTCCTATTTTTATTTTTCTTGCCAAAGCAGAAAGCTCGCCGAATACGACGAGCTTTCTGCTTAAATTATAATTTCACGCTTCTCTTTACTGCCTTTTAGTCTACTTTTTGCATATTATATTTAAAGTTTTAAGTTTTCACACCCGCGAATATCCACAAAGCTATTTCACAGGTTTACAGCTTATAAAATTCCTCAAAAGATGAAGTTATAAACGTATGATCTAATACTCCCGCTAATTCTCGTACCGAATGCATGGCCAATATTGGATTCCCAATATCGATCGACCGTATATCTAAATGAGTTGCAGAAATAGGCCCGATTGTTGAACCGCCTTTTAAATCAGAACGATTCACAAACTTTTGCACTGGCACACTCGCCTTTTTGCATATTTCTTCATAAACCGCATCCGAATTACTATCGGTAGTATAACTTTGATTTGCACTAATTTTAATAACCGGTCCTTTATTTAGAAATGGTCTAAGTACTGGGTCATGCTTGTCTCCCAGATTTGGATGGACCGCATGCGCTAGATCAGCTGATAACATAAAAGATTTCGCAAGGGCACGAAAGAAATCCTCGCGCCCTTTCCCCTGGGAAAGCACGATTCTTTCTAATACATTAGAAAAAAATTGTGAATCGCCGCCTTGTTTCGTACCGCTTCCTACTTCCTCATTATCAAAAGCAATCATAACATTTGTTGCTGCTACAGCTTCCACCCTAGTAAGCGCCGCAATCCCCGCATGAACCATCGCTAAATCGTCTAATCTTCCCGAAGATATAAATTCATTATTAAGTCCGATGATAGTTCCCTTTTCATATTCATAAAGAAATAAATCAAAATCGATAATACTATCTACCGCCAATTTTAATTCTTCCGCAATAGCATTTAAGAGATAATCGCCCTTCTCTAAACTTTCATTTACCTGGGCCATCAGCGGCAGCAGATCCTTTTGCGCGTTAAGCTCCACCCCTTTATTGATCTCTCTGTTCATATGGATAGCGAGATTAGGAATAATAAGGATTGGTTTTCTGATATTCACCAGTCTAGTTTCTGGATACAATATATCTTCACTGCGTACAGTAATTCGTCCAGCCACCGCCAGGGGGCGATCCAGCCAAGTATTTAATATTGGCCCGCCATATACCTCCGTATTAAGCTTAACATAACTGCCTTCACTGGCAATCTCCGGTGCCGGTTTAATTCTAAAGCTCGGCGAATCCGTATGTGCTCCCACTATTTTGAAGCCACACTCTTCTATATTTCCCGTTCCCAAAACAAACGCGGCAATTGCTGAATCATTCTTTGTAACAAAGAATTTACCGCCCTGTTCAAGGTTCCAAGGGTCCGCTTCTTTAACTTCCCTAAAACCGCAATTACTTAAAATATCCTTCACTGTACTCACCGCATGGAACGCGGTCGGACTTTCATAAATAAAATCGATAAGCTGCTGTGCAAAATTCAATTCTTCTGTCATTATTCTACCTCCAGCTAAAGTTCAATAAGAACATCAATTATTTACAGTATACACCATTGATTAGCATTCAATAGCCCATCTTAACGAAACCATCCGTGAATACACGGACGACCGCTCGCAAAAAAGCCGTCCCAACGGACGGTCACCCCTTAATAGCACTCGCTTTATCAGCGCTGTGCCAACTAGGCGGCAGCGCTTT
>JAGGAD010000059.1 GCA_017889625.1 Bacillota bacterium | reverse complement strand
GCATACATAAGGCACTCGGAATCTTGCTGTGCAGATTTCCTCGATAAAGTCCGGGCAATTATCATTACATCTCTGACAGAGCTTACAATATGCTGCCGATGGTCTCATACATTCGTTACCGCAAAGTTTTTTCTTCCTACAGTTCAACCGCTTCTTGCAAACGTTGAAAGGAAAACCAGGATAACCCGTTGCAACTTCAGATAGGTACTTTCGAACCTCTCTGGAAATCGTTGTCGAGTTCTTCCCCAGTAGACGGCTAATTTCTTTAAACGAGCGACTTTCTTTTAGGTATTTCTGAAGGTTTAGTCTTTCTTCATATGTAAAAAATTTTGACATAATTATAACTCCATTCTGCCGCCAACCTATCCAGGATATATGGCGATGAAATGGCTTGTAAACAAAAAGACTGGCTTATCGCCAATCTTTTGTATGACAAGATGCAACCGTCTTGCTTCTATCAATTTTTCTGCTAAAATAACTTATTTTGAGATCCCAAGTGTTGCATTTCGTTTTTCAATTTAGGACGTTATTATTGCTATATTTATAACATGTAACGGCTTCAGTATATAAATCCAGGATTTGTGAATGTCACCAGCTAACGGACTTTAACGATAATAAAAGATACTATCGATTTATAAAATCAATAGTATCTTTTATTATTTGCATATTAGCCTAAATAGCTAATTATGTACTAGCGCATTGGGATATAGCCGCGATACTGAGTATAGTTATCGCTCTCAGCGGTATCAGTTAAAAACAGGCTGGCAATTTCGAATTTCGGCTTTACAAACGGGAATTTATCGCAGGACGCCCAAACAGGTTTTTTAATAGCTGCAGCATCTTTTGTCACTACTTTACGCCATTCGTTCGGTCCATCAAACCACATTTCTACGGTTCTTTGGAATGGGCAGCCATTTACACTTTGAATTACTTTACTGGTAAGAATCCGGGTTACTTCAGGAGCATTTTTAAAGACAGGTATTACTTGTTCAAAGAACCATTTGTCTCCTTCTTCCAGTGAAACTCCATCAGGATATTTAAGCATAAACTGCCACCGATAATTCGGTCCTTCTTCCATGGTGCGACCGTCACCCTTGATGTCTTCTTGCCAGCTTATCGGCAGAAAGGCAAAGATAAACGGCGGCATTCCATTGTCACCACCAGTAGAACGGGCGGAATCGCCATCAAGCATCTGTTCCTCCGGAACTTCTTCCGGAATGGTTCCCTGCCATTTTAGCACTTCTAGTGGGAAATACTCTTTAAGGGTTTTTACATTAAGGTCTGCACACATTGGATTCACCATCCAATAATGCTCGGTTAACTGCATTTTATAGCCACCAAACCGTTCACCTTCAGCAGGAACCGGAAGCGCCGGATAAAAGGCATATTTTGATACATACGGGCCAAATTGGGCAATACTTTCAGGGATATGATGATAGTATAACCAATGTTTTAGTTTATGACGATATTGTTCGTTTATACAGTCTACGTAAATCAAACTTCTCATCGGGTTAAATTCTAATCCCATGTTTACCATCTCCAATTTATTTTATTTTTTTGGTACGGAGGCTGTGATGATTTTTTTGCATTTTTCCCTCCGTTTTTTTTAATTTAACTTTGTCATCAATAATAATACCATTTCCTATACCATATTATCATTCTATTTTAAATTTTAAAAATATATTTTTTGCATAACACATTAGTTATTCTTGCTTTATCAATATTTTTTTGCCAAATATAATTGTAATTCCAGATCGGTAAAAAGTCAATTAGCGTTGACAACTCCAACTTAATGGTAAATATAACGGCATCCCCCCCAGGCAGACAATTAAACCGGCTAGTTGTTATAACAAAATTGTTATAACAACTAGATGGATGTTAAAACCGGGATTATGCCAATTTTTTTGCAATCGATTCAGTTGCTTTTAACAAACAGTCCATGAAGATCGGAATGGCAGTATTATAATTTTTTTTCCGCCATACAGCAACTAATGATAATATAATGTGATCTTCTATTGGTAAAAGTTTCACACAATCTTTATTTATTTTAGAAATACAATCCCAAAATGCAAACCCCAAGCCATTTTCTACCATAAGCATTACGTTTTGCAAAGTTTCAGCGGTTCTGATTCCGCCAACTTGAATATTATGATATTCTACGTAATTCAACGCCTGGTTATACCCCTGAATTGAAGCTTCTTTGGAAATAACGATCATCATCTCACCGTTTAAATTTTCTGCACTAACTTCTTCATACTGCGCCAGCGGATGTTTTTGGGATACAATAAACCGTCCGGTAGTATTTGCAAATGCTTCATATATAATCTCGTCGTTAGTATAGGAACTTAAATCAAACAATTGCGTAATTACAATATCTGCTTCGCCATTTTCAAATTTTTGTCTAAGGGTTTTAAAGCTATCATAAAACATTTCTATTTGAATTCCCGGATGATTTTCGCAAAAAAATTCTACAATTTTTGGCAAATAAAAATCTGTATTCTGACATTCTATAATACCAACTGTTAGTTTTCCGCTCTCTCCCTTACCAACTTTCATAGCTTTCGCTAAAAGAATATCATGATCCCGCAATAATTTTTGATACCCCTCCATCATCACTATGCCAGCAGGTGATAACCGCACATTTTTTCTATTCCGAACAAACAAGGTAAGGCCTAGCTCTTTTTCCATATTCGCAATGCTCCTGCTTAGCGCCGGCTGAGCAATGTATAAATTTTGAGCGGCCTTAGTAAAGTTGAGGCATTTCGCTAGCTCAATAAAATGTTTTATATGTACGTCATTCAAAGCTTGTCACCTTTCCCCTGTTCCCCATTTATACCGAAATCTATTCAGACCTTATTTCTTAGGTTTGGTCCTACTACTTTATTATACCAAAAATCCCATCACATTTTTAGATAAAAGCTATTAATTGTTTATTTCCAACCATTCTTGATATAGGGTATCCCGTTGATTTTCCCATTCTTGTTTTTGCCGCAGCAACGGTTCGAGGGCGACAAAGTCGCTGCCGCATTGCTGCATACGGGGTTCTATGGCTTTTAAGGCTCTTTCTAGCTCCTCGATAGCACTTTCCAGTTCCTGACTTACTGCCGCGGCCTTGTCCGACGAAATGGAATTGCGGGTCGGGGATGGTTTGGGGCTGACTGGCGTCAGGGATATTGAAGAAAGTTCGGTTGCGGCAACGCGTTTCTGTCGTTCCAGCGGGAAAACTACTGCTGTTTTTTCGCTATATTTTCGTCGGTAGTAGGCGTAATCACCCGGATATACAGTCAGTCTTCCGTCACCTAATTCCCATACTTGTGTGGCAAATTTACCAACAAAATAGCGGTCATGCGATACAAACAGCAGGGTGCCGTCAAAGTCTTCGAGTGCTGTTTCCAGCCATTCACGGGCGTCAATGTCTAAATGGTTGGTGGGTTCATCCAGGAGCAGTAGGTTGACATCGTTTTGCATCAGCAGGCAAAGCCGCAAGCGGCTTTTTTCCCCACCGGAGAGGTTTTTAGTCTTACGATATACGCCTTCCCCCCGGAAAAGATATTTTGCCAGGAGCCGGCGTGCTTCGCCTTCTTCAACTCCCACTTCACAGCGGACTGTGTCCAACACACTGTATTCTGGTTCTTTAAAGGTGACTATCTGCGGCAGGTAAGCAAGGCGGATGCTGGCACCAAGACTGACTGTCCCGGCATCTGCGGCTAGTTCCCCGGTAATAAGTTTAAACAGAGTGGACTTTCCAGTGCCATTCGCCCCAAACAGAGCGACTCGTTCTCCTTTATGTAGAGTGAAATCCAAGCCCTTAAGAACACTTTGACCGTCAAAGTGTTTTGCCAAATTCCGGGCAACAATCACTTCTTGTCCAGAAAATTTTTGTTGGCCAAACCGGGCTTTGATGTGTTCCGTCTGGGGAGGTCGCTCGGTTTTTTCCAGCCGTTCGATGCGTTTTTCCATATTAAATGCCTGTTTATGCATACTGGGATTATCCGCCCGCTGAGCCCAGTCATGCATGCGTTTAGCAGCCATTTCCATCTGGTGGATTTTTTTTTGCTGCTGGTCAAATTGTTGTTGCTGCTGATCGCAGCGGGCCTGTTTTTCCGCAACGAAATAGGAGTAGTTGCCTTCGTATATCTCGGCCTTGCCCTCAACTAATTCGATGACACGATTCACTACTTGATCGAGAAAGTAACGGTCATGAGAAATGACGATAACGGTGCCTTTGTATTCCGCAAGATACTGTTCAAGCCATTCCACGGCGGCAATATCCAAGTGGTTGGTTGGTTCGTCCAGTAATAGGATATCCGGTTTTTTTAGCAACAATTTTCCCAGTACAACTTGGGTTTTTTCGCCACCGCTCAGAGCAGTAAATTCGGTTGCTAAGAGTTCGGCGCTAAGCCCGAGCCCCACGCAAACCCGGCGCAGGTTATCTTCGATCGCATACCCTTCCCGGCTCTCAAAGGCTTGCTGTAGTTGTCCGTACTTTTGCAACATATCGTGGCTGCCGGTTTGTTGCGCCATGGCTTGTTCCAGGTCCGTCATTTGTGTTTTGATTGTTATTAAGTCGCTGTAGGCCGAATAGATAGCATCGTAGGCGGTGTATTCGGGAGGAAATTCCGGCATTTGTTCAAGCAGGCTTACAACAGCGCCTCTACGAAGCATTTTTTCACCGGCATCGCTGGCCGTCCGGCCTTCCATAATATTGAGCAAGGTGGTTTTTCCGGTACCATTCCGGCCCAGAAGACCTAGTCTGTCTCCAGTTTGTACTTCAAAGGTAACTCCTTTAAGCAAGTGATGCGCCCCATAGTATTTCTCAATATTGCGTAATGCTATTTCAATCATGTTGTTCTCCTTTCTTTGCCAGCGGACTGTCTAAGTGTTACGAAAAGGCTATGCTAAACGATAAATAACGGCCTGAGCCCGCTTTACGCTGGCCTAGGCCGTTATTTATCATAACAAGATGTTGCCGTTCCGGCAAAATTTCCCTGTAGAAAAACAATACCCAGGCAAGCGAATCACCGGGTATTTCCCGTTTACGCGTTAGGCGCATGATGACGCGGTTGCTTAGTTAACATAATATTTAGTTGCAGGCAGACACCTCCGTTACTGACGGTTAGGGCTGTTATCCGAGAAACATAGTGAGCCAGTCTTGCCAAGATTCCGTTTACTAAGCCGGTTACGTTCATCATGCCACCTCCTTTTATACAAGTTAATTTTACAATACCACAATACTCCAATAAATACAACATGTCAGTCAGTTTTGGCAACGATGGCGAGAAGCAACGACCAACGCTTTTCTCTAAAAGTACAGTTTAATGCTGACTTACACTTATATCATTTATGAATAAGACAAATTTATGTTAAACCAGCTCCTTTAATCTAAAGGTTTTTTTCTCAACATGGATAATTCTAACAGACGAGGGAGATTACTTCTATGGAAACCTTTTAGTTTTGGCAACGATAGCTTTTATACTATTATTAAACACGAGGTTAAAACTACATTCAATAAAGCATTAGAAAAAGGGGTTTGTTTATAATGGAATGTCTAAAATTGCTTTTAGCAAAAAGCAAATATCCCTACGAATTAATCCACCACGAAACACGTCTACGCTCGGCTGAAGAAGGAGCCAAGTACTTTAATATCGCCATCGGGCAAACCGCTCCGACATTGATTGTCAAAACAGATATTGGTTTTTTGGCCTTAGTTGTTTCTGGCAGTCATGGCCGGGTTGATTTTAAGGAAGTAGCCAAAATATTAAACTGTCAAAAAGTTAAATTAGCAAAACCAACAGAAGTTGAGAATATGGGTTATATCCTCGGCAATGTTCCGCTAGTGGGAATACCACTTCCCTATATTTTAGATACAACTCTTTTTGAACATTCATTTGTTTACGGTGGTACTGGCATTAAAGATTACACCTTAAAAGTCAGTCCTCATGCGTTAGCGGAATTGAATCAAATTATTGCTAAGTTTTAATTGGCAGCATTAGCTAACAAAAGCTGTAGGATTATATTTTATTATTGGAGGTCAACAATGAACTTTATATACACCAACGGTTGCAATCAAGACTTTATTAAGCTATGTCGGTTGCTAGATGACTATCTTAATGAGATTGCCGGCGGAGAAAAAAATCGAGCTCAGTATATTCAATACAACACCCTTGAGGATATACATGATGTAGTTTTAGCTTATGCTGATAATGTTCCTATTGGTTGTGCCAGTTTTAAATTTTATGAAGCTGGGGCAGCCGAGGTTAAGCGGGTTTTCGTGAAAAAGAATTTTCGGGGAACTGGCATTGCCAAACAATTAATGAGTCTATTAGAAAAGCGGGCACTCACCAAGGGGTTTTGCAAGTTGCTGTTAGAATCGGGTGCACCACTGGTTGAAGCTATGGGCTTATATCAGCAGATTGGTTATTCGGTAATTGAAAAATACGGACAGTACAAAGATTTACAGGAATCAATTTGTCTGCAAAAAATTCTCGGTAAATAAATGACCAGCCGCAGAAGTCTGCGGCTGGTCATTTATTTAGGATCTATGTTTTATTTAAGGATTGGGTTAGGGTTTTTGGTTACGTTCAAGGACTTTTTGGCCAAATTCCTTACCAAAGTTAAAGCAGGCATCCATTTCATCTTTATCAGGCACCCATTTCAAAGTTACGCCTTCTGTTAGCGATACCCCCGCTGTCTTTAAGAGTTCCTCCATATCCTTCTGAGCACCGCCGGCCCAACCATAGGCACCGAAAGCTGCCGCAAGTTTATTGGCCGGTTTAAGACCTTTTAAGTATATCAGTAAGGCCCCCATTGTTGCCAGCATACCATTATGCAGGGTCGGCGAGCCGAGCAAGATACCACCGGCATCTAACATTTCCATAACAACTTCGCTGCGGTCGGAGTCAGACATTTTGTACAGTTTAACTGCAACCCCCGTGGCGGCCACCCCATCTAAAATACATCTGGCCATTTTCTCGGTGCTGCCCCACATACTGTCATAGGCAATTACTACTTTATCTTTAGTCTGGCCGCTGCTCCATTCTTTATATTTAGCCACTATTTTATCAATATAGCTCCGCCAGATAATTCCATGGCCAGTAGCAATCATCTTTAACGGCATTTGTGCCGTCTTATCTACGGCCTTGCTAACCGTTTTACCCAACGGCATTAAAATATTCGCATAATATTTTGCGGCTTCATACATGACTTTATCAAGATCATTCTCATCATCGAAGCGTTTAGAGGTGCAGATATGCTGGCCAAAAGAATCGCTAGAGAATAAAATTTGTTCACCGTCGAGGTATGTAACCATCGAATCAGGCCAATGTACCATCGGCAGCGGCACAAAATGAAGTTTGTTTTTGCCAAGGTCCAATACGTCGCCCTCTTTGACGACCATAAAATCATATTCTTGCTGATAGTGTTTTAAAACTTCGGTTTTACCATTTGCGGTAACTACTACTTTAGCCTGCGGCGCTTTTTGCATTAGGGCCGGCAAACCGCTGGAATGATCTGGTTCAACATGATTGGTAATTACATAATCGATCTTCGTCGGGTCGATTATCTCGCTGATGCGTTCTATATTTTCAGCCGCAAATGGCGCTTTAACAGTATCAATAAGACAAACTTTTTCATCAACGATAAGATAAGAATTATAGGTTACCCCACGATTGGTAGTAAACCCATGAAAGTCCCGCATATCCCAATCGACGGCCCCGACATTATACACGCCCTTAGCTATTTCAATCTTATTCATAAAAACATGCATCTCCCCAATAACTTAATGTTAAATTCGCCTTTATTATACACCATCATAAGTATAACAAACATTTATAGCAAGACCCTTTTTATGTATATACTACTATCTATTAATGGGTTTTGCAATATTAATTAATAATACTTTTTAATTAATAGATTATCTTTTTTTACTCTATAGGTAAGCAACTTGGATATAGTCACAGCTAGAAGAAATGTATCGCTGAACGTCTAGAATCTAGAAAATTGCTGAAAGTCCCAAGTAATATCCGTGCTGGGCTAATTCTAAATCTGTTTTCTGACTAAGAACATAATATCCCGAACCTTCATCCATTGATCTTGTACAATTCTTGGCCTTTGCATAATAATAGCTATAGCCAAAATTAGCACTTATCGCCGAGTCAAATTGGTATTTGGCCCCAACATTCAGTTCAAAGCCCTTTGCCGATCCATTATCTTTAAATGACCATGCCGGAGTATGGTTTGTCCATAAGCCTTCCAGATTAGCATCAATAAAGTGTAAGGCCGCCAAGCCGTTTATCGTAAGTTTTTGATCAACTCTAACAGTATGTTCCAACCCCAGTCGACAGCCTTTAAAGTCGAGGTTATAATATGCGCCATATACAGCTTGGGCCGTAGGAGTAATATCTATGTTATTTTCCCGATAATACACTATATCCCTGAGCTCATTGGTTGATTTATGTTGGGTCCAGCCAACAAAAGCATATGTAGAGCTTTCTGCCGAACTGCCAATTTTATAACCATAGTCTAAATTATAGTTTTTTTGCGCGCCATGAAAATTCATCGTTCCATAATCAGTTAATTGGTTATAATCATGTGAATAGGTCCAGTTCCAGTCCTTGTCAAAACCTTGACCCTTATTACCTTCACCAGTAGTCCCATAATTTAATCGCAGATATTGATTTCTGCAAAAATTATATTTTATTTCAAAAACATTCATTGTTTGCTTTTGTGGTGCATGCAGTTGAGATATAACATTAGTACTTGGGCTAGGATAGTATAGCCAAAAATCAGCATTTCCACCAAAGTGATACTGTCTTGCGGATATATCCCATTGCGGCTCAGTACCATCAGCGATTGGTTCAGAAAAACAAATTCCACTCCAGATAACCAATAATAAGAGTACGAAAATAAGCAAACTTAGTTTTCTTAACACTTTTAACAGCCCCTTGTTTTAATTATTATTTGAAAAGCATTATCGGTAATAACAATTTATAATTTCCTGCGCGTATTCTAATTCGACAATTAACTTTATATAATCATTTGACTTTTTTGTCAACTTATCGTTAAATATATATATTTTTACGACAACATTCTTAGACGAACGGCGCTATAAAAAGCAGGATAACTACCACTTGGCAGCTAATTTAATATTGATAAAGCTATAATATATTGGGTTGAAACTACCGAATCACCACAGATTCAGACATACGCAGAAAAACAAGGGATGAATTATGAAAAGAGTTATTTTATTATTTTTATGTCTATTATTTTCAATAAGGGTTGTCAGTGCCAGTGATATTGATGATCTGAATAAGGTTTTAACTGATTTTAAAGTTGGTGAACCGCCAGCCAGCACGGATTACTTATATTTGCCGGAACAGTTTTCCGAGTTTACTTATTACGACGGGGTCCTCGGCAAATTAAGAATTGGCGTTGTATTAAAGAATAATCTTGTTTATTCTGTTGCCATTAAAGAAGATGGCCAGTTCGGAAGAGCATGGCTTCCTACTATTTTTAAGCATTTTGGCAAGCCTACACAGGATGTAACCTCAAAGAATAAAGCCGCCTGGCACACTAATGAGTTGTACTCGATTATCGGGCAGCAAAATATTTTCAATTGGGAGTATGTCGAGCATGGCGCTTTAACTACCACAGAAAATACAACTTTGCCTCCTTCAACGGCTCTACAATATTCGCAATCCGATTGCCCAGCCGCTTTGCTATATTTTATAGCTAGTAAAAATCTCGCTATTTTTTAAAAATCGAGTAGGGATTCGAGTCGGTAGCGTCTTTTTAAGAATCGGGCGCACAGCATATAAAAACACGGCCCAGACGTCCGTGTTTTTTTGTGTTTAGTTAATTAGCTTGAACCAAAGTCTCACCCATTATTTCCTTTTTTATCCATCTAGCTTTTTCGACTAAGGATGTAAAATGTAGCCGCAAGTAAAAATCATAAAATGCCCAAGTCGATCTAAAGATAGGAATTCGTTCTAATTCATAAATATTGCTATTTTGCCCGGACTTTCCGAATTGTACTGAGAAAGCCGCTTTGTACCCAACCTTCTTTACCAAGTCAAGAACTTCATCATTATATGCACCAGTCGGATAGGCAAAATAACTCGCCGTTGTTCCCAGTTCCCCTTCAATTTTTTCTTTTGATTTCTGCAATTCAAGCAATGCTTCATCCCGGGAAAGAGTGGTCAACGGAACATGACTTAGGGTATGTGATCCAATGACAAACCCAGCTTGGTGCATTTTTTTAACTTGATCCCAATCTAAATACCAGTCATCATTACCAACTACATCGGTAATTAAAAAAACAGTTGCCGTAAATCTATATTTTTCCAATATCGGATAAGCATTTAAATATGTATCTCGATAGCCGTCGTCAAAGGTAATTAATACTGATTTTTCAGGGATATCATCACCATTTTTCAGATATGAAAGCAATTCATCAGGAGTAATTGATTTGTAGCCATTCCGATAAAGATAGGACATTTGATCGTCAAAGTCTTTGACAGTTACTGCTAATTGGTTATCAACGTTATCTTCAACCATATGGTAGTTTAGTACCGGTATTTCTCTAGGCTGACTAATTATATTTCCCTGTAACAATAAGCTTCCAAGTATAAGAATGATTACGATTACTTTATATAACTTCACTGTATCGCCCCACAAAAGATAAAACATTTCATTGTATATTAACTTCTGGCAAAGCCGGAAATTTAGTAAAATGACATAGGTTTTTATAATTCGCTTTTTACGTCTAAAACCCTGCTAATTTTATTAAATCGCACTTTAAAGCTATTCATATTTTGGCGAGGAATCAGTATTTATGGTGGTTTATGTCAAATAATTTTCCTCACCATTCAGCAATCATTAGAAGGTTAGTCTCTTTATTATTTTAAGGCATTGAAAATGCCCCCCTTCGAATAAACAGTTTTTTATTTTCACTGTTTACCTTATGGGGAGCATCTCATGATGATGTAAGGACTTGCGAATCCTCCCGTCTCTCGTCAGTTCAAATGGTGGATAACAAACAATGACAGTAGCCGTATATAACAAGATAGGTCATTCGGGGTCAGGGAGTCGGACCTCTGAAAACGGGTCTCTCGAAAGAGGCGTTTCCGCTTCACTTACTATGTAGCCACAGCTCCTGGCATTATTAATACAGTCAGTTCTATTCTCAAAGCTCGTGGAATAGGCAACGGCTTGGCTTGCGGATGCCTGACGTTTCCAGCGCCAATTTCCGTGTGAATCCATATAAAACCTCCATCTGTACATATGTGCCATATTCTGTCCTCAACCTTTCTTAATACTTCTACCGCTCATTTGTATCACACTACTAGGAATCCGGAGAATGATGGTATCAACTGCTTATCCAACCTTTGTCAGCCTTTGCTAGCAGATCAATTAATGGTCAATCTGCTAGTGCTGGTTATTTCGATTAAAGCAATCACTGCAGTAAACCGGGCGATCACCACTAGGACGGAAGGGGACTTGGGTTTCTCTGCCACACTCCGCGCAAGTAGCTGGAAACATTTCACGCCGCTGAGACCCACCACCACGGCTATAACCACCAGCGTTCTGTTGTTTGCGGGCAGCCCGGCAATCGGGGCAGCGACTGGGTTCATTGGTAAAACCTTTTTCGGCAAAAAAGTCTTGTTCTGAGGCACTGAAAACAAATTCTTTTCCGCACTCACGACAGGTTAGAGTTTTATCTTGCGCCATAACGCAACCTCCCAAAAATAGTAAAATTGTCTTTCTACCTCTATATTGTTAGCAATATTCATAATACAGATACATTGAAGATAAAAAACAAATATTATCGTTAAAAAACCATTGCCGATTTTACAAGCAGGACAGTAGGAGGTAATCTTGAATTATTAGCTTCTGCTAATTTACTCGCCAAGGATTTTCTTTTCCTTCAATTTCTAGGAGGCAGCTCTTTAACGAGGAGTAGACCATGTCTTGTATAGCACTGTTCGTGTAAAAGGCCATATGGGGAGTTACAATAACATTGGGATAGTTTTTTAGAGCTGCTAAATCACGATTATGTAATACTTTTGATTCTAAGTCATTATAATATAGTCCCGCTTCATTTTCGATCACATCTAATGCTGCCGCGCCGATTTTGCCGCTTTCTATTCCGTCTAGCAAGGCTTTTGTATCAATCAAAGCGCCTCTTGCTGTATTTATGATAATTACTCGGTCTTTCATTTTAGCTATTGCGGTGGCATTGAGCATATGGTGATTGGTTTCATCAACCGGTGCATGAAGGCTGATTATATCACAACGATTTAAAAGTTCGTCAAGGGAAACATATTTTGCATATTGCTTAATTTCTTCACTTTCATATAAAGAGTATGCTAATATCTCATTGCCAAATCCTGATAGATGGCGAATTACGGTTTGGCCGATTTTTCCCGTCCCAATAATACCGATTGTCAGCTTTGCAAAGTCTTTGCCTTTAAGCCCCGGCAAGGAAAAGTCCTGAATAGCGGCCCGTTCCATAATTCGCTTCATATGGCGGCAAGCCATCAGCATTAGCATAATCGCATAATCAGCGACACCATCAGGCGGATAGCTTGCATTGCTTACCTGAATCCCTAATTCTTTCGCACATTGTATATCAATATGATCAAAGCCAATCGTTCTGGTTGAAATCAATTTTATATTCATTTCATGGAGTTTTTTTATTAACGCCGCATCCACGGGGGTCGTTATAATGCTGATGCAATCACATTCGTTGGCGAGATGGATATTGGCAAGAGTCGGATTTTCGGTACTGATAACCAGTTCTATTTCTAGTTCTTCGCTGATTTTGTGGAAGTACTCAGCCTCATCAAACTCACGATAGTTAAAGACACATACTTTTAGTTTTTTATTTGCCATATTCTTCAACTCCTATCAATTATATTGCCAGAAAAACAGTTTTATTTAAATAGTTATACGCATTATATAACAAATTACTGCCATTTCCATTAATTTATTGAAACTTGGAAGATTAACTCACTAACATCTTTCTGAAGCCTTTGGCATTGTCTTTGCCGTAGCCTAGGTGTGTGTATAGTTTATGGGCATCAGTTCTTAGTTCGCCAGAAATCAGAATAATATAGCTACACCCACAGCTTTTGGCTTTATTTTCCAGGTATAGTAATATATTTTTACCTATCCCCTGTCTTCTATGGGCTTCATCAACGATAAAGGCTTCTATTACCAAGAATGAATTTAAGTCTGCCATCATATTATGGCAGATTATCCCCATCGCGGTGCCGACTATTTTGCCACTGTCTTCGGCCACTGCCACATTATAGCTTGCATTGCTATTGATTAATGCAAATTTATTAGCCATATTTTCTATGTTGCTCTTTTTCCCCGATAACGACTCATATAGTATCGCTACATCATTTAAGTCTTTTTCTTCCATATTACGGATTATCATGTTTCTCAACTCCTCGGCTATAGCATTAATATATGTTTCTTATTTTCATTGCAAATTCCTTCCATAAACTTTCATAAAGCATCTGGGGGTTCGTCAAAAGCAATTCCATTAGAAGGTTACACTAAGTTATTTTTAAGAACAACAAAACATGACTAAGTTTGGACTTAAACAATTACTTGATAAGTTAAAAGCTTAATTAAATGGATGAAACCGCATAAAACCGGCACCTATAGTTAGACTATGTGTGCCGGTTTTTCTTATATTCGCCAAAAAATAATTTACGTTTTTCTTATGTATTAAACATTACTTACCCATCGCTTTATCCAGCGAGGCCTTGCTTGTATTATAATCGTATAATGCCTGAATATAATTTGTTTTTGCTTCTTTCAGGGATAATACCGCATCCAAAACATCTAGGTTCGTGCCTACCCCCGTCTTGTATTGCACCTCGCTAATCCGAAGATTATCTTGGGCCTGATTCACTGCGACTTTGGTCGTCTCAATCCGTTTTTCCGCTTCGCGCATGCTGAGAAAATACTGGCGAACCTCCAGGCGGATCGTATCCCGTTCTTGATCGGCGGAAATCTTAGCGGCATTGAGGCTAGTCTCAGCCTGTTTTACCTTAGAATCAACCAAGCCTGAATCCAAGATACTCCAGGACGTAGCCAATCCCACTGACCAATTATTATTATCAGTCCCGGGAAAATCACTGTCATACCAATCTTCCGTCGCCACTAAGTTAACCGACGGTCTTTTCCCAGCCTTAGCGACATCAATTCCAGCCTTGGCAATATCTATTTGGGCCTGATACTCGGCCATTTCCGGTCGATGCTGCAACGCATATTGATCACAGGCCGCCAACGTTAACTCATTTTTTTCATACGCAAGCTCATCTTTCAACGTCAACTCGCTCTCCAATGGCAAACCAATTGCATTGTTAAGGGTAGCAACCGCTAAATCCCAACTATTTTGCACCTTGATCAAGCTGGCCTGCGCATCCGCCAGGGAAACCTGACTAGCAAGCACGTCAGTTTTGGCGACCGTGCCAGCCGAATATTCAAGTTGGACATTCGCCAGATGGTTCTGATAGTTAGCCACCGTTTCCTGACTTACTTCCAAGTTATTCTTGTATTCCAGCACACTGAAATAATCGCTGACAACCGTCTGTTTTAGTTGTTGTTTAGTCGCTTCCAGCGTTAAATCCGATACCTTAAGATTCAGCTTGGCCTCATCAATTTGCCCTTCCAGACTGCCGCCGCTATATAAGGGAAGGGTAAACGAAAATGCGTTGTCAAAGTCGGTAACGCCATAATATTGTGAACCCGCCAGCAGATATCCGTTAGACCCAACCTTATAACTGCTATATGTAGTATACCGCTCCGCTGCATGGGTGTAATCTAATGTGAACCCTTTGCCGGACTCCGCCTGCTTTACTGCCCAATAATTCGTTTCCCGAGCCGACATTGCTTCTTTAATGAAAGCAGTGCCGCCAGCGCTATGCTTGATGAAAACAGCCATTTTTTATTCTTCACTAGTATCCCTCCCTTAAAATAAAACTTTCTCATCACGTTGGACAGTTACCAGCTATAAATTACGGATAAAGCCCTGCAGGACCTTATCCGCACCCGGTTAATAAACTTACTGAATTTGATTTATTCTATCGTCCGCCGCTGTTTTCGGGACGAGTGAATTTTTGCGTTTACCCGTTCTACGACGACGAACAGCACTGGAATTAAAAAGATGCCTATCGAAGTAGCGGTAAACATTCCGCCGACAACCGCCGTTCCCATCGACGTTCTGGCCCCGGCACCAGCCCCAGTGGCGACGGCCAGTGGGAAGCAGCCGATAATAAATGCGAACGACGTCATCAGAATCGGTCGCAGCCGGATTTTTGCCGCCTCAATCGCGGCCTGGACGGGAGACATCCCCTTGTCGACCCGGACTTTGGCGAATTCGATAATCAATATCGCGTTTTTCGCCGCCAGACCAATTAACATAACCAAACCAATTTGCATATACACGCTATTTTCCAGACCTCGAATATACTGGAAAAATAGCGCGCCGAAAATACCTGATGGAATCGCGAGCAGCACCGCAAAGGGAACGCTCCAGCTTTCATATAGCGCCGCCAAACAGAGGAAGACAAAAACTATCGCCATCCCGAACACTATCGGGGCCCGGTTGCCAGAAATTTTTTCTTCGCGACTTTCGCCCGCCCATTCATAAGAATAACCACTGGGCAACGTTTCCTTGGCCACTTCTTCCAGCGCCGTAATGGCCTGGCCGGAACTATAACCGGTCGCTGGACTGCCGCTGATCTTAGCAGCGTTTACACCGTTATAACGGGTAATCAACGACGGCGCAGTTACCTTTTTCGATTTAATCAGTGTATTTAACGGCACCATGACGTCACTAGAATTCTTTACAAAAATAGATCGCAATTCATTCACATCGCCGCGAAAATTTGATTCCGCTTGAACAACAACTTTGTAAGTGCGGCCAAACCTATTAAAATCATTGACTTGAGTACCACCAATTGTTGCTTGCAAGGTCGTAAACACATCAGCAACATCGACCCCCAGTGTTTCGGCTTTCTCCCGATCCACTTCAAATTCATAACTGGGCGTATTACTTTTAAAATTAGCTGTAATCGCGCCGATCTCCGGCCGCTGGCGAGCTGCTTCAAGAAACTGCTGGGACACACTGTCCAGTTGCGATAAAGTTCCGCCGCTTTGTGCCTCCAGCATTAAGGTAAATCCTCCCATTATGCCTAACCCCGGTAATGCCGGCGGGGCAAACGAAATGACCGTTCCTTCCGGCAGTTGGGCTCCATTGGCCATACTCTGAGCAATTTCCATTTTAACCTGAGTTGCAGCATCTTTCCGTTCCTCCCACGGTTTCAACGCAACAAAGAGCACCCCCCCGTTGGGTTTCGTGCCACCGCTCAATACATCCATGCCAGACAATCCCATAACATTCAAAATTCCAGGCTGGGCTTGTACTTTGGCGGACAATTCTTTTACCGTATCAATAGTACGATTCAAACTTGCCGCCTCAGGCAACGTAATCGTCGTTATAAAAAAGCCCTGATCTTCATCGGGAACAAATGATGATGGAACTATTTTATATAACACCCCGGCACAAATAATTAGTACTGCCAACAGCGCTATACATAGCCTGGCTTTACCAATCGCTTTGCCTACAAAACTGGCATACCTTTCAATACCGACGTCAAATAATCGATTGAAGGCGTCAAAAAGCCGTCCCATTACACCGCCATGAGCATCAGGATTATACGGTTTTAATAACAACGCACAAAGGGCTGGGGTTAATGTTAAAGCCACGACCGCCGACAAGGCCATCGACACTGCAATCGTCAGAGCAAATTGCTTGTACAAAATTCCCATCATGCCGCCAAAAAAGGCGACTGGAATAAACACCGAAGCCAAAACAAACGCAATCGCCACCACGGGGCCGGAAACTTCACTCATCGCTTTCTTCGTCGCTTCCATCGGGTTAAGCCCCGAATAGCGCATATGATGCTCCACGGCCTCGATAACCACAATGGCGTCATCAACCACCAGCCCAATCGCCAACACCATAGCGAACAAACTTAAAGTATTGATCGTAAATCCCAACGCGACAAACGCTCCAAAAGTTCCGATTAAGGACACCGGTACAGCCAGCATCGGAATCAGCGTCGCCCGCCAACTCTGTAAAAAGACAAATACCACAACTAACACCAATAACAAAGCTTCCGCGAAGGTTTTAAGCACTTCTTTAATTGATTCCCGAACAAAATTACTATTATCGACAACAATCTTGTATTTTAAATCATCCGGGAAGTTTTGCGAGGCTTCGGTCAATACCTGCTTAACCTTGCTGACTGTTTCCAAAATATTGGCGCTACTGGTTAACTTAACTGCCAAGCCTGTCGAAGGTTGTCCATTTGTCAAAGTATTATAGGTATAATCTTTGCTGCCCATTTCGACCCGAGCAATATCTTTTAGGCGGGTAAACGAGCCATCGGATTTGGCGCGAATAATTATATTTTCAAATTCAATAGGCTCGGTTAACCGCCCCTTAATCCGAGTCGTGTATTGAAATTCCTGACTGGATGCATTCGGCATCTTCCCCACCGAACCGGACGCGGCCTGTGTATTTTGGCTTTCAATTGCTGAAGTAACTTCAGTTGTGGAAATGCCTAACTGTTCCATTTTTTGCGGATTAAGCCAGACTCGCATACTATAATCAGAACCGTATTCCACAACATCGCCCACGCCATCGACCCGTTTAATGGCATCAACCAGATAAACACTGGCATAATTCTTTAAAAACTTAGTACCATATGTGCCGTTTGGTGAATACAACGTAAAAGTCATCGCCTGATCCTGTGATGACTGCCTGGTGGTTACACCCGTCGTCTGCACAGTGGTCGGCAACGATGATAATACTTCTGCAACCCGGTTTTGCGTTTGTACCGCCGCAATATCCGGGTTTTTATCGGACTCAAACTGAACACTTAATGAATAAGTGCCAGCATCGGTACTAGTTGACGACATCGACACCATTTCTTCAACGCCGTTGATTTCTTCTTCCAAGGTTTGCGCCACTGTTTGGTTCACAACATCGGCATTGGCCCCTTGATAAGTGGTACTAACCGACACCGTTGGCGGCGAAATCTTCGGGTATTGGGCAATCGGCAGGGTAAACGCGGCAATTACCCCGATGATAGTAATAATAATCGATAACACAATCGCAAAAATCGGACGTTCAATAAAAAATTTTGCCATCAGAACATCCCCTATTGTTGAACCGGATTAGTTGATGCATCATCCGGTTCAATCATCGTTGTGTTTAATAGTGAGCCTGTTTTTATCTTGTCGATTCCATCTACAACAATCGTATCGCCGGTTGCAAGACCAGCTTCGACCAGGATCATATTGCCGACTTTATCACCCAGTTTTACGGCGCGTTGTTCGGCCTTATTATCAGCGTTAATTACAAAGACGAAGGTATTGTCCAGCAATTCTTTTACCGCCCGCTGCGGAATTAAAAGCGCGTTAGGACGAACTTCCCCCGCGGCCACAATCCTGGCAAACATGCCGGGAACAAGAAATTTTTGCGGATTGCTAAACATCGCTTTGATCGTAATTGTACCGGTGGTCGTGCTAATTCCCTTATCAATCTGTTCGACATTACCAGCAAGCGGATACTCCGAGCCATCGCTCAATGTAAGTTTGAGATTGTTTTTAAAGTTCTCGGGCAATGCACCGTTACCCATTTGAATAAATTTTATATATTCATTCTCACTCATACTAAATTGCACCACAACCGGATCGGTTGTTGAAACATTTGCCAGCGTCGTCGATCCCCCCACTACATAATCACCGACATTCAAGTCATTGACATCGATTCGTCCGTCAACCGGCGATACAATCAGCGTATCCTGGTTGTCTTCTTCCGCTGACCGGAGACTGGCTTCGTTGGCTTCCACCGCCGCCGCGTTTTCCTCGGCTGTGGCAACCTGAGTATCTAACGTCTGCTGAGCGATCGCGTCCTGATCCGCCAGGCTCTGGTATCTGGCAACATCTCTCTGACTGTTGTTCAACACCGCCTGCGATTTGGCCAAGTTCGCCTGGGCCGAACGGATCGCCGAGCGATATTGCTTATTATCGATTCGAAACAACGGCTGCCCCTTATACACGGTATCGCCGCCCTTTACCATCTTTTCCACAATATTACCGGAAATTTTCGCCAGGACTTTGACTTCATTTTTCGCTTGCACCTTACCCACAAACTCATAGTTAATTGGCGTATCCTTTGCAGTTACCTGCATCGCGTTTACTGTTACCGGCTGGGCTTTCGCAGTTTGCTTTTTGGTTAATACGCCGCTGTGGATCGCGAAAAGCGCCAGTAAAATGCCCACTATACCAAAGCCTACATAGAATAGTCTGCGCTCTTTAATTCTCATTAGCAGTTCCTCCTGATTACAAACTCTGCCACTGTTATTACGCTATCATATAGTTGCGTTTGCAACTATATGATAGCGTAATATATTTACAAGCGCAACCTATTTTTATTATATTTCAGCTATAAGCTTCCATTAAAAATTTTACAAAAACCAAAAGAACATATAATATCCTATTAGCACGGTCTTGAATCTTGAAAACCAAATAATTCTTTGCTATAATATACGCTAACAGCGTGTAGTCTTGATGACATAAGTCCAGTTGTCAAGACTACACGCTGTTTTGTTATGCAAAATTAGCTGTAATAAATTTAAGAAGGGTGGTATTCAAAATAGTAAAGCCGACCCCAAAAGTCAACGCTAATCAAATCGATAATATGATTTTTTTATCCAACCTATATAGATCAGGTTATAAGGAGAAGTTCTCATATGACAAAGATTAATAACAATCAGCTACAGAACCGGAATTTTAACATAGTCCCCATAATGATTACATTATTACTAGGCGGCTTTATTTCATTGCTTAATGAAACAATATTAAACGTTGCCTTTCCCCAAATAATGAGTGACTTGCATATAGGTGCAGGAACGGTCCAATGGTTAGCTACCGGCTATATGTTAGTGGTTGGAATATTGGTACCAATTACGGCCTTTTTAATCCATACCTTTACCACTAAACAACTTTATAATACGGCAATCGTTTTATTTCTGCTTGGTACGTTGAGCGCCGGGTTTTCAACTGCATTTTCAATATTATTAATATCCCGAATGTTCCAAGCTTGTGGAACCGGAATGTTAGTACCGATAATGATGAATACCATCTTAATGATTAATCCGCCGGAAAAACATGGCGCAGCATTGGGACTTGGCCTGTTCGTTATCTTGTTTGCGCCAGCTATCGGACCGACTATTGCGGGACTGATTTTGAGTTTTTTCAACTGGAATGGATTATTTTTCTGCTTAATCCCTTTTGCACTCGTGGCTATTGTTTTAGGGAGTATTTATATAAAAAACGTTTCGACGATTACCAAACCAAAAATCGATGCTCTATCGATTATCCTCTCCACCTTAGGTTTTGGCGGCATTATTTATGGTATCAGCGCCTCGGAAAGCGCTGGTTTATTTAATTCACATGTACTAATCGCGCTCGGAATTGGCTTAGTGTCCATAATTATGTTTGTCTGGCGGCAATTGGGTTTAAAACAACCCATGTTAGAAGTGAGGGCTTTTAAATATCCCATGTTTGCAATCGGCGTCCTATTGATTATGATTAACATGATGATCTGGTTTTCGCTCAATATTATTTTACCTACATTTATGCAAAATTCCCTTGCCGTATCGTCTGTTGTAGCCGGACTTGCGCTTTTACCGGGAGGGCTAATCAATGGTATATTTTCTCCCCTAGCAGGCCGAATGTATGATAAATTGGGCGCCAGAGTTTTACTTATTGCCGGTTTTATCTTTATGGGTATCCCGGTGACCTGTTTGGCTTATATTTCAATTCATACAAGTTTAACGCTAATAATTGCCTTACATTGCGTTTTTTGTCTCGGGGGAGCCTTCATTATGGCCCCTGCACAAACCAATAGCTTAAAGCAACTGCCTCCACAAAATTCTGCAGATGGCGTAGCCATCATCAATACTTCAATACAAATAGCGGCTGCTTTAGGTTCGTCTTTATTCATCGGTTTGCTAGAAACAGGCCAACGAAATTACTTACTTAAAGTAACCAATTTTACCGACATGGAGAACCGATTAGCTTCCCTATTCGGCATGAAATATTCATTGTTAGTGGCAATTGGATTTATTCTGGTTGGTTTGCTTTTGGCGTCATTTGTTAAATCAAACCAATCTACTTCAACTCAATGACCAGTGACTGATAGTCGGTGGGTTATTTCTAATATTTGGGTTTATAAGTAATCACTTTATTTAGTATTTTGCTCAAATTGATTAGCATGTCTAATAATGTTAGACCCCACTTTTCCAATCAATTGTAATAGGGTTTTCCTTTCTTCACTATCAAGATCATCTAACATTATTCTATTCCACGAATCTAACAGCCCAAACAAATTAGTTTTAATAGATTCTGCCTTGTCAGTAGTATATAGATTATAAGCACGTTTATCATTTTCATTACGATATCTGACAATTGTTCCTGATTGATACCATTATTTTTAAACAAGTTAACAAGAAAAATATATTGACCACTGCCTAGATTATATTTTTTTAATTCTGAGTTGAAAAATATTTGACTGTACCTATAAATCAAAGAAATATGTTTACCAAATCTGTCCTTTTGCAAAATATATACCTCCGTAAATTATTTGCCAAAAAAAGTTTCGTTTGCAACTCTATGATAAATTATATAATTTTTTTTCATATAGTAAAGAAAATTTCATCATTAAATTGGTTGTATTGACAACTTTTTTGCGTTATTATGTAGTTGCATATGCAACTTATTGTTGACGATAATTTACTACTTGGAGGCGTTCCAAGGGATTATTTATTTTACTATGCATTATCTCTCAGAAAATCTTTTTACAAATGAAAAGAACAATTCTCGCCTTGTAACGTGTATTCTTAAAAGGCATAAATAGTAAAACAACCATGCACGCCAAAAAGCTGCTACATGTTTGTTTTACTATTATTAATTGAAGGAAGGTGATTTTATGAGAAAAATTACATCCATTATATTGGTGATCACATTCATTATTGTATCAGTATCTGGTGTACAGATGGTCGTTATTCCCAAGCCTCAAAGTTTTCACCAACAAATGCTAGGAAACAACGATGGTACTAAATCAATGGCCACGGAAGGAATACCATTTTATCCTAAGCAGGCTCATGAATTGGCTGGGTTTCTCTTTATTGGCGCGGGATTAGTACATTTCTGGCTTAATAGAAGGCCAATGATATCATATTTCAATCTTAGCAAAAAATAGCTTATTTTAAAGTAAGTAGTCACCCACCAGACTTTATCGAAAATATCGGTACCCCTCTATTTTGTTACAATTTTTTTGACAGCATTGTTACAGTATTGTAATAATAAGTTGTTATATTGTTGTTATAACAACTTATTGCAAAAATGTAGATCAGATAAAAATATTGCTTTCCTATCTATTTTGAGATAAATAGACAATCACGTTTTTGTATTAAGATGATTTGCTAAGCATTTTTTAAAATTAATCAAAACTTTATACTACGAGGTGTTTGGATATGGTTATAAATTCAGTTTCTAGCAATAGCGACCTCAATTCTTATCAACAAATTCGACAGACCCCCCCGCATGGTAAACCGAGTAAAGCAGACATCGATAAATTTAAAGATGCGGCAAAAAAAGCTGGAGTAAAGATCAAACCAGGCCAAAAGCCTAGCGATGCAGACATACAAAAACTTAAAAAGGCAGGTATTGATATAAAGGCGTAGGTTAATAATTCTCTTCAATAGGCAGGAAAGCAATAAAAAAGTCAGAGAAAATTTTACCATATAAGTTTAAATTTTTAAAAAGGGAGCTAAACTATGAAAGTTCAAAAATGGTTTTCCTCTATTCTGATGTTATCTCTTCTTGTCATGCCATTGGCCACAGTGTCTGCAAGCTCAAATGAAACCGATGGGTACAGCTTAAAATTCGATACAGCCAAGTATACGTTGAAGACCTTAACTTTGAATAACAAAATCATCACCTACCGTGCTTATGAAAATATCGTCTATGTGAAGTATCCTGTTGACACCAATTATGAGATCATGAATATTTATGTCCCTGAAGAATACTATGAGGGCAAATCCATCGGAGGCTACACCGCCGAGACTGCTCCAATCTTCTTGCCGAATACAGTCGGAGGTTATATGCCCGGTGCTCCCGGAAGTCCCGGTCAAGGCATGGATGGTGGGCCGAATGCCGCGCTCCTTGCCCTGTCAAAAGGCTATGTGGTAGCAGAACCGGGCGCACGCGGCCGTACTACCCAGAATAAAAATGGCCAATACACCGGCAAGGCCCCAGCCTGTATCGTTGATTTAAAGGCCGCTGTCCGCTATTTGCGCTATAACGACAAACTTCTACCAGGTGACGCTGAAAAAATTATTTCCAATGGCACGAGCGCAGGCGGTGCGCTTTCTGCGTTACTCGGTGCCACTGGTAACAATAAGGATTATGAGCCTTATTTAAAGGCAATCGGTGCGGCCGATGCCCGTGATGACATTTTTGCAGCTTCTTGCTACTGTCCAATCACAAATTTAGATAATGCCGACATGGCCTATGAATGGCTGTTCAATGGTCTAAACGAATACAGTAAAATGACGTTTCCAGGCCCAATGCCGCCAAAGCCAGGCAACCCGTCTCCCGGTTTAGGTGCAATGCCTCCAGATCAAGGCAATCCGCCGCCTAACTTAGGTGAAATGCCTACAGGTCGGCCACCAAAGCCCCCTGAAGTCAAAACTACAATGACAAAAGATCAAATTAAGGTTTCTAATGAGTTAAAAACTCGGTTTCCTGCATATCTGAATAGCTTAGGTCTTAAAATGAACGATGGAACTCCATTAACACTAGACACTAACGGTAACGGTACCTTTAAAGACTATGTTAAATACTATGTAATTGCATCAGCTCAAAAAGCTTTAGATAGCGGTATCGACCTGTCTAACTTGACGTGGATTACAATCCAAGGCGGAACCGTCACCGATATCGACTTTGATAAATACGTCAAATACGCCAATAGGATGAAAGCAACGTCAGCTTTTGATGGATTAGATTTAAAAACTGGTGAAAATGAGTTGTTTGGCACTGCAACTATCAAAGCCCAGCACTTTACTAGCTTCGGTAAAGATCATAGTACGACGAGCAGTTCGCTGGCCGATGCATCCATTGTAAAGTTATTAAACCCTATGAACTACATTGGAACTGAGGGAACTACTACCGCTCATTACTGGAGAATTCGCCACGGCGCTGTTGATAGAGACACGTCCCTCGCGATTCCAATCATTCTAGCCACGGCATTGGATAATAAAGGTTTCAATGTTGACTTCGCCTCACCATGGGGCCAAGGACATGGTGGCGATTACGATCTGAATGAACTCTTTACCTGGATCGACAATATCTGTGTTTCTTACACTAGGACCAACTCTGTTCAGTGAACTTGTAATATAGTTCAATATCTTTAAAAATTTTATGTTGAGCTTATTCAGATGTTTCAAGGTAAGCATCCTGAATAAGCTCCCTTTTTATTGTTCTAGCGGTCTTACATTCAACAGACTATGAAGCTCGGACTTCGGCCCAAAAAAGGCTGTGACTTGTTCATTGTATTGATGAAGTCCTTTTTAAAGCATTTTGTTCAAGCAGTCGATGCATGCATCATTCTTCATTCCTTTAGATTATAGTAATGACAGTTGCCCATACTGTATTTATCGATAAACGGTCTAAATTTTTTGGTAAAGTGTTTTCCTGTTTTACCGGATTGCTTGTCCATATTTCTGCGTATGTAACACATACTATCGTAATTATAATGTCTGTTTTAACTTCTTGCGGATAAGAAAAGCAATCTCTTCAAAGATTTCTGCAGCTGCTTGATAATCAGCAAAGTCCAATGGACAGGTATGAATCATATCCCGAACCACCAGTAATTTCACTTAGTTAAACAGATTATGTTAAATGCTACAGGGATTTCACCTATTATAACGAATCATTACAGACAGTAAACACTAAAATACGACTTAAATCGATTCCATTTTTAATACTAAAAAGGAGACCATACCATCATGGACATCGAGCAGTTAAAGTACTTTTTGACAGTTTCCCAATACCATAATATGACGGTAGCCGCGGATCACCTCTATATTTCTCAATCCTCCTTATCGAAACATATCCTCCAATTAGAAGACGAGATTGGCTTAAAACTCTTTGACAGAGATGGGCGCACATTGCGTCTGAATTCTGCCGGCCATGAATTTATCAACTTTGCCGAAGATATAATAGTTAAGTACAGCGCGATGATGAGTAAAATGCAGCAATATCGACGGACCTCTGAAGGCTACCTGACCCTTGGCTCAATCCCGATTATGAGTCAGTACGACATTCATCGCGCTATTGCCACTTTTACAAAACAATACCCGGACATTATGATTCGGACTTTTGAAGAAAATGGCGGCCATATCCTGAAAATGCTCGACGACGAACAGCTTGATCTGGCTATCTTGCGAACGGCAACCTTGTCCAGCAACTCATATAAAGTGATACCACTTGCCAATGACGAAATGGTATTGGTCGCTAATAAGACTCATCCCTTAGCCACAAAAAGACCGTTTCCTCTCAAGGAAGCGGCAAAAGAATCATTTATCATGTTAGATTCAGGTCCGGGATTATACGACTTGTGTTTATCCGCTTGCGCCAAAGCAGGATTTTCGCCTTCAGTCCGTTATCATCATACGCGCATCGAAACCATCATCGGCTTTGTCGCGGAAAACATCGGCGTATCTTTGTTAATGAAAAAGGTGGTAAGTTTCTTCCGGCATCCCGACATCGTATGTATAGAATTACAGGAGCCAGTAAGCAGCACTGTCGCGCTCGTCTTCCCTCACGGGAAAAAACTATCACCAAGCGCAAATTTGTTCCGCAATTTTCTTATAAAATGGTTTAAGAAGTAACTTGGATGAACTCGTCGCACCACTCGTCGACCATCCGACGGATCGTTTCGATTTCCGTTTTGCCGATATCATCCAAATGTATGCCGCACAGAACAGCCACGTTCGTTCCGACATTTTGTGAAATGCGCGCTGCGACTAAAGATGAAATCTGGTCCTCCTTATGCCCTAGTAGTGTCAAAACAGAAACGGATGCGCTCATTTCCAACGGGTTCTCGAGACTCACACGGCATTGAGCCAGCGCCATAGCTCCCAGGTGAGGACGATCACCGCCACAAACGACTATACATAAATCCAGTCCCATGTCTATGACCGTAAATTTAATTATTATTCGCCCGTCAGACTTGATAGCAGGTGCGATTATTCTCCGTTTCATTATGTCCATCGCTGAAACCCCGTCGTTTCAATCTGAAACTCATCCGTAATTTTCCCAACAATATGTCTTGTCATATCATCAATGCTGGTCGGCTTGTTATAATAAGTCAGCATGGGCGGCAAAATTCTAACCCCAAGGCGAGCCAAAGTAAGCATATTAGCAAGATGGATCGGGCTGAGAGGTGTCTCTCGCGCCACCAGAACCAGCTTGCGACCCTCCTTGAGCGTGACATCGGCGGCTCGCAGCAGCAGGTTTTGAGAAAAACCAGTTGCGATGCCAGAAACCGTTTTCATACTGCAAGGTACAACAACCATTCCTTCCGTCTGAAATGTCCCGCTGGCTATACTGGCACCTATGTCAGTCAGCGAATAGCACTTCGTAGCCAGAGCCTCTATTTCCCTTCCGGAAAGCGGCGTTTCTTGTTCAATTGTTTTTTCCGCACCATTTGTAATGACCAGATGTGTTTCCCAGTCTGGACTTTTTTTCATTTCTTTCAGCAAACCAACTGCAATCGGGATGCCGCTCGCACCGCTCATGCCAATAACCAGCCGTTTGACTAATTTCCCACTCCTATGCAGACCAAACCCTCCCTTTCTAAACTTTAATTCGCCGAGTAATGATAGTCCTCCATCATAGACCATATCAGATATGGTTAAAAGACAAACAAGGATAGAACTTGCATAATTTTTAAATTAGACCGACAAGTTTCCACCAGGGAATCTCAACAGCAAGGATGATGAAATAGACAACAAGAGTCTGTGCTAAACCAAATTTTATTACCTCGGAATCGTTATATTGTCCTCCACCCTCGCCTGTGCCAACAAGAATATTTAGGCTATGCATCGGCAGGATCCAATGAATGCCGATAGCGGTATAAACTATCAAAGAAGAGAATAGAGGATTCCACCCCGTGTTAGCAGCATAAGCAATGATAGCTGGCGCGACAATACCAAGAACAGCTAGTAAACTGCCCATAACCAAATGAATACAGACAGCAATAGTTGTTACTATTAAAGCAAATACAAAGGGGTTTGTTGGTACATAACTCGGTAGTGCTACAGACGCAATCCACTGATTCATACCAGTATGAGCGCCCACCGTCCCAATAGCCATAGCGGCAGTAAGAAACAGAAGCGTACCGATAGGAACATTGTCCCAATTTTTAGGTTTAAGAACATCGCCGATTACCGGCATCGCCAATCCACAAACCACGATAATACCTATCCAGCCGGGAAGGATGTGATGGATGGAATCAGCAGCCCACAGCACAACCCCAATCACAATCCAAAAAAGTGTTTTCTTTTCAATTTTTGTTAAATTACCCAATTCTGTTAATTGTTGACGAATAATTTCTTTGTCTAGATTAAAAGGCTTGCTTGGTTTAAATAGTTTAAGTTGCACCCCACACATCAATACATGAGCAACAAGACCCGGCACCGCCATGTATTTGGCCCATTCCAGCCAACTTAATGTTTGTCCGCCAAAAGAAGCCGCCATAATGTTGAGGGTACTATCACCAGTAAGCAATACCATGGAGTTGGCTGTAGACCCGCCAAACACCGCTAATCCGATAATCGCCACATCTTTACGCGGTAAATCAGCTGCTTTAATGACAAAAGTCATGACAGACATAATCAAAAAGCAACGAGGAAATGGATGAGGAATGAGAAAGCTCAAAAGAAGCCCCAGTACGTAACAAGAGACAATAACGCTAGTGAATGAATTCACAAATTTTAAAATAAACGAATACGCAATGCGTTTCCCTAAGCCCGAACTTTCGACTGCGGATGCAATCAGAAACCCGGCGATTACAAGATAAACCAAGTGGGTTTGCCATAAAGAAAAAACAACATTAGCCGGAGCTGTATTAGTAAGTACATAGGAAACGAGCATCAACAGAGCTACGTAGCCGGGTTGGGCTACACTGGCCGCCCAGCATATGACTCCACCCAAACTAATCGCAAGACATTTTTGCCCTTCGACAGAAAGTCCTGCAAAATGTGAATTATAAATGATTATGGCTACAAGCACGCCTAAAACTAAGCCAATAATTCGTTTGTATTTTGACATAAAGCTACCTCCTCATACACGGAATTTTTATTAGCGGGTCAATAATGAATGATACAATGATTTAATTAGAAATCATTGTACTCTGTTCATTATTTTACTGACACTAAAATCACTTAAAAAGCTCGGGAGCAAAACGTGAAGGATCTACGTTCATAAATTCTGACCGAACAAATTTGTCTTTAAGTTCAAACGGAACTGTGCAGTCAAAAATTGTTTTGCATGATAAGCCTTTTTCACGCAAAGCAGGGTTGAATTCCGGCGTTTGTGACGGATCAAGCGGGTGACAGCGGGTTCTCGGGATGAAGATGGTGTCATCATCACCCTGATAACGGGTGTTCAATGCCCAAAGGACATCATTGCTGTCAAACAGATCGACATCTTCATCAACCAAAATTACATGTTTCAGCTCGGAAAAAGCTGCAAATGCCAGTAATGCCGCCTGACGTTGCCGTCCTTCGTCGCTGGGGACGCTCTTCTTAAATTGAAGCACGGCCATCATTTTGCCGCCGCCGGAAGCATGAGCGTAAACATTCAGTAATCGCCCAGGCATTGCTCTTTCGACCATGTCAAGGATGCTGGCTTCTGTCGGGATGCCGGCCATGCTGACATGTTCTTCGCTTGGTCCAATGCAGGTTTGCATAATCGGATTTTTGCGATGCGTCACTGCCTTTACCTTTATCACATTAAGCGCTGGCGCGGCCGGTCCAGTATACCCAGGAAACTCGGGCATAGCCTTGCCGGTATTGGTGTTTATATCTTCGCGCATTCTTGTGTTGGGCAGCAATTCGCCTTCGATGACATATTCCGCATTGGCAATTGCTTTTTCTTTGATCGTGAGGCAAGAAACGAGCTCAACCGCTTTATTGCGAAGCGCGCCGGCAATACTTAATTCATTAAAGCCGATAGGTGTTGTTGGTGGTTCAAAACCGGCTCCGACGGCAATGGCTGGATCTACGCCGATGCTAATGGAAATTGGAAGCGGCTTGCCAGCCTTTTCTGCTTTGTCGAAAAAAGCACCAATATGACGTGCACCGGGTGTAATCCACATTGACAATGTATCTTTGTCTTGGATGCACAAACGATGAATGGTTATGTCTGATTCGTGTGTTTCTGGATCTGACGCGTAACACATACCAAACGTAATATATGGACCAGCGTCTTCAGGCGTATTCGTTGGCGCAGGAACCAGCTTGCGCAGATCAAAATCCACTTCTGTGGCAAAGTGCTTGACTTCTTGGCAGACAGCCTCTGTCTGAGGAATTTCAATTGGGGGTATGGCTTTAGCTACCGCATCTTTGAGTACAGAACCAAGCCGTTTGGGATCTTCACCCAACATAAGTCCAACCCGTTCACGACTGGCCAAAACGCCGATTACCACTTTGGCGTCGGGATGCCCTTTTACCTTATTAAACATCATTGCCGGTCCCTTCCGAGTTGGCCGTTGCACTGTTCCGCCAGCGCCAACATGACGATAAACCCCCGCCAATTCAGCGTTAGGATCAACGGGTTCATCTGTTTCAAGGTACTGCCCTGGTATCTTCTTCAGCAATTCAAGAGTAGTCCTTAAATCATTTACTTGTATATCTGACATGGAATACATTCCTCCTTAATGTTTATATATTTAAGTATAGATAATCTAATTTTACATAACAATTCAGAAATGGACTTGTCTTATTCCAAAACAATATGCATTCCCCTCTTGGTCTGTATTATATGCTTCGATATACCGCCCTCGCCAGCCCCGTCATTCTGACCACTAAACTGGAAAACGAGGGCTTCAATGTTGACTTCGCGTTGCCTTGGAACACAGGACATGGCGGAGATTACGATTTGGATGAACTCTTTACATGGATCAGCAACATCTGCGTTTCTCAGCATAGTAACCAATAAATAACTACTCTGTAAATTACAAAACCCAAGAAATACGGGACTTTAATTCCCGCTTCTTGGGTTTTTTTAACGTTTATTCAGTTTATACAACAATGTCAACGGTATAATTATCTCAGCGTAAAATTTATTCGTTTTTACTATTAATACCAGCTATAGCAACCCACATTAATTTTGAGTTTCACAGACTAAAAGTAAAAAACCGCTATATCAGCGGTTAAATTTCACTTTAAATAGTTTACTATATCCGAACCACTTATTTTTAGAATTTTATTTTTTTAGTGTTTCCATATAAATATGCAAATGGCATAAAAGGCGGATATTTTTCAATAATTTCTAGAATTTTTTTCATTTTGTCATCTCTCCTGAGCTTCGTTTAATATATAAAAGTCTTCTAATTTACGGCAATGAATATTGCGCTATAAATTATAGTTTTTGCAAATTATTTAGAGTAATTTATTTATCCAAAATTCCAGATAAAAAGCAAAAAGCCGCTTTACCAGAGTAAAATTTCACTATAAAAATAATAGTATAGCCCGATGTTTGTTTTTACTTTTTACTGTTTTCTATTTTCATGGAATTTCCATATAAAAATAAAAATGGTGAAGTTTGCGGATAGTTAGAAATAAGTTTAAGCAATGTTTTCATTTTTGATTCTCCCCTTTCCTTGATTTAATAATACCAATGAATCGAGAGTTTGTCAATAATGATTATCTTTTAATATAAATAATCATTTATTCTAACTATTGCAACTACTCAAAATATTCAAAAATAGTTAACGATAGTTTACCATTATTAGCTGTTTTTGAATATAAAGAAAGCGCCCCCAAGGACGCTGTATTGAGAAAGGTTAAAAATCCGGGAAATTATCTATCTTACACATTTTTTTTAGCGTTATTCTAGCATCTTCTTTTGATGTGCCAAGGAATGCCGCTTTTTCTTTTTTACCCATATTCAACAAAATATAGTCTCTACCTGATATGATTATTGTCTCATGCATATTTTTGCCAAACCAAGTCTCCGTTGCACCAACAGTTGTCGTCATATTTAGCACCATCCTTTTTACCATAATTATACACCTTTTGAACACAAGGGCAAAATCCATTCAGCTAAATTTTAAAAAATCATTTAGAGATTAATATTTAAATCTCTTTTTTTGTCTTTTTTGCAGGATATTTTTACCAAAACAAGGAATTAAATGGTAGAATTTCCATTTAATTTAGCTTTAATGGAGGAGATGAGGTTAGGGTAAACAATGGTTTGCATGCGATGACATCTATTAATAGGAGGATACAAATATGGGTTTGATGAACAGCTTCATGAAGACTTTAGTCTTAAGCACAGTAGGGCTGGTAATGTCTTATACGGTGGCTACCGCCGACGGGGGGATTAGTAATCCAGCGATAGATATTAGCGATGGCAAATATTTGGCAGAGCAATCATCAATTCAAGCGGTATCAGGCGGGAACATAGGTGATAATGCGGCCTCTGGTATTAACATTACCGCGGATTCAGAAAGGTTAAACGGTCTTTATGTAGCAGGGGTTAATTCTAGATATACTTTATCCGACGCGCAAATTGAGCTTTCGGGCAACGGCGCTAACGATTTTAGCGGCATTGGAGCGGCGGCAATGGCCGATAAAGGGGCGACGCTGATTTTAAATAATGTTAAGATTACTACTAATGGCTGTGTGCGAAGTGCCACTACGGCTTTAGATCATAGTATCCTGAAAGTTTATGATTCTACGCTGATTGCTAATGGCGGTACTTTGCCGAGCGATTATAAGCCTCTTATTGGACCGGGAATGATGGAGCCGCCGGCGGGTTTGGGAATCAGCGGTACTGCTCGGGTCTGTCTGACGATGGGAAATTCAAAAAGTTATTATTATAATTCTACGATTATTGCTAATGGCTGGGGCGCGTTGTCTACGGATAATTCAGACGGTTATGTTTATTTGGAAGCAAACAATTGCAAGATTCAGACCATCAAGGACGGCTATGGTTCCTACGCGGACTGGGGTTGTCATGATGTGTTTAATAAATGCCAGTTTAATGTCGCCGCAATGGCGACAATAATGGCCGGTGAAAGTGATGTCACTTTTAATGATAGCGATGCGGTTTGCGGTACTTATTTTGTGATGTTGCACAGTGTAATGGGTAAAAGCTCCGAAAAAGCTTCATTGCGGGTCACCGGGGGTAATGTAGTTACAAATGATGCTGCATTCTTAGTGAAAAGTGATAATGCTGATATTGTTATTGATGGTGCGAAGCTCGAAGCTAAAAATGGTATTTTACTGAAATCAATTATTAACCAAGATGCATTTCGAACTAAGGTTGCGCCGGGAGAAGTAGTATATGGTATAAGAGCAACTTTGAAAGATATGACGCTTGCCGGCAATATTCTGCACGAGGATACCGAACGGACGATGAAGGTTACGCTCATGAACACGACGCTAACGGGGCAAATAAAAAATGCTTCGCTTTATCTTGATGCCGAGAGCAAGTGGACGGCAACGGCGGATTCTACGATAGTTCTGAATACCTTAAAAGGCAGTTTCAATGTAAATAAGATTGACGCTCTGCCAGGGGTTACTATCACCGCCAAGGCTGGTGCTGATTGTGCTTTGTTGGGGAGTTATTCACTGGCTAGCGGCGGAGTTTTGGTGGTTTGTAAATGAGGCGTAATTGGTTTTGAACGGCTATTTAACTGGGTTCCAACTGGGAGCCCGGTTGTTTTTTTATATTACAGCAAAACACGGCGCAGCTTGGACTGTCCGTGTTTTTAATTTAGGTAGTTTTATGTGAAGATCGGGTAGTTTAAATTGTTAGACACTTTTTGGTCTCAATATTACTTTAGAAAAAATCCAGTTGATTAAAAGAAAAACCAGAGTCGGCTATAGAAAAAATCATTGTGATCAGAACTATTTTTTATAGATTTAAACGGCTCATAAACTGTGCTCCACAAAACATTTTTCCAGGGAACATACTCCGCTCCCAGTTCAATCCCCTTCGCTCCGCCGCTGTTCACACTAGTTATATCATACGTAGTTACATACAAACTGTTGGCCTCTGTATGACGGTATTGCAGCCATGCTCCGTAAGAACCGATTTGTCCCGGATTAGCATTTTTATAGGAAGCCTTTAACGTAAACGCCTTATTATCACTATCCGAATTCGCTCTAGCGTAACCACCGTTCAACGTAAACACCGGAGAAATAGCTGTTTGTGCCGCCACCTCCCAAATACTGCTTCCCTCACCGCCATCAACGGAATAGTT
>JAGGAD010000058.1 GCA_017889625.1 Bacillota bacterium | reverse complement strand
CAGTGACGTCTTGCCATGGTCAACGTGACCTATGGTTCCGATATTAACATGCGGTTTATTTCTTTCAAACTTTTTCTTTGCCATTTTACAAACCCCCTAAAATGTTTAGTTTCAAATCATTAAATTGGAAGCCTAAGCACCCTTCATCTTGGTAACAATTGCTTCTGCAATATTTTTAGGTACTTCTTCATAATGGTCAAATTCCATTGAGTAGTTGCCACGTCCCTGAGTCCGCGAACGAAGATCAGTAGCATAACCGAACATTTCGGACAGTGGCACGAAGGACCGAATTGATTGAGCACCATTACGAGCTTCCATGCCATCAATCCGTCCGCGCCTAGAATTGATATCACCAATAACGTCGCCCATATACTCTTCAGGCACGATAACTTCGACCTTCATGTAAGGTTCCAGTAAAGCTGGGCTGGCTTTTGCCGCGCCAGCTTTAAATCCCATCGAACCGGCAATCTTAAATGCCATTTCTGATGAGTCAACATCATGGTAAGAGCCATCATAAACAATTACCTTGATATCTACCATAGGATAACCGGCCACTACACCGGTTTCCATTGCTTCCTTTACACCGGCTTCGATTGGTGAAATGTATTCTTTCGGAATAGAACCCCCAACAATTTTATTTTCAAAAATAAAACCTTGACCAGGTTCTTGCGGAATCAGTTCCAGCCAGCAATGGCCATATTGACCGCGTCCACCGGACTGACGAACAAATTTGCCTTCAGCCTTAACATTTTTGCGGATAGTTTCACGATAAGCAACTTGAGGATTACCAACATTGCACTCTACTTTAAATTCACGTAACATGCGGTCAACGATTATTTCCAAATGAAGTTCACCCATACCGGAAATAATGGTCTGTCCCGTTTCATGATCAGTATAAGTACGGAAGGTAGGATCTTCTTCTGCCAATTTCGCCAGTGCCATACCCATTTTATCTTGGTCGGCTTTCGTCTTCGGTTCAACCGCTACCGAAATAACCGGTTCAGGAAATACCATTGCTTCAAGAACAATTGGGTTCTTTTCGTCACACAGCGTGTCGCCAGTCGTGGTTTCTTTAAGTCCTACTGCTGCCGCGATATCTCCAGTGTTAACACTTTCGATTTCTTCACGGTGATTAGCATGCATTTGCAATATCCGGCCAATGCGTTCTTTTTTGCCCTTAGTCGAATTATATACATACGAACCAGACGCAAGCGTGCCCGAGTAAACTCTAAAGAACGACAGCTTACCAACATACGGGTCAGTCATGATTTTAAACGCCAGCGCCGAGAACGGCAACGAGTCATCAGCTTTGCGTTCGCCTTCCACACCATCATCAGGATTAACACCCTTGATAGCCGGAACATCGGTTGGTGCAGGCATGTACTCGACCACAGCATCAAGGAGTGGCTGTACGCCTTTGTTTTTATACGACGACCCGCACAATACCGGAATCATTTTAACAGCAATCGTAGCTTTGCGAATGCCTGTTTTAATCTCTTCAACAGTGAGTTCTTCACCATCAAGATATTTCATCATCAGTTCATCATCGCATTCAGCTATCGTGTCCAAAAGGTTTTGCCGATAAAATTCAGCTTGTTCTTTCAGTTCTTCTGGAATTTCAGTAGCTTCACTAGTTTTGCCGAGGTCATCAGTATAAACCCTTGCTTTCATTTCTACCAAATCAACAAGGCCTTTGAAGGTGTCTTCAAAACCGATTGGCAATTGGATAGGTACTGGATTCGCTCCCAACCGGCTCTTCATCATGTCAACAACGCGATAGAAATCAGCGCCGGTAATATCCATTTTGTTCACATAAGCAATGCGGGGGACATTATATTTATCAGCCTGACGCCATACTGTTTCAGACTGCGGTTCAACTCCGCCTTTAGCACAGAACACCGCTACCGATCCGTCAAGTACTCTAAGTGAACGTTCTACTTCAACCGTAAAGTCCACGTGCCCTGGTGTGTCAATAATGTTAATACGGTGACCATTCCATTGACAAGTGGTAGCCGCGGAAGTAATAGTGATACCTCGCTCCTGCTCTTGCACCATCCAGTCCATAGTGGCAGCACCATCATGTACTTCACCAATTTTGTGTACTCTACCAGTATAAAACAATATACGTTCAGTTGTCGTTGTCTTGCCAGCGTCAATATGTGCCATGATGCCAATGTTCCGCGTCTTTTCGAGAGGAAACTTTCTGGTCACCATTATCACTCCTTAGTTGGACTTGCTCCATCCACTACGTTCTTACCAGCGGTAATGAGCAAACGCCTTATTGGCTTCAGCCATTTTATGCGTGTCTTCTTTTTTCTTAATTGAAGCGCCAGTTGAATTAGCTGCGTCCATAAGTTCAGCAGCCAAACGTTCGTGCATGGTTTTTTCTCCTCTAAGCCGTGAGTAATTAACCAGCCAACGTATTCCTAATGATAGACGACGATCAGCCCGTACTTCAACCGGAACCTGATAATTTGCACCACCAACGCGGCGCGCCCGCACTTCAAGTACCGGCATAACGTTTTTCAACGCAGTTTCGAATACTTCCAACGGATCTTTACCAGTTTTAGCCCGAATTATTTCAAATGCATCATATACAATTCCTTCAGCAACGCCTTTTTTACCATTCATCATGATTTTGTTGACGAACCGAGTAACCATTTTCGAGTTATATACCGGATCAGGCAACACATCACGTTTGGTCACAGGACCTTTCCTTGGCATTAAGTTCCCTCCTTTGTCCAGAATTAATTCCAAACATCATTCTTATTTTTTGGCCCGTTTTGCACCATACTTAGACCGCCCTTGACCACGTTTCGCAACACCTGCAGTATCCAAAGCGCCGCGAATTATGTGATATCGAACACCTGGCAAGTCTTTTACCCTGCCACCTCTGATTAGTACCACCGAATGTTCCTGAAGATTATGACCAATACCCGGAATATACGCAGTTACTTCAATGCCATTTGTCAATCTAACCCTGGCAACTTTACGAAGTGCGGAGTTTGGTTTTTTCGGAGTAGTTGTATATACTCTCGTGCACACACCGCGTTTCTGTGGACACTCCACCAACGCAGGCGCAGTAGATTTCTTTTCAAGTTCTTCTCTTCCTTTGCGTACTAACTGACTAATTGTCGGCATATCTACACCTCCTTCCCCATTGTTTGTTATAAAATTAAATTCGCCCTTGGCATTTAGTTTAGGGCAAACGGGCTAACACTTTACCCCTCTAGCTTAATCAACGCTACCGCAGCAGCACCTACTTCAATACCGCATGCTCTTCCAAGTTCCGCCATACTCGGCACTGCTTTAATAGCCACACCCGCACGACTGCAAAGTTCCCTCACAGGCGTCGTTACCCGTATATCAGCGTCTTCAGCCAGATACACAAGACCGGCCACGCCTTTTTCTACCGCTTTGGCAACTTGTTTTGCGCCAATAACTTTCGGGGCGGTTTTTAAAGCGTTTATCGGCACGGATCGTCACTCCTTTTTGCGTTTCAGAAAGCATCTTTTATTCTAAGCCACTTTCGTTCTCATGGCGATTTAGAATGATTTTCTTTCTTATGAAATGCCATTACCAGATGGGCACTTTAATATTCTACCATTGGCCTTTATAAATGTCAACATTATTCTAGGTTTAAAGCCTATTATTATGTACACGGTACCACGAGTATCATATAGCAATGGTCGGCAAACATTATTATGCCTGCCGACCATTAATTCTAGTAGTCTATTTTTAAATTTTTATACCTTTATTTTGCTCGCCGAATGCTTAACTTTGATGTTTCGATACCGACTCATCCCAGTCCCAGCCGGAATGAGCTTACCAATTATAACGTTCTCTTTTAGACCTAACAACGGATCAACCTTACCTTTAATAGCCGCTTCAGTGAGAACTCTGGTAGTTTCCTGGAACGAGGCAGCCGACAAGAAGGAATCGGTTGCCAACGACGCCTTGGTAATGCCCAGGAGAATAGGTTTCGCCACCGACGGTTCTCCGGCGTTTTCGATTATCTGAGCATTTTCCTCTTCAAAGCTGTTAATATCAACGTACTCACCAGGTAAGAGTTCCGTGTCGCCAGGCTCTTCAATTTTAACCTTGTGCATCATTTGACGAACCATAACTTCAATGTGCTTATCGTTAATTTCAACGCCTTGAGATTTATATACTTTTTGAACTTCGTATACTAAGTATCGCTGGGTATCACGTAGTCCACTAACCCGAAGAATATCATGAGGATTTACCGATCCTTCAGTTATACGTTCACCAGCTTTTATAGTCTGACCGGATTTAACAATTAATCTGGATCCATACGGTATCTGGTATAGACGCTCTTCACCAGCGACCGGAATGACCGTTACCTTCCTCAATCCCTTAATTTCCTTAACGTCAACCAAGCCATCGACTTCAGTAATAATTGCCGGTCGTTTAGGTTTCCGGGCCTCAAATAGCTCTTCAACCCTTGGCAAACCTTGCGTAATATCATCCCCAGCTACACCACCGGTATGGAAAGTTCTCATCGTAAGCTGAGTTCCCGGTTCCCCAATTGATTGTGCAGCGATAATCCCAACTGCTTCACCGACATCAACCATTTTACCAGTAGCCAAGTTACGACCATAGCATTTGATGCAAACACCAAACTGCGATCTGCAGGTCAATACCGAGCGAATTAGAACTTTTTCTCTAACCGCCACAACTTTATCGGCAAGGTCTTCGGTTATTTCCTCGTTTTGCTTAACAATTATTTCACCATTAGCGTCAACTATATCTTCCGCCGACACTCTGCCGATGATACGATCCCTCAGCGATTCAATTAATCCATTGCCTTCAGTAATATCACAGACTTCAATACCTTTGACATTATTGTTACGTACTTTAACCTCACGCACATCATTAGCCAGTATTATATCAATCATAGCCTCTGTAAGCACGGTATGCGCAGGAACAAGTTCTTCACCCGTTGAAGTGCGTACAGGCTCAGCAGTATCCTTGCCCAGCATCTCACACATCATAGTGTCTTTCAAATCGCCTTTGTATTTTTCATCAGGTTCGCTAAGAATTACCTCTTCAGTACCAGCACTGCCGGTATCTTCAACTGTCGCATTCAATGTACCATATACAACAATCGATGGTACATTATTCGCACCAATTGTCGTGAGGTTTCCATCATCAAGTACGTCACCACGTGCAAACAAAGTTTCACCCGTTTCCGGACTGACCACTTCTTCTGCTAAAACCCGACCTAATAGGGTATCGCGTAAAACTTCTACCGCACTGGCACTCGACTTAGACAGTCGAGCTTTTTCTCTTAGTAAGTTAATGCCAACAATATCACAATCATCTTCCCGAACAATTACATCCTGTGCCACATCAACTAATCTACGGGTCAAATAACCTGAGTCAGCGGTTCTAAGCGCAGTATCTGCCAAGCCTTTTCTAGCGCCATGAGTAGAGATAAAGTACTCTAATACCGTCAGACCTTCACGAAAATTTGCCTTAATCGGCAAGTCAATGATTCGTCCGGACGGATCGGCCATAAGTCCGCGCATACCAGCTAACTGTCTAATCTGTTGAATATTACCGCGAGCCCCAGAAGTCGCCATCATATATACCGGATTAAATTTATCAAGCGAAGTCATTAGAGCAGCGGTAACATCATCGGTTGCCTTGGTCCATAGATCGATAACTTTCTTATAGCGTTCGTCATCGGTAATAAGACCACGACGATATTGTTTATCTACAGTATCAACTTGAATTTCGGCTTTCGACAAAATATCTTTTTTCGCCTCTGGCACTTTGATATCAGCAATAGCAATAGTAATGCCAGCGCGACAAGCAAACGAAAAGCCCAGTTTTTTGACGCTATCTAATACTTCGGCAGTTCTGGTTGTGCCAAAACGTCGATAACACTCGGCAGCCAATTTTCCCAGTTGCTTTTTATCCATTATTATACCCAGATGGAGACCATCTTCCCGTTGTTCATAATGGCGCAATTCCGGCGGTAGTACTTCATTAAAAATCACCCGGCCAACCGTCGTATGGATAATCCCTTCTTCAGGGAATCGAATACGAACTTTCGCATGCAAATCCACAGCTTTGTGGTGATAGGCCAATAGGGCCTCATTACGGTTGGCAAATATTTTGCCTTCACCAACTACTCCATCACGTTCAATGGTCAGATAATACGCCCCTAAAACCATATCCTGAGTAGGAACCGCTACCGGTTTACCATCTTTGGTTGACAGAATATTATGGGCTGACAGCATTAATAACCTAGCTTCAGCCTGAGCTTCGGCTGAAAGCGGTACATGGACTGCCATTTGGTCTCCGTCAAAGTCAGCATTATAGGCTGAGCAAACCAACGGATGGATTTTTATTGCCCGGCCTTCCGACAACACCGGTTCAAAAGCCTGAATACCAAGGCGATGAAGGGTCGGTGCACGATTTAACAGTACTGGATGTTCTTTAATTACTTCTTCAAGAACGTCCCACACTTCTGGCCGAACCCGTTCAACCATCCGCTTAGCACTTTTTATATTATGAGCATGACCAGCATTAACCAGCTTTTTCATTACAAATGGTTTAAACAATTCCAGTGCCATTTCTTTAGGTAAACCGCACTGGTGCAGTTTAAGTTCAGGGCCAACTACGATAACCGAACGGCCAGAATAGTCAACCCGTTTGCCCAAAAGGTTTTGCCTAAAGCGACCTTGTTTACCTTTGAGCATATCAGACAGCGATTTCAAAGGACGGTTACCAGGTCCAGTTACCGGACGACCACGACGGCCATTGTCAATCAGCGCATCTACTGCTTCCTGCAACATGCGTTTTTCATTACGCACGATAATGTCCGGTGCTCCAAGATCCAATAACCTCTTCAACCGATTGTTTCTGTTGATTACCCGGCGATACAGATCATTTAAATCGCTTGTGGCAAATCGTCCACCATCAAGCTGAACCATCGGCCTGAGTTCCGGCGGAATTACCGGAACTACATCAAGAATCATCCAACTCGGATGATTACCTGATTTACGGAAAGCCTCAGTAACTTCAAGGCGACGAATCGCCCTGATTTTACGTTGACCACTAACTTCTTTAAGTTCCTGTCGAAGTTCACGGCTCATTTTTTCAAGATCGAGTTCATCCAGGAGCTTTTTAATTGCCTCCGCGCCCATGCCAACTTTAAAGGCATTGCCGTATTTGTCACGATAGTCGCGGTATTCATTTTCAGTTAGCAATTGTTTTTTCATTAGCGGAGTGTCACCAGGTTCAATGACTATGTAAGAAGCAAAGTAAAGAACTTTCTCCAAGGAGCGTGGTGATACATCTAGTATTAAGCCCATACGACTAGGAATACCCTTAAAATACCAGATATGCGATACCGGTGCTGCAAGTTCGATATGTCCCATGCGGTCCCGCCGTACTTTAGAGCGGGTTACTTCTACACCACATCGATCGCAAACAATACCCTTATAACGGATACGTTTATATTTGCCGCAATGGCATTCCCAGTCTCGCGTTGGCCCAAATATTTTTTCGCAAAACAAGCCTTCGCGTTCAGGTTTTAATGTCCGGTAGTTTATTGTTTCAGGTTTTTTTACCTCGCCATAGGACCAATTTCGGATTTGTTCCGGCGAAGCAAGACCTATCCGCATTGAGTCAAAATTATTTACATCTAACAAGGGGTTATCGCTCCCTTCACTCTTACTCGAAATCCTCGCCTAAATCGTCAAGATAGTTGCTCGGATTATCTTTTGGGTCTTTTTTATCATTTTTTACTGGTTTATTCATCTCGCCAATTTCAGCGATAATATCCAGTTCTTCTTCAATAGGCTCAATATCATCACTGGTTTCAAGTTCATCTACCAATTCAGGTTCAAAGTCATCAGGTTTGCGTTCAAGCGGCACACCTCGCTCACCCTCTTCACCACCGATGCTAAGTTCGAGTTCTTTGGCCATTTCATTAATATCTTCTTCTGAATCCCGGATAGGAATCTCCTGAGCATCTTCAGAAAGCACTTTAATATCAAGACCAATACTTTGAAGTTCCTTGATAAGCACCTTAAACGACTCCGGCACTCCAGGTTCTGGAACATTTTCGCCTTTGACAATTGCTTCATAAGTTTTAACCCGGCCAACAACGTCATCCGACTTAACAGTTAGCAATTCTTGCAAAGTATAAGCAGCGCCATATGCTTCAAGTGCCCAAACTTCCATTTCACCAAAGCGCTGTCCACCAAATTGGGCTTTACCCCCAAGTGGCTGCTGCGTAACAAGTGAGTATGGGCCCGTCGAACGTGCATGAATTTTATCATCAACTAAGTGAGCAAGTTTAAGCATATATACATATCCAACAGTTACCGGATTATCAAACGGATCGCCGGTACGCCCATCATAAAGTACGGTTTTGCCTTCACTTGGTAACCCAGCCATTTTAAGAGTCTTAAATACTTCTTGTTCCGTTGCACCATCAAAAACCGGAGTAGCAATGTGAACACCAGCAGTATCAGGTTTCGGCATACCATGTCGAGCAAAATCATAGCCAGCATTAGTCAACGTTTCTTCCAAACCAGATTCCATATTTTTAATTTTCATTCCCAGGGTCGCCGCAGCCCATCCCAGGTGAGTTTCAAGCACCTGTCCAATGTTCATACGGGATGGTACCCCTAGTGGGTTCAGAACAATCTGCACTGGAGTTCCATCCGGTAAGAATGGCATATCTTCTTCTGGCAATATCCGAGAAACTACCCCTTTATTTCCATGACGCCCGGCCATTTTATCGCCTTCAGATATTTTCCGTTTTTGAGCAATATATACACGAACAAGTTGGTTAACTCCCGGCGATAATTCATCACCGTTTTCGCGAGTGAAAACTTTAACATCAACTATTTTTCCAGCTTCGCCATGCGGTACTCTTAGCGAAGTGTCACGAACTTCACGCGCTTTTTCACCGAAAATAGCTCTCAGCAAGCGTTCTTCGGCAGTGAGCTCAGTTTCACCCTTAGGAGTAACTTTACCCACCAAAATATCTCCTGGGCGAACTTCAGCGCCAACTCTGATAATACCTCGATCATCCAAGTCACGCAGAGCTTCTTCAGCTACATTAGGAATATCACGGGTTATTTCTTCAGGACCTAACTTAGTATCACGAGCATCACATTCATATTCTTCAATATGAATTGACGTAAATACATCTTCTTTAACCAGCCGTTCACTGAGTAAGATCGCATCTTCGTAGTTATAACCTTCCCATGGCATAAACGCTACAAGCACATTAAACCCAAGCGCCAATTCACCTTGATCGGTTGAAGGACCATCAGCTAAAACCTGACCTGTTTTTACTATTTCACCTTTACGAACGATTGGTTTTTGATTAAAGCATGTTCCCTGGTTTGAACGCTGATATTTTAGAAATTTATAGGTATCCAAACCGCCAGCTTCGTTCTTAATATATACATCATTAGCAGTAACTTTAACAACTTCACCTGCGTTTTTCGCAAGCACAACAACCCCAGAGTCACGCGCAGCCTTATATTCCATCCCCGTTCCTACTAATGGAGCCTGCGCCCGCAAAAGCGGCACAGCTTGCCGCTGCATGTTTGCTCCCATTAGGGCACGGTTAGCATCGTCGTTTTCCAAGAATGGAATCATTGCGGTTGCAATCGACACCACCTGTTTTGGCGAAACATCCATATAGTCAACTTTTTCCGCCGGTACTGCTATCGTTTCATCTCTAAACCGGGCCATAACCCGTTCTTCCTTAAACCAATTATCACTAGTAAGATGTTCATTGGCCTGAGCAACAATGGTTTCATCTTCTTCATCCGCAGTTAAATAGAAGACTTCATCTGTTACTCTTTTATTTTCTTTATCGATTTTACGATAAGGTGTCTCAATAAATCCAAATTCATTAATCCGCCCAAAAGTAGAAAGCGAACCGATAAGACCGATGTTCGGACCTTCTGGTGTTTCAATTGGACACATCCGACCATAATGAGAATGGTGAACATCCCGCACTTCAAACCCTGCACGTTCACGACTAAGACCACCCGGCCCTAACGCACTAAGACGACGCTTATGCGTTAATTCCGCCAACGGATTAGTTTGATCCATAAATTGGGACAATTGACTAGAACCAAAAAACTCTTTTATAGCAGCCACCACTGGGCGAATATTAATAAGCGCCTGTGGGGTTATAACGTCTATATCCTGAATAGTCATTCGTTCTCTAACTACACGTTCTAATCTAGACAAACCAATTCTGAATTGATTTTGAAGCAATTCACCAACTGATCGCAGACGTCGGTTGCCCAAATGATCAATATCATCCACTGAACCATGTTCATCCATTAAGTTCAACAGATAACTGATTGACGCAATAATATCTTCTCTGGTTATCGTCCGATGAGTATTAGGCAAGGTAGGGATACACAGCATTTTTACGGTTTGCCCATCTTTTTGCCTAATCTTCACCTCAGCCAACGCAGTACCTTCAAACATACCGCTCTCTTCGATCTTAGCCAGAAGTTTTTCATTAATTATAGTGCCCTCTTCTGCTAAGCACTCACCGGTATCGGAATTAACCAATGGTTGAGCAAGTTCTTTACCCATCATCCGCCGTTTCCAGCCAAGTTTTTTGGTAAGCTTGTACCGACCTACAGAAGCAAGATCATAGCGTTTAGGATCAAAGAATAACGTTTCTATAAGTTGTGTTGCATTATCCACGGTCGGCGGCTCACCTGGTCGAAGGCGTTTGTATATTTCAACAAGAGCTTCTTCCTTTGAGTCAGTATTATCACGTTCTAAAGTTGCCCTTATCCGCATGTCATCATTAAATAAATCAGCAACCGCAGCACTAGAACCATAGCCCAACGCTCGTATAAGCACCGTTACTGGCAGTTTTCGAGTACGGTCAACCCGCACCGAGATTACGTCGTTGGAGTCTGTTTCCAGTTCCAGCCAAGCCCCCCGGTTCGGTATAACCGTAGCATTAAACAATTTTTTACCGCTGGCGTCGATGGTCTCATTATAATAAACGCCGGGAGAGCGCACTAATTGGCTGACAATAACCCGTTCGGCACCATTAATGATAAACGTGCCTGTATCGGTCATCAGAGGAAAATCACCCATGAACACTTCCTGTTCTTTGATTTCCCCGGTTTCACGGTTAATCAGGCGAACACCAACCCTAAGCGGCGCTGAATAGGTAACATCGCGCTCTTTACATTCTTCCACTTCATATTTTGGTTCCCCTAGAATAAAATTTTCAAAAGAAAGAACCAAATTCCCCGTAAAATCTTGGATCGGTGAAATATCATGGAAAATCTCCTGCAAACCTTCTTTGAGAAACCAGCGATAGGAATTTTTCTGAATTTCGATGAGGTTGGGCATATCCAGCACTTCATTGATTTTTGCATAACTATACCTGACCCTATTACCCACCGGAACAGGATTAAACATTAAAGACTTCACCCCTTAGCCCAATTTCAAGTGGCGTCTTCCCACATTGTATAAGTGCGGCAAAATTAAACAAAATACAAAAATAAGCAAGGTTCATCAGCTATAATCAAAACCTTGCCTTCTTTTGTCGATGAAATAACGTTTCATCTCCCATTATATTACTATTCCCTAACTAAAGGCAATTTATACCTTATATGCTATATTAAAGTAACTAAATGGCACTATTATGCCGCATTTCAAGATTATATCATTTTGCAAAGTGTTTGTCAAGAAACAATATCCATAATTGTTAACGTTTTCATTGATACGCATTGATTTTTTTACTTGGTTATAATTTATAATAGAGAAACGGAGAGCGCCATTGGCACTCTCCGTTTCTCACTAGCGTACAACAAGCATGTATTACTTAATTTCTACGCTTGCGCCAGCTTCTTCAAGTTTTGCTTTGAAAGCGTCAGCGTCAGCTTTGGAAGCTTTTTCTTTAATGGTTTTAGGAGCACCATCAACTAGTTCTTTAGCTTCTTTCAGACCAAGACCGGTGATTTCACGAACAACTTTAATAACGTTAATTTTGCTACCGCCAGCACTAGCAAGAACAACGTCAAACTCAGTTTTTTCTTCAGCAGCAGCCGGAGCGCCACCAGCAGCAGGAGCAGCAGCCATCGCTACAGGAGCAGCAGCACTAACACCAAATTTTTCTTCAAGAGCTTTAATCAGCTCGGACAATTCAAGTACGGTCATCGACTCAATAGCTTCCATAATTTGTTCTTTAGTCATTTTATTAAACCTCCAAAATTTCTTTTATATTTTTATATTGATACTTAGGCACTTTCCTTTTGTTGCCGTACAGCTTCAAGCACATACGCCAAATTGCGGAGATTGCCGTGCAACACATTGACAAAGCCAGTAATAGGCGCCTGCATAGTACCCAGTAGTTTTGCAACAAGTACTTCGCGTGAAGGCAAGCTCGCCAGCGCTTTAACGCCCTGAGCATCAATAACTTTGCCTTCTACCAAACCGGCTTTGATTTCTATAGCCTGAAGTTTGTTTTCTTTGATAAAGTCAGCAAGCACTTTTGCCGGAGCAACCGGATCTGTCACTGACATAGCAATCGCGGTCGGACCTTCTAAGTATTGGTCAAGTCCTTCAATTCCAGCTTGGTTGGCAGCAATCCGCGTCATAGTGTTTTTCAAAACGCGATACTCAACACCAGCTTCTCTGAATTTACGCCGTAGTTTAGTATCCATAGCAACATTTAGGCCACGATAATTAGTTAATACCAAACCTTTGCTAGCTGTCAGCTTACTTTTGATTTCACTTACAATGGCTTCTTTTTCTGCGGTTATAGCCATCAAAATACACCTCCTTTATGAACAAGCAGTTAGTAACTAAAACAAAAACGACCTACCGGCAGTATATACCGGAGGCCGTAGATGACTTAAATCATCTCACTCATCCCCGGCCTCGGCAGGCGGACAAATTGCCCATTATAGTTACCTGCTATCTACAGCCTAAAGCTTTATATGCTCTATTCTTTTTTACCGGAAATTTTGAGAGTATTCACCTTAACGCCAGGCCCCATAGTAGTACTAATGGTAATACCTTTTAGGTACTGGCCCTTAGCTGCTGCTGGTTTTACTTTGATAAGGGTGTCCATTAAAGTGTTGTAGTTCGCAAGCAATTTTTCAAAATCAAATGAGGCTTTGCCAATCGGAGCATGAATATTGCCAGCCTTATCCGTACGATATTCAATCTTACCGGCTTTGATTTCGCCAATAGCTTTTGTTACATCCATGGTTACAGTACCGACTTTAGGGTTAGGCATTAAACCTTTAGGACCAAGAATCTTACCTAGACGACCAACCATCCCCATCATATCCGGGGTAGCTACCGCTACATCAAATTCAGCCCAACCACCTTGGATTTTTCCAACCATATCTTCAGCACCAACAAAATCAGCACCGGCAGCTTCAGCTTCTTTTGCTTTGTCACCTTTGGCAAAAACCAATACGCGATTAGTTTTACCAGTGCCATGCGGCAGTACAACAGCACCCCGCACCTGCTGGTCAGCGTGTTTAGGATCAACGCCCAGTTTTACAGCAACTTCTACAGTTTCATCAAACTTAGCGCTAGCGGTTTTTTTTACAAGTTCCACAGCTTCTTCTGGATCATAAACTTTGCCTTTTTCGACCAGCTTCGCTGCTTCTTCATACTTTTTACCGTGTTTCGGCATAAAACTAATTCCTCCTAGCTATTGTGGTAGTAACGGGAAACCCTCCCACTTAAGTAGCTTTTCCATTCACTTATAGATTGCCGACCTATCATCAGTCAAACAACTTCTCTAAATAAATGTCAAGCACAACTTAAATATGCCTCATGCTATCACTATTCAACAATGTCGATACCCATACTACGGGCAGTACCTTCAATCATCCGCATTGCGGCTTCAACGCTAGCGGCGTTAAGGTCTTGCATTTTTGATTCAGCGATTTCGCGAACTTTAGCCCGCGCAACTTTAGCAACTTTTTTCTTGTTAGGCTCGCCTGATGCGGTTTCAATTCCCGCGGCTTTTTTCAAAAGCACGGCCGCAGGCGGCGTTTTAGTAACAAAAGTAAATGACCTATCTTCGAACACGGTAATTTCTACCGGAATAATCAGACCTGCTTGTTGAGCAGTTCGTTCATTAAACTCTTTTACAAAAGCCATGATATTGATACCAGCTTGACCAAGCGCAGGACCAACCGGAGGAGCTGGAGTAGCTTTACCAGCAGGAACTTGCAGTTTAACAAGCTTGATTACTTTTTTAGCCATGATTACACCTCCTTACACTGTAAAATGTGGTTCAGCGGGTCTATTGACCCTCCCACCAGCCACCCTGCTTATTATGGCAGGATAGCAAACCTATTGTAGTTTTTCTATTTGAGTATAGTCCAGTTCAACCGGGGTCTCACGACCGAACATATCAACCATAACTTTCAGTTTACCACGATCAGGATCAATGTCAGTGACCGTAGCCGTCCAGTTTTCAAAGGCACCGGAAATAATCCGAACCATCTCTTTTACGTTGACATCAAATTTCTTCGGTTTTAACTCCTCAATCCCCATGGACTTCAAGATGTGCTTGACTTCAGCAGCAGTCAGCGGGATAGGCTTGGTTCCTGAACCGACGAAGCCGGTTACTCCAGGAGTATTACGCACTACGTACCACGACCGATCGTTTACAATCATTTCAACAAGTACGTACCCCGGAAACACCTTCTTCTTGGAGATTTTCTTCTTGCCATCCTTATATTCAACTTCATCTTCCATTGGCACCATCACCCGGAAGATTTCATTCTCCATAGCCATCGAATGGACTTTTCTTTCAAGGTTAGCTTTAACCTTGTTTTCATACCCAGAATAGGTGTGTATGACATACCAATTTTTTTCGGATTCCATCACCAGAAGGGGTCGTTCAAAGCGGCCCCCCACCCCCTCTTATACTGCTTAGTGCATTAACGGATAAGGACTTTTAACGCTTCAGAAAAGCACGTGTCAATAACCCATATCAGAACAGCCACTGCCACTACGGAAATAAAAACAACTCCCGTGTAGGCGGAGAGTTCCTTTTTATCCGGCCATGACACTTTTTTCATTTCGGCTTTAACTTCCCGCAGAAACCGCCTAAACCGGGAAGATCTGCCTATAGACATATTTTGATGGCAGGGGCGGCAGGAATCGAACCCGCAACCAACGGTTTTGGAGACCGCTACTCTACCAATTGAGCTACACCCCTACATGTCAAACAACATAAAAATAACTTATTTTGTTTCTTTGTGTTGCGTATGCTTCTTGCAAAACTTGCAATACTTGTTAAGTTCTAATCTATCAGGATCATTTTTTTTGTTTTTGTTAGACTGATAATTACGTTGCTTGCATTCGGAGCAAGCAAAAGTCACTGCGTTGCGCACTATATACACCTCACTTACAACTGTGGTCTCAAAAATATCGCTAGTATAGATTAGCACAATTTTAGGTAACATGTCAATAGCACACGCATCCGGGTATGCTATATTTTTATGTATAAATAACTTTTTCTTGTGGTGCAAGAAATGCAGGGGACTAACCCCCTGCATTATAAACATTCCCATCGTATACTACAAATATTCATCTTTCACAGCACTTCAGGCTAAGAAGAAATAAATTTTGGTAAAATTACTATTATTCGTTGATCGCGGTTACAACACCAGCGCCAACAGTACGGCCACCTTCGCGAATAGCGAAACGCAGACCTTCTTCAATAGCAATCGGGGTAAT
>JAGGAD010000100.1 GCA_017889625.1 Bacillota bacterium | reverse complement strand
AGCGGGCCTAATTCCAAGTTGCTCCAACCGGGCAATTTTGGCTTGGATATCCGGATCAGTGTAAAGACTTGAATCAGTAGTAGTCGGTGTCGGCGAATCATCAGTACGGGGGGCGTCGTCCATTATGGCACCTCCAAACTAGTATAGTGTTAGAACTTGTATAAAGATACTTAATAATTAAGTGGCTAGTTAAATTTAAACCGTGGGGTTGATAGTCCAGAGAGCCGCTCGAAGCGGAAACTCCAGGCATACCGACGAAAGTTGCGCGAGGCTCTCGTCCGTGATATCAACCCCTCGGCATTATTTTGTACAATTAGGTTTAATTTCATTACTTGGAAATATTGACAATTAATTTTTTTTGGCATTGATAGTGATTGGCAATGAATTATCTTTAATTGTTTGAAGCAAAAGCTGCTGGTATTTAGCCATGGAATCAGTTGTGACAGCATATTCTGGCGCTGCATAACGGGACAGCTCAAAACCGAGTTTTTGCCAAAGTTCGATATTAGGGACGGCTTGGTGACGAATATGCTGGGCGATAGGTGTTGTTAGGCGCTTGGCGGTTACATCGGCCGCGATAGCCATTAAGACCGCCCAGTAATCCCACCAATACAACCCCAGGCAGAAACTGGCTTTCGGATAATGGTTAGCCACGGTCCTATCAAAGAAAATATAATCAAAGCCGCCGCTGTGCTCAGTACCGTTAGCCATATCCGATGAATCGGTGTCCTGGCATGATCCAAAAATGATTGATTTATTTCCTTCACGAGCGACAAAGGGCAGAAGCTCAGGGGCGAGACTGATATCGGCTTTAACAATGCCAAAGATGGCGGATGATTGATTGAGACAATAGTTTATAACATCGTGAAAATAAATATAAGGTTTACCGTAGCGGTAAGTAGCGTCAGTTGCCGAAACGAAAAATTCGACGTCGGGAAATTGGGGGGATAGACGCGTGATATCTGGTGCGGAATTGATGGCAATTACTTTGAAGCCGGCTTGCTGCCAACTTGCTAGGGCCCGTTGTTCATTGTCCAAATTATCTAAAGACAACGAGGTCACAATCGGTATCATCGGCGGCAACGGTGCTGGTGGCGGAGCTACGGTATCGAGTTGGGACAACAGCAATGCCGAAAATTGTCGTCCACAGGCTTGGACAGACGCTAACGCGTTAGCTTTAGCACTAGTCTCTGAATTTATATCAGGGCCGGGTTGGCAGTTAGTCAACAACGGCAACATGGTCTTGGCTAGATCTTCGGGACTTTGTCGGTTAAACAGGGTTCCATACTGATATTGGCGATGAATTTCCAAATCGCTTAGGACAAGCGGCTTGCCTAGTGCCTGGCATTCCTGAACGATAAGACTTAGCCCTTCAAATAAAGAAGGCTGGACAACAAATAGGCAGCGTCTGATAAGTTGGATTTGATCTTCCCGAGGAATTAGACCGAGAATAGTGACTGAGTCATCAAGCTTCAGTCGGGTAATCTCATTACAAAGATAATTAAAATACGTCGGCGCTCGATAATCTTCAGTTGACCCGGTACAGACCAGGTGGACGTTTTGGCCGGAGTTTTTTATAAGGGCGACTGCTCGAAACAGGGCGAGATGGTTTTTGTGAACCCAAAATTGGTTGGAGCAAAGGATAAAACGCTCTGGAAGATTATATTTAGCCTGCACCTCGCTGGGGTCGGTGGTGTACCAAGCATCTTCCGGAAGGCAAGCCGCTGGAAGAACACAAGTTTGTGCGGTAGATGTAGGGTAATACTTCTTAAAGTCGATTTCAACGTCACGGCTGTTAAAAACAACTAGTTTAGCGTTGGTGGCGATTTTTTCAAATTGTTCTTCCCGCGCCTTATACTCGTACTCCGAGAAAAAATCAGGCAGATATTTATGCTGAAAATCAGGAATCCAAGATATTGCCTGGGGGTAAGGAAGAATGTCACTGTTGACTGGATAATAAAAGTCAATCAACGTAAAAAGTTCGTCGTAGCTTTGGCGCCAGGTGAGATTTTGTCCCAACCGCTCTTCAAGGTCTTTGGCTGGAGGGGCGGGGCTTAGTAAGATAATACCATCAAAGTAAGATAAGAGTTGCTGGTAGTAATCAAGCTGGGCGATAACATTATTAGTAACAACTAAAAAAATTTCTGGGCGCTCGAATTTGGGTAAAGCGGTTATTGATTTTACTAGGGCCTCAATATAGGAGACACCCCCGTGCCAATATTTTCCGCCGGTTAGCGGGATGCCTACGCGGGTAGTGGCGATCATAAAAACACTCCTTCCCCAAAATTTATGGTCATCCATTTATATCAGGATATCCTGAGGCTCAAGGTTAATTTTTGTCGCAAGACATTGAAGATAATTCATCATAGTATCGTCTGAAAGCTCGAACGACGGGGGGAAATGTTTGCTCACCGCATTGCCCAAGGTTATCCAGTTTTCCTTATTCCAACTAGCCGGATGGGTGACATGGAGAACCGCTGGGGTGATTACTCTTTTTACTGACCTGTTTTTGGCCAGGGGGACAAGGACGGCCCAATAATCCCACCAGGGTAAACCAAGACAAAAGTTTTCCACAGGAAAGTCTTGCAATAATTCGCGGTTAAAGAAGAAATAGTCAAAACCTTGGGCATATAATTTGCCTTGCTTGGCGTCTATGCTGGCGGCATCAAACCGGGAACCGAAGAGCAGTGATGGACTGGGCTCGCTTGCAACCAGCGCAAAGAGATCTTTATTAACTAGTCTGAGGTCGGAATTAATTATGCCGACAGCCCTAGAACCGGTGCTAGCCAAACATGCTAAGCAATCATCGAAATATATGTAGCTTCGGGTGTAGTGGCTGCGGGCATCGCGGGGGGCGGCGGCAAATTCGATATCCGGAAAGTGCGGCTGCAACGTTGGTATTTCATCGGCGGCGTTAATCGCAATGAGACGAAACCCGGCTTTTTGCCAAGTGGCAAGGGCTTCTTGCTGCCGGGGAAAGTTATTAGGAGCTAGTGAGGTAGCGACATAAATGTCTTTCGGCAGAACCAAGGAGATTGAGCCAAGCTTTTTGAGAAAGTGTCTATTGGAATCTAGAACGGTACTTTCGCTAGCTGGCAACGGTGCTTTTTCCGCTGGGTTGGCTACCAAGGATATCAACATTTCCTCAAACGCTGGCTGAGCTTTAGGTCCGTTAAATAGCGTATCTACCGCCTTAGCTTTGACCTGCTGCGAGAGCCGCCACCGCAGTTCGGGGTCTTGGGCCAACTTTACCGCCCAGGCAACGAATTCAGCTTCGTTAGCGGCGATGCCCTCCTCAATGCCTAAGGCCCGCAGCATCCCCGCACCCCAACGGCTGCGGGACAGCTCACCCTCCTGGGTAACGATGGGAAGACCGGAGTATAGTGCCTCCAGATTAGTAGTCCAACCGCCGTAAGGATAGGTGTCGAGCTGAACATCGGCGATTGATAGTAATCCCAAAACGCTGCGGTAGTTGCCGATCGATGGCAAAATTAGCAGGCGGTCGGCAACACCGGCGGCTGCGGCTAGTGATTTGATTCTTTTGATTAACTGTCCGTCAAGTCCGTCGGGAGTAGTAAAGGGCTTAATTAATACCCAGGCATTAGGAGCCTGGCGGAGAATTTCAACATAAAGCCGCTCGCGTTCAGATCGGTGTTTGATGCCGTTAGCGCAGGAAATAAACAGGACGGCGTCGTCAGGAACACCTAGGTCGACCCGGCTTATCGACTGAATGGCGTTGTCCGGCAGATACTGCGCCGCGCCTAAATTCGGCAGGCGGATTAGTTTTTCCCGGTATTGGCTCTGGGCTGAAGGTGCCTCAAAGTCACCACTGATGTAGTAGTCGATGCTCGGCATTCCGGTGGTAGTACCGTGACCGACCATGGCGCATTGGATCGGGGCTAGCCGCAAGCCGCTTAGTGCATAAGTGACAGCATCCATGCCAATATCAGTAAAGATAAGAATATCCAGCCTACTGGCTAGAACAGCTTTGATGATCGAGGTAAAGTCCTGGAGGTTGGAAAACTTATGATAATGATCGCTATTTTTTTGATATAGCTGGCTGAATTGATCGCTATAATCACCAAGCGAGAATACAAATAGCTCAAATTTATCCCGGCTGTGGTGAAGGACGCGGTTAATCATATAATAACTGACCGTCGCTGAAATAAAGTCACCAAAGGCCGACAAAGCCTGGACATTGTTGCCGCCAATATAGGAGGCGCGCCAAAATCCTGTCATTACCGTTTGCACAAAACCGATAAAATAGACCTGGGTGAGAATTTCAGGGTGACTGGCCAGGGCTTGGCAGAGTTCCGGTACATAGCGAACCAACTTATCGCGGTGCTTTTGCGTGCCGTTGAAATACGGCATATTCAGCATCCAACGCATAATCAGTGTTTTTAAAAAAAGTGGGTTATTGGCCGCAAATAAATCATTGCTGTTGATATCAAAATCATCCGCATCTAACGGGTAATACATACTGGCTGCTAATAGACCGGGGTAACCTTTTTGTCGCCAATCAGCAGGGGTAAATGTACTTATTTCTTGATTCTGCTTTTCCCATAGCATGTGGAGCGGTGAAAAGGGGTTAAGAAATAGTTGTTGCCAGATGGTAAGGAATGTTGTTTGCTGGGACTCGGACAAGGCATTTAGGTCACCGGGCGTGGTTCGAAAGAGGTATTCCTGCATTTTATCGCGGAGTTTAAGGCAAAAATATAGCGCTACTGTTTGCTCATTATGTGAAAGCGTAGCACTACGCTCGGGTAATTTGCGAAAGTTAGACCATTTATCAATGATGTCCCACAGTATGGGGGTAGCTTGGTCAACACTAAGGGCGCATAGACAAGAACTCATAAATAAGTCGGCAAAGATGTGTTTTTCTTCGTCGGTTGTAAATAAATGATGCTGAGACAATTCGTCAAATTTTGACCATACTGGCTGCCAGCCGCTAACTTTAGTTGCGGCTAAAAGTTCAGCTAAGTTATGTTCCTCGAAAAGCTCTATACAGACATGTTCGATATTGGTAGCTTGTGGCATAGGTTTTCACCTCGCTGCTGGTATGGGGTATTGTATGCCGTTCATGTGTTAAATGTGCCAGAAAAAGAAAAATCCGCCCAACCGGGCGGATATAGTAGTGTTACCCTTCGAGGCCATTGCCGAGGAGGGGAACAAAATCGGCAGTTTTGAGATCGGTAGCAGAGATAAGCCCCCCTAGCGATGCGCTGCTTGCCTGAATAGCGGTAGGATACAGTCCGGCAGTCATATTAAAAATTTCAACTGAGAAATTAGGCATGCTGTTATTGGCGTAGATGACTTGATTGGCACTGAGAGCGCTAATTGGCAAGTCTTGAGAGATTAGCAGACTAGAAGGCGTAGTATTAATGTTGAATACTTTTACTAGGACGGTCTGGTCACTGGAAGTGGTATTTAGTACTCTGGTGATAATAAAGTTGGAACTACTACCATTAATTGTAACTGGTCCGCTGGTGACGTTGGAAATGGTGCGAAGGCCGATTCTTTCCAGTAAGCGAATTTCATTTTTGATTTCGTTAAGACCAATAGCGGGGTCGTTGACCGTGTTGTTGATAAGAACAACGCCGTTTTCGATA
>JAGGAD010000099.1 GCA_017889625.1 Bacillota bacterium | reverse complement strand
GGGCGGACCAAAATTCGAAGCGGTTTACCCAAGCGGCTGGGGGATGGTAAGCAATACGCCGTTCAAGGGATATAAGGGAGAAGTTTACAACGGCGGAGTACGTGACCCGCTGATAATTCACTGGCCTGAGAAAATCAAGGCAACCGGTGAGATTCGCAGCCAGTATGTGCATGTGACCGATATTACCCCAACGGTACTCGATGAATTGAACCTTGAGGCCCCGAAGACCTTCCAGGGAATCGATCAGCTGCCGATGGATGGAACCAGTATTGCCGATACCTTTAGTAATCCGGAAGCGCCAACCCAACACGCCATTCAATACTATACCATGGGGGCAGATCGTGCCATATCGAGCAGGACAAATGGGAACTATATAACCTTAATCTTGACTTTGCTGAAGTTCACGATGTAGCTGGAGAATATCCCGATACCCTTAAAGACTTGCAAGCTCTTTGGGGTCAGGAAGCCCAGAAACATAACGCGTCGTTGCAAGAAATGTCATTTGCGCAGATGGCTGCCGGAACTCCGGACGCAGTAAATGCGCGAAACAACTTTAAATATTATCCTGGAGTGGGACCAATTAATTCTGATGCCGCTCCTAAACTTAACAACCGCTCTTACACGATTACAGTACCGGTAAGCCGTACCGCTAAAACGCAAAACGGTGTTCTAGTTGCTATGGGCGATCAATTCGCTGGGTATACCTTATATCTAAAAAACAACCATTTGATATATGAGTACAATCTATTCGGGACCGTATACAAAGCAGAATCGAACATAGAGGTGCCAGTTGGCGCATCTACATTGAAGTTCGAGTTTAAAAAGACAGGACCATTTGCGGGAGTAGGACGCTTGTATATTAATGACACGCTGAGCGGGGAAGTGGCTATGCCACAAACGTGCCGGGTAAATTTGACATTTGAGTCGCTAGACATTGGGAGAGACAGGCATACGCCAGCAAGCAAGGCGTATGAGAAACTAGGTGAATTTCCATTTGCTGGTAATCTTCAATATGTAGCCTATGAACTGCAAAACGACCAACGAGAAATTGCCAACTAAAACTAACCAGAGGATAAATTCTAAATAACTGGCCCTGTATCGAAAAGATCAGGGCCAGCATAATAAATACGTATGAGGGGATAAGAATGGAACAAGCCCGCAATATCGCCCATATTCTCGCAAAGCCCATTGGGCCGCAGTGTAATTTAAACTGCGAGTATTGTTTTTACACGGAAAAAACGGCATTATTTTCGCAGTCGCAAAATTTCCATATGTCAGATGAAGTTCTGGAAACCTATATTCAAAAATACATAGCAGCCGCTAAAGCCCCGGAAGTTCCCTTTGTATGGCAGGGCGGCGAACCAACCCTATTAGGGGTAGCTTTCTTTCGCCAAGCCGTTGCTTTACAAAAAAAATATGCCGGTGATAAAAAGATTGTTAATTCGTTGCAGACCAATGGAACCTTACTAGATGAAGACTGGTGCTACTTCCTGAAAAAAAATGAATTTTTGGTTGGACTCAGCCTAGACGGACCGGAGGCCATTCATGATCGGTACCGGCTTAGCCCAACGGGAGCACCGACTTTCACCAAAGTAATGCAGGGACTTCGATTATTGCAAAAACATGACATTCCGGTTAATGTACTTTGTTGTGTCACCAAAGAATCAGCCTATCAGGCGTTAGCCATATATCAGTTTTTTAAAAACAACGACGTTAAATTTATTCAGTTTATCCCGATTGTTGAGCGACAGCCCGATATAAAAGCGGTTAAGCTGGGACTACGTCACGGGACACCTGTATCGCACCCTACATCAGGCATTACCCAATGGACGGTCGAGCCGGAAGCATATGGGAATTTCCTTATCACCATTTTTGACGAATGGGTAAGAAATGACGTAGGTAACCTTCACGTTATGAATTTTGAATGGGCGTTAGAAGCCTGGCTGGGGCTAGCGGCTACAGTATGCGTGTTTGCTAACCAGTGCGGTGAGGCGCTGGTTATGGAACATGACGGTACAGTGTATTCCTGCGACCACTATGTTTACCCTGAATATCAACTGGGCAATATTCTTATATCTACACCGGCAAAAATGGTACAATCAGAACAGCAGCATCGCTTTGGTTTGGCTAAAAAAGAAGGACTACCCAGTTATTGCCGAACCTGTGAAGCCGAATTTGCCTGTCACGGCGAATGCCCGAAACACCGTTTTTTACAGACGCCGGACGGTGAAGCCGGACTAAATTACCTGTGTGCCGGGTATAAGAAATATTTCCGGCATATACATCCGTATATGAAAGTCATGCGTCAGCTGATTGAAAACAACTTATCGCCAGCGAAAGTAATGGATGTAATTAAAGGTCCACTTATTGTTAAGGTAAACAACCAGTCTCCCGAATATTAAAATGCTAAATCATATAAGCCCCGCGCCGATCCTAATGAAGCGGCGCGGGGCTTTTGCATACTTTTTCATTATCGTCACTTTGCCGTCACCCAGTACGACGCCGTTCTTAAACTTCGTTCTTGTTTGTCGTAAACAGAACAATTTCTCAGCAACTTGCTATTGAAATCATGTTGCTATGGGGAAAGATAACGTGAAAGTAGTTCCTTGTCCCTGCTTGCTTAAGACTGCGAACGTTCCTCCCATGCTAGTTATTAAACTTCGGCCAATAGCCAGCCCCAGTCCGGTTCCTCCTGCGAAAAAGTTATGAGGCTGTTGGCTTTGGTAAAAACGTTCTCCAATAAAAGGAATTTCTTTTTCTGGAATTCCCGGTCCCCGATCAGAAATAGAAATTAATAAATGGTCTCCCTGTTCAGTCAATGCTAAATCGATATTAGATGAAGGGGGAGACCATTTTATAGCATTTACCAAAAAATTTTCGAGAGCCTTTGTCAAATTGATTCCATCAGCCAGAATATAATGTTTGTCAGTATCTAAACGAAGAGTTAACGAAAGCTCTTTTTTTTGTAACAGTGGTTTAATGCTGGCTTCCTGTTGAAGCAGGAGCTCTTTTAAATCTATTAGTTGTTTGGAAAAGTGATGTTGTTGAGTCTCAAGTTTCTCGAGGTCTAAAAGGTTGTTTACCATATGGTTCAACTTAGCCGTTTCATCACAAATCATCGTAAAATATTGCTGACGTTCACTATCGTTTGAGGCAATTCCGTCTTGGAGACTTTCCGTAATACATTGGATATTGCCTAAAGGTGTTTTTAATTCATGGGCTATATTAGAAAAAAACTCGCGCCTGGTTTGTTGGGTATGAACAATCGTATCAGCCATACTATTAAAGGTTTGGCCCAGGCGTGCCAGTTCGTCTTTTCCTATAATTTTAGATCTACTGGCGTAGTTTCCAGATGCAAAACCTTCCGCAGCGTTTGTAATATCCGCAATATTCAATCTCAAACGGTTATACATAAAAAATCCAAGCAATGTTGAGATTAAAAGGCCAATAAAGGCCGGGGCCGCGATGAAATCCCGGCTTCTTTGGTATAAAAATGCTGTTATGGTTGAATAACCAAAGTCACCCATTAAATAAGAGGGCTGTCCTTGAACCTTAACCTTAATGGCAATTATTCGAGAGGTTCCATCAGAATAATTGGTAGTAGTCAGAGTTGTTTTTTGCTCAGGCAAAGGGAAGGGGATAGCGGTACTGTAAAAGTTTTTGGATGGCGTTCCAACTAAGGGATTACCGTTTATATCGGCCAGCCACACTGTACCCCCAAGCGCTTTTCCAATAATTTCTAAAGTGACGGGTAAGTCGTCAACACTTCCTTCTTCTAGTCGGGGAGCTAGGTATTCATGAACGCTTACTAGTTTTTCGAATAGTATGGGGGGAATCTTGTATACAGATAAAATATATATGTGAAACACTAGTAAAAAAAGCAATATTAGTAAAACAGCAGTGACATGACTCATTAAATACCAAAGAGAAAAATAGTGTTTTTTAGGCATTATCAATAACCCCTAGCATATATCCTGCGCCGCGGATCGTTTTTAGACAATCGCGGTGTTCACCTAATTTGTGGCGCAACCTTTTTATAGTTGTATCAATAACCCGCGCATCTCCGTCATATTCATAGCCCCAAACATTGGTGATTAGGCTTTCACGTGAAAAAATAGTATTGGAATGACGCACTAAAAATAAAAGTAAATCAAACTCTTTGGTAGTCAGGCAGAGTTGTACTTGGTTGACCTTAACGCTTTTTGAATTTGCGTTAATTTGAAAAGGGGGGAATATGAGGAAATCTTCCTGGTTGAATTTTCCATAATGACGTAAAGTTACCTTTATTCGTGCTACCAGCTCTCGCGGACTAAAGGGTTTGGTGACATAATCGTCAGCACCTAGATTAAAACCAGTAAGCTTATCGGTTTCCTGACCTAATGCAGTAAGAAAAATGATTGGTACTTTACGCGGAATATTTCTAGCAACCTCCCAGCCTGACATTCCTGGCATCATAATATCAAGAATAATTAAATCGGGTTGAATCGAGGTTTCCATTAATAGAGCATCTTCGCCATTGACAGATGTGAATACTTGGAAATCTTCTTTTTGTAAGTACCAGGAAAGAGTATTGCGAGTGGTAGCTTCGTCATCGACTATCAATATTTTTGCCATAATACCCACCTTTGAATTTATACGAACGGATAATTTAGACATCTAGTATAGTAATTTTCTTTGCTTTTAGTTAGATTCCTGCTG
>JAGGAD010000057.1 GCA_017889625.1 Bacillota bacterium | reverse complement strand
GGTGTGCGTATTATCGATTACCGGCTTGTCAAAATAAGGCCAGCGGGGAATTTCTGCACTGAAAGGATGCGCCAGATCAACAAATACTTTTTTTCCCATTTTTGTATTCCTCCAAATAATTAATGTTTATAAACTAAATTCAAGCAGGCAACTTTGTTACTTGCTGAACTTACTCGGAAATAATTTAATTATTCAATCATATTCCTCATTTATAATAACGCTTTCTGCCACCTTAGTGGAAATAGTTTATTCCTTTTATCCGATAGATAAGACCTATTGAATAAAAGGAGACCTCAAGCAAATTTATCTGAATATATTGTAATACTTCTTACTCCGTTTAATACTACACCAAAAGTTAAAATCCTCCATTTAAACTTCATTTATTCCAGAAATATATTTAATTTCGCTGGCCGTTTTAGTTACAACTACACCTGCATCAAGATTAACTGTGCCATTACACTCAGAGTAATATCCGGCTGAGAAAGATACTCATGATACTTTCCGGATAGCCACAGCTACCAGCCGCACAACATAACTCCTTCTCTAATTAAGAAGTATGCCCAGATCATTTCTTTTTCCGGTCTATTTTGTTATAATTGTATAGATGACCAAACTATTATATTAATTATTAAATACTGTTATACAAATTTAATAAAAATACAGAATTATATACCATTTCCTTTTTAGATTTAAGGGGGGTACCCATGGAATTACGCCAAATACGTTATTTTATCGCCGCTGCACAACATCTTAATTTTACCGAAGCCGCCAAAAATCTTTATATTACTCAGCCAACTTTAAGCCAGCAGATTGCCGAACTCGAAGAGTATCTAGCGGTAAAATTATTCGATCGCAATGGTCGCTCGATACGGCTTACAGTAGCAGGACAAGTTTTTCTTAAAGAGGCTAATGAAATACTGGCAAAAGCCGAAGAAGCGGTAGTAGCAACGCGCCGTGTTCGTTCCGGCATGATTGGCAATATTAAAATTGGATTTATGGCTGAAGCCGCGAAAAAATTTTTACCCCCAATAGTAACCAAATTTCGTCATAACCACGCTAACATTGATCTTAGTTTAACCCAGTATACCCTTTGGCCGCTTACTAATGCTCTCAAACAAGGCCACATTGATACGGCCTGTTTGCTGGCCTTTAATCTTAATCCTAAAGACTTTTCCTGGAAAACATTATATACCGATTTTCTTGCCGCAGTAGTACGCTATGACCATCCCTTAGCCAATAAAACAAAAATAGACCTTTGTGAAATCGCCGATGAAAAGTTTGTTTTTATGTCACGCGACGAGGGTCCAGAACCTATTGACCAATTGGTTACCGCATTTGCTAATCACGGAATTACGCCAAAAATAATTAGCCAGCATCGCTCTATGGAGTCCGTCCTCATGTCTATTGAATCAGGTATTGGTATTTCGATTTTACCGCGCTGCGTAGAGGCCTATGCTACACCGGATCTCAAATTTCTTGACCTTGGCGAAGATTCAGCCCCAGTCGATGTTGTAATGGCCTGGAAAAGTAAAAACTCTAATCCGATAATTCCGCTATTTTTAAAATGCTTTGATAGCCCTACCCCAGAAGCAATATAATTATACATTCAGATTAACCTATGAAAAAATGCAGTCCACACATTTGTGTTGACTGCATTTTGACTTTAATTTCTGCTATTTAATTAATAGTTTTTCAGCTTGGCAACAATTGTTCCGCCTTATGTGCTGCAGATAGCCGTTTAAGTTCCCTAGCCACACATATACCCGTTATAATAGCCGCCCCTAAATCCGAAATCGGTTCAGCCAGCCATACTCCCATCAGGCCAATGAAACCTGGCAGAATACTAACCACCGGTATCAACAAAATTACCTGCCGCAATAAATTAAGTACAATGGCGTAATTTACTTTGCCAACAGCCTGGAAATACTGAGCACCAGCAATCTGGAAACCAATCAGTGGCAATAACGAAAGATTAATCCTAATAGCATACGCCCCCACTGTCGCTAATTCAGCATTATCACTAAAGACATGCATAATTTGCACTGCGAATAGTTCAACCAAAATAAAACACACTACGCAGGTTGCCGTTGTGGAGAGTGTTGCTAGTTTTAAAGTAGTAATCACTCGGCCAAGCTTTTTTGCCCCATAATTATAACCAATGATTGGCTGAGCGCCCTGCATTATGCCCAATACCGGCATCAAGGTCATCATAATTATCCGATTAAGGACACCATACGCCGCTATTGCAATACTTCCGCCATGAGCGATTAATTGATAGTTCACAATAACCATTACCAAACTATTAGTAATTTGCATTAAAAATCCGGACATGCCAATCTTGAAAATACCCGCAGCTATATCCAGCCTCAAGCCAATACATTTAATTTTAAGTTTAAGCGTGCCACCGCCACGAATAAAATAAACCATAACCCAAGTAGCAGCAACAGCCTGAGCAATAACAGTTGCCCATGCCGACCCTTTGATCCCCATATGAAGACCAATAATAAACAGTGGATTTAAAATCATATTCAGAAACGCCGATACCAGCATGGTCGCTACCGCCGTATTTTGATCACCTTGTGCTCTGATAATACTATTCAAGCCAAAACTAATATGCATAAAAATACTGCCACCAAGGACAACCCTGGCAAAATCCCGAGCATACGGTAAAACATCGGGAGCAGCGCCTAATTTAATTAGGATAGGATCAAGAAAAATCAAACTACCTGCGGTTGTTGCTAAAACCAAGACCATAATCAAGGTAAACGCATTACCTAAAATTAATTCCGCTGCTTCTTTATTATTTTCTCCCAACCTGATGGAAACCAAGGTCGATGACCCCATACCAATTAACATGCCAATTGCCATCAATACCATCATCATCGGAAAGGCGATAGTAACCGCAGTAAGACCAATCTCACCCACACCATGCCCGACAAAAATACTATCCACAACATTATATAGTGCATTTACCATCATGGCAAATATAGCCGGTCCTGAAAACTTCCATAACAGGGATGATACCTTTTCCTCCCCTAGAGCTTTTGTTTTATCCATTCACTCACTCCTTAAACATAAATCTTCTATAAAAACTCAACTTATCTTTTAGGTTGAGTTTTCATTATATCACTACCATTAATACATGTCTATAATTACCATGTCTATTTTACCAAATTTTTCTTACGCCAAAATCGCAGGGTAGTTTTTCTTTATTATCTAGCAGTCTGCCACAATTTCCACCTTATTTATACGGCACAAAAAAATACTTTGATATCATTACTTAGCATGACATCAAAGTATTATTTACGCATTCAAGCAAAAAATGCGTCATTTATTATCCTAGTTTCTCGCGACCACACAGACACTCTTTCCAGCGAGCTGACGGTGGCACCTGCAAGCCACGTTCAATAAACAACACCTGATCGCCCATGGATCGGGCTTCTTCTAAATCATGAGTTACCAATATAAAAGGGATCTTAGATATTGCTTGCATTTTTTTTAGTTCACTGCGTAATTCCAGCCTAGTATCACAGTCTAACGCTGACAACGGCTCATCTAACAGTAATATTTTAGGCTGGGCTATCAGTGCCCTTGCTAAGGCTACCCGCTGTTTCTCGCCACCTGAAAGCTGGTGAATTGCCCGATTGGCCAGATGCCCGATTTTTAATAACTCAACCAACTTGTCATAGCTTTGCTTAATTTCAACAGTCTTTTGTTTTACACCATACCAAATATTATTATTTACATTCATATGCGGAAATAGGGCATAGTCCTGAAACATATAGCCAATATTGCGATCCTTAGGGGCAACAAAAATCTGGTTTGATCCAGAATAAAAAATCTCTTTGCCAAAAGTAATTGTGCCGTCATCGGGGCAGGTCAATCCAGCAATACAACGTAAAGTGGTTGTTTTACCACAGCCAGATGGGCCAAGTAACACCAAAATACTATTTGCTACTGTAAAATTCAATTGCAGCCTAAAGTCAGGCAAGGTTTTTATAATGTCAACAGTTAGCATCAAAACATCCCCCTGTAGACCGACACTTTTACCCTATTTTTTGTCCAAACATTTAACCAATACACTGCCGTAAAGGTGATAACGCTGATAATTACTACATAAAGACCGGCAGTACCTAAATCATTCGATTCAGCAGCAAAGTATATCGCTAGCGGTAAAGTCTGAGTTTTTCCCGGAATATTACCAGCCACCATGATAGTAGCACCGAATTCGCCTAACGCCCGGGCAAAACTCAGCACCAACCCAGCCACAAGGCCAGGCCACGCCAATGGCATAGTTACCGTCCAAAATACCCGCCACTCACTAGCCCCCAGCGTCCTCGCAGCATCTTCAAATTGGCAATCAACGCCCTGAAAGGCGGCTTTAGTACTTTGGTACATGAGCGGAAAAGCAACCACTGTTCCAGCTAAAATTGCCGCATATGGGGTGAAAATAATTTTGGTATGAAAATACTCACTAAAAATCCACCCTAGCGGGCCACGCTTGCCAATCAGAAGCAAGAGCAGAAAACCCGTAACCACCGGCGGCAACACCAACGGCAACGTGAATAGGGCCTCAAATAAAGCCTTAGCCCCAAACTCCCATCGCCGCATCGCGTAAGCACAAGCAATTCCTAAGATCGCAACAAATATCAGCGACATTAAAGCAACTTTTACTGACAAAATAATCGGCTGCCATTCAATCATCTTTGTTCACCTTTTCTATTGGTTGGTGGCCATATAATTATCGCTTACTTACCCATTGTAAATCCGTATTTTTCAAATACCGTCTGACCTTCCGGACCACTTAAATAGGCTAAAAAGTTTTCCGCCGCTTTTCGTTCTTTAGTTCCCGCTAGAATCGCTGCCGGATACACAATTGGCTTATGACTGCCTTCCGGAGCAATAGCAACAATTTTCACCTTATCACTTATAGCAGCATCAGTCTTGTAAACGATACCGGCTTCGACATTACTGGTCTCCACATAGGTTAACACCGTACGTACGTCTTTGGCTAATACCGCTTTATCTTTTATTCCAGCCCAAAGGCCAAGCTTCTCTAATACTTCTTTAGCATACTGCCCCGCTGGCACAACACTAGGTTCACCAACCGCAAACTTCTGCACCTCGCTTTTAGCTAAGTCTTCAAATTTAGCTATCGCTAACGTCGAGTTCGGTGCAACAACAAGCACTAACTTATTTTCTAAAAGATTTTTTCGCGTAGCTTTATCAATAAGATTTTTTGCATCTAAGTCGTCCATTTGCTTAGTTGCCGCCGAAATAAAGATATCTGCCGGCGCGCCTTCTTCGATCTGTTTTTCCAATGTCCCTGAGGCACCAAGGTTATACACTAACGTTACATTAGGATTTTTCGCCTGATAGTTCTTTTGAATTTCCGCTAATGCATCCTTCATGCTAACAGCTGCTGAAACATTAAGTTCTACCTTAGCTTCCGACTGATTTGGCTGAGAATTTCCGCCACAACCAGTCAAAACTATGCCTATCACTAACGTAATAGCTAATAAAATCCATTTTTTCATTTGCAATCTGCCCCCTAAAATTATATATTTATTAACAAACAACAAAAGTCAACTAACATAGCCAAACACAACTATGTTAGTTGACACAACATTGTCGCCAAATTACAATTAAAGTATAGTTATTTCTATTTATCAGCTGCATACAACAACTAACATCGACTAACAAAACCAAACACTACATTATGGTGTTATTATACTATCCACGGTTATATATTTGCAAGACACTTTAAGATTTTTTTTATTATACAACCTATATCAAACTTAGATGAGGTGTTTCCATGAACGAAACCATTTCCTATACCCCCGAAGAAGTATCTAAACTACTAAAAATTTCCCGTTTTACTGTATATGAGATGATTAAGCGTGGTGATCTACCAGCTTATCGCATTGGCCGCAAAGTACGAGTCGAAGCCCCCGATCTAGAAGTATATATTAAAACCTCGAAAGGCGCATCTAGCACACCGCCACTTGATACTGCAACCGTACCTGGTCGGCAAACGGCCCCAGACGGGCTAATCCTTTGCGGCCAAGATATTATTCTCGATATTCTTACCCGTCATCTTGAGAAGCAACTGCCACAGCTATCTTTTCTTCGCAATTACAGCGGCAGTCTGGACGGATTATTAGCCCTTTACCGCGGCAGTGCCAACGCCGTTACCACCCATCTTTGGGACAGCGACAGTGACACTTATAACGTGCCCTATGTTCGCCGCATCTTGCCTGGACACCGCACTATACTTATTAATCTCGCCTACCGATTTGAAGGCTTTTATGTGGCCAAAGGCAACCCTAAGGCGATCAATTCCTGGGAGGACTTAACAAAAAAAGGTGTGATGTTTGTCAACCGTGAACGTGGATCAGGCGCTCGAGTATTGCTTGACGAAAAACTACGCCTGTTTGGTATTGATCACCAAAGTATTGTCGGCTATGGCCACGAGGAAATGAGCCATTTGGCTGTAGCCAGTTGTGTAGCCAGAAACGAAGCTGATGCCGGCCTAGGCATTGAAAAAGCCGCCCTTCAAGTTCAAGAAATTGATTTTGTTCCCCTGCAAAAAGAGCGCTACGACTTAGTTATCCGCAAAGAAGATGTTGGCAAGCCCCAGTTTCAGGCCTTATTATCAATTCTTAAATCAACCAGTTTCCATAACGAAGTATCCGGGATGGGCGGCTATGATTTAAGCGAAACTGGTAAAATAATAGCCGAAATATACTAACCCCGGCTTATTTACCCCAAAAAGCAGCAGGATATACCAACCATTTGACCGAATATTATGTCTATAATGTGTTTATAATGGGGAGGTTTTTTATCATGCTTACTAAAATTCTTGTTCCCACCGATGGTTCGCCCATGGCACTTAAGGCGGCACAGTATGCCATGACGTTAGGCAAAAAATTCGACAGTAGAATTACCTTACTCCATATTATTCAAAATTACTACGATCTTCCATCCTACAATATGTCCGATACCGTAACCGTCCCTCGTTCAATACTCCATAATTTAGAAAAAAGCGGCGAATTAGTTTTGGAAAAAGCCCAACAAGCCTTATCTGATTACCCCGGTCTAATTACTACCCGGCTTGAATACGGCCCTCCCGGCAAACTCATTGTCGACATCGCCGCGAACGAAAATTATTCACTAATTGTCATGGGACGCCGCGGCCTCAACAGTTTTACCGGATTTCTTCTCGGTAGTGTCAGTAACCATGTATTACATTATTCAACCTGCCCAACTCTTATTGTAAAAAGCACTGAAGCTATCCCCGAAAGCTAGCAATCATCAATTTTAGTTCAGCGGCCATATCGTCAAGTTCACCTAATGACACCGCAATTTCCTTCACCGTCGCCGCTTGCTGCTCACTAACGGCAACAATCTCCTGGGTGCTGACCGTATTTTCTTCAGATAAACGGTTGATGTTAGCCACCGCAGTAAAGGCTTGACGGCATAGCTCCACCTGGTTTTCCGTTTCCTGACTGATGGTACCGGCCTGAACCTCGACATTGTCAATAGCTTGTACTATCTGCTCAAAAGCTCCCCCCAGTCCGGCTGCTACTTTAGCACCTTGCTCAGCTTGAATACAGCTCTCTTCAACGGCGGCTACCAAAGCCGCCGTTTCTGTTTGAATCTTTTTAATTAACATCGTAATACTTATCGCTGACAACGCCGATTGTTCCGACAGTTTCTTAACCTCACTTGCCACCACCCTAAAACCATTCCCGCTCTCACCAGCTCGCGCCGCTTCAATCGCTGCATTTAACGCTAACAATTTTGTCTCTTTAGCAATGCCGGTAATAATACCACTTATATCACCAATTTCCGCCGCACTATTATCTAATAGCTTTATCGTCGCCGAGGTTGTCGCTACCTCGGCTTTAAGGCATTGCATTTTTTGCACGGTTTGTTCCACTACCTTTTGACTATCTATCGCTATTTTTGAAGCTTGGTCCGTTGCCCCGGTGACTTCGCGAATGCTTCTCGCAACACTGTCCGTAATTGAAACCAAATTAGTCAAAAGACCTTTGGTCGCATGAGTTTCATTACTTTGGTAACTAATTTTTTTCGCCATCTCCTGAATAGCGGCCGTAACCTCAGCCGCCGCATTGCCGGACTGTTTTGCAGCATCATTTACCTTGCACGATGCTTCAAGCATCAATATTACCGATCGTTTTACTGAATTAACCATTTTTCTTAAACTGACAGTCATGCCATTAAAAGCCCTGGCGACCGTACCGATTTCATCATCCGTATGTATGTCCAAACCATAAGTAAGATCACCACTTGCCACCCTTTTTGCGCCAATATCCAAGCACCGCAACGAGCCTAATGATCGTCTGACATTGATAAAGCCAAGGACTGCCATAATAAACACTACAACCACCATAAACAAAACGCTGCGTTCGACCATCACATAAACCTCATTAACTACCCCAGCCTTAGGATAAAGGGTAATCACGAGCCATTGGGTGCCACTTATCGGGCGGTACGAAACCAAGTACTCCTGTCCCCGGAAAACGCCAACACAACTTCCGGTCTCCTTTTCCACCGCCTCTTGGTAAAAGTTATCTTCAAGGACCCTTCGCTCCTGTACTGCACTAACATCAGACTGATCTACCACTGCCACCTTTTGTTTGTCAATTACCTTAATAATGTAACCTGGGTTTTGCGATAGAATTTGTTCAACAAAATTGGTCATACTCTCTAACGTCACATTGGTCCCAACCACGCCAATAACTTGATTTTTCTCACCGTAGACCGGTGCCACACCAGTAATAGTCAAGGCACCAGTAACTTGGCTAGTAATCGGCGAGGAAAAATTCGGCGTACCACTTATAGCAGTCTTAAAATAGTCCTGCTCCGCAATATTTACCGGTACAGCACCATCGGTACGGGCAATTTGCTGCCCTTCCCTATTGGCAACAAAAAGAACATCATTTCCTCCATAATAAGGCTGAAGCTGTTTTATAAAGTTTTTCGAACCTTCCAAATCAAGCCGTCTAATTTCTTCCTTACCTACCATGACGGTAAGAAAATTCATTTTGTTTCGAATCGAGCTGCCGAGATCACTAGCTACCCGTTCCGCCACTTTATTGTTGCGATCAAGCGCGGTTTGCGTAAGTTGTTTCGTCATCTGTTCAGTAAAATACCAGCCCGCTAAACACATCGGTATGGCACAAGCTAACACCATAAAAATTGTCATTCGAGCACTAAGCGACTTTAGTTGCTGGTTAGCGAACTCCATTACCGGCATGAGTCTATTACATAAATTTCTCATTCTGGCGCGCATAGCAACACTCCTTTTTTACAATATAATGCAATGTTACCATTTTTATTGATTATTTTACATGCATTGGTTAAATAGTTAACATACAATTAACATTATTAGCGTTTTTTCAAAACAAAGTGCCGATAATATTAAGTCTTGTTATTGTTTAGACTTAACATTATCGGCACCACTATTTTCACTGTTAATTTCGCGAACCTGTCATTTTCTTTTGCAGTATTCGACCAGGAATTGTAAAGGCCAAATTAAACACCAAGATAGTAATAATCAATAGCGCGCCGATACCATTCGCAATATCAGCTCGATCAGGTACTAACCCAATGCCCATGACATACCACAAATGTACCGCCAAAGTTTCCCCAGCAGCAAATACATCAAAATCACCCAATTGACGCGATACCGTTGTTCCAGCCGTAAAAATTAGAATCGCCGTTTCCCCCATCGCCCGGCCTGCGGTTAACGTTATGCCGGTAATTAGCCCTGGCAAAGCATTGGGTAATACGACCCGCCAAATAGTTTGCCATTTTGTCGCGCCAAGAGCCAGACTAGCTTCACGATAATACGCCGGAACAGTTCTAAGCGATTCCTCAGTTACTCGTACTAACACTGGTATATTTAGCAAAGATAAGGTTAACGCCCCACTTAAAATACCAATACCAAAACCAAGATAATTAATAAAAATTATCATTCCAAAAAGGCCCAGCACAATAGAAGGGACTGTTGCCAACATCTCAGTGCTTAACCTAATTAAATCTGTCAATCGGTCGCGCCCGGCATATTCAGCTAAATAGATACCTGCTCCCAGAGCCACCGGGAACGAAATCACCATTGACAAGACTAATATATAAAAGGAGTTAAAAAGTTCTGGTCCTACCCCGCCACCAGCTCGCATGTCACTTGGCATACCGGTAATAAATTGCCAGCTCAATACCGGCAACCCTTTATATAACATATATATTAGAAAGGAAGCTAAAATACCAAGAATGGCAGCAGCGGCCAGCCACGCTGCCCCAGTAGCAATTTTATCACAAATACGTGCCGACATCATACCACCCTCCCCCGACCCAGTCTACGAATGGCCACAATCATTATCAGCGATAATGAAAGCAATACTAACGCCATCAGAAATAGCGAGTTCCCCCAAGCCGACCCAAATGGAGTATTGCCCATTTCAATAACAATCTCACTAGTCAATGTTGAAGTAGGTGTAAACAACGACTTTGCCAATAGCGGCGTATTACCAATAACCATTTGCACGGCCATCGTTTCTCCCACAGCCCTAGCCATTGCTAAAACAATTGACGTTAATATTCCCGGCATCGCTGCAGGCAGCAGCACCCTGCGTATAGTCTGCCATCTAGTAGCCCCGAGGGCCAGACTAGCCTCTTCCAACGGGCGCGGTACCGCCCTTATCGCATCCTCCGAGATACTTATAATGGTTGGCAATATCATAACTGCTAAAATAATCGAAGTAGCCAATAGACCAAAGCCCGTACCAACATGAAAGTAAGTTCGAATAAATGGTACCATAATAGTTAGTCCAATGAATCCATAAACTACCGATGGAATTGCTACATACAAATCAGTAGCTGGACGCATGACTTCCCGCAGCCATGGCGGCGCAATTTTCGCCATAAAGACTGCCCCAGTCAATCCAAGCGGCGCGCCAATAACCACCGCTAACATCGTGGCCAATAACGACCCCACAATAAAACTCAGCGCCCCATACTGACCATCCCCCGGATCCCATTTCGTATTGCAGAAAAACTCCACCGGACTAACATCGGCAAAAGTGCTAAGCCCCTGTTTACCCACAAAAATTATGATTGATAAAATGATAAAGGTCATCAAAAACGCACAAACAAATAATAAGTACCGAACATAACGATCATATCCAAGCCTAAGTCTGTGATAATCTAACGTTGTTGCTTTCAACCAGTTCACATCCTGTCTAAACCATGTCTATTCCCCTTTTATTATAATGAATGACTGCGCTTGCAATGTTAATCCCGCGTTAAGTTTTTGTTAAGTCCTTCGTTAACTGACAGCCAGCCATAAATAGATTGGCAATATATAAACAGTAATGTCGCGCTCTAAAGAGCGCGACATTACTGTTTATATATTACAAAGGAGAAAGGTTATAAAGGTATTATTTTATTTCATTTTGGTTATCGGCAAGAAGCCATTTTTCTCAACATACGTTTCCTGGAATTCTTTGCTCAGAACATAGTCAATAAACGCTTTTACCGGACCATCGGCTTCACCTTTAGTGTACATATGCTCATAAGCGTATACTGGATATGTTTTGTTAATTACGTTCTCAGGCAAATATTTTACACCATTATAGGCCAAACCTTTAACCGTATTATCAACATAGGCAGCATCAATATAACCAATAGCCCCAGGAGTGCTGGCAATACCAGCCCGTACAGCGCCGTTGGAATCCTGGATTACGGCGTTATCCGTAAAGGCCGCACCCTTTAAAACTATGTCAGCAATAGTTGCCCTTGACCCCGAAGATTTTGCCCGATGGATAATGGTGATCTTCTCATCTTTACCGCCAACTTCTTTCCAGTTGGTGATTTTACCAGTCAAGATATCGACATATTGCTGTTGGGTAAGGTTATCTACCGTTACACTTGGATTTACAACAAATACAAAAGGTGCCACCGCTACTTGATGATCGACTAAGCCTTTGTCTTTCAATTCATCAGGAACAGCAACATCTGAATTACCGATGTTTACCGCGCCTGATACAACTTGGTTCATACCGGTAAAGGAACCACCGCCAGAAATATTGACCGTAACCTTATTATTCTTTTTCTGAAATTCTTCCTGCGCCGGTTTTAGCAATGGCAAAAGAGCTGTAGAACCAGACGCAGTCACCGTTCCTTGGATTTCAGCGGTAGCAGGTTCTTTCGTACTACCACCACAGCCGCCCAAAAGTCCGGTAGTAAGTACCAAGGCCGATACGAGCGCCGCTATTTTCGTTTTCGTGGAAAACTTCATTTATGATGCCTCCCTAATAAATTTATGTACAACATCATTATAAAATTTTCTCGTCCCTGTTGTGTTAAGCCAATGTTATCTTTGTGTTAAGAGCACCACTTAACTATACTTATACAAAATTCCCTTTTTGCAAATAATACCACTATTGACTAGACCTCTTACAGACTAATAATCCTTTTAGGATGGATAGCATGAATATTTTTAGCAAAAACTTCAAGGCACTAAAAGAATTAGTTCTATTTCATCCCCCAAAAGTTTCACAGCCATTCATATTACAGGAAAATGAGCCTTCCACTAATATTCATTCTAACGAACTCGGGGTTAACCAAGAGCAACTTCAAGCGCTTCTCCGCTACGCCAGACGCTTGACTAAGTTACTACAAACAGCAGAACAGTTCCTACAATCACCGTTGCACTTAGATAAACTCCAAGACTTCAAAATGGAATACAACGCTCTTGAAAAACAGCAAAGTGATTTATCCCCCATCATTGATACATACAGTTCTAGACAGTCCCGCCTTGACCAAACCATAAGCACCAGTCTTGAGGAAAATATAATATTACTTAAACGCCTTTATAACTGGCCCCAGAATAAAGATCTGGTTCTGCGAAATATAAATTTTCCAGCAGCTGCACCGTTTACCGCTAAACTAGCATTTATTGAAGGTCTTGTCGACAGGAAAAAAATTAATCTGGGGATTCTCCAACCATTAATGTCATTATACAAAATTAATCCACTGTTTAGCGCTAAAGACTTTTTAGGCCAACTTATCAACCAATATCTGCCCTCTGAGCAAACAGTATTAGTACATACCATCGGCGAAATAGTGAGCGGAATTAATCTTGGTGATACAATCATCCTCTTCGACGGCCTCGACAAAGCTCTGCTGATTGAAACCAAAGGTCAAGAACACCGCAGTATTGACCGGCCAACTATGGAACAATCGGTGCGTGGCAGCCAAAGCGGCTTTACCGAAACCCTGCGAGTCAATACCGGTTTGATACGGTCCATCCTTCGCACCAACGATCTTACCACCGAACTATTCACCATCGGCACCCGCAGTAATACCCTGTGCGCGCTTATGTATCTTAAATCAGTAATTAATCCGGCCCTAACAACCGAATGTCGCCGCCGTCTCAATAGTCTAAATATCGATGCCATTTCAGATTCAGGGACACTTGAAAAGTTTCTCGAAGATAAATCTCTAATCACTTTTCCCCAAATGCTATCCACCGAGCGGCCTGACCGGGTCGCGGCCGCGCTTACTGAAGGCCGGTTGGCAATAATTCTTGATGGCTCACCATTCGCGTTAGTAGCACCGATAACCTTTTTCACCCTCTTTCACGCCGCGGAAGATTTCTCTTATTCCTGGCTGGCAGGAAGTTTCAGCCGCCTGATTAGGCTTCTTGGCGCCATTATTACCACCATGCTGCCTGCTTTTTATTTGGCTATAAGCTATTTTCACCAAGAGGCCTTACCCACCGAACTCATTTTAGCCATTGGCGGTGCCCGGGAACGGGTCCCCTTTCCCGCCGTTGTCGAAATTGCTGCGATGGAGCTTGCCTTTGAACTACTGCGCGAAGGCGGCATCAGAGTTCCCGGTATGCTCGGGTCAACCATTGGCATTGTTGGCGCCATCATCCTCGGTCAAGCGGCAGTTGCCGCTAATATTGTCAGTCCAATCACGGTCGTCATCATTTCCGTTACCGGGCTGGCCTCATTTATTATTCCGGATTATAGCTTATCCTTCACCCTACGACTAGTTCGATTTGCTTTTGAAATTTTAGCAGCTCTTCTCGGTCTGGTGGGAATGGCTAGCGGCTTATTCCTTATAACCGTTTTTCTGTGTAGCATGAAGTCTTTGGGAGTACCCTATATGGCTCCGGTAGGACCTAAAACTGGCCACGGCTATGACGTGGTCGTACGCGGCCCGGTTTACTCTCAAGAACGCCGGCCAGATGAACTTAGCCCACAGGATATAAAAAAACAAGCCAGTATCAGCCGGCTTTGGACAAAAGAGACACCTGTAAAAAAGGATGATGATTCATGAGCCTCCAACCGGGTCGAATGGGAGTAGCCGAGGGATTGACGCTAGTTGTCACTACTACAGTCAGTTCTATCTTTATGACCACCTGGTCGCCACTGCTAGACCAAGCCACCACAGCTACATGGATGATCCCGCTTGTCGAAATGGTACTCGGGGTTATTGTCCTCTATGTATTTTTATATGTTTTTCGTTATTCATCCAACGACTTCTTTTCCGCTTGTGAAAAACTGCTGGGGCTTACCTTAGCCCGACTAGTTGCGTGCTACTATGTGGTACTTTTTTTTCTTGATGCCGTCCTAGTCCTGCGTCAATTTACCGAAAATACTTTGATTACCGCCTTGCCAGAACTGCCGTTTGAGATAGCCACCGCCTGGTATTGTTTAATTGTCGTTATTGTTCTCTATATCGGTATTGAGCCCATAGCCCGCGCCGGCTACATAATTATGCCAATGTCAATACTAGCCGGATTAATAGAATTGCTCCTTCTTATTCCTCAGTATCAATTATTGTATCTAACCCCCTGGAATGGGCCGGGACTTGACAAAATTATTCTAACCGGAATCCACAGTTCCGGCATCAACCTAGGACTGCTTATCCCGATTATATTAGCTGTCAGTTTTCAAAATGAGCAAACCGTCAAAGCTTCGGTCCTATATGGTATGGCTATAGGAGCTTGTGTAAAAAGCTGTACCCTAGCCGGATATATAGCCGCCTTTGGAGTCGGAACGGCGCGAGAAAAGGTGCTGCCTTTTTATGAAATAGCCCGGTTGGTTTATATCAACCGCTATATTCAGCGCACTGAATCCCTCATTATTTTAGTGTGGGTAATCAATGATATTCTACAATTGGCAATCTTAACTTATATTGGTTTGTACTTGCTGGGGCGAGTGTTTAACTTACCTTCAGTCAAGCCTTTGATTATCCCCATATTGCTCATTATCGCAAACTTGTCGATGCTTCCCA